>NZ_JBTSWB010000006.1:0-81280 GCF_054602315.1 Bradyrhizobium cedriense | reverse complement strand
GCAGGCCGGCGAGGTCTGGAACCTGTACGGCCCGACCGAGACCACGGTGTGGTCGGCCCGCCATCGGCTCGATGCGACTGACGATCGTCCGCTGCTCGGGGGTCCGATCGGCAACACCACGCTGAACATTCTCGATGCTGATCTCAACCTGGCGCCGGTCGGCGTTGCCGGCGAGCTCTATATCGGCGGTAGCGGGCTGGCCCGCGGCTATTGGCGGCGCGGCGCGCTGACGGCGGAGCGCTTCATCCCCGATCCGTTCGGTCCACCCGGCGCGCGGCTGTACCGGACCGGCGACGTGGCGCGGTGGCGGTCCGACGGCGCGCTCGACTATGTCGGCCGTGCCGACCACCAGGTCAAGATCCGCGGCTTCCGCATCGAGCTCGGCGAGATCGAGGCGAGGCTACAGGCGCAGCAGGGCGTCCGCGTGGCCGTGGTGGTGGCGCGCGAGGCCGGCGCTGGCCGCCAGCTGGTCGGCTATGTCAGTGGCGAAGCCCTGGATGGTGCGGCGCTCAAGACGGCGTTGTCCTCCGTCCTGCCGGACTACATGGTGCCGGCGCGGATCGTGGTGCTGGAGCGATTGCCGCTGACGCCGAACGGCAAGATCGACCGCAAGGCGCTGCCGGCTCCGGATCAGCTTGCGGCCTCCACCGCGCATGTCGCACCGCGCACGCCGGCCGAAGCTGCGCTGGCTGCGATCTGGGCCGACCTGCTGCGCCAGCCCAAGATCGGCGTCACCGACAATTTCTTCGAGCTCGGCGGGGATTCCATCATCTCGTTGCAGATGGTGAGCCGCGCGCGGCGCGATGGCGTGCACATCGAACCACGCGACGTGTTCCGGCATCAGACGATTGAGGCGTTGGCAGCGTCGTCCCGCGACGTCGGCCCCGGCGAGGATGATCCGGCACTACGACGCGGCTCACTATCGGGACTCTCCGACTTGCAGCTCGAGCCGCTCGGCCTGGACTTGGATCGCATCGAGGACGTCTATCCGTTGTCGCCGATGCAGCAGGGCATGCTGTTTCACAGTCTGCGTGATGCGGGCAGCGGAGTCTATGTCAACCAGGTCAGCGTCGAGATCCGGGGCCTCGATCCGGAACGTCTCGGCAAAGCGTGGCGCGAGGTAAGTGCGCGTCATCAGATGCTCCGGACCGGCTTTTTGTGGCGCGAGCTCTCCGGCTCTCCGCTACAGGTCGTCTACCGCGATGCCGTCGTGCCCTTCGAGCAGGACGATTGGCGCGGGCAGGCGATCGGCGAGGAACGGATCGCGGCTGCCCTTGCCGACGAGCGCGCCGCCGAGTTCGATCTCCAGACGCCGCCACTCCAGCGGGTGCGCCTGCTGCGGCTCCAAGACGATCGGTATCGGCTGATCTGGACGTATCATCACATCCTGATGGATGGCTGGAGTTCGGCCAGGTTCGTCGGAGAAGTCCTGGAGTGCTATTATGGCGGCAGGCCTGCTGCGAATGCCACGCGCTACCGCGACTACATCGCCTGGCTGCTGGCGCAGGACGCCAAAGCTGCGGAAAGTTTCTGGCGCGAGCAGCTCAGGAGCTTCGACCAGCCGACGCAGCTGGCCGACGCGTTCGGTGCGCGCCGCCATCAGGTGTCCGGCCACGATCGCTGCTACACGCGTCTCGGAGAGACGGCGACCGCAGAGCTGAAGGCGTTCGCGCGCCGCGAGCGGGTCACGTTGAACACGATCGTTCAGGGTGTGTGGGCCTTGCTGCTACAGCGCTACACCGGCCAGAGCACCGTGACGTTCGGCGTGACGGTGGCCGGCCGTCCGGCCAGCCTCGACGGATCACAGCAGATGCTCGGGCTCTTCATCAACACGCTGCCCGCGATCGAAACGCTTCCGCCAGCCAGCTCCATCGGCGACTGGCTGCGCGCGCTGCAGGACCGCAATTCGGCGATCCGGGAGTACGAGCACACGCCCCTCTACGACATCCAGGGCTGGGCGGGCCGTGCCGGTCAGACGATGTTCGACAGCATCATCGTGTTCGAAAATTATCCGATCGAACGCAGCATGCATCGCGGCGACGGCGCTTTGCAATTCAGCGGCCTGAATAATGTCGATGTGACGAACTATCCGATGGATCTGTCGGTGCTGGTCGAAGACACCCTTCAGGTCGAATACACCTATATGCCGAGCCATTTCACGGCGGTACAGGCGGCTCAGATCAAGACGCAGTTCGAACATCTGCTGGCTGGGTTGACGCGGGACGCCACGGCTCTGCTCGGCAGGATCGACCCCGTCACGGAGCTCGACGCCGCTCTTGCGGATCGTTGCAATCGTCACGCGACGTCGAGCGTCCCGCTGCCCCTGGTGCACGAGGTGATCAGCGGCCACGCGCAGCGTCATCCGGAGCGGACGGCGCTGACCATTGGAAGCACAGTGCTCTCGTTCGGAGAGCTCGATCGGAAGGCCAACCGACTGGCGCATCACCTGATCGCCCGCGGACTCAAACCCGAGCAGCGGGTCGGCGTGGTGGTCGAACGGACCGACATCACGATGATCGCACTGCTGGCCGTGCTCAAGGCAGGCGGGGCTTACGTCCCCCTCGATCCCGAGTTGCCATCCGAGCGGCATGCTTTCGTCATGCGCGATGCTGCGATCGCGTACCTGTTGACGGGACGGCTCGAGATCGAGGGCAGCCCGCGCGGTGTCGAAAGGATCGCGCTGTCCACGTTCGACTTCGACTCCGGCCCCGACCATTCGCCGCAACCTGAACTGCATCCTGAGAACCTTGCCTATCTCATCTACACCTCGGGCTCGACGGGAACGCCCAAGGGCGTCGCCGTCGCCCATGGGCCGCTGGCGATGCACTGTCGCGTCACGGGCAAGCTCTACGAGATCGACGAAAGCTCGTGCGAGTTGCATTTCCTGTCGCTGGCCTTCGATGGCGCCCATGAGCGCTGGTTGACGGTTCTATCGCACGGCGCGCGGCTGCTGATGCGTGACGCCGAACTGTGGACGCCGGAGCAGACGGTTGAAAACCTGTACGCCCATCGCGTGAGCCATATGGGATTGCCGCCGGCCTATCTCCAGCAGGTCGCGGAATGCGTCGAGCAGAGCGGCAACCCGCCGCCGGTCAAGCTTTATTCGTTTGGCGGCGAGGCGATGCCGAAGGCGGGATTCGACAAGGTCAAGCGCATCCTCAAGCCGCGCATCCTGATCAATGGCTACGGCCCGACCGAAGCGGTGGTCACGCCGCTGGTCTGGAAGGTCGACGGGGCGGGCGAATGCGACACGCCCTATGCGCCGATCGGCGTTCCGGTGGGTGACCGCCGCGCCTACATTCTCGATGGCGCGCTCGACATCATTCCCGCCGGCGTCGCCGGCGAACTCTATCTCGGCGGCTTTGGGCTGGCGCGCGGGTACTACGGCAAAGCGGGCATGACCGCCGAGCGTTTCGTTCCCGATCCCTTTTCGGCGGAGCCGGGCGCCCGGCTGTACCGCACCGGCGATCTGGCGCGATGGCGTGAAGACGGCACGATCGAGTATCTTGGCCGCAGTGACGACCAGGTCAAGGTCAACGGCTTCCGCATCGAGCTCGGAGAGATTCAGACCGCGCTGCTCCGTCACGGGTCGATCGCGCAGGCGGCGGTGGTGGCAGTATCAAGCGATGCCGGAAATCAGCTCATCGCCTATGTCGCGCCGAAGACGGCGAGCAACGCCGCGCCTGATGCGACGGAGGCGCTGGTCGAGCGCGTGACCGGTTTCTTGAGGCAGGTTTTGCCGACCTATATGGTGCCGGCGCGGATCATGGTGCTGGAGCGATTGCCGACATTGTCGAGCGGCAAGATCGACCGGCGTGCACTGCCGGCTCCCGACGCATCGATGCGCAGCTTCGTCGCCCCGCAAGGCCCGGCAGAGATTGCGATGGCGCGCCTGTGGTCCGAGATTCTGAATGTGCCGCAGGTCGGTGCCACCGACAATTTCTTCGAGCTCGGCGGCAACTCGATTCTGTGCCTCAAGGTCGTGGCGCGGCTCCGCCAGGACAAGGTGTTCGGAATCGAGATCAAGCTGCGCGATCTGCTTCAGAAGCCGACGATCCGTGCGCTGCTCGCGGACAGCGGCGCCGCCGAGTCGGTTGCACCATCGGCGCTGCTGCCTCTGAATGCCGCAGTTCGCGACGCCAATCCGGTGTTCTGTGTGCATGGCGGCTTCGGCACGGTGTTCGACTATGGGCCGCTGGCGCGTCGGCTCGAAGGGCGACGGCAGGTGATCGGGCTGCAATCGAGAATGCTGGTCGATCCGTCGTGGAGCGACGGCTCGCTCGAATCGATGGCCGTGGACTATGCAGCCGAGATCAGGCGGATGCAGCCGCGCGGCCCCTATAGCCTGGTCGGCTGGTCCCTGGGAGGGCTGTTGGCAAGTCTCGTCGCGGCCGAGTTCGAACGCGGCGGCGAGCGCGTCGATACTCTTGCCTTGGTCGATAGCTTCGTGCCGCATCAACGAGATGAATCGAGCCGACAGGAGATAATGGCCCACTGGGCCGACGACCTCGCCGGATTGCTGTCGGCCGTTCTTCCGAACGCGGCGGCCTCTCGCATCAACGCGCCTGTCGAGGCAGCGAAACGCGCTGGCCTGCCGGAGATGTCGGAGAGCATCCGTGATGTGGTCGCTTCTGTCATGGGGCAGGGCATGAGCGTGAGGGCAGATGAGGCGTTGCTGGGGCCGGACGATGTGTCTGCCGCCTTCGCGGTTGGGCGACATCTCAGCAGGCTGGCGCAGAAGGCCACGCTGCCACGAGGCCTCGAAGCCACGCCGCTCTGCTGGTGGACGTCGGCCCGTCTGACGCAGCGCGATCGGCTGGAATCGCAGCTGCCGAAGGCTATCGATCGTGGCGTCGCAGGCGACGACCATTTCACGATCCTGAAGCATGCCGGTCTGCTCAATGAGATCTGCAGCCTGCTCGCGCCGGCGACCGCGTCGACGATCGCGCAGGATACGATTCCGGAACCGGCGGAGTGAGCCCTTGAGCCTTGATCCAGATATCGCTGCATTGCTCGAGATGGTGCAGGCCGGCACCGCAAGCGGCGCTCGCATTCCGTTTCCGCAATTGAACGCCGCGCTGGCGCGGGCCGATTTCGATGCGTCTTCGCCGCTGCTCGATGTCGATCCGCCCGCACTCGGCTACGAGCGCAGGCTATGGCTGCCGATGCGGGACGGTGCGATGATCGAGGCACGGCTCTACGCACGCGAGGCGCCGAGTGATCGCAATCCGATGCCGGTGTTGCTCTATATGCATGGCGGCGGCTTCGTCGTCGGCAGCCTCGATTCGCATCAACCATTGTGTCGCGGTCTCGCCGAGGACAGTGGCACGGCCGTGCTCTCGGTCGGCTACAGGCTCGCGCCTGAGCACAAATTCCCAACTGCCTTCGAGGATGCGGTCGATGCGCTGAGCTGGATTGGCACCGAGGGCCACGCGATCGGACTCGATGCGCGACGCGTGGCGGTCGGCGGGGACAGCGCCGGCGGGACGCTTGCCGCCGCGCTCGCGATCGAGGCGAAGATAAACAAGGGCCTACCGCGGCCAGTGCTTCAGGTCCTCGCCTATCCCGGCCTCAGCTCGTGGCAGACCTCTGCGTCCTATGAGCGATATGGTTCCGGCCATCTCCTGGAGCGCAGCACCGTCGATTGGTTCTTCCGGCAATATCTCCGCGACGATTCCGATCGCGACGATTGGCGCTTCGCACCACTTGCCGCGAGGGATTTGTCGGGCCTAACTCCCGCATTCATCGTGCTCGCCGAGTTCGATCCCTTGTTGGATGAGGGGCGCGACTATGCGGCGCGATTGGCGGCTGCCAGCGTTCCCGTCGACCTGCGCGTCTATCCGGGCATGATTCATGAATTCCTGCGCATGGGGAATGTCGTAGCCGATGCCTTGCACGCGAGGGCGGCGATCGGGCAGGCGCTGGCGAGCGCTTTTCGTGCCGCTGGCGAAGAGGCGGCTTGATATGGAAATGCGGCGTGAACGAGGATATGTCATGACTGTCATTGTCCCGCGGCCTCCCTGCAAGGGGCTCCTGAACTGTATTCCATGAGCACTTTTGTCCCAGACCACCGGCTGTCCCGCCGCGCGCTTCTCGGCGCGGGTGCAGCGATCGGTGCTGCCGCGCTTGCCGATGCAGGACCGATGGCATTTGCCCAGACCGGTGAGTCGCGATCCGGCCCCCGAATTGCTGCGCTCGGCTGGGCCTGTGCTCAGACGATACTGGCGCTCGGTGTCGTGCCGCTGGTGATCCCCGAGATCGAGCGCTATGGCCGGCTCGTCGTCGAGCCGGCTGTCCCGCCCGGCGTTCAGGAGATCGGCCTGCGTTCGGAGCCAAATCTCGAGCTGCTGCAGAGTTTCGCGCCTGATATCATCATCGTCGATCCCAGCATCGCGGCCGCCATACCCCGGCTCAAGCTGATCGCGCCGGTCGAAATGTTCACGATCTTCAGACCCGGCGGGCATCCCCTCGACACGGCACGCCGTTCGACTATGGAGCTTGCGAAGCGTCTCGGGGTACAGGGGGCCTGCGAAGCCTATTTCGCGCATTTCGATGTCGCCATGGCCGGCTACCGTGAGCGGCTCCGCGATCGCGGCGTCAAGCCGCTCTATCTCGTCAGCGAGATCGCGCGCAACCGCGCGCTCGTGTTCGGTCCGAACAGCCTCTATCAGGAGGTGCTCGATCAGTTCGGATTGAAGAATGCCTGGACGGGACAGAGCGGTCCATGGGGATACACCAGCGTAGGGCTCGAAGTGCTTGCCGCGGTTCCCGACGCGCGGTTGGTCCTGATGTCCTCGCGGGTCGCCGACGTCGAGGCCTTGCTGAAGGCAAGCCCGGTGCTCCGAACCCTGCCTTCCCTTCGCTCGCATCGGCTGACGGTCCTGGACAATCAGTTCTTCTATGGCGGCGTGCCGGCCGCCGCGCGTTTCGCCCGTCTTCTCGCTGAACGTCTGCCGCAGGAAAGCCATGAGCAAGGTTGATGCACTGCCGGTCCGGTCCGGCTTCGACATGCATCCGGCGATGCTGATCGGGCTATTGGTGGCGGCCGCGGCTGCGCTCACCTGGCGGAATCTGTCCGGATATCTGCCCGCCAGCGCGTGGTTGCCCGCGATGTGGCGGCCCGAGATCACCGATCCCCAGCAGATGCTGGTGCACTACACCGTGTTTCCGCGCATCGCGGTGGCACTGCTGGCCGGCGCGGCCCTTGGGCTCGCCGGCACCGTCTGTCAGCAGGTGCTGCGCAATCCGCTTGCGGAGCCGAGCACTCTCGGTGTCCTGAACGGCGCGTATCTCGCGCTGGCCGTGACGACGCTGTGGGCGCCGTCGCTGCTTGTCCTTGGCCGCGAGTGGATTGCCCTGCTTGGAGGGGTTGCTGCGTTCCTGTGCGTATTCGGGCTGACCTGGAGGCGTGCGCTGTCGCCCGTCATCCTCGTGCTGGCCGGGCTGATCGTCAGCTACTATTGCGCAGTGACCACCCAGGCGCTGGTGTTGCTCAACCACGAATATCTGATCGGGCTGTTCATCTGGGGCGCCGGCTTCCTCAATCAGCAAGACTGGAGCAACGTCGCGTTCCTGGCGCCGCGGCTCCTGATTTCGATCGTCCTGATCGCGGCAATGGTTCGTCCGCTGACCCTGCTCGGCTTCGACGACGAGACCGCGCGCAATCTGGGCCTCGGATTGACGAGAGCACGGGTCTGCGCGCTCATCATTGCGATCGCGCTTAGCGCTTCCGTCGTCAGCGTGGTCGGCGTCATGGGATTTGTCGGCCTGTCCGCGCCGGCCATCGTCATGCTCTCAGGTGCGCGCCGCTTCCGCGACCGGTTGATCTGGGCGCCTCTTTGCGGCGCCCTGCTGCTGTGGTTGACGGATCAGCTCGTGCTCTTGATCCCGCCCGGCTATCGCGAAATGCCGGCCGGCGCGGTGACGGCTCTGATCGGCGCGCCGATGCTGCTCTTGCTGCTGCCACGGCTGCGGGCGGCCATGCCGGTGGGTAACCTCACGCCATCCGCTCCGCCGCGCCTTGATCACCCCTGGCGCGTGATCCTGTTCGCTCTTGCCTTGCTGCTGCTCGCTGTCTGGATCGCACTTGCGCTCGGGGTCGGCTCCGACGGCTGGCGATGGAGTGGTTTGTCCGGCATGCAGGAATTCTGGCCGTGGCGCTGGCCGCGCGTGGTGTCGGCGCTGGCAGCAGGCGCGACGCTGGCGGTCGCCGGTACGCTGCTGCAGCGAATGACCGGAAACCCGATGGCGGCACCGGAAGTCATGGGTATCAGCTATGGCGCCGCTATGGGTGTGATCGTTCTGCTCTATCTCTTTCCCGCGCACACGCGGCTGGCGCAGATAGGGGCTGCAGGGATCGGGGCCTTCATCGTGCTGGCGCTGGTGCTGCTCTTCAGCCGGCGGTCCGAGTTCAGTCCGGAGCGCGTGCTGCTGGCCGGTGTCGCCATGAGCGCGGCATTCGGCGCGATCATCGCCATGGCGCTGGCGACCGGTGATCCGCGCATCGCCACGCTCTTGTCGCTGCTCACGGGATCGCTCTACCAGATCGGTCCGGCCGAGGCGACCATCCTCGCCGTCGCGGCGCTCGTTCTGCTGATCATGGTGCCAACGCTGTCGCGCTGGCTTGACATCCTGCCGCTCGGACCGGCGACCTCGCGTTCGATCGGCATCGCGCTGGCGAGGAGCCGCATCATCATCATGATGCTGACGGCGTTGCTGACGGCAACGGCGACGCTGATGGTGGGCCTTCTGAGTCTGGTTGGCTTCATTGCGCCGCACATGGCTCGGATGATGGGCGCGCAGCGCGCGCTGCATCAGGCGGCGCTGGCGGCGTTGATCGGGGCGATCCTGATGGTCACGGCGGACTGGGCCGGACGCATGGTGATATTTCCGTTCCAGATGCCCGCCGGCATTTTCGCAATGATGCTTGCCGGGCCCTATCTCATCTGGCTGCTGCGGCCGCAGCGCGGCTGACGGCAATCACCGCGCGAAGCTGATGAGATGGCCGTGCTCCGGTGACGGCATCACGCCCATCGGGATGCCGTAGATGGTTTCGAGCTCGGCGGGCGTCATGATCTTGTCCGGCGTGCCGCGGGCAATCAGCTTCCCCGAATGGAGCGCGATGATCTCGTCGCAGAAGCGGGCGGCCATGTTGACGTCGTGGAGTACGACGACCACACCGAGATTGCGTTCGCGGGCGAGCTGCTTGACCAGCGACAGCACCTCGATCTGATGGGCGATGTCCAGCGCCGAGGTTGGCTCGTCGAGCAGCAGGCACTCGGCATCCTGCGCGACCAGCATGGCGATCCAGACCCGCTGGCGTTCGCCGCCGGACAAGGTATCGACCAGTCGGTCCGCGAACGGCTCGATATGGGTCAACGCCATGGCGTTCGCGACCTTCTCGCGGTCGATATCGCCGAACCGGCCGAGCGCGCCATGCCAGGGATAACGGCCTAGTGCGACCAGTTCCCTGACCAGCATGCCGGCGGCGGGCGGCGTCTGCTGCGGCAGGTAGGCGACCTTGCGGGCATAGTCCCGATCGTTCCACGCGCGCAGCGCGCGGCCCTCGAAACGAATCGTTCCCGACGAGCTTGGCTGCTGGCGTGCCAACAATTTTAGCAGGGTCGATTTTCCGGAGCCGTTATGCCCGATCAGCCCGACGACGTTGCGCGCGGGAAAGGACAAGGTGAGCGGTTCGAGCAAGGCGCGCCCGGCGACCGCGAAGCCGACCTGGTCCAGCTCGAACAAGGGGGCGGCCACATCGCTTGAGGCCTGCGCGATGTTGGTCGGTGAGCCGAGCGCCCTTCCGTCCGTCTGCGCCTGTTGGACCGTCATGGCTGGCGCAGGCTCCAATATGCGACGGCCAGATGCCGGTCGCGCGCGAGTTCTCGCTCGCCGCGCAAATGATCTCGTAACGCCTTCAGCGCCTGCGCCTCGCACGCGACCCAAGCGAAGACCTCTCCATGGTCCGGCCATCGCACAGCCTTGACGGCGTCGATCAGCAGCTGCGTCGTCCCGGCCGGTCGGCCTGCGCGATGCAGCCAGTTGATCGCTACGCCGCTCGGCGCGACCAGCGGAACTTCCTCGCTTCGATCGGCAACCTCGATGAAGGCCTCACCCGTTGCCGTCGCCGGGAGCGTCTCAAGAATTCGCGCGATGGCGGGCAGGGCGGTTTCGTCCCCCGCCAGAAGCGACCAGCGCGCCGGACGAATGCCGCGGCCGAGCGGACCGGCTATGCCGCAGATGGCGCCGGCCTTCGCATTGACGGCGAATGCCGAGCCCGGTCCGGCGTGGTCATGGACCACGAAGTCGATATCGATCTCGCGGGTCTGCAAGTTGATGCGGCGGATCGTGTAATAGCGGGTGACGGGCCTGCGGTCGGGCTCTGGCCACAGGATGCGTCCGTCCGGGGCTGGCCACGGCCATTCGGGCTTGGCGAGGCCATCGGGTGGGAAATACAGCCGCACGTGCAGTTCGTCGTCGTTCGCGAAACGTGCGATGTCGTCGCCCGTGAAGGTCAGCCGGCGCATGTGCGGTGTCAGGGTGATCGCGTCCTTCAGCCGCACCTCGCGGAAGTTGGCGAGCGTGCCGCCGTTGGACTCATGACCGGACCAAACGATAGTCGGGGCAATATCGCCCGCGAACTCGATCACATGCGAGGCGACGACCGAGCGCAGCATTTCCAGATTGCCCTTGTCGTTGGCCTCGACGCGGATATTGAGCGATTCGGCCTCGACGACGAGGGAGCTGGTGCCGAACGGCAGTTTCGCCACCATGAGGCCGTCCCGGTCCTCGAACGTGATGTCGTGTTCGGCCAGATGATCGATCATCCGCGCAGCGAGGCCGGCGGCATCGGGAAGTGCGATGCGGGTTTCGGAGATCAGCGGGTCCAAAGTCATTCTCCATCGGGCCTGTCCGATGCTGGCTTGCAAGCGTCTGATGTGCGGATGTCGCGGCCTGGCACGGCGTCCAAAATCCTGCTCGCCCGCCGGCTGCGATGCAAAAGCGGTACTACCCGCATCATATTAAAGGCACTGGCGATCCCAAATTAGAATCCATCGAAAAAGTAGAAGAAATAAGCGCTGGAAGAGCGGTGCTGCCATCGTGTATTCGCATCGCATCGGCACGGCTTGTTCTGATCGCGACGGACCGTATACGTTCGCTTCAGGTCTCCTCCAGCGCGGCTCTCATCATGAACTCACGCAGCGGCCTGACGGCGCAGATCCTGCATCTCTTGCGGCCCTTTTGGCCGCTCGTGCTCGGCGGCATCGGTCTGGGGCTGATAGGCGGCGCCAGCGTCGCGGTCTTGCTCGCGGTCGTCAATCACGGGCTCTATGCCACGCAGGCGGACGTCCTTACGTTGGTTCTTGCATTCGCCGGTCTGTGCCTCCTGATCCTGTTCGGTTCCATCGGCGCCGATATCAGCGCCAATTATGTCGGACAGCGGATCATCGCCGAGCTTCGCAAGTCGTTGGCCGCCAGGATACTGGCTGCGCCGATCGATCAGCTGGAAATCTACCGGACGCATCGTCTGATTCCGGTCCTCACGCAGGACGTCGATACGATCAGTGATTTCGCGTTCTTCTTTTCGTCCTTTTTCGTGTCGCTCGTGATCGCGCTCGGCTGCATGGTTTACTTGGCGGTGTTGTCGTGGCCGCTGTTCCTGATCACGGGGGCCGTCATCATCCTTGGGTCGCTGGCACATGGCTACGCAAGGACGCGAGGCGTTCACGGCTTCAACGTGGCGCGCGAGTCCGAGGATCAGTTGCACAAGCAATATCGCGCGATCGCCGAAGGCGCCAAGGAGTTGCGTCTGAATCGCGTCCGTCGTCGGCGCCTCTATGTCGAGCAACTCCAGCGGACCGTCGACCGGATCAGCTCGGTGCAGATCAAGTCGATCAATCTGTTCGTGACGGCACGGGCGTTTGGCACGATGCTGTTTTTTGTCGTGATCGGCGTGGCGCTGACCCTGCGTCCGTTCCTATGGCCCGACAGCCCAGCCGCGGTGTCCAGCGGGTTCGTGTTGGTGCTGCTCTATATGCGGGGACCCATTGATCAGGTCATCGGTATCCTACCGGCACTTGGTCGTGCCCAGGTCGCGATGCGCCGCATTGCGGAACTCTCGGAGCAGTTCTCGACCCCCGAGCACGACCTGCTGGCCACCGATCCCAGCGGGCCAGGCAAGCCTACAATCATCGAATCGATCGAGCTCCGCGGCGTAACCTATGCCTTTCGCGCTGTGCCGGGCAGCGACCGCTTTGTCCTTGGGCCGGTTGATCTGCTTGTCCGGCAAGGCGAGATCGTTTTCATAGTGGGGCAGAATGGAAGCGGAAAGACAACCCTGATCAAGCTGTTGCTCGGTCTGTATGCGCCGCACGGCGGCACGGTGTTTCGCGATGGCTCCCCCGTCCTGCCGGAGACGCGGGACGATTACCGCCAGCTCTTCACAACCATTTTTTCCGATTACTATCTGTTCGAGGATCTCATCCGGGGAGAAGGCGTGGTTCCGGATGCCGCGGAGCGCTATCTCCAGCGATTGGAGGTCGCGCACAAGGTCTCGGTCGAGAACGGCGTCTTTACGACGACGGATCTGTCGACCGGACAGCGCAAGCGACTGGCCCTGATGAATGCCTGGCTCGAGGAAAGACCTGTCCTCGTGTTCGACGAATGGGCCGCGGATCAGGATCCGGCGTTCCGGCATATCTTCTACACAGAGCTGCTGCCAGATCTGAAGCGTCTCGGAAAAACCATCATCGTGATCTCACACGACGATCGATACTTCGGAGTTGCGGATCATCTGGTGCGGCTGCGTGAAGGCAAGATCGTCGCCAGCGAGACGAGGGCCGATAACGTCGCGAGTGCTTCGACGGTTCCAACCGACGCGCCGCTTTAGACGTATTGCAGCGATCCTCCGGTGCCTTTTGTGGCATGCGAACGACAACGAGCGATCCTCCTTGCGACAGGTTGTCAGATTTGTAGAGAATCTAATCTGCGTGTGCGCGCATTTCTTGTCAGCCTGTAGGCGAGTGATTTACACCACCTGTCAGCGATGATCGAGATGCGAGGGCCGGATGAACAAGGCTTCGGATTCCGGGACCGGACCTCGTACGTTTCCGGTCGGCCCCTATTCCGCTCTGACCGTTTTCCAGGAGGGCGATCGCCTTCGCGTCGTCGCCGACGATAGGACGGCGTTGGAACTTCGTCTTCGGGAGCAAGTCGATCACCTCGAGGTCCTGAATACGCCAGAAGACGATCAGCTTGCGGCCAGGGCGTTGTCGGCGTCGGCCGAAGCGCTGTTCGCCTGGCGGCCGAATGCTGATCGACTTGTTCTGGATTTCGTCGATGAAGCTTCGCTTGCACGGGAGCTGATGGATAGCGGCTTGGCCATCATGTCCGAGAAACAGTTGGTGCTGCTTCCCGAACTGGTCATGCAGCGACGGGACAACTGGCTGGTGAACCCCGGACGGCCGCCATGGCCGCAACTCCATGTCATGACGAATGGTCGGCGGCACCCGCGACGCGCCACAAAGCCGACGGGAAAAGTGTATGGCCGATACATTCCCTGGCTGTCGGAGGTCATCTCGTTTCGCGTCGCCGACCTCGAGAATGATCTGCACTTGCTACATCGCTGGATGAATGACCCCCGCGTCGATGCGTTCTGGAACGAGGCGGGCGATCTCGACAAGCATCGACGATATCTGGCCGGCATCCTTGCTGATCCTCATATGCTGCCGCTGATAGGCTGCTTCGGCGATGAGCCGTTCGGCTATTTCGAGATCTATTGGGCCAAGGAGAATCGCATCGCGCCATTCTACGATGCCGGAGACTACGACCGCGGATGGCACGTGGTCGTCGGCGAGGACGCCTTTCGCGGCCGCCGTTACATCAGCGCCTGGCTGCCCTCGCTGATGCACTACATGTTTCTCGATGATTGCCGTACGCAGCGGATCGTCGGGGAGCCGGCGGCAGCGCATTCCCAGCAGCTTCACAACCTCGAGCGCTCGGGATTTGCCAAGATCAAGAATTTCGACTTTCCCCACAAGCGCGCGACCCTGGTGATGCTGTTGCGCGAACGCTTCTTCGGCGATCGGCTCTGGCTACCGGCAGCGTCCGGTCCGGCAGTCTCGTCCTAAGACGCGAGCGGAGCGCGGCTTCATGTCTCATCAACTTGCGATCGAGCACGACGTCATCGGCGTTGGATTCGGGCCCTCCAACCTTGCGCTAGCCATCGCATTGGACGAATGCGCGAAGCGATCGCGCCTGAAATGCGCGCCCCTGTTCGTGGAGAAGCAGCCGCACTTCACCTGGCATGGCGGCATGCTGCTCCGAGGCAGCGACATGCAGATATCGTTTCTCAAGGATCTGGTCTCCTTGCGCGATCCGACCAGTCCGTTCACCTTCGTGAATTATCTGCACAAGCGCGGCCGCTTGCTGGATTTCATCAACTGCCGGACGTTTCATCCAAGCCGGATCGAGTTCAATGATTACCTCCAGTGGGTAGCCAGTCATTTCAGATCGCAGGCCGCTTACGGCGAGACCATCGTTGCCATCGAGCCGGTTACGGCGGGGCAGACGGTGACGTCGTTGCGGGTGCATTCACGCTCGCTCACCGGCGGAGAGACCGTGCGTCTTGCACGAAATCTCGTTGTCGCGGTGGGAGGGCAGCCTTATGTCCCGCAGGTGTTTGCCGAGGCTGCTGACGACCGGCGGCTGCTGCATTCCAGCCGTTATCTCGACCTGATCGACCGCGTCGTCCCACGCGGCCAAGCGGCGCGCGTGGCCGTCGTCGGCGGCGGACAGAGCGCGACCGAGGTGACGGTCGACCTCCATGGCAGATGTCCCGAGGCGAAGATTGATCTGATTTTTCGCAGCCATGCCCTCAAGCCTTCCGACAGCAGCCCCTTCGTCAACGAGATCTTCAACCCTGACTATACCGATTTTGTCTACGCCCAGCCTGCCGAGCGGCGGGACGCAATCGTCCGTAACTTCCGGAATACGAACTATGCTGCGGTCGATTCCGACCTGCTGGACCAGCT
Organism: Bradyrhizobium cedriense; assembly: GCF_054602315.1. Lineage (NCBI taxonomy): Bacteria > Pseudomonadati > Pseudomonadota > Alphaproteobacteria > Hyphomicrobiales > Nitrobacteraceae > Bradyrhizobium > Bradyrhizobium cedriense. Next base: position 66,245 of record NZ_JBTSWB010000006.1, on the reverse strand, counting down.
TTACCGCCTGCTTTACCAACAGCGAGTCGGTGGCGACGAAGCGATCGTGTTGCGTCCACGAAGCGAGGTTACGACCGTTGCTTCAGCGCCGGATGGCATCGAAATCGGCTTGGTCGACAAATTCCGTGGCGAAAGCCGTCGCTCTACCTATGACGTCGTGATCCTGGCAACGGGTTACGACAGGGAAACCCCGCACAGTTTTCTCGAGCCGATCCGTCGCTACATTCGCGATGGTGTGCTCGATCGGAGGTACAGGCTCGTCACCAGCCCAGCGTTTCGGCCGGAGATCCATCTCCAGGGCTATTCGGAATCGTCTCACGGCTTGAGCGATACACTGCTCTCAATTCTTGCGGTCCGGTCCCAGGAAATTGCGGAGTCACTGCTCTCGACAATTTCGCGTCGGGAACTCATCGCCTAGCCTGGGACCGGTCGGCTGACCCGCTATGGCTCCCAGCAAGAGTCGTGCGCCGCGTGTGCGGCAAGATAGCTCATTCGATGTTCCACTTGACGAAGTCGTGTCGGAGGAACTTGTCCGATCTAGAACTTGTCTAATCGAAATCAACCGGGGCGTGTATGCCTGGGACAATGTCAAACGGCTCTGCTAGAGGTGTTCTTAGAACGATCTTTGGAATGTTTGCAGGTTCGGGTGGACTGACGTGAGGAAAGCTTTCGTTCTCAAACAAAGCCATAGCCATTTGCCGGAGCGAATTGCAGGCGTACTGGTTCGCAGTCCGCTTGCGGCTCTGGTTGGCAGAGAGCCGTTGACGCGTATGTACTACCTTCTCGAGATTGCGTCGCTCCATACCAGGGCCGAGCTCCTGGCGCAGCCGGGCCTCGGACGTTCGGGCGTGCGCCGGATCGAGAACTGGATGGCCTTTCACGGGTATCGCGTTCGCGACGTCAGCGAGAGTCTCGATAGCGTCATCTGCCGGTTTGCGTTTCGACGTCCTTCCGTCCGGAAGAGCAGTCGTCGTTGTCTCTCGTTGTCGGCAATCGCCTCGGTACAAGGGCAATCGCGCGAAATGGCCCCGTAGCATCTTTCCCGGCTATTTAGCTCTGGACTTCAGATGCTGAGTGCACGAGCCGCGACCAATGAGGCAGGGTGTTTTGTCGTAGCTTGCTTGATTGCAGCTGTTTGACCGAAGCTTGCGGAGGTGCACGACCAAAGACTGAGGGCAGGCGAGCGCCAAACGAGCAATCCAAGTCTCGATGCGCAACGTCAAACCTTCGTGGCGTCGCGGACGGCGACTCTCGGACGTTTGGATGGTCGCCCTCTGCGCTACGACGGGGCACGGCATCGTTTGCAGAATTCCCACTCCGCGATTTGGCTCCTGAGAATGCCGGTCAACGCCGGCGCAAATTGCGCTGTTGTCGCGATGGGGCAAGAACGATTCAAAGGAGGTAAGCGACGAAGCAATGCTTGGCCGAAACGCGCCGTGAGAATGAATCTCGTGGCCTGCCGTTTGAAAACGCAATCCACCTTCACAATCACAAAGCTGCCCGCGGCTGAAGGCCATCAATCGTAGATCAGTGTTTCTCGTCTGCAAGAAGGTGTGAATGTGCAGAGGCACGATCACTGAGCAATTCGGACAGCAGGCTCGTCAAAACTGTAGCATCTGATGCGCCCAGCCTGTTTAAGAGCCTCTGTTGAATGGATTTGATAACTGGACCGATGTCTTTGAATTGCTCTGCCCCACGCTGCGAAAGGAAAATCAGGACCCTGCGCCGGTCGTGTGGATCGGGAGCGCGATAGACCTGTGCCGACTCGACCATTCTGTCGATGATCTTTGTGAGCGTTGGACCGTCGAGCACGAGGCGGGTGGCCAGATCGCCCATCGGCAGCCCGTTTTGTTCGGTCAGCGCCTCGAGCGCGCGGTACTGGTGAATGGATATGCTTCGTGGCTTGAGCTCCGCTTCCAGCATCTGCTCAAGCCGGCGATTCACACCTCGGATGAGTTCGGGGAGGTCCACGTTGCGCCCATAGCGGAATTATTTGACATTTCAATATTTGCCTTGGAATGTAACGAGGAGCAAGCGAAAAGCAGAATTGTGTGCAAATGCCTAGGGAAGCGGCGGTTGCATCGGCTCGCGCCCCCAAAAAGGGCATGTTCCCCTCGGGATCCAGCGTTTTCGTGGGCAAAGGGGCAGCAGCGGCACGGGATTGCCGTTGGCATGATTCGTGAGTGTCCTGCGCACGGCAAGCGCGGAGACACCACCGTTGAATAGCGTCCGAGTATGTCTGCTCATACCGCAGAGCGGCGCTGCGGGGCTTTGGGCCCCGTCGGCTGAGGCGTGCGGACGCCTGGCGGTAGACGAGATCAACGGAATGTCCGGAATCTTGCGACGTCACGTCGAATTGCACGTCGTGAACGCCGGAGAAACCGGCCCAACCGCGGGCCGAGCCGCGCGCGATGCAATCGAGATCGATTGTGTCGACGGTATCGTCGGGATGTTACCGAGCTTCGCGCGGGACTTCGTGGCGCGCGCGGCCCGTGGTCGAGTCCCGTTTATATATACCCCGCAATTCGAGGGACGCTCATCGACGCTGAACGTCATGGCGACCGGTGAGACGGCTGAAGAACTCCTTGCTCCAGCGGTTCAATGGCTTTCGGAGTCGAAGCGCGCCCGCCGGTATTTCCTTTGTGGCAATGACTACATTTGGCCTCGCTCGTCCCTTCAGATCGCGCGTACGTTGATTGCGCGCTTCGGCGGCACGGTGACGGGTGAATACTATTTGCCGATCGGCCAGCACGACTTCGACGAGATGCTAGAGCGGATCAAGGGAACGCGCTCGGACGTCGTTCTTCCGTATTTCCTGGGCTTCGATTGCATCGCATTCAATCGCGCCTTCTGTGCGGCGGGGTTGAGTTCGCGCGCGCTACGGTTTTCCTCGGCGATCGACGAGACCGTGGCATACGGCCTCAGTGTAAATGAGACCGAGAATCTCTACGCCGCTTCGAGCTACTATGGGTCGATCCGCTCACGCAACAATGGCGCGTTTCTGGAGCGCTATCATATGGCGTTTGGCGACAGTCCGCCTCCCGTGAATGCCTTCGGGCAATCCTGCTACGAAGGCATCTACTCGCTCGCGGCCTTGATCGAGGAGGCCGCCAGTCTCGACGCCCGCAAGTTGACGCGTGTCTACGGAAGGACATTCCAGCGGCGCACGGCGCGAGGCGATCAGGCCCAGTCCGTGGTCGGCGGCCGTCATCCCATCTATCTGGCGCAGCTCGATGGATACGACTTCTCGATCATTGCGCGGCGATAAAAGTGCTTGCTTTTTCAAATATTGTATTCTTAATATTTTCCATCTCAAGAACTGATGGGGACGTTTATGACCTTTTCGCGCCGCCGCTTCCTGCACCACTCAGCCATTGCAACGACGACGTTGATTGCGGCGCCCGCGGTCTTTCGTTCCGGCGCGCTCGGCGCCGAAAGCCCGATCGTGGTCGGCAGCCTCCACGACCAGTCCGGTCCAATCGCTGCGTCCGGTACGCCCATGGTCTATGCGCTTCAACTTGCCGTGGACGAGATCAATGCTGGCGGTGGCTTGTTGGGACGCCCGTTGAAGGTCATCCACTACGACACCCAGTCGAACATTCAGATGTACTCGCAATTCGCGCAGCAACTTGCGGTGAAAGACAAGGTCGATGTCGTCCATGGCGGAATTACTTCGGCCTCGCGCGAGGCGGTACGTCCGACCTTCGACCGGTTCAAGGTGCTGTACTTCTACAATGTGCTCTACGAAGGGGGCGTCTGCGATCGCAATACCTTCTGCACCGGCACAACGCCCGCGCAGACGGTGGAAAAGCTGGTCCCGAGCGCGATGAAGAAGGCGGGCAAGAAAGCCTACATCATTGCCGCCGACTACAATTACGGTCAGATCACCGCGAAGTGGATGACGAAGTACGTCAAGGACAATGGCGGTGAGGTGCTCTCGACCGACTTTTTCCCGCTCGACGTCACCAATTTCGGCACGACCATCTCGAAGATCCAGGCGGCGAAGCCCGACCTCATTCTGTCAGCACTGGTCGGCGGCAATCATACGGCGTTCTACCGGCAATGGACCTCGGCCGGCATGAAAGGCAAGATTCCGATCGCGTCGACTACCTTTGGCCTCGTCAACGAGCCGACCACACTCGATGCGGCCGAGAGCGATTCCATTCTCGGCGCCTACGGCTACTTCGAGGAACTCACCACGCCGGCCTCGAAGGGCTTCGTCGAGAAGATCAAGAAGGCCCATCCCGACTCGCCCTATGTCAGCGAGCTGGCCGCCTGTACCTATGAGGGCGTCATGCTTTGGGCCGCTGGCGTGAAGAAGGCCGCCAGCATCGACCGCATGAAGGTGATTGCGGCGCTCGAGGACGGGATCGCTTTCGATGGCCCGAGCGGCAAGGTCACCTTGGACAAGCCGACCCATCATACCACCCGAAATGCGTTCCTCGCCGAGGTGAAGGATCGCAAATGGTCGGTGTTGGAGAGTTACTCCGACGTCAAGCCGGCCGACACGGCGAGCGTCTGCGATCTCGTCAAAAACCCGAACGACACCAAGCAGTACATCATCAATCTTTGACGTTTGCCGGGCCTCGCCACCGGCGGGGCCCGTGACTTCGAGGAGACCGGAAGAATCCAACAATGGCGATCTACCTCATCGTCGCGCTCGACGTCCTGAATGGGATATCGTCGCTGTTCCTGTTGTGCCTCGGACTGGCGATCATCTTCGGCATGATGAAGATCATCAACCTCGCCCATGGCGAGTTCATCATGCTCGGCGCCTATGCGACCGTCATATCGGCCAATGCGGGCGTCAATATCTGGATCGCGATGCTGGTCGTTGCTCCGCTCTTCGTCGGTCTCGTGGGTCTCGTCATCGAGCGGTGTCTCATTCGCTTTCTCTACGGTCGCCTCGTCGATTCGATGCTCGCGACGTGGGGGCTCAGCCTTCTGATCATCGGGATCGTAACTACGATTTACGGCAACACTCAGCAGGGCGTCCCGACTCCTCTCGGCGGCTTCTCCATCGGTTCGTATCAGTCGAGCTATTATACGCTGTTCCTGGCGGGAATGGCGGTCGTGATGATGGTCGTGGTCTACGGCGTGATGAGCTACACCCGCTTCGGTCTGATCGCCCGCGCGACGATGCAGAACCCGGCGATGGCGGCCACGCTGGGCGTCAATCCGGCGCGGGTCTACATGACCACATTTGCGGTCGGTGCGGCCGTCACAGGGCTCGCCGGAGGTCTGCTGGCTCCGGTTTCGGGCATCACGCCTGGCATGGGCGGCGCCTATGTCGCCAAGGCCTTCATGACCGTCGTCGGGGGAGGCGCCGCCATTCTGTCGGGGACGATGTCGGCGGCGAGCCTGTTCGGTGCTGTCAATCAGGTCGGCGCCTTCTTCACCACGCCGGTCTATGGCGAAGTCCTGGTGTTCACGGCGGCGATCGTGCTGATCCGCCTGCTGCCGCAGGGAATTTCCGGCCGCTTCTTCAAGGGGAATCTGTAATGACCATCCGCTTTCGCCTTGCGGCTCAGGCGGTTGCCGTCCTCGTCGCGATCATCGTGATCGTGCTGATCCCGAGCGTCATCGAGCTGTTCGCAATGATGCAGTTGACGTTGTTCGCGGCAATGGCGGTGCTGGCGCTCAGCCTCGCCTTCATCTGGGGCTTCGGTGGTATCCTGTCCTTCGGACAGACGGCCTTCTTCGGCCTCGGCGGCTATGCCTACGCGATATCAGCGATCAATTTCCAGGATTCCACGCCGTCGATCCTGCTTGCCATCATCGTTCCCTCGTTGTTCGCCGCGATCCTCGGCTACTTCATCTTCTTCGGCCGTATCTCCGACGTCTATCTCGGCGTGATCACGCTCACCGTGACTCTGATCCTGTTCAATTGCGTCAACTCGACCTCGGGCGACGAGTATAGGATTGGCAAGGCGTTGCTCGGCGGCTTCAATGGCATGCCGGCAGTGCCGACCTTCAACGTTCCATTCTATCCGGACCAAATCCTGTCGCCCGAACAATCCTGGTGGGTGACGGGTGGGGCGCTGCTCGGGATATTCCTGCTGCTGCGTCTGCTGCTGTCTCTACCGGCTGGACGCGTCATCGTGGCGGTGCGTGAGAATGAGGTTCGTGCCTCGTTGCTCGGTTACGATCCGCGCAAGGTCAAGCTGCTCACTTTCATTCTGAGCGGCGCGATCGCGGGGCTTGCCGGTGCGCTCTACGTTAACTGGGGCGCGTTCGTCGGGCCGACCATCTTCAGCCTCTCGTTGTCGGCGGAGATCATCATCTGGATCACTGTGGGCGGGCTTGGCACGTTGCTGGGCCCCATCGTTGGCTGCGTGCTCATCGAATACATCGTCGCCTACATCGGCTCGCAACAGGCTCTGAATTCCAACCTCGTGCTCGGCGCCGTGCTGGTCGTCTTTGTGCTGCTGCTTCCGAAGGGACTGGTGCCGACGGCGCGCGACCTGCTGATGCGACTCGTGCCCGCACCGAAACCGAAGGCGCAACTCGCAGACGAGCAGTTACCGCCGCCGGTGGCCGCGTCCCACATGGCCGGAGCCGAATGACGATGGCGGACCTCGTACCCCTGCTCAAGGCCGAGCACCTCACGATGCGTTTTGGCGGCGTGGTCGCCAATGACGACATCAACTTCACCTTGGAGGAGATGGAGCTGCGCTGCCTGATCGGGCCCAATGGCGCCGGCAAGAGCACCTTCTTCAAGACGCTGACTGGACAGCTCGTGCCGACCTCGGGTGCGATTGCGTTTCGCGGGCAGCCGATCGCCGGCAAACTGTCCCACGAGATCGCCCGCATGGGAATCGGCATCAAGACCCAGGTGCCGAACGTCTTCAACGGTCTCTCGGTGCGAGAGAACATCTGGCTCGCTGTCCGGAGAAAGGCGACACCGCGCGCCCAGGGGCCCGCGGTCGATGCGGTGTTGCAGATGACCCGGTTGACGGATCATGCCGACCGCATCGTGGCAACGCTGTCACACGGCCAACGACAATGGGTCGAAATCGGCATGGTGCTTGCGGCTGAGCCGGAATTGATCCTGCTCGACGAGCCGGCCGCCGGGATGACCGACGAGGAGACACTGCACACTGCCGCCATCATCCGAGAGATCAATCAGACCCGGGCGATCATCGTCGTCGAGCACGACATGGAGTTCATCAAGCAGATCGCAAAGAAGGTGACTGTCTTTCATCAGGGCCGGGTGCTGGTCGAAGACACCGTGGACAAGGTCTTGGCGGATCAGCGCGTGCGCGACGTCTATCTTGGCAAGAAGGTGGCGGCATGAGCGCGCTTCTCGAGGTTCGGAATTTACGATCCGGCTACGGCCGCATTCCAATCCTGTTTGGTCTCGACATGACGGTTCAGGATGGCGAGTATCTCGGCATTCTCGGCCACAATGGCATGGGCAAGACCACGACGCTGCGTGCGCTGATGGGGCATTTGCCGACGACGGGTGGTGCCGTCACATTCGCGGGCAAGCCGATCACCCATCTGAAGCCGCACGAGCGGTCCAGGCTTGGGATCGGGCTTGTGCCGCAAGGACGAGAGATATTTCCCGACCTGAGCGTCCTTGAGAACCTGCGAATGGGCCTGGCGGCGGCGCCGAAGGAGGACCGATCGATCATCGATGCGGTGCTTCAGGATTTTCCGCGCCTGGTGCGACTGCTCGACCGGCGTGGTGGGGCCCTATCGGGCGGCGAGCAGCAATTGCTGGCATTGGCGCGCTGTCTCTGCACGAAGCCTCGGCTGATCCTGCTGGACGAGCCCACCGAGGGTATCCAGCCATCGATCATCGAAGAGATCGTCGAGACGCTGCTCGCGCTGAAAAAGCGGTGGAACATGTCGCTGATCGTTGTCGAGCAGAACCTCGAGTTTATCACCTCACTGTCGGACCGGATCCTCAATATCCAGAAGGGACGCATCACCGGCGAACTCGACCGGGAAAGCTTACTGGTTCGGGACGGCGCCATGCATCCAAACTAAGTTCAGTCTCCGGCGCGATTGCGCCGGTCGTTACGATCGCTGGTTCTGTTGCTGCCGGCTTGTCCTCACAAGAAAGGATGACTTATGTCTATCAAACGCCCGACTGCCGAAGATGTCGCCGAGCTCGCGGCGAGCCTGCACATGAACATGACGGTCGAAGAAGCCGGAAGCTATCTTGCCCTGATGGGCGGGATGTTCGACGCGTACGACGTCATCGACGAGCTGCCGAACCCGCTGCCGCCCGTCAAATATCCGCGCATGCCCGGCTCGAAGCCGATGCCGAAGGACAACAAGTACGGCGCCTGGGCGATCAAGACCGAGGTCAAGGGCGCAGCCACCGGCAAGCTCGCGGGTCGTACCATCGTGCTGAAGGACAACGTCGCCTTGGCCGGCGTTCCCATGATGAACGGCTCGACCACGCTCGAGGGCTTCATTCCCGCCGCCGACGCAACGATCGTGACCCGCATTCTCGATGCCGGCGGCACCATCGTCGGCAAGGCCGTGTGCGAGCACTTCTGCCTGTCGGGCGGCAGCCATACCTCCAATCCTGCACCGGTTCATAATCCGCTCAAGATGGGCTATTCGGCGGGCGGCTCCTCGTCGGGAAGCGCTGCGCTGGTCGCAGCCGGCGAGGTCGAGATGGCGATCGGCGGCGATCAAGGCGGCTCGATCCGTATCCCGGCATCCTATTGCGGCATCTACGGCATGAAGGCGACGCACGGTCTCGTGCCGTATACGGGCGTGATGCCGATCGAATCGACCATCGACCATACCGGCCCGATGACGGCCAACGTCGCCGACAACGCGCTGTTGCTGGAGGTGCTGGCCGGCCCCGACGGCCTCGATCCGCGCCAATATGCGCCGAAGGTCACGAGCTACACCGAGATGCTCCGCAAGGGCGTCAAGGGCATGAAGATCGGCATCCTCAAGGAGGGATTTGCCGTTACGAACATGCAGGAAGGGGTAGCCTCCAAAGTGAAGGCCGGCGCGGAGCGGTTCGCAAAGCTCGGTGCGAGCGTGTCGGAGGTTTCGATTCCCGAGCACCTACATGCACTCGCGGCCTGGAACCCGATCACGCTGGAAGGATTCCTGGTCCAGATGATGATCGGCAACGGCATGGGCTTCAACTGGAAGGGCCTCTATGACGTGGGCCTGCTCGACGCCCATTCCGGCTGGCGTGCACGTGCCGACGACCTGTCGGAGACGCTGAAGCTCACCATGCTGGTCGGGCAGTGGGGGGTTAGCCACTATCGCGGTCGTTACTATGCCAAGTCACGCAATATCGCGATCGCTGCCAAGGCGGCCTATGATGCGGTATTCGGCTCTTACGATCTGCTGCTGATGCCAACCTTGCCCTGTGTCGCCACGCCGATCCCGGCCAAGGACGCGCCGCTCGCCGAGATCGTCCAGCGCGCCTTCGAAATGACGGCCACGACCAGTCCGTTCGACGTAACCGGCCATCCCGCGATGACCATTCCCTGCGGCCTGTCGGACGGCCTTCCGGTCGGCCTGATGCTGATCGCGAAGGACTATGACGAGGCGACCATCTATCAGGCTGCCAGCGCCTTCGAAGCCGATGGCGATTGGAAGAAATTCTGATGATCACCATCACCGCCGTCATCAAGGCGAAGTCCGGCCAAGAGGTGACGATGCGCGACGCGTTGATGGCCGTGGCCGAAAATGTCGCGGCCAACGAGCCGGACACGATCGGATTCTTCATCTCGCAGAGCGAGGAGGATCCGTGTGTATTCACGACGTACGAGCGATTTGTCGACAAGGCCGCGATGGATCGCCACAACAGTTCGGCGGTCGTCGCGACCTTCTTCGGAATTGCCAAGCCCATCCTGGATGGCGAGGTCACCTTGGTGACCTCGAAGGAGGTGTCGGCAACAATGCGGTGAACCGGTTCCATTTGTCCTTTTGCGGGAGGGTATCGTGACGTTACGGCTTCACGGCATCATCGGACGATCCGACGACGCGGCCTATGCAGGCCGTCTCCACCACGTCGAGCATCATGGCGGAATCGAGCTCCTGTTCGTGCCGCCCTCCGACGTCGGCCGCAAGCGCTTTCGCTTGACGACAGATCGCGGAACCGATTGTGCCGTCAGCCTGGACCGGGATGAGGACCTGGTCGACGGGGCGCTGCTATTTCTCGCACATGATCGGGCCATCATCGTCCGCTTCGGCGAGCAAGAATGCTGGCGATTGAAGCCAGTCAACCAAGCTGCCGCGCTGAAGCTCGGCTGGAATGCCGGGAATCTGCATTGGCGGGTTCGTTTCGAGGGCGATCTCCTTGTTGTCCTGCTGGACGCACCGCTCGACACTTACCGGGCACGGATCAGACCCCTGCTCGAGGCGGGCGAGATCGTGGAGAGCGATGCTGTTTGACAGATTGCAGACGCTGGCTTTGTTGCAGCTCGGGGACAGTGCCTACCCGGCTGGCGGCTTTGCATTCTCCTGGGGGCTGGAAGGACTTGCCGCGGACGGCATGCTTGCCAATCGCAGCGAACTCGATCGCATTATTGTGGACCAGCTCGAGCGACGCTGGGCAAGCATGGACCGTGCTCTGCTGCGCCAGGCCTTTCGGGCAGAGGATTGTGCGGCCATCGCGCGCGTGGATCACCTGGCCGAGGCGGCAACACCTTCGGCCGAAATGCGGGAAGGATCGCGGCGGGCGGGCAGGGCGCTGCTCGGGGTATGGGTCAAGCTCGATGGACCCCTATCGGCGGCCTACCGTGGCTTGGTGTCGTCGGACACCAGGCTCGGCCATCTGGCCATTGTGCAGGCCGTCGTCGGCCGGGACGCGGGGCTCAGCCTGGAGGCAGCAGAACTGGTCTCGGGCTGGACACTCGTGACCGGCCTCGTCAGCGCAGCCGTGCGTCTCGGGATTGTCGGCCACATCGAGGCGCAGCGCAGCCAGGACGCCGCGCGCATGTTGCTGGCGGGCTTACTTGAGGAAACGCCGCCGCCCGATACGTTGCCAACGAGCTTCACGCCGTTCATCGACATCGCGGTTTCACGCGGACCACTGCGACATGTCCGCATGTTCACGACATGAAAGAGGATGCTTTCCCATGATGAATCTTTCACCAACCGAGATGGATCGCCTCGTCATCTTCAATGCCGCGCAGATGGCGCGCCGCAATCGTTCGCTTGGAATTCGGCTGAGCCATCCGGAGGCGGTCGCCTACATCACAGACGAGGTCATGACCGCGGCGCGCCGCAACATGCCTTATGCGGAGATCCGCGACATGGCAGGCCGGTTGCTGACATCGGACGATGTCGAGCCCGGCGTCGGGCAGATGATTCCGATGCTCTATATCGAATGCATGTTCGCTGAAGGGACCAAGGTGATGGCGCTTTTCGAACCCGTCGGTCCCAGTGACACATCCGTCGCAGACGATATCGTGCCCGGTGAGATCATCGCGGGTGGCGGAGACATCGAGAGTTTCGCAAGCCTTGCCGCGATCACGATCGATGTCACGAATACCGGCGACCGTGACGTCCAGGTCCGCAGCCACACCCATTTCTTCGAGGTCAATCGCGCCTTGCTCTTCGATCGCGCGGCAGCCTGGGGCATGAAGGTCGACCGTCCCGCGGGCGCCGGTATCCGCTTCGAGCCGGGGGTCACCAAGTCCGTGCGGCTCGTTCCGATCTCAGGTGACCGCGTTGTGCACGGGCAGGCGGGCCTCGTTAACGGCTCGCTGGATGCGCCGTCGGCGAGGGATGATGCGCTGAAGCAGGCTCGCGCCCGCGGCTATCTGGGAGTCTGACCATGGCGATATTGTCACGCAAAGCCTACGGTGAGCTCTACGGCCCGACCAAGGGCGACCTCGTGCGACTGGCCGACACCAGTCTGCTCGCCGAGATCGAGCACGACTACACCACCTACGGGCACGAATTGCTGGTTGGTGCGGGAAAGAACCTGCGCGATGGCGAAGGCGTCAATGCCTACAGGACTGCCTCGCACAAGGCTCTTGATGTTGTCATCAAGAACGCCACCATCGTCGACGCAGTCGCCGGCATCGTGAAGGCCGACATCGGCATCCGTGATGGGCGCATTGTCGGCATCGGCAAGGCCGGCAATCCCGACGTGATGCCCGATGTGCATCCCGACATGGTGGTAGGTCACACGACGGCTCCGATTGCTGGCGGCCCTTTCATCGTCACCGCCGGCGCCATCGAGTCGCACGCGCACCTGATCTCGCCCGAGCAATCCGACCATGCGCTTTCCGGCGGGACGACCACGCTGGTCGGGAACGGTTCGGGGCCGGTTTTTGACGTCGGCAGCGGGGCCGCTTCGACTTTCGCGCGCTTTTTGCAGGCGATCGAATTTTCGCCGCTCAATTTCGCCTTGTTCGGACGTGCGGGGTCCAACCCCGAGGCGATTGAAGAGGCGGTTGCGGCCGGCGGCATGTCCGTGAAGATTCACGAGGATTTCGGCGCCGCCCCCGCGGTGATTGATCAGAGCCTCATTGCGGCAGACCGCAATGATTTCGCGGTTCACCTCCACACCGACTCGATCAACGAATACGGGTTTTGCGAGGATACGATGGCGGCCGTCGAGGGCCGCACCATCCATATGTATCACGTGGAGGGCGCCGGCGGCGGTCACGCCCCGGACCTGCTCAAGGTTGTATCGTGGGACAACGTTATTCCCTCCTCGACCAATCCGACCAATCCGTACACGTCTTACGGTATGGAAGAGGGCGTGCCGATGACAATGATCTGTCATCAGCTCAACTACAATGCGCCCGAAGACGTGCTGTTCGGCGAGGCACGGGTGCGCGCCCAGTCGATGGCGGCGGAAGACTTTCTGCACGACATGGGGGCGATATCGATATTCGGCACCGATACGCAAGGCATGGGACGCCTCGCCGAGAACGTCGCGAAGTGCTGGCAGCTGGCGAGCGTGATGAAGGATCGGATCGGCCGCCTGCCCGAGGAAAAGACGGCACGTGCGGACAATGAGCGCATCAAGCGCTACATTGCCAAGCTGACCATCAATCCGGCCATTGCCGTGGGCATCGATCACCTCGTCGGTTCAATCGAGCCCGGCAAGATGGCCGATCTCGTTCTCTGGCCGCGCGCTTCCTTTGGCATCAAGCCCTATATGGTGATCAAGAACGGCTTTGTCGTCTGGGCAGCCATGGGCGATGGCAACGGCAGCCTCGGTCTGTCGGAACCGATGATCCAGAAGCGGATGTGGGGGGCGCTCGGGGCCGCACCGCAAAGACTGGGCGTCAACTTCATGTCGAAGCTCGCTATGGACGCCGACGTGACGCGCAAGCTCGGTCTCGAACGTGCCCCCGTCCAGATCAGGAATGTACGGAAGTTGCGGAAGGCAGACATGCTGCGCAACACCGCGACACCGCATGTCGAGGTCGACCCACAGACGTTCGAGGTTCGGGCCGATGGGAAGCTTCTGATGTGCCCGCCAGCGACGAAGGTGCCGTTGGCAAGGCGGTACATGCTCCGATGAGCCAGCTCTCGCTCAACAGTGGATTGGCGCAGCCACGGATTGCGGCCGCACGGGTCGGGATCGGAGGACCGGTCGGTTCAGGCAAGACTGCATTGGTGGAGTGCTTGATTCCAGCACTCACGGCGCGGGGCATCGATATCGCCGTCATCACCAACGATCTCGTCACGGCCGAGGACGCCGAGCGGATCAGGCGTTCCGGGCTGATCGATCCGGCGCGGGTGTCGGCGGTCGAGGCGGGTGCGTGTCCGCACACCGTAATTCGCGAGGATCCCACGCTCAACATTGAAGCCGCAGATGAGCTCGAACGTCGTTTCCCGGGAGTCGAGTTGATCCTGCTCGAGAGTGGTGGTGACAACCTCGCCTCGACGTTCTCGCGCGATCTCACGGACTTTTGGATGTTTGTGATCGATGTGGCCGGAGGCGACGATATTCCGCGCAAACGCGGCCCGGGTGTCATTCGTGCCGACCTGCTTGTCATCAACAAGATTGATCTGGCGCCTTACGTTGGCGTGGATTTGGAGGGCATGCATCGTGACGCATTGAACGTCCGCGGGGATCGTCCGGTACTGCTCACCAATTGTCGCCGCGGCGAGGGCATCGAATCGATCGTCGATCTCATCGAACGCGAAGTGTTGTTCAAGACATGAATGACGCAACGGCGAGCGACGCAGCGCGGCTCGACCTCAGCTTCGTTCGGCGTGCCGGCCGTACCGTGATCGACCGACGGATGTTCGCCTGGCCATTCGTGCTCACGCGCAGCTTTCATGTCGATCCAGATCGGCCGGATTGCCTCAGCGTGATTGTGCAGACGGCAAGCGGGGCGGTTCACGGAGAGGACAACCTCGTGCAACGTCTCGTGCTCGGCCCCGGGACGGCCGTTTGCCTGACCAACCAGGGCGCGACGTCGGTTCATCGCGCCGACCCCACGGCGTGCGCGGTCGAGACGGTGAAGCTTGATGTCGCGAGCAACGCCAGTCTCGAATATCTGCCCGAGCCGCGCATCATGTTTCCCGATGCGGCGTTGTCACAGACCGTCGAACTTGACTGCGCGACCGACGCTTATGCATTGGTCTTCGATGCGTTCACGATGCATGACGCCTCGGGCGAGGGCCGCTATTTCCGGCGGTTGGAATCGACCTTCTGTCTGAGGAGGTCGGGGGGCGAGCCTCTGCTCGTGGAGCGCACACGTATATGCCGTCCAGACCGCAGCCTCTTTCGTGGCTACGGGGCCTTCGGATCGGCATTCATGGTGCTCCCGCCTGGCCACGATCTGCCGGTTCTCCAGGGCAAGCTGACCGCGGCTCTGGAGCGAACCCGCGGGCTCTATGGGGCAGCGAGCGCCTCGCCGGCGCAGGCGGGAATCGGGATCCGTCTCGCCGGCCTGGAGCTGAGATACGTTCGTCAAGCTTTCGAGGCCATAAGGGAGATCTACCACCAGGCGTTGCCGAGTCCGTTGATAAACTTCCCCCTGAGAACCCCGTCTTCCATGGCGTCTTTCTCGCGAACCGAGGCGGTGCAAGGTGGCGCTGGACAAAAGGCGGCTCATCTGGATTAAACCTGCCCATGGCTTGGTAGCGGATCTGGCGGCGGACCTAGACGCCAGTTCCAGGGGCGAGCTGGCCACGACCTGTGTTCACTCCCACCTGGCGTGCGCTAATTGTGCAGGTCAAGACTGGTACCGACGCTCGCAATTACGGCTAGTTTGGGGTGTACATATTCGTGTTTCATCCTATCGAGGACGACTGGTAAGCCTTTGAAGTGAAGAGCTATCCATTTTCCGTGGCGCCCATGATGGATGGGAGCGAGAGCTTCAGCTTTTCAATCGGTTGGAAGGCCGCGTGTGCACGACGTGTGCACCGGGAGATCAAGAAAAATCCATCAAAGCCAGCGTCTGCTGTCGACCCGGAAGTGGATTACTGTCCCGAAAAGCGTTGAGGCCCCTGAGAGTCGCGACGGAGCAGAGGGTATGGATCTTCACCTGAAATCTGGAATCCTGTTACCAGAGCCACATGCTGCCATGATCGCCAAGGAACAGTGAAGGCAAAAAGCTGATGTGAGTGGTTCTAGTGGCTCTTCCCCGCATTGATGTGAGAAGTTGAACGAAGACGCATACATCTGGTCCAGCGCCTGTTGCGCTCAGCTCGGTGCATTAAAGATCGCCGAGCGATTGGGCTTCTGATGGCTGCGCCAAGGAAGTCTACGGTCCCTACACGACGGTCTTCAACCGCTTCAACCGCTGGACCCGACAGGGAATTTGGACGGACATTTTTTACGCTCCGACCGGATCGACCGGTATGTATGTCTCGATGTCGGTGGATTCCAGCTACATCAAAGCCCATCGCTCCGCGGCCGGCGCAAAAGGGGGGCCTTCAACAATGCGATCGGCCGCTCGCGCGGCGGGGCAAACCACCAAGATCCATGCGCTGACCGACGATATCGGCCGTCCGCTTGCTTTCCTGATTACTCCTGGCAACACCCACGACGTGGTCGGTGCACGAGGTTTGATCAGCATGGTCCGCAGCCCGCGTCGCCTGTTGGCTGATCGAGCTTACGACGCCAGAAGCTTGCGCGACGAGCTGGCCGCACGCCGCATCAAGGCCGTGATCCCGCCAAATCCGACCCGCAAACACCCGCATCGCTACGATAAGATCGCTTACAAAGGCCGCATCGTCATCGAGCGGATGTTCTGCCGTTTCAAAGACTTCCGCCGGATCGCAACCCGATACGACAAGCGCGCAGACATCTTTCTGTCTGCAATCCTCCTCGCCGCCGCGATCACCCGGTGGATCAATTGAGTCCGGACCCTAGCGCGAGAGCCCAGACCGAAAACGTAATCTGCGGGTAACATGGTTGCGCTTCCCCAAAACAAGGCAAACCTAGCGCGAGACGAGCTGGCAATCTATGCTTGTCGTCATGGAAATGCTCGCGTGCACTTTCGGAATGGTTTGCCAGCAGGTTGACCCGTCACCTGAGTCCGGTTGTGGCGCCGAAAGCGAAGCCCGATCTGGCTCTGCAATTGTCTGCTTCTCGGGAAGGCGCCGAACGAATCTTCCGAATGGTGCTTTTGACCGATTCTGTTGAAAAGCTGGGCGGAATGATCGAGGTGGTCCCTATGCGGGCCTTGCGATAGGCATCGCGATCAGCTTGGCCATCTTCCGAAGGTTCTGTGCGGTGGCTGCGAGAGTGAATTCGTCTCGTGCGCCGTTTTGGGCCTCGTAATCGTAACCGGTTGAGCTTGAGAATGCGCTTGAGGTGCGCAAACGGCATCTCGATCTTCTTGCGCAACCGGCGTGAAGTACGGCCCTCCCATGATCGTGCTATCTCGCGCGCCACGTCGCGAGCGCCCTCGTAGATCGAACGAGACACTTTGCGGACTAGGTCCTTGGGGCAGCAGCGAGCCTTCAAGGCGCAGCCGGTGCAATCGTGCTTGATTGCGCGGTAGAGCATCGTTGCGCCATCGTTCACCAGTGTTCCGGTTGTAATCAGCATCTTGCCACCGGGGCGGGTATAGACGTCGCTGATGTGGTCATAGGTGAAGTCCTCGCGCGAAAAGGTCCCGTCCGCGCGGGCCGACTTGTCGAACACCGTCACGTGCGGCTCGATCCCGTGCTCGTAAACCAGCCAGCCGAGCATCTCGGCCGAGCCATAGCCGCTGTCACCGAGGAGCCGGGCGGGATAAAGGTCGAACCGTTCGAGCGAGCGTCAATCATGCGTTTGGCAGCCAACACCTCCACCTGCCGGATTGCGGTGGTTGCCTCGACATCGACGATGATCGCATACTAGGTAGTTTGTCGAGTAAGCGAAGAAGGTTTGGCTGCCGTGCGCGCCCGTCCAGCGCGCCGCTGGATCGGCAGGCGATACCAATTTCGGCGTGACCTCCGTCGATGCACCGAAAGCGGTATCATCGAGGACAGCTAGATACTTAGCGTCGACCTTGATCAGGCTCGCGTCGGCGGCAAATCCTTCACCGCCGACCAGCCGCTTCTCGATGCAACATTGCAAGACGTTTTCGAACACGCGACGGAAGAGATCGATTTCTCTGAAGCGACCATGTCTGTTCTTGGAAAACGTCGAGTGATCCGGCACCGCACCTTCCAGGCCGAGCCGGCAGAACCACCGGTAGGCCAAGTTGAGGTGAACCTCATCGCACAGACGCCGCTCCGATCGGAAGGAGCATCCGTATTATCAGCTCGGGATCGATCGAAGGCCCGGCCGATCTTACTGTAGAAGGGCGCCAGGTCCTGTCTAATCTGTTCAAGATCGACAAATCTATCGATCGAGCGAAGCAAGTGGTCGGAAGGGACGTGCCTCTCGAGCGAGAACTCTTAAAACAAAGCAGCCTGTTCGACTTGCCGATGTCCATCATGATCTTCAGTCCTGCCAATTCGACAGACTGAATCACTGCTGTCTCTGAGTCGCAACTACAGCCTTCTTCAACAAAATCCTGCACAAAGCAGACACCCCATCTTCGAATGCTCAACTGATAGGCTTTCATACGAAATCTAATCAGTCCGGAACCGAGCGCACGCCGCATCTGCGGCGCGCGCCGAGGTGTGCTTGTCGGTACCGTGCTGGCGCGCCGAACCGACTACGCAATGGTGCTTAGATAGAGGCTCGGGTCAAAGTATTTGCTTGCCGGCGTGAAGTCCTTGATGCCAGCGTTGGCCATGAAGAACTCCGTCGACTGCTGTAGCCAGTTGGTGACAGTTCCGTCCGAGTACATCCGCTTCCAGTCTTTGGACGTGAACATCTTCTGAGCCTTGAACGACTCGTTGATGTCCGCAAGGGGCGTCTGGCTATAATGACCCTTCTGCAGCTTCTCCATCGCTTCAGCGCTGTTCGCGACGATATAGTCGTTGGCATCGGCCCAGCCTCGGATCAGTTTGGCCAGAGTCTCCTTGTTAGGCTCGTAATAGTAGTTAGCCGCCGCCCAACCGCCGATGATCGCGGCTTTGGGATAAAATGCAGAAGCGTCTGCGAGCTTAACGGCGCCCGGTACCTTATCGCGTACCGTGACATTGAAGGGAACCCAGAGTGCGACGGCAGGCACCGCGCCGGAAATGAAGGCGGTGACGGCAGCCGGCATGGTTTGGTTGACGAGCTCTACCTCCTTGGGATCGACCTTGTTGGCACGAAGCGCCGTGTCGAGAAATACGTGCGCCGTCGTGCCCGTAGCCGTCGCGATGCGCTTGCCCTTGAGGTCCGCGAATGACTTGATGCCCTGATCGCCACGCACCCAGAGCTGAGCGGTCGCCACCTCGATGTCGTTGATGAGGAACACCTTGCCCTGGCCGCGGGCTGGGAAGTTCGAGAGGACCGCGCCGGTTGCGAGTACATCAAGGCTGCCGCCGATCAGCGCTTGAAAGATCTCCAAGCCGGTGTTGAACTGCCGCAGCTCGAGATCGAGGCCCTGCTTTTCGAAGGAACCGCGATCCATGCCGGTCCAGATCTGGCCGTCGACGGCGACGGTGTGAAGATAGCCGACACGGACTTTTGTTTTCGCTTGCGCGATCGCCGGTGCCGAGGCCGTGAAGGTGCCGAGTGCAAGGCCTGCCGTCGTCGTCAGAAATTGCCGCCGATCCATGATGTGTCCTCCGTTTTGCTTGTTATTCCGAGAATGAGACCGGACGCATCTGCGCCTGCTGGGCGCGATATTCGTC
The DNA here is from genome assembly GCF_054602315.1 of Bradyrhizobium cedriense. Classification (NCBI taxonomy): domain Bacteria; kingdom Pseudomonadati; phylum Pseudomonadota; class Alphaproteobacteria; order Hyphomicrobiales; family Nitrobacteraceae; genus Bradyrhizobium; species Bradyrhizobium cedriense. The sequence continues at coordinate 47,108 of NZ_JBTSWB010000006.1, read as the reverse complement.
CATCACGAGCTGCCTGATATGGCTTCGCAGTTCGGCGAATTCCGGACGCTCCTGGATCGACTCGTCGCGCGGGTAGGCGAACGGCACGTCGATGATCTCTTTGATCCGTGCCGGCCGCGCGGTCACCACCACGATGCGGGAGGCGAGGTAGATCGCCTCCTCAACGGAATGGGTGATCAGCATGACGGTCTTGCCTTCGGTCTCCAGCACCTTGAGCAGCAGGTTTTGCATGTTGGAGCGGGTCTGAGCGTCGAGCGCGCCGAACGGCTCGTCCATCAGGAGGAATTGCGGCTTCACCGCATAGGCTCGTGCGATCGCGAGCCGTTGCCGCATGCCGCCGGACAGATGCTTCGGATAGGAATTGGCGAAGTCGGACAGGCCCATGAGGCCGAGATAGTGATCGCAGATCGCGTCGCTCTCGGCAGTCGGGACATAGTTGGCGTTGAGCGTCAGGCCGAAGGCGATGTTCTGTTTCACCGTCAACCAGGGGAATACGCCATACTCCTGGAAGATGACGCCGCGTTCGGGGCCGGGGCCGGCGACGGGACGTCCATCGAACAGAACCTTGCCTGTCGTCGGCTTCTGGAAGCCGGCGAGCATGCTCATCATTGTGGTCTTGCCGCAGCCGGACGGGCCGATCACCGCAATGAAGTCGCCGTCGTTGATGTCGTAGCTGACGTCCTCGACGACGTTGAGGCGGCCCTTCGGCGTTTCGAAGGACAGCGAAACCTTGTCGAACTGTGCGCGCTTGCTCATGCGATGGCCCGATCCTGCCAGACCAATAGCCGGGCCGTGATCTTGCGCAGGATCAAATCCATGATCAGCGCGATCAGGCCGATGCAGATGATGCCGACATAGATCACGTCGAGCAGGAAGTAGGTCGAGGCGTTCTGAATCATGGCGCCGAGCCCGCGCTGCGCCGCAATCAGTTCGGATGCGACCAGCGTCGCCCAGGCCACGCCCAACGCCACGCGTAGCGCCGTGAGAATGTGCGGGACGGTGAGGGGAATAATGACCTTGCGGAAGATCTCGGCCTGGTTGGCGCCGAGCGTCTGCGCCACGCGGATATAGAGCGGCGTGATCTGCGATACGCCCTCATACATCACGATCACGCCGGAGAAGAACGAGGCGTAGAACAGGATGACGAGCTTTGCGAGCTCGTCGACGCCGAAATAGACGATCACCAGCGGAATCAGCGCAATCGGCGGCAGCGCACGAAAGAAGTTGATCATGGGGTCGGCAAAGGTGCGGGCGGGGCGATACCACCCCAGCAGAAATCCGACCGGTACCGCCGCGAGGATGCCGAGCGCGACGCCGAGAAAGACGCGCCGGGTCGAGGCGAAGATGTCGATTAGCAGGCCTTCCCTGGTGAGAAGCTCGAAGAACTTGGCGGCGACATGGTGTGGCGCCGGGATCAGCGATACGTTGACGAAGCCGCTCCAGCGCACGGCGTACCAGAGCAGGATTGCACCGATCCATGGTATCAATCCGAGACCAAGGCGTCTCAGGCCGGCTCCGTTCATTCGACGCGTCCACCCAGATTGCGGTTGATGTTTTCAGAGGTCATATTATAAATAGGATGACCATACAAGTGGCGCCTTTGGTCGTAGGCGTCGCAGGCTTTTCCGCATGACACTGTCGCCTTTCACCATCCGAAGCGTTCAGGCCTTTGGCTATCGCTATCCGCTGACGACGCCGGTCATCACGTCTTTCGGACGGATGAAGGACCGGCCCGCGGTGTTCGTACGCGTCGAGGACACCGATGGATATGTGGGCTGGGGCGAGGTGTGGTGCAATTTTCCGGCACCTGGCGCCGAGCATCGTGTCCGGCTCGTCAACGACGTGCTCGCGCCGGCTCTGGTTGGATTTCATGCGACCGAGCCGTCCGCTGCGTTCGAGCATTTGACGCAGGGAACTTCGGTGCTGGCGCTGCAATCGGGCGAAGCCGGCCCGTTTGCGCAGGCGATCGCCGGGATCGATCTCGCCGTCTGGGATCTCCACGCGCGTCGCCAGAACGTTGCGCTGTGGAAGCTGCTCGGCGGGGCCAAGCGCACGATCAAGGCCTACGCTAGCGGCATCAATCCGCTCGGGTCTGAGCGGACCGCTGAAGCTGCGCTGGGCCGCGGATATCGCGCGTTGAAGCTGAAGATCGGCTTCGATCCTGTGGGCGACCGCGCCAATCTCGCCGCGCTGCGTCGTCTTGTGAGCGAAGGCCTGCTTGCTGCCGACGTCAATCAAGGGTGGACCATTGCGGAGGCGTTGGAACTTGCACCGCAGATCGAGCGCTTCGATCTCGCCTGGCTCGAAGAGCCGATCCGCGCGGACCGGCCGCGGGGGGAATGGAGGCAATTGCGTGAGGCCATCGACATTCCGCTCGCAGCCGGCGAGAACATCGCAAGCCGCGCCGGATTCGCTGAGGTGCTGCGCGAGCCGGTTCTTGGTGTTGTCCAGCCCGACATTGCCAAATGGGGCGGGCTGTCGGCGTGCGCGGGCATTGCACGCGACATCCTGGCGTCGGGAAAGATGTTCTGCCCGCACTATCTCGGTGCCGGCATCGGTCTTCTGGCATCCGCGCATCTTCTCGCCGGCGTCGGCGGCGACGGGCTGCTCGAAGTCGACTGCAATGAAAACCCGCTGCGCGATCGTTTCTGCGGTCCGGTGCTCGATGTCCGCGACGGCATGATCGAGCTCGGCGACGAGGCGGGCCTCGGCATCACGCCCGACCTTGCCTCCATCGAACAGTACCGGACGATCTGATGTCAGCACGCGGTTACGACTACATCATCGTCGGCGCGGGCTCGGCCGGCTGCGTCGTTGCCAACCGGTTGTCGGCCGATCCGTCCTGCCGCGTGCTGTTGCTCGAGGCCGGCGGATCGGATCGGAATTTCTGGCTGAAGCTTCCCGTCGGCTACTACCGGACCATCTACAACGAGCGATTCTCGCGCCTGTTCAGGACCGAGCCCTCGGAAGGGAGCGGCGGTCGCGCCATCGTCTGGCCGCGTGGCCGCGTGCTCGGCGGCTCCTCTTCGATCAACGGTTTGATCTTCATCCGGGGACAGCATGAGGACTTTGACGATTGGGAGCGCCTTGGCGCCGATGGCTGGAGCTATCGCGAGCTCCTGCCCTATTTTCGGCACTACGAACGCTACCGCGGCGGCGAGAGCCAGTTTCATGGTGGGCTCGGGGAGTTCGAGGTCTCCGATCTGCGCAACGACAATCCGGCATCGAAGGCCTGGGTCGAGGCGGGTGTGCAGTTCGGCCTTCCGCGCAATTCCGACTTCAATGGCACAACGACGCTGGGTGTCGGCACCTACCAGCTGGGCATCGGGCGGCACTGGCGGACCAGTTCGGCCTCGGCGTTTCTGCGCCCCATCGCCGGCCGTCCCAACCTCACGATCATCACCCATGCGCAGGTCAGCAGAGTTGTCTTCAACGGTCGCGTCGCGACCGGCGTCGAGTGGATCAGCAAGGGACAGGTCCACAGGGCGACGGCTGATCGCGAGGTCATCTTGTCCGGCGGCGCGCTGCAGTCGCCGCAGATCCTTCAGCTTTCCGGCGTCGGTCCGGCCGACCTGCTGCGCAAGCTCGGCATTCCCGTCGTTGCCGATTCTCCTGAAGTCGGCGCCAATCTTCAGGACCATTATCAGGCCCGACTGATCGTCCGCCTGAAGGAGCGAATTTCGCTCAACGATCAGGTTCGCAATCCCGTCGCCCTTGCGAAGATGGGCTTGCAGTGGATGCTGGCAGGCAGCGGTCCGTTGACGGTCGGCGCGGGGCAGGTGGGCGGCGCAGCCTGCACGGAATACGCCGTCGGCGGCCGGCCGGACGTGCAGTTCAACGTGATGCCGCTCTCGGTCGACAAGCCTGGCGAGCCCCTGCACAGCTATTCCGGCTTCACCGCTTCGGTCTGGCAGTGCCACGGAAGGTCGCGCGGACAGCTTGCGATCAGCTCGATCGATCCGTTCGAGCAGCCGCGTATCGTACCGAACTATTTCGCCGAGGAGATTGACCGCAAGACCATTGTTGCGGGTTTGAAGATTCTGCGCGAGATCTATCTGCAGAAGGCGTTTCGTCCGCTCTGGGATGTCGAGATGGTGCCGGGCGAGGCAGCAAGGGATGATGCCGGGCTATGGGACTTTGCGCGCAACACGGGTGGCACGGTGTTTCACTGTGTCGGGACCTGTCGCATGGGGCGGGACACGCAAGCCGTGCTCGATCCGCAGCTGCGTGTGCGCGGCGTCGAGCGGCTGCGTGTGATCGACGCCTCTGTGATGCCGCAGATCACCTCGGCCAACACGAATGCGACCAGCCTAATGATCGGCGAACGCGGTGCCGCGCTCGTCATGGCGTGATCGCATGGTTTGAATTCCGGAGGGCGAGATGGAATTGAGTTCCGATAGTCACGTCCCCAAATACGCGCAGATTGCCGACATCTTCCGGCAGCGGATCGCACGCGGCGTCTGGACCCAGGGTTTTCGCCTGCCGGCCAACGAGGAGCTGGCGGCTGAGTTCGGTGTGTCGCGCGTTACGATCAGACAGGCGGTGGAGCTGCTCGCCCGCGACGGCGTGATCGGGGCGCAGCAGGGCCGTGGCACCTTCGTCACCGGGACCGTGCGGCAGGATCGCTGGCTCAAGGTCGAGACGACCCTATCCGATCTCGCCGACATGTACCGCGACACCTCGCCCGAGATCATCAATATTTCGGAAAGCCGCAGCGATGCACCGCTGCTTCCCGGGGACGGCAATCCCGCCGAAAAATACGTCTTCATGCGTCGGCTGCATTCGCGGGAGAAACAGCCATACTGCGTCATTTCCATCTATCTCGACGAGAAGATCTTCCGCAGGTCGCCGAAGCGCTTTCGCAACGAGACCGTGATCCCGATCCTCAACGATCTCAGGGATCCCGCCATCGCCAGCGCGCGCCAGACCCTGACGATCGGCGCCGCGGATATCGAGGCGGCGCGGCTGCTGCGCGTGCCGCTGAATTCGCCGGTGGCGGAAGTCCGCCGCATCTTTACGACCGCGGACCGGACCGTGATATATCTCGGCGAAGTCACCTATCGCGGCGATTTCGTGAGGATTGATATGGATCTGCGGCCCTAGCAGCATCAACGCGAGAACAGTTCCTGGTTCCGACGCTCGAGTTCCTCCCCATAGGTGCGCAGGACATGGGCTTCACTCAAGGTGCCGATCGTGGCGCGATGGTCGGCGCGGTCGACAACCGCGAGCACATCGGCTTCGCTGCGTTCAAAGGCCTTCAGGATCTCGCGAACCGGGGTGGTCGGGAGCAGGCATTCATCCTTTTGCTGCGCCAGCGACCCGAGTAGCTCGTCGTCCTGATTGGCGACGGAATGCAGCGTGGCGGCGGGCACGATGCCGGCATAGATGCCGTTGGGATCGCGCAGCACGATTTGGCGGACCTGGGCCGGCGAGAACAGCTTTTGCGCCTCGCCGATCGGCATCGTCGTCAGCGCATTCTCGAAATCGGTGCGCATCAGGGATGCCGCGCTCATCTGCCGGACCCAGCCGATGTCCTGCGGGCCGCGGATCACCTCGCCGCGCAGATGAAAGCGCCATGTCGCGAAGCTGTAGCCGAACAGCTCTCGAACGATCAGTGCGCAGACTGATGATGCGACCACCGCTCCGACGGTGACGGAAAAATCACCGGTGATCTCGAGCGCGAGACAGACCATGCTGAACGGCGCTCCGAGTACGCCGGTTCCGAGCGCGGCGAGCGCCGCGATGGCTGCCGTGCCGGGCTGAAGCGCTAGCGTGGGAAGAGGACCCGTCAGCACGACGCTGTAGAGTTGCCCGATCAGCGCGCCGAGCAGGAGCGAGGCGAAAAACAGGCCGCCGCGAAAGCCGGAACCGAGCGAGACTGCCGACGCCAGGATCTTGAACACGATCGTGGTCGTGAGCAGGAGCCAAGTCGGATTGCTGACCAGCAGGATCTGCATGGCGCCGTGACCGGCGCCGAGCACGGTTGGCGTCAGCAGGGCAAGGCCGCCGAGCAGGAAGCCGCCGAGAATCGGACGCAGGAAGCCCTTGAACACCGTGATGCGCTGAAAGCAGCGCTCGGAGAATGCGACGGCGAGCATGACGAGGATGCTGACAAAGGCGCAGATGATGCCGATCAGCACCGTCTGCCCGATCATCTCGACGGAAACCGGTGAGGGAAAGCCGGGCACCATCAGGAAGGACTGGTGCGTCAATTGCCTTGCGACGAGCCACGCGGTGACGGCGCTGGCGATGACCGGCACGAGACCGGCCGACGTATAGGCGCCGAGCACGACCTCGAAGGCATAGAAGGCGCCGGCGAGCGGTGCAGAAAACGCTGCGCTGATCGCACCCGCGGCGCCGCAAGCCACCAGGAGCCGCATGTCGTTCCGTCGGGCGGCCAGGCGCTGGCCGACATGCGAGCCGAACATCGAGCAGATCTGGGTGTAGCCGGCCTCCAGTCCGACGGATCCACCGAATCCGTTGGACAGCAGTGTCTGGATCGAGATCAGCAAGCTGCCGCGAAAGGAGACCCGGCCGCCATAGAGCGCATTGGCCTCGATCGCGTCGGCGAGCTGCTGTCCCTTGACGCGCCGGGCGAAGTACAGTCCGATCAGCGCAAGCACGAGGCCGCCGAGCATCGGGATGAACAGCGTGCGCTGCCAGGAGATCACGCCGGTGGCGCTGAGGTGTGCGTCGAAAGGAATGTCGAACAGCAGTGCGTGAGAGACCTGGCTGAGGCTCGAGATCGCGGCCACGAGCAAGCCGCTGAGCAATCCGACGACGATGGCGACCAGCACGAGGCCGGTCTCGCGATTGCGCACGAAATTGCGCAGGAACAGCGGCAGCAGCCGGATGCCGGGAGCGGCCGCCGGCTTCGCTGGATGTGGTGCCGGCTCCATCCTATGCAGTATCCCGCAGCGGCTCGGTGCGCACCACGCGGAAGCCGATATTGCTCGACGAGGAGTCGGGCGTATTGGAGCTTCGCGCCGCGACGCGGTAGCGATTGCAATAGGATTCGTGGCAGAGGAAGGATCCGCCGCGCATCGATCGGTTGGGAGCTGGCTCGCGGTTCAAGGGGTCTCGTGATGGCGTGAGGCGGTGATAGCTCGGTGAAAAGTAGTCCTCGCACCATTCCCAGACATTTCCGGCGACATTGTGCAGGCCATATCCGTTGGGCGCGAAAGCGTGAACGGGCGCCGTACCGAAATAGCCGTCATCCACGGTAGTGCGGTCGGGAAAGTTGCCCTGCCAGATGTTGCAGCGGTGCTCGCCGTCGGGCTGCAGCTCGTTGCCCCAGGGATAGGTGGCCTGGTCCAACCCGCCGCGCGCGGCCATCTCCCATTCGGCTTCGGTCGGAAGGCGCGTGCCGGACCATTCGCAGTAAGCCTGTGCGTCGTTCCACGAGACGTGGACGACGGGATGATCGAGCCGGTCGAGGATGCTGCTGGTCGGTCCTTCCGGCTGCGCCCAATAAGCGCGCGTCACCGGGATCCACCATGGCGTTTCCTGAACGCGCATCGTGTGCGCGGTGCGCGTCGCTTCGGGCAGGAGCCCGTCGAAGACAAAACTCCAGCCGTAGCGTTCGGCATCCGTCGTGTAGCCCGTTGCTCGGACGAAATCGCCGAATTGCAGATTGCTCACGGTGTGGCAGGCAATGGCAAACGGCGACAGCGTGACGAGCCGCACCGGACCTTCGCCGTCCTCGACAAAGCCCCCGTCGGCAGATCCCATGCGGAAGGTTCCGCCGATCAGTGAGCTCCAGCGGCGCGGGATCGGGGTTGGACTGGGAAGGACCGCTGCTTGCGCGTCAATGCCGGCCGCCGGTTCATTGCCGGCGGAGCGCGGGGTGCAACAATGTGAGCGATCCTCCGTCATGCCCTATTTCTGCTTCTCTTCCTCCCAGAAGGCGGTGCCGCCTTCGGCCTCCATCAGCTCGAGAATCTTCTCGCGCGGGATCACGCCGCAACGGTTCGCCCATTGCTGATATTGAGCCGTCATCTCGCGGACGCGATCTGGATGTTGCGCGGCCAGATCGTTCATCTCGGTACGATCCATCTCCATATCGTAGAGCTCCCAGGGGCCGGGATACTTTCGGACCAGCTTCCACTTGCCGACGCGCACGGCCGCGTTACCCTCGTGCTCCCAGAACAGCGGGCCACGGTTGCCATAGGCTGAGGCGAATGATGGCACGAGGCTCTCGCCTTCGCAGGGCAGGATCGCGTTGCCGTTATACTCCTTGGGATAGGTGGCGCCGGTGACGTCGAGGATGGTCGCCATCACGTCGGTGAGCTGGCTTGGATTGTGCCGCAGGCCGCCTTTTTCGGAGATGCCGCGCGGCCAGTGCACGATAAACGGCGTCGCGATGCCGCCCTCGTGGATCCAGTGCTTGTAGAGCCGAAACGGCGTGTTGGAGAGATTGGCCCAGGCGGTGCCGTAGCTTTGATAGGTATCCTCGGCTCCGGGCATCAGCGTCGGGTCATTGCCGAAGCGCACCGGCCGGCCGTCGCGCGTCACGGTCTTGGCGATCATGAGCTGGTCCACCAGTTCCTTCGCGGTGACGCCCTCCGGAATGTCCTCGGCACAGGCGCCGTTGTCGGACAGGAAGATGATCAGCGTGTTGTCCATCTGGCCGGTTTCTTCCAGCGCCTTCAGGATCCGGCCGATGCCCTGGTCCATGCGATCGATCTGGGCCGCGTAGACCTCCATGCAGCGCAGCGTCCATTCGCGTTGCTCCGCGTCGCTCCACGGCGGCTGGGTCGGATCGCGATCGGTCAGGCGCCAGTTCGGATGGATGATGCCGTCATCGACGAGGCGCTTGAGGCGCTCTTCGCGCAGCCGGTCCCAGCCCGCGTCGAAGCGGCCCTTGTATTTCGCGATATCCTCGTCATGGGCATGGAGCGGCCAGTGCGGCGCCGTGTAGGCGACATACTGGAAGAACGGGGCGTCGGGCTTCTGCGCCTTGTGCTGGCGGATGAAGGCCGCGGCATGGTCGCTGATCGCGTCGGTGTAAAAGAACGAGGGATCCTTCTCCGCCTCGTGCTCGATATTGTCGTTGCCACGGGTGAGCGTGTTGGGATGGTAAAAGCTGCCGGCGCCGATGATGGTGCCGTAGAAATGGTCGAAGCCACGCTGCATCGGCCATGCGTCGGTCGGCTCCGTGAGGCTGCTGGCGATGTGCCATTTGCCGCTGAGGTAAGACGTGTAGTTCTTGCTCTTCAGGGCCTCGGCGATCGTCACGCAGCTCTTGTTCAGGTTGCCGGCATAGCCCTCGGGGCCGTTGCTGTAGGTGAGGATGCCGATGCCGGTCTGGTGCGGATGCAGGCCGGTCAGCAGCGAGGCGCGCGAGGGGCTGCAGCGTGCGGTGTTGTAGAACTGCGAATAGCGCAGCCCGTTGGCCGCGAGGCGATCCAGGTTCGGCGTCTGGATCTCGCCGCCGTAGCAGCCGATGTCCGAAAAGCCCATGTCGTCGTTGAGGATGATCAGGATGTTGGGGCTGTCGGAAGTCTTTGCGCCATTCGGCATGCTGGTGTCCTCGTTATTGACGTGTGGCGTTGTTAGTGGCGGCGCGTCAGGCTGATGCTGAGGCGGAAATATTTCGGTAAGTAAACGGCGCGCAGCAGCTCGAGCGCCCGTCCGTCCTTGCCGAAGGTGACGCGTTCGATGGCGAGCAGGGGCGAACCGACTTTCACGCCGAGCAGCTTGCCGCTGCCGGCATCAGCGAGATCGGCGCTGATGGTCTGCTGCGCGTTCTTGATGGCGAGGCCAAGCTCGTCTTCGAAGACGCGATACATGATGATCGAGACCAGATCGCGCTTCTCCAGTTCGAGACCGATGTCCGGCGGATAGAAGGCGTGCTCGATCGCGATCGGCGTGTCGTCCGCGAGCCGGAGGCGTCGAAGCTGCCAGACGGCACGTTCGTGAAGCTGCTCGCGGACGGCGGCGTCGTGCCGGTTGGTCATGCCCTGCTGCAGGATTTTCGCGCCGGCCTGGTAGCCGGCGTCGCGGATGGTTTCCGAGAACCCCATGAGATGGCCGACCCAGTTCTCGGGCTGGTTCGAGCGCAGGAAGGTGCCGCGGCCGCGCGAGCGGTCGAACATGCCTTCGTTCACGAGGGGCGCGATGGCGTTGCGGATGGTGATCCGGCTGACGCCGAAATGACGGCCGAGTTCGGCTTCGGTCATGAGGCGGCCGGTCTCGTCGATCAGCTTGCCGTCACGCACCTGGTTGCGGATGGATTCCCGGATCTGGATGTGCAGGGGCGTCGAGCTTTCCCCGGCCACATCACTGCCCAGCGGTGCGGGCTTCTTCTTGCGCGTTTGAACAGCCATGGTGTCAGAGCCGTATCCGTGTCGTTGGGTCGAACAGGTGAATATCCTGCGGGCGGGCGGTGATCGAGATCATGTCACCTTCGCCGGGAATGTTGCCATCGGAGACGCGCATGCGGATCATGGTGCCGGCGCAGTCGAGGTCGAGCACGGCGGTATCGCCGAGGTCCTCGATCAAATCGACGCGTGCGCCGAGGCCGCCCTCCATCATGCGCAGGGCGCCGGGGCGAAGTCCGACCACCACATCGCGCTCGCCTGCGGTCGTGGTCGTCGTCTTGAGACGATGGCCTGCGACAATGACGTCGCCGTCCACGTAGCGGGCGGGGATGAGGTTCATCGGGGGATTGCCGATGAAACCGGCAATGTCGATCGAGTTCGGGCACGCGAACACCTCCGCGGGCGTGCCGACCTGCTGGATCTCGCCTGACATGAACACGGCCATCCGGTCGGCGAGCGTCATCGCCTCTTCCTGATCGTGCGTGACATAAACCGCCGTCACGCCAAGCGATCGCTGCAGCTTCTTCAACTCGGCGCGGGTTTCCAGCCGCAGCTTGGCGTCGAGGTTGGACAGGGGCTCGTCGAGCAGGAACAGACGCGCCTTGCGCACGATGGCGCGGGCCAGCGCGCAACGCTGCTGCTGACCGCCCGAGAGCTGGCCGGGCTTGCGGTCGAGCAAATGGTCGATCTTCACCTTGCGCGCGGCGTCCTTTACCGCAGGCGCGATCTCGGCCTTCGGCAGCTTCGCCATTTCCAAGGGGAAGGCGATGTTCTCGGCCACCGTCATGTGCGGATAGAGCGCGTAGCTCTGGAACACCATGGCGATGTCGCGGTCGCGTGCGTCGGTTGAAGTGACATCCTTGTCGTCGATCAGCACGCGGCCGGCGGTCGGCGCATCCAAACCGGCGAGAATGCGTAGCGTCGTGCTCTTGCCCGAACCCGAGGGCCCGAGCAGGGCAAAGAACTCGCCCGGCTTGATGTCGAAATTGACGCCCTTGAGCGCGGCGAACTCCCCGTGCATCTTGACGATGTTGCGAAAACTGACCTGACCCTGGCCGCTCATCGGCGCCCTCCGCCTTTGACTGCGCCGACCGTCAGGCCCTTTACGATATGCTTCTGCGCGACCACGCCGAGGACGACGACAGGGAGCATGGCGAGAACCGAGACCGCAGCGAGCTTGGCCCACAGCGTCTGCTCGACGGAGACGAAATTGAACATGGCGACCGTGACCGGACGCACTGTGTTGCCGCTGAGCACGACCGCGAACAGGAATTCGTTCCACGCGTTGAGGAAAACGAACACCACGGTCACGGCAATGCCGCCGCGAACCTGCGGAATGATGATGCGCCAAAGGGTTTTGAGCCGGCTGGCGCCGTCGAGATAGGCGGCTTCTTCCATCTCGAAGGGAATGTCCTCGAAATAGGAGACCAGCAGCCAGATCGCGAAGGGAAGGGAGAACGACAGATAGATCAGGATGATGCCCTGATAGGTGTCGATCCAGCCGATGTTCCGCAGCACCAGGAAGTAAGGGATGATGATGCCGACCGGCGGCAACATCTGCGTTGCAAGAACGTAGAAGCCCGCGAACTTCTTGCCGCGAAAGCGCAGGCGCGCCAGCGCGTAGGCCGCGGGCACCGCCATCAGCATCGTGACGATGGTGGTGCCGACGGAAATGATGGCGCTGGAAAGAAGGTTCGGCAGGATCGATCCGGAGCCGAACAGCACGTCGCGATAGGCTTCCAGGGTCGGCGCGAACACCAGCTTGGGCGGATAGGCCAGCACGTCGGAATCGGTCTTGAGCGAGTTCAAAACGCTCCAGATGATCGGGAACGCCCAGGCCAGCAGGAACACCATGGAGATCGCCAGCAGGGCGAAGATGCGAAGGCGCTTTGCGGTCATTTCGCCCTCCGCATCGCGAACAGGATGCCGGAAATGATGATGGTCACGATTAGGAGGGCGACCGCGAGCGCCGAGCCGTAGCCGATCGACAATTCGGTGAAGGATTTCCGGTAGGCATAGAGATTGAGGATCTCGGTCGCGGTGCCGGGCCCGCCGGCCGTGACGGTGAAGATCGCCGCGAATGCGGTCAGTGCCACCATGGTCCTCATGATGATGACCATCACGATTGCGGGGCGCAGCAGCGGCAAGGTGATGCGGCGAAAGCGTTGCCAGGCGGAGGCACGGTCGAGCCGCGCGGCCTCGTAGATATCCTCGGGCAGCGACGCCAGCGATGCCAGCAGCACCATGAACGCGAACGGCGTCCACTGCCAGGTGTGGATCGCGATCACCGAGACCATCGCGAGCGTGGGATCGCCGAGCCAGTTCTTGCTGCCCAGCCCCGCATTGATCGCGAGGAAGTCCACGATGCCGAATTCCGGCGCCAGCATGAAGGTGCGCCAGATCATACCGACCACGGCCGGCGACAGCACCACCGGCAGGATGGCGATGACGCGGAACCAGCCCTGTCCGCGCTTCATGTCCATGACTAGCAAGGCAAGCGCGAGGCCAATGACGACCTGAAGCGCGACGGTCGAGCCGGTGTAGACGAGGCTCACCAGCAGCGAGGTCCAGAAGCGCTCGTCGGAGAGCAGCGCCTGATAGTTCTCGAAGCCGACGAAGCCGTTGGTGAACGGCATCGCCAGATCCATCCGGAACGCGCTGGTATAGACCAGGAAGAGCAGCGGAAACGTCGTCGTGGCGAGCAGGGCGAGAAACGCCGGTGCGAGCAGGGCTGCTGCGAACCGGCGCTCGCGCTGCGCCAGGACGCGGCCGAAATCGCTGCGAGGAGCCTCGCTCGCGATCCCGGCCGATGTCACCGCTGTCGTCGCCATGGCTCAGCCGCGCATCATCGGCTCGATGCGGCGCTGCGCATCGTCGAGGGCCGCCTTGACCGTGGCCTGGCCGGAGAGGGCCGACTGGATCGCGGTCGCCATGGTGTCACCGACTGCCGGCCATTGCGGCACGCGCGGACGCCAGTCGACGTCAGTGTCCTCCTGCAGAGCGCCCATCGTGGCCTCGACGAAATTCTCGCCAAAACCGTTCATCAGTCTGATGTAGTCGGGATCCTTCCAGACCGAGGTGCGGTTGACGCCCGAGCGTTTGGTCGGACCGGCGAACTTGTGCGCGGTGCGCGCCTGGGTCTCGGCGCTTGCGGCCCACTGGATGAACAGCCATGTCGCCTTGCGCTTCTTCTCCGGCAGCGCGGAATTGATCGGGAAACCCCAATTCCAGATCGAGGTGGTGCGCTTGCCCGACGGGCCCTTCGGCCAACGTGCATAGGCAACCTTGCCGATCACCTTGGACTTCTCTGGATTGTTGATGACCGAGGCCGAGGAATGCGCGTCGATGTAGCTGGCGACGGTGCCTTGCGAGAAGGCATCGGCGATATCCGGCCAGTTCCAGTTCGCAGCCGCCGTCGGCGCGTACTTCTTCATGATCTCGACGTACCAGGCGAGCGCCGCCTCGGCCTCGGGGCCGTTGACGGTGAGCTTGCCGCCCTTCATCCAGTCGCCGCCGAACTCGCGGAAGATCGACGGATAGATGTACATGTTCTGGCCGGCACCGGCGACGCCGCGCAGCGCTGCGCCCCAGACGCGGTCGTTCGGCGTGTTCAACGCCGCGGCGTTCGACATATAGGCTTCGAGCGTGTCGGCCGGCTTCAGGCCCTTCGCGTCATAGAGGTCCTTGCGATAGACCTGAATGGTGACTTCGCCATCGTAGGGCATGCCATAAAGCTTGCCGTCGATGCCGTTGGCGCTGCGCCAGGCCGGAATGATGTCGTCGAGCTTGAACCAGGCCTGATCGGTCAGCGCCTTGTCGTTAAGGTAGGTGTCGAGCGGCTCGACCCATTTGTTCGCGGCGTAGAGCGCGTAATACATGGGATCCGCGGCGTGGGTCGCGTAGGTGCCGGTCTTCGAGGTCAGGTCGATGACGCTCTTCTGCCGGATCTGCGCCGGCGGAATCTTCTCGAAGCGGACGTCGATGCCGGTGAGTGCCTTGAACTGCGGCGCCAGCGCGATCAGGTTTTCGAAATAGCTCGCCGGGATCACCGCGACGGTGATGGTCTCGCCGGCGACCTGCTGCCAGTCGATGTGCGCGGATTTATAGGGCGCGAGGTCGGAATCCTGCGCGGATGCGTGCCGCAGGATGCCAGGCCCAAACGTCGCCAGAGCCGCGGCCGCGGTTCCGGTTTTGAGTAGCGTTCGTCGTGTCGGCTTGAATGACGTCATGCTGTCCTCCCGAAAATCCGGATTTTGCGCTCCGGTTAGTTAGGACATTTGCTGAAATGTTATAATAAGTCAATCGCGGCAAAGTCGCCGCGCGTCGTGCCATTGGGACACGTCATCGCGCAGGCCTGGAACTCGGGGCGCGCGTTCCCGACGAGAGATGGTTCGAAGGTGACGATGCGTCGCCTGACGTGAGCCGACTTACGGCCGCGGATGCTCGCGCGACGTCAGCCTGCGAGAAAGCCGCCATCGACAGCAACCACAGTGCCGGTCGCATATTGCGACGCCGGCATGCAGAGAAACGCAACCGCGCCGGCGATATCCTCCGGCTGTCCCCAGCGCTTGAACGCGGTGCGGTCGACGATGCGCTGATAGTGCGCAAGGTCGGTCCGGCCGGCAGCGTTGATCGCGGTTTCGACATAACCGGGCGCAACGGCATTGACGCGGATGCCGTTCTCGGCCCATTTCAAGGCCAGTGCCTTGGTCAGCATCACCACCCCGCCCTTGCTGGCGCAATAGGCGGGAATCCGTGGCAGCGCCAGCGTGGCATTCATCGAGGCGATGTTGACGATCGACCCTTTCGTCTCCGCCAGCAGCGGGTAGAACGCCATGCAGGTTCGGAACGTGCCGGTGAGGTTGACGTCCAGCACTTTCATGAAGGTCTCGATCTCGAACTCCTTGTCGCGCGCGAGAATACCGGCGCAATTGACCAGCGCGTCGACGCGCTGGTGTTGCCGGACGAACGACGTGACAGCCGCGTCATCGGTGACGTCCAGCGTCGCGAGCGCCAGGCCCTCGCGCGGCTTGAGCAGCGTGCGCGCAAGATCAGCGTCGTTCGCGCCAGTTGCAGTCACGGTCGCGCCGAGATTACAAAACTGGTTACTGATTGCCGCGCCAATATCGCCGGCGCCGCCGATCACGACGGCATGAAAGCCGGGTACAAGAGAAAAATTCGAACTCATCGGAGGATCTCACTTCAGGAATTTCGGAGGCGGGGCGGTCGATTCACGAACCACCAGCGAGAAGTCGATCTCGCGATGCATGATGGTCTGCTCGCCGGCGAGGCGCCGCACCAGATATTCTCCGGCGCGCTGCCAGGTCTCACCGGTCGGAACGTGGATCGTGGTCAAGCTCGGCCGCAAATGGCGGCTCCAGTCGAGGTCGTCGAAGCCGACCACCGAGAGATCGCGTGGCACGGAAAATCCGTCGCGCTCAGCCTCGAGCAGTACACCATAGGCGATGACGTCGTTGCCGCACACAACCGCCGTGGGGCGGTCCTTGAGATTGAGGAGATAGCGCGCCGCCTCGCGAGCGTCATCCAGCGTATAGGGTACCTCGACATGCCATGGCGCGGGAAGCTCGATGCCGCTCTCGGCGAGCGCGCGCCGAAAGCCGGCGACGCGGGCGCTGGCGCGGTCGTTGTTGCGCTGAAGTGCCGAGACGATCCCGACGCGGCGGTGGCCGAGCTCGATGACATGCGTGGCCGCGCGATGGGCGGCGGCTTCGTTGTCGGTGCCGACGCAGGGGTAGGGCCTGTCAGGCTGGTAGATGCCGACATTGATGAACGGCACCGCATTGTCCGCGAGCAGTTTCCGCAAGCCGTCGTGATGGCAGTCGCCGCGCAGCACCAGGCCGTCGACGCCGCGGCTGATCAGATTGCGCGCCTGCTGCAATTCGACGTCGAGGTCGTAGCCGCTCGTGGTGAGAAACAGCATGTATCCGACCGAGGAGAGATATTGCTGCAGCGAGGCGATGCCGCGCGCGAACATCGTGTTGTCGATCGTCGGCACGATCGCGCCCAGTGTGCGCGAACGCCGCGACGACAGGATCCGCGCCGGCGCATGCGGGATGTAACCGAGCGCGTCAATGGCCTTTTCGATGCGCGCGCGCAAGGACGGGCTCACCGCATCGGGATTGTTGAGCGCGCGCGACACCGATGCCGTCGAGACGCCGGCGCGCGCCGCCACGGCGCGTATACCCTGTTTCGCAGACTTGGCGTTGGTCAGTCTCATGTAACGTTACATTATGCGGCGCAACCCGAGCGTTGGCGGGAATTTCTCAAATATGCTGCAGATTGTGCGGCTTGTCCATCGCTTGACACGGCGGATGCGAGGTCTATTTTGTAACCGTTTTCAGATAGTGATCAAACGTACTCAAAATGGTCCGCCAGTTGAAGGCGGCCAGCCGGGAGGAGAGTTCGATGAAGGCCAGGATCCTCGCGACCCATGTCGCGTTGCCCATTTTCGCGATTGCCGCCGCCAGCGCGCCAGCACATGCGGCCGATTTCGACTGGATGAGATTCAAGGGCAAGACCGTCACCTTTCTCGCCAACAACAATCCGGTCGCGCAGGCGCTGCTGACCTACAAGGCCGATTTCGAGAAGCTGACCGGCATGACCCTGAAGGTCGATGGTTATCAGGAACAGCAGATGCGCCAGCGTCTGGTCACCGTCATGAACGCGAATAGCGACGAGATCGACGTGTTCATGACGCTGCCCTCGCGCGAGGGCGAGCAGTTCGCCGCCGCCGGCTGGTATGGCGATCTCACCGCGATGGCCAAGAACGAGGTGGCCAAGGAATATGACCCGAACGGGCTGAGCCAGGCTTTGCTCAAGGCCGCGACCTTCAACGGCAAGCTCACCAGCATGCCGATGAACATCGAAGGTCCGATCTTCTATTACCGCACCGACATCTTCAAGAAGTGCGGCCTCGAGGCGCCGAAGACCATCAAGGACGTCGAGGCAGCCGCCGAGAAGATCAAGACCTGCGACAGCGCAGTGACGCCGTTCGTCTCGCGTGGCCTCAAGCCCGCGGTCGCCTACACCTTCAGCAACATGCTGCACAATATCGGCGGCACCTACATCGCGAACGGCAAGTCGAACCTCTGCTCGGCCAAGGGCAAGGAAGCGCTCGACACCTATAGCCGGCTGCTGCGTGATTTCGGTCCGCCGGGCGTCGTCAATTACAGCTTCCAGCAGATTTCCGCGCTCTACCGCAGCGGCCGCGCGGCGATGGCGTTCGAATCCTCGAACGAACTGCGCACGGTGATGGAAGGCGGCGCGCGCCTGAAGGACACCGGCCTGCTGCCGTTCCCGGCGGGCGAGGCCGGTCAGGTGCCGACCACGATCGGCTGGGGCATGGCGGTGTCCTCGCACAGCAAACAGCCCGAGGCGGCCTGGTACTTCGTGCAATGGGCAACCAGCCCCGAGGTGCAGAAGAAGATGGCGCTACAGGGTATTGCGCCGCCGCGTCCGTCGGTTGCCAAGGACGCTGAATATCGCAAATGGATCGACGAGGAGCCGGTCCGCAAGGAATGGCAGGCCGCGCTCGACGTGCTTGCCACCAAGGGCTCCTCCGAGGTCGGCTATCCCATCGTTGCCAACCCGGAATCGCGCGAATTCATCGGCCAGGCGGTGCAGGATCTGATCCTGAAGCAGAAGCCGGTCGAGCAGGCCTGCGCCGATGCCGACAAGGCGCTCGATGCGCTGATCGCCCGGAAGTAACGGTTTCATGCCGGCAGGCTCGCTGCCTGCCGGCACCTCATTCTCAAGGAAACGGGCGGATGTCTGACACGGCTGCGACACTCACGCAGGACCGGCAGAAGCTGGAGATGGCGGCGCTTTCCGCGCCGGCCGTGATCTTTACGGTCGCAATGATCGCGTTTCCGGTCGTCTATACGATTTGGCTCGGCTTCCAGACGTTCTCCTCGACCGGCAAGCAATCCTTTGCAGGCCTCGCCAATTATTCGAAGCTGATCTCCGATGTCGAATTCTGGCACGGGCTGTGGATCACCATCGCTCTGTTCGTGCTATCGCTGGTGCTGCAGCTCGTGTTCGGCGTCTGGCTGGCGCTGGTGCTGTTCCATGCCAAGCGCCTGCCGGGCATCGTGCGCTCGCTGTTCATCTCGCCCTTCATGATGCCGCCGGTGGTCGCGGGCATGATGTGGCTGGTGATCCTCGATCCCTCACTGGGGGCGGCCAACTACATCCTGCAATCCTTCGGCCTGCCGCCGTCGGATTGGCTGGCGTCGCCGACATGGGTGATTCCGACTGTGGCCCTGATCGACAGCTGGCAGTGGACGCCCTACGTCGCCCTGATCGTGCTGGGCGGCCTGCAGTCGCTGCCGCAGAGCGTCTACGAGGCCGCGCAGATCGACGGCGCATCCCCGTTCAAGACCTTCCACCGCATCACGTTGCCGCTGCTGCTGCCGACCATCGTTACCGCGGCGATCCTGCGCAGCGTCGATCTCTTGCGCTTCTTCGACATCATCTACATCACCACCCAGGGCGGGCCGGGCAACGCCTCGAACACGCTCAACATCTACGGCTTCCGGGTCGGCTTCGAGTTCTTCAACATCGGCTATGCCAGTGCCCTGATGCTGACGTTGACGGCGATCGTGTTCGGCGCCGTGCTCGCCTTCAACCGCCTGCGCGGCGCAGTGGCGTGGTGATGTCATGACCGATGCCGCCAACACCGACCGCTGGATCCGCCGGCTCAACCTGGTGCAACTCGTGCTGGCCGGCGTGCTCATCATGGCGCCGACGGTCTGGATGGTGCTATCCTCGTTCAAGCCGTCCTTCGAGGTCACCGCCTATCCGCCGACGCTGGTCTTCGCGCCGACATTGGAGAACTATGTCGAGCTGACGAGAACCACGCCGTTCTTGAGCTATGCGCTCAACAGCCTCATCGTCACCGTGGGCTCGACCGCGCTCGGACTGCTGTTCGGCATTCCCTCCGCGTTCGCCGTCTCCTGGACGCGGATTTCCTGGCCCGCGATCCTGACGCTGGCGGCACGCATGGCGCCGGGCACGCTGTTCCTGCTGCCATGGTACGTCATGTTCCGGCAGGTCGGCATGATCGGTTCCTACACCGCATTGATTCTCAGCCACGCCGTGATCACGCTGCCGATCGTGATCTGGGTCCTGCTGCCATCCTTCGACGGCATCCCGCGCAGCGTCTTTGAAGCGGCGCAGGTGGACGGATGCAGCGTCACGCGCATCCTCTGGCGCATCGCGCTGCCGCTGGTGGCGTCGGGCGTCGCGGTCTCGGCGATCCTCGCCTTCGTGTTCTCTTGGAACTACTTCCTGTTTGCGCTGGTGCTTTCCAATGGCGACACCAAGACGCTGATCGCGGCGGCCTTCAACTTCATCGGCGAAGGCTCGACGCAATGGGGCGCCCTCATGGCGGCGGCAACGCTGATCGCATTGCCACCACTGGTGCTGGCCGCCCTGGTTCAGCGCTGGCTGGTGTCCGGCCTGACGCTCGGCGCGGTGAAAGGCTAGGTATCTGATGAATGTTTCACCCCGCCCGAATTCGATCATGCAGGCCGCGGTCTTCCACGGCAACGATCACATCACCATCGAACGCGTGTCGATGCCCGACGTCGGCAAGGGCGAGGTGCTGGTGCGCGTCTCGCGCACCGCGCTGTGTGGTTCGGACTTCAAGCTCTGGCACAAGGGTGCCGAGTTCACCGCGGGCCACGAGATCTTCGGCGTGGTCGAGCAGCCCGGTCATCGCCTGCATGGCCGGCGCTGCGCCGTCTATATCCCCTTGCACTGCGACCGCTGCGCCGCGTGTCAGCGCGGCGACACCCAGATGTGCCTGGAGGTCTCCAGCCTGATTGGCTGGAACAGGCCGGGCGGCTATGCCGAATACGTGCCGGTGCCGGAAAACTGCCTGCTGCCGGTCCCTGATGATATCGAGGATAACCTCGCGCCGCTGCTGCTCGACACCATCGGCACATCAGGCCATGCCGTGCGCTTCGTCAGCCGCGTGGTGCCGCCGAGTGAGGCTGGCCCGATCCTTGTCATGGGGGCGGGACCTGTCGGCCTCGGCGTCGTGCTGGCGCTCCGCGCGCTCGGCTATAACGACATCCATGTGGCTGATCCCAACGAGGCGCGTTTGAAGGTCGCGCAATTCTTCGGCGCGAGGGCGCACCCCGTCGGCGAGACCTCCAAGCGCTTTGCTCTCATTTTGGAATGCTCGGGTGCCCACGCAGCGCGCAACCTCGGCATCGAGCTGGTCCTGCCGCGCGGCGCGCTGGTGCTGGTCGGCGAGAACGCCGCGCCCTGGACCATCGAGGAAGGCAAGGTCTTCCGCCGCAAGGACTTTTACATGATCCGGACCTTTTATTTCCCGGTGTCAGATTTCGAGCCGAACGTCGAGCTGCTGCGCAAGTACAAGGATAAGTACCGCGTGCTGGTGGACGGCGAGTTCGGCCTGTCGGCTCTCCCTGAGAATTTCGCCCGCTTCGCCAAGGGCGAACTGATCAAGCCCGTGCTGGCTCTGGACTGAGCGATCATGGCCTCGATCTCGATCCGCAACCTCACCAAACGCTACGGCAATTTCACCGTGATCCCCGATCTCAACCTGGAGATCGCGGACCACGAGTTCGTCGTCTTCGTCGGCCCGTCCGGCTGCGGCAAGTCGACCTTGCTGCGGATCATCGCCGGCCTCGAGCCGATCTCGTCGGGCGACCTCTATATCGGCGACAGGCGCGTCAACGGCGTGCAGGCCGCGCAACGCGACATCGCCATGGTGTTCCAGGATTACGCGCTCTATCCGCACATGAAGGTCTACGACAACATGTCGTTTGCGCTGGAGCTACGGGGCGTGCCGAAGGCCGAGATCGACACGCGCGTGAGGCGCGCCGCCGCGCTGCTGCACATCGAGCCCTATCTCGACCGCAAGCCAAAGGAGCTCTCCGGCGGCCAGCGCCAGCGCGTCGCCATGGGCCGCGCCATCGTGCGCAATCCCAAGGCGTTCCTGTTCGACGAGCCGCTGTCCAATCTCGACGCCAAGCTGCGCGGGCAGGTGCGGGCCGAGATCAAGGCGCTCTCGCAGGAGCTGAAGACCACCATGGTCTTCGTCACCCATGATCAGATCGAGGCCATGACCATGGCTGACCGGATCGTGGTGCTGCAGAGCGGCACGATTCAGCAATACGATACGCCGGAGACGGTCTATGAGCGGCCGGCCAACCAGTTCGTCGCTGGCTTCATCGGCTCGCCCGCAATGAACTTCTTCCCGGTCGAGTGGCGGCAGGAGGGCGCGGTGCTCTCTCAAGGCGGAACGAGGGTGCCACTCGATGGCGAGACCGCAGCCCGCCTGGGCAGGGCCGGGAGTGCCGTGCTCGGCATTCGCCCCGAACATTTTGCCGTCGCGGCCGATGATGCGGATGGCGTCGGCATCACTGTCAAGCTGGTCGAGCCGCTTGGCTCGGACACGCTGATCCATTTCGACCTCGCCGGCGGATCGGCGATTGCGCGGGTCGATCCGGCGCTGCGGCCGAAGATCGGCGACCGCATCAATCTGCGCCCGCAGCCGGGCAAGACGCATCTGTTCGATGCGGCCAATGGACGGGTCCTGCGGTGAGTGCATCGGTCGACATCGGCGACCTCTCGGCGCTGGCGGACGTGGCGTCCAAAGCGAAGTCCGTGCATGTGATCTGCCTCGGCCTGTCCGCGCTCGACCAGGTCTGGCGTGTCGATCGGTCGTTTGTGGGTGGAAGCGAGAAGATCAGGGCGCTTGCGTACGGCACGCTCGGTGGCGGCATGGCGGCCAACGCGTCGGTTGCGGTGGCAAAGCTCGGCGCGTCCGTCGCGTTCTGGGGACGGGCAGGGAACGATGCCGCCGGCCACGAGATGAAATCGGCCTTCGCCGCAGAAGGCGTCGATGTCGAGAATTTCCGGCTGTTTCCCGACGGCCGTTCGTCCGTCTCCGGAATCATCGTCGACAGCCTCGGTGAGCGGCAGATTGTCAACTTTCGCGGCCTTTATCCGGAAGCCGCGGACTGGCTCCCGCTTGACGCCGTGGCGCAGGCGTTTTCCGTGCTGGCCGACCCGCGCTGGGTCGAGGGCGCCGCAACACTGTTCGGGGAAGCGCGCGCACGGGGCATTCCGACGGTGCTCGACGGCGACATGGCCGACGCCGAGGTGTTCGAGCGGCTGCTGCCGCTGACCGACCACGCGATCTTCTCCGAGCCCTCGCTGACGGCTTATGCCGGCTCCGCTGATGACAGATCCCTCGGGGGACTCGCGCGCTTCGGCTGCCGCGTCGTCGCCGTCACGCGCGGCGAGGGTGGCGTGAGCTGGTACGAGCAGGGACAGTTGCACCGGCAGGCCGCCTATGCCGTCGACGTCGTTGACACCACCGGCGCGGGCGACGTCTTCCATGGCGCCTACGCGCTCGCAATCGGCGCCGGCCTCGATGTGCGTGCCGCCATGGCGTTCTCGGCAGCCACGGCCGCCATGAAATGCCGCCACGCCGGCGGGCGCAACGGAATCCCCGATATCAACGAGTGTCTTGCATTCATGAGGACGAAACCATGAGAACGATCGGAAAGAATCGCGGCCTGGCCAGACTTGCTGACGCGGACGGCCACTTTCGCATGGTCGCGCTGGATCAGCGGCCGCCATTGTTCGACGCCATCGCCAGGGCGAAGGGCATCACGCGGGATCAGGTCGAATATTCCGACGTCACGGCGGCGAAACGCCTTCTCGTCGAGAACCTCGCGCCGCATTGCAGCTCGATGCTGTTCGACCCGAACTTCGCCGTGCCCGCCGCGATCGATCTGTTGCCGCCCCGCTGCGGCCTGATCATGACGCTGGAAGAGCACCGTGTCGAGGAGACCGCCGGCGGCCGCAAGTCGCGTGCGATCACCAATTGGAGCGTGGAAAAGATCCGCGCCATGGGCGGTGATGCCGTCAAGGTGCTGGCCTGGTACCGGCCGGATGCCGATGCCGCGGTGAACGAGCACCAGAAGAAGTTCGTGCGCGAGATCGGCGAGGACTGCGCCAGCCACGATATTCCCTACGTGCTCGAGTTGCTGGTCTATCCGTTCCTCGGCAGTGCCAATCACACAGCCGATTACGTGGAATCGCCGGGCAAGCTTCCCCAGCTCGTCATCGACAGTGTGCGCGAGTTCGTAAAACCCGAATACAACGTCGATCTTCTCAAGCTGGAGAGCCCGCTTGCGGCCAACGGCCTGCCGGTTCGTGACGGCAGCGCGGAAGCCAAGGCCGCGCAAAGGGAGTTCGACGCGATCGGCGAGATCTGCGGCGAACGCAGCATCCCATGGGTGCTGCTGTCGGGCGGCGCGGCGCCCGAAAAATTCGAGCGCGTCCTCGACTATTCCTATGCCGCGGGTGCAAGCGGGTTCCTGGCGGGCCGCACCATCTGGCTCGACGCCGTCCTGAAGAATTTTCCGGACCGCGCGGCGGTCTCGGCCAGCCTTCGCAAGGATGGCCTCGGCGTGCTGGAGCGGCTCAACAAGCTCACCACCGCCAACGGCACGCCTTGGAAGCCGCGCTTTCCGGTGTTTACTGAGATCAAGGAAGAAGGTGACTTTGCGCGCGCCTATTGTGATAGTGGCTCTGTGTGATTCATCACTATCGCAGGATCCGCGGCATGGTTGGCGGCTTCAGCATCCGCTCGATCGAGGCGTTCTGCTATCGCTTTCGTTGGACACGCCGATGGTGAGAGTCTGATGCGCCTGCAAGGCTTGCGCGCGCGGCCGCGACGCCGGTGCTTGCCGAAGGACCGCGGCGATCGACAGCTCGAGACCGTGCCGGCGAACCTCCTTGGCCGGCAGTTCGCCGCCGAGCGGCCGAACCAGAAGTGGATCGCCGACTTTACGTATCTCTGGACGGCGGAGGGCTGGCTCTACGTCGCAGCGGTGATCGACCTGTTCTCACGTCGAGTGGTAGGTTGGTCGATGAGCGCCGCCATGACAGCTGAGTTGGTAATCGATGCCCTGCTGATGGCCGTCTGGCGACGCGGCAAGCCGGATGCCCTGTTGCACTACTCCCGACCAGGGCAGTCACTAACCAGCGAGGAGTTCCAGCGTTTGATGGCCGACCACGGCATTCTCTGCAGCATGAGCCGTTCAGGCAACGTCTGGGACAACGCAGCGATGGAGAGCCTCTTCTCGTCCCTCAAGACCGAACGCCGCCGACAAGATCTACCGAACCAGACGAGGCATGAGCCGATGTGTTCGACTACATCGAAAAATTCTACAACACGATCCGCAAGCACTCGACCATCGGCTATCTCAGCCCGGTTGAGTTCGAGCGCAAGGTGGGATTAGCTTAACCGGGTGTCCAGCAAACCGGCAGCAGCTCAGTTCCTGACCCGAGAACAAATCGCGCAGGATGTTTGGTTTGTAGAAGCGCGTGAGGACGTTGATGCCGTCGCCTAGTTCTCCGTAGATATAGGCGACGTGATGAATGGGGTCGAACGGCGAGCGATACGAATAGCCCTGGAACGGGCCGATCGGGCTCTCCGCCGTGACGCTCGAGACGCGCTCGATCAGCGTCTCGAGGGCCTGCCGGAAGCTGATGAGGTCAGCGATGGTGACCTGTTTCAGCTTGTGCTTGTCGGCGAACGCCGCGACTTGCGGCCCCTTATCACTGAGCCATCGTCGTTCATCAGTCGCTGATGACACCGACCGGCTCGAGACCTGCCAGTCTGCACAGGTCGACGGCGGCCTCGGTGTGACCCGAGCGCATGAGTGCGTCCCCCTTCTTTGCGATCAGAGGGAAGACGTGTCCCGGCCGGCAAAAATCGCCGGCGCCAGCGTTGGGGTTGGCGAGTGCACGGCAGCACGAGGCCCGCTCTTCGGCTGAGATCCCCGTTCCGTTATCCGGCCGGTAGTCCACCGACACGGTGAACGCCGTGGTGTGAGCCGAGTCGTTGTTGAGAACCATCGGGTCAAGCCGCAGGCGTCTCGCGTCTTCGAGGGTAATCGGAGCGCAGACGATTCCGGATGTATGGCGGATGATGAAGGCCATCTTCTCAGCCGTGCACCGCGAGGCGGCGGCGACGAGGTCGCCTTCGCCCTCGCGATCGTCGTCGTCGGTGACCACGACGATTTGGCCGTCGGCGAACGCCTGCAGGGCCGCTTCGATCGACGCCGTCATCTCGGTCGCTCTGCTCGCTGGAGCCGACGTGTGCTCGCGTTGGGTCGTGTGCGGATTGTCAGGCTCGGAGCGCCGCTCGAGCACTCTGCCGATCTTGACTTCACCATTATTGCTAACCGGCCGGAGCCCATGGCGGGGCGCCTCATAGTCTCTCCACGCTGTAGCTGGGACAATTGGTGTCGAGCCCGATCGGCGCGTCGGACAGCAAAGGACCAGCTGCGTCGTATCGGGGTCTTGGGGAGCGCTCCAGAGGGCGCGAGGGGTTGGCGCAAGCCTTCACGGTGACCGGCCGATTGGTGTCGATCGGCAGCACCGTCTTGTACGAAATGCGCTTGAGGGCCAGATTTGATCGAATGCTGCTGACACCGGGGATGCGGGATAGTTTGTTGACGATGAGGTCTTCGAGATCTTCGATGTCGGCCGCCATGACGCGGAGCATATAGTCGCTCTCACCGGTCATCAGATAGCATTCCATCACCTGGGCCAGCCGGTCGATGGATCGGGTGAAACTCTCGAGTGACGTCTGGACCTGCTTTTCCAGCTTGATCTGGATGAAAGCCGTTACACCAATGCCGAGCACGGCGGGATCGAGAAGGGCGATCCGTCGATCGATCACGCCGAGTTTTTCGAGTGTTCTGACGCGAGCCAGACACGGCGACGGCGAGAGATTGACGCGTGATGCGAGTTCGACATTGGTCAAGCTCGCATTCTGCTGGAGCTCGTTGAGGATCTTGATATCTATTCTGTCGAGAGAGGTTGTCGACATCGCGTGTCTCCCAAATCTGGCAATCTTCTTGCGGCGCTTATCACCATCGTTTGCGGGGCGATGACAATCGCGTTAACGCTAACCGCAATTGCGCTTGTGGGATTTCGACAAATCGCCGACTTGTATCGAAAAACCGTCAACCTTCGGATTGTGCATTGCGATCAGAGTGTTAGTTGCCTAATTTCGATACACTTTTGCACATGCGATATGCAGGCCGATGTTGATCCAACGGATCGATCACGATGTAACGACCGGCGCTTCATCGAGTGGCTCCCCCCTGGCACTTGACGGGATGTGCAGCAGAGAGCTTCGGTGTCGAGCGTCGCAACTCTGCGGCCCTGTTTCGTGCGACCGCCTTTAGCCGCGTGCGACCGTGGTCCCACGTCGCTGACCACAGCGCCGGCGTTGCGCGAGACAAGTGGTTGGGCGCCACAGCCCACCACTTTCGACGACCGGAAAATGGCAAAGATCGGCCGGACGCAGAGCCGGATCAAGCGACCAGACAAGTCTCTGCAGCATAAAATGCTGATGAAGCTTCTACGACACGCGTTGTTCAAGCAGTAATGCTGACAGGCTCGAGCGACTATTCATCCACGATCGCACTAGGGCGGCGGATGGTTGGATTGTCGAGCGTGAAACTGAAGCAGGTCTATCTGACAGCGAACGATCCTGGACGCCTGGCAGCGTTCTACGAAGGCTTGGGTCTGAAGGTGCGCTTTGCTGATCCCGGCAAGTGGATCCAGTTCGTGAGCGATGCGGCAGCGTTCTGCGTCGCCGACCCGAAGGAATCCGCGTCGGAACAACTCAAGGATGCCGTTCTCGTCTTCGATGTCGACAACCTCGAGGCTGCCATGGAGCGTGCCGCAGCCATGGGTGCGCATGTCGGCGCGGTTCGGGACATGGCCAGTCATGGCCGTACGGTGAAGGTGCGGGATCCCGGTGGCAACGTCATCCAGTTCTATCAAGCGGCCGGATAGCGCAGACGTTCA
Source organism: Bradyrhizobium cedriense (assembly GCF_054602315.1). Lineage (NCBI taxonomy): Bacteria > Pseudomonadati > Pseudomonadota > Alphaproteobacteria > Hyphomicrobiales > Nitrobacteraceae > Bradyrhizobium > Bradyrhizobium cedriense. The sequence continues at coordinate 19,887 of NZ_JBTSWB010000006.1, read as the reverse complement.
CCGGGGCAGCGCTGCATGCCCGGACTCACAAACAGACGAAAAGGGCGCATCCATCCCATGAATCCAAGAGCCGTAGCCATGTCGTCCGCAACACCGCCGCTGCCCGAACCGAGTCCGCTCGATGCCGCAGCATTCCGCGCTGCGATGCGCAACGTGCCGGGCACCGTGTCGATCGTCACGACAGGCCGGGCGCCGAACCGCCATGGTCTGACACTGACGGCAGGCTGCTCGCTGTCGGCGGCTCCGCCCAGCGTGCTGGTTTGCGTCAATCGATCCGCCGGTGCGCACGACACCATTCTCAGCAGTGGGTCGTTCTGCTGGAATATTCTGGGGGTCGAGCATCGCGATCTAGCGCTCAAGTTTTCCGGGCAGGACGGCAGCAAGGGCGATATCCGCTTCGCCGACGGTTTGTGGTGCGATCTCAAAACCGGAGCACCAAGTCTGGCCGGCGCGGTCTGCAGCTTCGATTGCCGCGTGGTGAATGCTTACAGCGACACTAGTCACACCATCTTCACCGGAGAGGTGGTGGCTCAGACGATGAGAGCCGGATGTGAGTCGCTCGTCTATATCGACGGAAGTTTCGCCGCGCCAAAGGCGGTCTGAAACACAGGACGGCGTCCGACGCCGCTACGTTTCCGCCACAGCCAAGATGGAACCGATCAGCATGCAAGGAAGACGACGACTTTCCATCGCGCATCCATCAGTGGTCGGACGCTGATGCTGTCGCTTTGGGTCAATGTCATCGCCGGCGGGGTGCTCATCGGGCTGGTTTACGGACTCGTCGCGCTCGGCCTCACGATCATCTTCGGCGTCATGCGCGTGGTCAATTTCGCTCATGGCGAGATGGTCGTGTTCGGGATCTACATCGGATACTGGACCGTTCGAATCTGGGACGTCCCGATCGTCTTAGCCGCCGCGATCGCCGCCGTCGTCATGTTCGTGTTCGGCTATCTTCTGGAGACGCTCGTCGTGAAGCGGTTCGTCGATCGGCCGCATCACTATCAGTTCATCGTCTTCATCGGCCTCGCACTGCTTTTCAGCGGCGTATTGCTGATGTCGTTCGGTCCGGATCCGCGGCCGACGGCGTCTCAGCTGTCCTTCCAGACCGTGAGCGTGGGACCGCTCACCTTGGATTGGGCCCGCATCCAGGCGGCCGCTACGGCCGGACTGCTGATCGCCGCACTGGGAGCCTATCTGAAGTACTCCGCATTCGGCCGATCGCTGCGGGGCGCCGCCAATAATCGACTGGGCGGACTGGTGGTCGGGCTGAACATCCCTCGGGTCTATGCGGTGACCTTCGGCATCGGAACCGCCTGCGCTGGCGTCGCCGGCGCATTGATCTCGCCGTTGTTCGATGCGCAGCCCTATCTCGCCGTCGACTTCACGCTGCTGGCCTTCGTGACGGTCATCGTCGGCGGTCTCGGCAGCTTCGGCGGCGCTCTTCTGGGCGGCCTGACGATCGGGGTCGCCGAAGCGATCGCGGCCTTGATGTTCACGCCGTCGATGAAAACAGCACTCCCTTACGCGCTCCTGATCATCATCCTGATTTTCCGTCCGAGGGGGTTTTTCGGTGCAAAGGACATCTGATCAAGCCAGCGACGCCAAGCGTTGGGGCGCCGGCGCTCTGGTCTTCGCCGCCCTGGCGGTGGTGGGTGGCATGTCCAACGCCTACGTCATCTCGCTTCTGACGATCGTCCTGTTGTTCACCTTCATGGGACAATCGTGGAACCTGATGCTCGGGATCGGCGGGCAGCTATCCATCGGTCACGCGCTGTTCGTTGGAATCGGGGCGTATGCGGTGGCGATCCTCAACATCAAATACGGCGTCACCCCGTGGGTCGGTCTGCTGCTGGGCGCCGTGATTGCGGGGTTCGTCGGCGCGGTGCTGGCGTGGCTGAGCTTCCGCTTCGAGGTCCGTGGCATCTATTTCGCGTTGCTCACGATCGCAGCCGCCGAATTCGCCCGGATCATGTTCGGCGGGTGGGACTATGTCGGCGGCATGCAGGGCCTGTTCTATCAGGCGCCGAGCGGCGCGATGGACCTCGGGATGCTGCGCGGTGACGCGCGGTTCTACTACTTCGTCGCGCTCGCGCTTGCGGCCATCGGCGTCGCGGGAACGGAGCTGATCTCGCGGTCCTATTGGGGCTATGTCTGGCGAGCGATGCGGGATGACGACGAGGCCGCCCGCGCGCTGGGGGTGCGGACGTTTCGCCACAAGGTGCTGGTGGTCTCGATATCGGCCGCGACGGCCGCGATCGGCGGCGGCGTGCTGGGCCTGGTGCAGGGCGCGATCTTTCCGGATTCGATCATGGGCATGGCGATCTCGGTCGACGTCCTGATCGGCCCCGTGGTCGGCGGATTGGGCACTGCGTTCGGCCCCCTGGTCGGCTCGATGGCCGCAATCCCGCTGCATCACGCCATGGGAGCTCTCGGCGACGCCCTGGGGCTCCCCGGACTGAACAGCGTCGCCTACGGGGCGGTGCTGATCCTGGTCGTGTGGTTTCTGCCCGACGGCATCTGGCCGTCGATCGTTCGGCTCTACGGGGCGATCCAGCTGCCAGCGCGCGGCCGGATCCCACAACTGCGGAAGGTCGAGGAATGACCGCGCTGCTCGAAGTGAAGAACCTGACCAGAGCGTTCGTTGGATTGGTCGCGGTCAATGACGTCAGCTTCTCACTGCAGGCAGGGCGCATCACCGCCCTGATCGGGCCGAACGGCGCCGGCAAGACCACCTGCTTCAATCTCGTCGCCGGGGCGCTGAGACCGACCGCCGGGCAGGTGCTGTTCGAGGGGCGTTCGCTCGAGCGCGAGCCGCCCGAAGTGGTGTGCCGCATGGGCATTGCGCGCACCTTCCAGATCGTCCGGCCGATGAAAGATATGTCGGTGCTCGAGAATGCCATGGTGGGCGCCTTCAGCTGGACGACGAACGTCAAGGAGGCGCGGGACAAGGCGTATGAGTCGCTCGAAAATGTCGGGCTCGCCGGCAAGGCGAATGCCCGGACGGATCAGTTGACGTTGCCCGATCGCAAGATGCTGGAGATGGCGAAGGCGCTCTCGACCCGCCCCAAGTTGCTGCTGCTCGACGAAGTGATGGCGGGGCTGCGTCCGACCGAAGCGGCCGGCGTCGTCGGCGTGCTGCACCGGCTCGCCGAGGGTGGACTGACGATCCTACTGGTCGAGCACGTGATGCGGATCGTGATGGAAGTGGCGTCGACCGTGGTGGTGCTTCACCACGGCGCCAAGATCGCCGAGGGCAAGCCGTCAGAGGTGGTAGCGGATCCTGCGGTGCTGGAAAGTTATCTGGGAGCCGGTTTCCATGCCTGACGACGCGCTTCTCGAAATCGACGACCTGTGCGTGGCCTATGACGGCTCCAATGCGCTGAACGGCGTGTCGCTCCGCATCGGCAAGGGTGAACTGATCTGCGTGGTCGGCGCCAACGGCGCCGGCAAGACCTCTCTGATCCGATCAATCGCGGGGATCGTGCCGTCGTCGCGCGGTTCCGTCAGGATCAACGGAGTCGAAATCTCGCGGCGACCGCCGTGGGACATCTGCGAAATGGGCATCGCTCAGGTCGCCGAGGGCCGCCAGATCTTCAGTGCGCTCTCCGTCGAGGACAATCTGCTGATCGGCGGCTCGCTGAAGCGGGCCAGGCACGACCTGGCAAATACGCTTGATTCCGTCTATCAGCTGTTCGGGCGACTTCGCGAGCGCCGCGACCAACTCGCCGGCACGCTGTCCGGCGGCGAGCAACAGATGCTGGCGATCGGTCGGGCGATCATGTCGAAGCCAGAAATCGTGATGTTCGACGAGCCGTCGATCGGACTGTCGCCGGCGCTGACCGATGTGATGTTCGGCGTCGTCAAATCCCTCAACGAGCAGGGCATCACGGTCCTTCTCGTCGAGCAGAATGTCGCCAAGTCGCTCGCGCTGAGTAGCCGCGGCTATGTGCTTGAGAACGGCTCCGTGGTGTTGCACGGATCGAGCCGCGATCTGCTCGAGAACCCCGATGTCCAGCGTGCCTATTTGGGATTGTGAGGCGCGCCGTCTCGGCGAGGCGTCGGACAGTGCCGCTCTCGTCTCCGCTGCTTGGTCCACCGCTCCCCGGCTGTTGCAGCCGCTCTCGCTTGGGTCTCACTTATGAACACTGCCACTTCTCTCCTGATCGAGCGTGATCAAGACCTGGTCACGATCACGATGAACCGGCCGCCGGCCAATGCGCTGAATGCTCAACTCATCGTCGAGTTGCTGGAGGCGATCCGGCGCTTTGCCGACGACGAGAATCCGCCCGGCATCGTGCTCACCGGAGGCGGCGACCGCTTTTTCAGCGCAGGCGGCGACATCAAGGAAGTCGTCGGGATCGATGTCGCGAGGCCGCGCATCCGGTTCTTCCACGAACTTCTCGTGGCGATGGAGAACTATCCGGGTCCGATCGTCTGCGCCGTCCGCGGCTATGCGGTCGGAGGCGCCCTGGAATTTCTGTTGCATGCGGACCACGTCGTGGCCGATGCGGCGTGCAAGATCGGGTTCCCGGAAATCAACCACGGCCTGCTGCCGGTGACCAAAGGCATGCGCCGGGCCGTCGAGAAGCTCGGCCTGCGGGCGGCACAAGAGCTGCTGTATTGGGGCAAGCTTGTCGGCGCGGAGCGCGCCGTAGCGATTGGCGCCGTGAACGAGATCGTCGCGACCGAGGAGGTCGCGTCCCGAGCGCGAAACGTGTGCGGCGCGTTGCGGCAGAAAGACCGCAAGCTGTTCCACGCCATCAAACGATCGCTCAACCTCACCAGCCAAATGAGCGATCAGGCGCTCGAAGAAATGACCGTGGCCGACCTCGACGCCTATGTCACAGACGAGAGCTCGATTAATGTGCGTGCGAGGTTTTTGTCAAGGAACAGTAAGGGCTGAATGATGGCGCGCGGATATCCCGATCAGATCTATCTGGAGCAGATGAGCCACGAGGAAGTCGCCGCGGCGCTGGCCGATGGGTGCACGACGGTGGTGATCCCGCTGGGGGCCGTCGAGCAGCATGGACCGCATTTGTCTTTGGGCATGGATGCGGATCATGCCGATGCTCTGGCCGAGCGGATCGCGCGCAGCCACGGCAACACGCTGGTGGCGCCGACCATCAAGGTCGGCTGCTCGTCTCATCATCTGCCATTCCCGGGCACGATCTCGCTACGGCCGGAGACGCTGGAAGCGATTTGTGTCGATTATTGCACGAGCCTGGCGCGTCACGGCTTCAAGCGCATCCTGATTCACTCGGGCCACATCGGCAATTTTCCGGTCCTGAAGGACATGCTCGATCGCCTGCGCGGGGTCGTCCCCTCGGATGTTGCGATCCTGGCGTTCTTCGACTCGACGAAATGGATCGACACGTGGCGCGATGCGGTGCGCGAAGCCGGAGGAGACGTGTCGGCCGTCGGCGGCCACGCCGACATCGCCGAGACGTCGCTGATGATGGTCATTAGGCCCGACAGCGTCAGACCGGACCGCTTCGAGGTGGGCCATCTTGGCGGCTTGTCGGAGGCTGATCTCGAACTGATGTGGAAGAACGGCATCCGATCGGTTTCGCATAACGGCGTGATCGGAAGTCCGTTCGGCTCGAGCCACAACATCGGCGAAGCGTGCCTCGCGGCGGTCGCCGAGTTGCTGATCAAGACCTTCGATAGCGAGGCCGGAGCCGCCAGCGCCCGCCGTTGACGGTCAGCCCGTCCGCTGCGTGGCGAAGCTTCCCGGGGCGTCTGCCATGTTGCGAATGCTGACAGCATAAAATTCGGAAAGCGTTACTACGCAACGCGGCTTTCGGGCGAAAATATCGCCACGCCTATGAAACCCTGTGCCATCTCGCAAGCTAAAAGGATTGAGACATGGCACTTACGTTTGGGTTCTGGTCTGAACAGGAAACCCAGGTCGGCCACAGTTACTCGCGCAGGCTTCACGAACTGGTCGACGAAGTCCGTCTGGCCGAGAAGGTCGGCTTCGACTGCGTCGCGCTCTCCGAGCAGCACGTGGCACTGGGCGGGATCTCGAGCTCAGCGCCCGAAGTGGTGTTCGGCTATCTGGCCGCGGTGACGTCGCGCGTCAAGCTGCGCGCGGCGGTGACGCTGATGCCGCAGCGCATCAACCACGCCTTGCGTTCGGCCGAGCGGCTTGCCGTGACCGACATCCTGTCCAACGGCCGCATGGAATTCTACGGCGGCCGCGCCAACACCACCATCGCGATGCGGGCGTTCAACGTCGATCCGAACGAAACGCTGGCGCAGATGGAAGAAGGGCTGGCGCTGCTGAAAACGGCGATGCGCCAGGACATTTTCACGTTTGACGGCAAGTACTACCAGATCCCTCCGCGCCAGCTGGTTCCGAAGCCGCTGCAGAAGCCGCATCCGGTGATCGGGATCGCGGCGACCAGCGAGCGCAGTCATCTCTGGGCGGCCTCGCAGGGCTTCGCCGTGATGAGCAGCAACATCTATCAGGGCTGGGAAGCTCAGCAGAAGCTGATCGACGCCTATCAAAAAAACTGGAAGTGCGACGCGGAGGGACCGCTGCAGCGTCCGCGTATCGGCATTCCGCTGTTCATCGGCATCGGGAAAACGGACGAGCAGGCCAAGGCGGATTATGCCGGCCCGCTAATGCACTATGCCAAGATCTCGACCGATGCCTATCCGCGTCTCGCGGCGATTGCCGACGACTACAAATACATGGGGGAGAGCGTGCCGTCGATGGAGCGCGCCGCCAACGACTGGGACTATCTGGTCAACGAGTCGGCTACGACGGTGTGCGGCAGCCCCGATACGGTCATTCGTCAGATCGAGAAGTTCGAGGCCATGGGTATCGACGAGGTGCTGCTGCACATGGACTCCGTCCCGCACGAAAAGATCATGGAGGCAATCGACATGGTCGGTCGCTACGTCATCCCGCATTTCAACGACGGAAATAACGTCGTGCGGCCGACCGAGGAGATCCTCGGGCGGATCCGGCTGATGCGGACCCAGAAGCAGTAATCGAACGGTGAAATCAATGTCGCAATACGGCTACAAGTACCTGATCGTCGAGCAGCGCGCCACTGGCGTCGCGATCGTCACGATGAACCGCCCGGAGATCCTCAACGCGATCAACTGGGAGATGCACGAGGAGCTCGAAGACGTCTTCGTCAAGCTGGATCACGACAGTTCTGTCAACGCGATCGTTCTCACCGGTGCGGGCCGCGGATTTTGCTCTGGTGGCGATCAGAAGTCGCTGGATAAGGGGACGCTGCCGTCTCCGACGCGCAGCGGTCGCCACCTCATCCGCAACATGCTGGAAGTCGAAGTGCCGATCGTCGCGGCCGTCAACGGTGTCGCGGTCGGCCTGGGTGCCACGCTCGCGTTGTTCTGCGACGTTATCTATGCGAGCTCGACAGCTCGTTTCGCCGACACGCACGTCAATGCCGGCGTCGTCGCGGGCGATGGCGGCGCGGTGATCTGGCCGCTGCTGATGGGGCCGGTACGCGCGAAGCACTATCTGATGACCGGCGAATTCATCTCCGCCGAGAAGGCGGCTGCTATCGGCATGATCAACGAGGTGGTCGCAGACGGCAACGTTCTCGATGCCGCGATCGAATACGCCGAACTGCTGGCAAGCGGGCCGAAGGAATCGATCGTGTGGACCAAGTACAGCGTCAACAAGATCATCAAGCAGTACGCCCACCTGCTGCTCGACACCTCTGCGGCGCTGGAGATGTTGACCTTCAAGTCGCCCGAGCGGGCCGAGGCGGTAGCCGCCTTCGCGGCCAAGCGCAAGCGTTTCGCGGAGCGCTGAGATGAAAGTCGCTGCGATGACATCCGGCGCCCAGTTGGCCGATACGACCGTCGCGCAACTTTTGGCTGCGCGACTTGCGGAGCGGCCCGACAAGATCGCCGTGCAACAAAAGCGTCACGGCGCCTGGACCGCCATGACGTGGGGCGCCTATGCGCAGCGTGTCGTGAACCTGGCCAGCGCGCTGCGGCGTGCTGGTCTCGAGCGCGGCGATCGGGTCGCGATCATGGGCGATTCGTCCGAGGAATGGCTGATCGCCGACATGGCCACGATGTGCGCCGGCGGCGTCATGGTGGGCGTTTACTTCACCTCGTCACCCGAAGAAGTGGCTTACTGCCTCACGGATTCAGGCGCGAAGTTCGCGTTCGTCGGCGGGGAGCCGCAGCTTCGCATCGTGCTCGCCTCCGGTCGGGCCGAGCAGCTCCGCGGCATCATCGTGCTCGACCCGGATTGGACCGGCGAGGCCTCGGCGTCGATCAAGTCGCTGGCCGACTTTGTTGGAGCACACGATGTCGATGCGCATGACTATCTGCAGAAGGAGAGCGCGACAGCAAAGGCGTCCGATGTCGTCAGCATCGGGTATACGTCCGGGACGACCGGAAGCCCCAAAGGCGCCATGCTGACGCACCTTTCCATTCTCGCCGGCGTTCATTGCATCACCCTGTTCGGCCCCAGCATGCGCGAAGAGGAACACCGGGTGGTCGTGCATTTGCCGATGTCGCACACCGTGGCGCGCGGGCAGGCGACCACGTTGCCGCTGATCGCCGACGCAGTTCCATATTTCGGCGAGACGACTGCGGACTTCGCCCAGACGATCAAAGAGGTGAAGCCGACCTACTATATGGCGCCGCCGCGGTTCTACCAGCGCTTTGCGACACAGATCCTCAGCAAGGTGCATCCCGCCGGGGAAGCGGGAGATCAGAACTACACGCTCGCCATGACGATCGCGCTCAGGGCGCTCGAAGACCGTCAGCGCGGCCACGAGGATGCCTTCGTCTCGAAACTGTTCGCGGCCTGCCGCGAGCAAGTGTTCCTGCCGCTGCTCGCGGAGGTCGGTTTCGACGAGCTGAAGGTCGCGTTCACCTCGTCGGCGGCGATGCCGTCCGAGCTGATGTCGCTGTGGCAGTTGTGGGGCTTGCAGCTCAAGGAGTGCTACGGCCAGACCGAACTGGTCGGTGCCAATCTGGTGCAGATGGCGGAGTGGCCGAAGGCTGGCAACGTCGGGGTCCCGCTGCCGGATCCGGCCTGGGAAACCGCCGTGCTCCAGGACGGCGAGATGATCGTCCGTGGACCGGGATTGTTCGCGGGCTATTGGAACAAGCCGGACGAGACGAAAGCGGCGCTTCGCGACGGCTGGCTCTACACCGGCGACATCGTCGAAGTGTCGCCGGAAGGAACCTTCAAGCTTGTCGACCGGAAGAAGGAGATCATCAACACGTCGAACGGCAAATCGATCAGCCCGACTCAGATCGAAAACGAGCTGAGGCACAGCCCCTTCATCTCCGAGGCGGCGGTCATCGGCGAGGGGCGAAAATATCTCACCGCCCTGATCGAAGTGGATGCCACCGCCACAATGGACTGGGCGAAGTCGCGCGACGACAAGATCTCAGGTTACGCCGACCTGGCAGCCTCCGAGATCGTCAACCGGCTGATCGAGGCGGAGATCGGCAAGGCCAACGGAAGGCTGGCGCGAGCCGAGCAGATCAAGGCATTCCGCATTCTGCCGGAGGAGCTGTCGCTCGAGAACGGCGTGATGACGCCGACGCGGAAGAAGCGTCGCAAGCAGATCAATGAGCGCTATCAGTCACTGATCGCGTCTCTCTACGACCAAACCGAGGAAAGGCTGATCAAGGCCGAGATGGGCCTTTGACGTCGGCGGTCGCTCTCCAAACCTACGAAGCTACTAGTCAAAATACAGTTCACTCCTTCAGCAGCAGGACATCGAGATGACCAAGCGAAGCGGAATCACGCGGCGGACGATTGTCGGAAGCGGATTGGGAATTGCGGCAGGGCTGGTATCAAGGCCATCGTTTGCGGCGACCACGAAGGTGAAGGTCGGAGCGATCATGCCCAGCAGCGGCGTTCTGGCGTTTCCCGGTCAGGCCTGCGTGCGCGGCATCGATCTCGGCGCCAAATTTGCGCGTGAGAAGTTCGGCCTCGACATCGAGATCGTTCACGCCGATACGCAAAGCCGTCCGGAGAACGGCCGGATCGCCGCAGAGAGCCTGATCCGGCAGGGCTGCACCGTGCTGATCGGCGCGTGGGATTCCGGTGCCACCATTTCGGCGCTGCAGGCCTGCGAGGCCGCCAAGGTGCCGATGGTGGTCCACATCGCGAGCGCCACCCAGGTGACTTCGCAGGGCTTCACCCAGGTGTTCCGCTATTACCCCACGTCGCTGACCATCGTGCGGCAATCGCTGGCCGAGCTGAAGTCCGCGCTTGGCACGCTGAAGGATCCGCCGAGTAGCGCCGTCGTTCTCCATCTCAACAACACGATGGGGCAGTCGACGGCGGCCAGCATCGATCAGGCGTGGAAGGAAGTGGGTGTGCCGCTCAAGATCGCGCAGTACGTTGCCTATGACGAGAAGGCCAAGGACCTGTCGGTGGAGGTCGCCAAGGCGAAAGCGTCGGGTGCCGATTCCTTGATCTCGGTCACGCGCGTCAACGACGCGATCATGATCGCGCGCGAATGCATCAAGCAGGGTTGGGATCCCAAGATGGTGTTTTCGCCCAACTCCAACGGCGTGTCGGACAAGGCGTATCACGACGCGCTCGGAAAGTACGGTGACGGTCCGGTTCTGTCGGCGTTGTGGCTCAATCCCAAGGGCGCCGAGACCGACAAGATCATGAAGATGTTCGCGGCGGACTACCCGAACGACTGGTTCGATGCCAATGCGGGCTGCGCGTTCGAGGCGGTGCAGATCGTCGCAGACGCCGTGACGCGGGCGGCGTCGCCGGAGTCGCCGGCGATTCACGGCGCGCTCAAGACGACCGACATGAAGCCCTTCCTGATGTACGGCGACAACACCAAGTTCGACGAGACCGGCCAGAACATCCACTGTTCGATGGTGATGCTGCAGGGTCTGAAAGGCAGGCCGCGAGTGGTGGCTCCAAAGGCAATCGCGGAAGCGTCGCTCGAGTATCCGCTTGCGCCTTACAGCAAACGCTGACGTCGTTCCGTGCGGCCCCGCGAAAGCGTCGTGGGGCCGCGGTCGTCAAATGCCGAGGCAAGGACGTGCGAGCTAGGGCAAACTGTCCGAATTGATCAGGCGCGACCGCTCGGCAAGGAAGCGGCGCGGGCTCTGTCCCATCGTCTTCTTGAACATCGTGATGAACGCGCTGGGCGTTTCGTAGCCCAGTTCCAGCGACACGGCCTGGACCGAGCTGCCCGCCGTGAGGCGTTGCATGGCGATCAGAATGTGGAGACGCTGGCGCCAGCGCCCGAAGGTCATCCCTGTTTCCTTGGCGATGAAGCGTGCGAACGTGCTCTCGCTCATTGCGTAGCGCGAGGCGACTTCGTCCATCGTGCTGCGGTCGCCTGGATTATTCAACAAGGAGGTCGCGAGGTGTTGAAGACGGGCGTCGGGGGAGATCGGCAGATACATTTCATCCGTCGTCGGCATCTGCACGAGTTCGTCGAGCAAGACCCGGCCGAGACGGCTGGTCGGTCCTTCCAGCGGATAGAGCGGTGGGAACAACGAGAGGCGGTGGATCAATTCGCGCACCAGCGACGTGATCATCAGCGTGCAGCAGGTCCGCGGCAGCATGCTGACCTGTGGATCGATGAACACGGTGTAGAGTTTGCCGAAATCGGCCACGCAATTGCTGTGCTGCACGCCGGCCGGGATCCATACCGCGCCTTGGGGAGGCACGATCCACAAGCCGCCAGGCGCCCGGCACATCACCGAGCCATGAGACGCGACAACCAATTGGCCTTTGCGGTGTGAGTGCAGCGGCAGGTCGTCGTTGTCTTTGCTGGTTTCGAGACAGAATGAAGTGACGGGACGATCGAACTGATCCGGATCGACCGGATCATAGTTGATCCGAAGATCGGGCAGATCCATTCGCGCAAAATCCGGATCGAACTCGGTCTCGGGCGGCATTTCAATCCTGCCAATTCGTCAAGTCAGTCAAGCCTTGATGCAGATCCTGCTGTTAACCGAGGTTAGCTGTTTTGAAGGGTCAGGTCACTAGTCGCGGCGAGCCGTCGAGTTCGCTGATCTGCGACAAGATGCCCGCTCCTGCGGCGTGAGCGCTTAGTGATGCGTCATGTTGCGCCGTGACCAAGCGGAAGCACCTGTCAGGCGGCCCACGGGTCGATCACTTGCTGATTAAACCAACAGCAGAGAATGCTGCGACGCGAGCCTCGGCGTCCCTCCGGAGTCGGGCAATCCGTCGGAACGCGGCCGTATTCAGCAGCACGTGCCATAGCACCCGATGCTACCAAGTGCGGGCTTTCTGGAGCCCGACGCATGACTGCACACATCAATCCGCCACGCAAGGCGGTCAACGCCGATCAGGACACGGTCGAAACCGCCGATTGGCTCGCATCGCTTGGATCGCTCCACCGCAGCGCCGGTGCCGAGCGCGTGCGATACATCCTGGCTGCGCTTGATCGGCGTGCGAAGGAGCTTGGAGTTCTGCCGGACTCTCCGCCGTTTTCGCCCTATCGCAATTCGCTTCCGCTCGAGCAGCAGAAGCCCTACCCCGGCGACATCGCGATCGAGACGCGCCTGACGGCGATCATTCGCTGGAACGCGCTCGCGATGGTGGTCCGTGCCAACAAGGCCTATGGGGAACTCGGCGGGCACGTCGCCAGCTATGCCTCGGCCGCAGAGATTTTCGAAGTCGGATTCAATCATTTCTTTCGCGCGTCAAGCTCCGAGTCGGAGGGGGACTTGGTGTATTTCCAGCCGCATTCGTCCCCCGGAGTCTATGCACGAGCGTATCTCGAAGGCCGACTGTCGGACGAAAATCTCAAGCTGTATCGCCAGGAACTGAGCGGTCCCGGTCTGTCGTCCTATCCGCATCCCTGGCTGATGCCGGAGTTCTGGCAGGTGCCGTCGGCGTCGATGGGCCTCGGCCCGATCAGCGCGATCTACCAGGCGCGGTTCATGAAGTATCTGCAGCATCGCGGCCTGGTGCAGACGGCTGGTCGCCACGTCTGGGGTGTGTTCGGCGACGGCGAGATGGACGAGCCGGAATCGATCGCCGGGCTCGCCCTGGCGGCGCGGGAAAATCTCGACAACCTCACCTTCGTCGTCAATTGCAACCTGCAGCGCCTGGATGGGCCGGTCCGCGGCAACGGGCAGGTGATTCAGGAACTCGAATCTCTCTTCCAAGGCGCGGGCTGGAACGTCATCAAGGTGCTGTGGGGATCCGACTGGGACGATATCTTCGCGCGCGACAGCAAGCATGCGTTGCTGCGCAAATTCGCCGACACCGTCGATGGCAAATATCAGACGCTCGGCGCCAAGGATGGGGCCTACAACCTCACCAACTTCTTCAGCGAGGACCCCGAGGTCCGGGCGCTGGTTGCGCACATGTCGGACGCGGATATCGACGGCCTGAAGCGCGGTGGCCACGACTTCAAGAAGCTGTTCGCGGCCTTTGCTGCCGCTAAGGACATGAAGGGACGGCCGACCGTCATTCTGGCGAAGACCAAGAAGGGCTACGGCATGGGCGGCGCCGGCGAGTCGCGCATGACGTCGCACCAGGCCAAGAAGCTCGACGTCGACGCGCTGTATGCGTTCCGCGACCGGTTCGCTCTGCCGCTCAGCAACGAGCAGGTCGAGAATCTGGAGTTCTTCAGGCCTGCGGAAGACAGCGCGGAAATTCAGTATCTGCGCGCCCGTCGCGCGGCGCTCGGCGGCTACATGCCGGTGAGGCGACGCGCTTCGGCGGCGCTGCCGGTGCCGCCGCTGCAATCCTACGCGGAGTTCGCGTTGCGCGGCGACGGCAAGGCGACGTCGACCACGATGGCGATCGTGCGGCTGTTCACCAATTTGCTCAAGGACAAGACGCTGGGCCCGCGCATCGTTCCGATCGTCGCCGACGAAGCCCGCACCTTCGGAATGGCGAACCTGTTCAGGCAGGTCGGCATCTACTCGCCGGCGGGGCAGCTCTACGAGCCGGAAGATGCCGGCTCGATGCTGTACTACAAGGAAGCGATCGACGGTCAATTGCTGGAGGAAGGGATCACCGAGGCGGGAGCGATCTCGTCCTGGACCGCAGCGGCGACCTCCTACAGCATCCATAACTTCCCGTTGCTGCCGTTCTATATCTACTATTCGATGTTCGGCTTTCAGCGAGTCGGCGATCTGATCTGGGCGGCGGCGGACCAGCGCGCGCGTGGCTTTCTGATCGGGGCGACGGCCGGCCGCACGACGCTCGGCGGCGAAGGCTTGCAGCATCAGGACGGGTCCAGCCATCTGATGGCGGCAACCGTTCCGAACTGCCGGGCCTACGATCCGGCATTCTCCTACGAGGTGGCCGTCATCGTCGATCACGGCATGCGGTCGATGCTCGAGCAGGGCAAGGACGAGTTCTATTATCTCACCGCAATGAACGAGAATTATGCGCAGCCCTCGATACCCGACGATGCGCGCGACGGCATCATCAAGGGTCTCTATCGGGTTCTGCCGAGCGCTGACGGGCCGGCGAAGATCAGGCTGGTCGGCTCGGGCGCCATTCTTCCGGAGGCGCTCGCCGCCGCGGCGATGCTGCAAAGCGAATGGAAGGTGCCCAGTGAAGTCTGGTCGGCAACGAGCTTTTCCGAGCTGGCGCGGGAGGCGCGTGAGGTGGAGCGAACGAATCGGCTCTCGCCGCTGTCGCCCCCGGTCGAGAGCCACGTCGCACAATGCCTCGGCGGCAAGGTGCCGATCGTTGCGGCATCGGATTATGTCCGGGCGTATCCGCAACTGATCGGTTCTTACATGGAGGCGCCCTATACGGTGCTGGGCACCGACGGCTTCGGGCGCAGCGATACACGCGCCGCGCTGAGATCTTTCTTCGAGGTAGATCGCAAGCAGATTGTCGTTGCGGCGCTGTCGGCGCTGGCAAAATTGGGTGAAGTGGCGCGTGAGCAGGTCGCCGAAGCCATCGCCAGCTACGAATTGCCGACCGGCGTTGCATCGCCTTGGTCTCGCTGACAGAGGGCGGAGCGCGCATGCCTCGTTCAATTGAAGTCGTTCTGCCAGATATTGGGGACTACAAGGATGTTCCGGTCGTCGAAATCATTGTGTCGGTCGGCGACGAGGTCACGATCGACATGCCGTTGCTGTCGATCGAGTCCGACAAGGCGACGATGGAGGTGCCGTCCCCGGCCGCAGGCACGGTGGCCAAACTGATGATCGACGTCGGGGCGCGGGTTTCCCAAGGTTCGGTTCTGATGATCCTCGAAGGTCGCGGTGAATCCACCGCGCCTCCGCCGGCGGCTGCGTCGGCGCCACAGGTGGAGCGACGGTTCTCGCAGCAGGAGGCGCTGTCACAGCCGGCGCCCGCCGCTCGAGTCGATGGCTCGCGAGCACGTGCACAGCAGCCGCAGCCCAGCGGGGCTGCGCATGCGTCGCCGTCGGTCCGCGCTTTGGCGCGTGAGCTCGGCGTGGCGCTGGACTCTGTCGTGCCCACCGGCCCCAAGGGCCGGATTCTGCGCGAGGATGTGGCGGCCTTCGTCAACGGACTGGTGCGATCGGGACCGGCGATGGCGCCTGCGTCCGACGCGCCGGTCGATTGGCCCAAGGTGGATTTCGGGAGGTACGGCGCGGTCGAGCGCCTGCCGCTGACGCGGATCCAGAAGCTGACCGGCGCGAACCTCTCGCGCAACTGGAACGTCATTCCCCATGTGACGAATTTCGACAAAGCGGATGTGACCGACGCCGAAGCCTTTCGTCAGCTGGCCAATGCCGAGGCCGCGAAGGACACGGCGAAGCTCACCATGGTGTCGCTGCTGATCAAGGCCGCGGCCTTGGCGCTGCAGAAATACCCGCGCTTCAATTCGTCGCTCGATGGCGATGAGTTGATCGTCAAGCACTACGTCCACATCGGCTTCGCCGTCGACACGCCGAAAGGTCTGGTCGTGCCGGTGATCCGGGACTGCGATAAGAAGGGCCTTCGGCAGATCGCCGCGGAGATGCGCTCGCTCGCCGACAAGGCGCTCTCGGGGCAGCTCGCGTCGGGCGACATGCAGGGCGGCTGTTTCTCGGTGTCGTCTCTGGGAGGCGTCGGCGGTCAGGGATTTACGCCCATCATCAATGCGCCCGAGGTGGCAATCCTCGGAGCTGGTCGTGCCGCCACCGAGGCAGTCTGGAACGGCCGCGAGTTTGAACCGCGACTCATCCTTCCGATGAGTCTGTCGTGGGATCACCGGGTCGTCGACGGCGTGGCCGGGGCCCGGTTCCTGGGATTCGTCGCGTCGGTGCTGACCGATCTGCGGCGCTTCGCATTGTGAGGACGCAGATGCGGACAGAGGAAATCCGGGTCCCCGACATCGGGGATTTCCGAGACGTCGAAGTCGTCGAGGTCCACGTCAGGGCGGGCGACGTCGTCGTGCGAGAGCAGGCGTTGATCACAGTGGAATCCGACAAGGCCACGCTGGAGATTCCGTCGCCGATCGCAGGGGTGATCACGAGCATGTCGCTGCGTGTTGGAGAGAAGGTGTCTCAAGGCTCCATGATTGGCACGGCGTCGGCGTCGGACGAAGCGGGCGCGCAATGCGAGACGATCTCAGTGGATCAGGATGTTGGCCAGCGCGCAGCAGATTATACGCGCTACGATCTTGTCGTGATCGGAGGCGGGCCGGGCGGCTATTCAGCAGCGTTTCGGGCCGCAGATCTTGGACTGAGGACCGCGATCGTCGAACGCCACGGCACCTTGGGCGGAGTTTGCCTGAACGTTGGATGTATCCCGTCGAAGGCGCTGCTTCATGTTGCGGCCGTCAAGGAGGAAGCCGAACGGATCGCGGACAAGGGCATTCGCTTCGCCGCGCCGCAGATCGATCTGCAGGAGCTGCGCGCCTTCAAGCACGGCACTGTCAAGAAGTTGACGGATGGGCTGAGCCAGATGGCGGCAGCGCGCCGCGTCACGGTGATCCGCGGCATCGGGAAATTCGCCTCCGCCACGCGGCTCGAGATTGTCGGTGAGGGGGCAGGCTCGCAGCAAATTGAATTTGGTCAATGCATCATCGCCACGGGCTCGCGCGCGGTGCAGCTGGCGGTGCTTCCCAAGGACGAGCGGGTCGTGACCTCGACCGGCGCGCTCGCGCTGCGAAGCATTCCGGGCCGCATGCTCGTGATCGGAGCGGGGATCATCGGGCTGGAGATGGCGACCGTCTACAGCTCGCTCGGCACCAAGATCGATCTTGTCGAAAGGCTTCCCGATATCCTGGCGGGCGTGGATGCCGACGCGGTGAAGATCTGGCGTTCGCGCAACGCGCATCGCTTCGAGCATATCGACGTCGCAAGCAGCGTATCAACCGCCGAAATCACGCCGGACGGCGTGAGGGTCGGTACCACAGGCGCATCGGTACGGACACGATCGTACGATTTGGTGTTGCAATCGGCCGGCCGTGTTCCCAACAGTAGCGAGCTCGGCCTCGAACGGATCGACGTTGCCATCGATTCGAACGGCTTCATTCAGGTCGACGAGCAGATGAGAACGACGGCGCGCAACGTCTTCGCCATCGGCGACGTCGTCGGCGGTTCGATGCTGGCGCACAAGGCCGTTCACGAGGGGCACGTCGCCGCGGAAGTAGCTGCCGGGAAGCCGGCGGCCTTTACCGCGAAGATCGTCCCCAATGTCGCCTACACCGATCCTGAGATCGCCTGGGTCGGCAAGTCCGAGCGTGATGTCGCCGAATCCGGACGGAAGATCCGTTCGGCAAAAGTCCCATGGGCCGCGTCCGGCCGGGCCATCGCGTCGGGCGCGTCCTATGGCATGACGAAGCTGCTGTTCGACGCCGAAACCGGTCGCATCGTCGGGGGCGTGATCGTCGGACCGCATGCCGGCGATATGATCGGGGAAATCTGTCTCGCTATCGAAATGGGGGCTGACGCGATCGATATCGGAAAGACCATTCACCCGCATCCGACCCTCGGCGAGATGATCGGCATGGCTGCCGAAGTCCATGAGGGCAGTTGCACCGACCTGCCTCCAATCGCCAGAAAGCGGTAGATCAGTTGGCCCAATCGATGTCCGTTATCGAAGCCCTTGAACAACGTCGCGCCGGTGCCAAACTCGGCGGCGGCGAGAAGCGCATCGACGCGCAGCATGCGCGCGGCCGCCTCACCGCGCGGGAGCGGATCGACCTGCTGCTCGACAAGCATTCGTTCGAGGAGATGGACATGTTCGTCCAGCACCGCTCGACCGAATTCGGGATGGAGAAGACCAAGATTCCGGGAGACGGCGTGGTCACCGGCTGGGGTACCGTCAACGGCCGCAAAACGTTTGTCTTCGCCAAGGATTTTACGGTGTTCGGCGGCTCGCTGTCCGAGACCCACGCGCTGAAGATCACAAAGCTCCAGGACATGGCGATGAAGGCGCGGGCGCCCATCATCGGCCTCTATGATGCCGGCGGCGCGCGCATCCAGGAGGGCGTCGCGGCGCTGGCGGGCTATTCCTACGTGTTCCGCCGCAACGTGCTCGCCTCGGGCGTGATCCCGCAGATCTCCGTCATCATGGGCCCCTGTGCCGGCGGCGACGTCTATTCGCCCGCCATGACCGACTTCATCTTCATGGTGAGGAACACCAGCTACATGTTCGTCACCGGTCCCGACGTGGTGAAGACCGTCACCAACGAGGTCGTCACCGCCGAAGAGCTGGGCGGTGCCTCGGTGCACGCCACGCGCTCCTCAATCGCCGACGGCGCCTTCGAGAACGACGTCGAGACGCTGCTGCAGATGCGGCGCCTGATCGACTTCCTGCCATCCAACAACACCGACGGCGTGCCGGAATGGCCGAGCTTCGACGACATCGGGCGGGTCGACATGTCCCTGGACACGTTGATCCCCGACAATCCGAACAAGCCCTACGACATGAAGGAGCTGATCCTCAAGGTCGTGGACGAGGGCGATTTCTTCGAGATCGCAGATGCGTTCGCCAAGAACATCGTCACCGGCTTCGGCCGCATCGCGGGCCGCACCGTCGGCTTCGTCGCCAACCAGCCGATGGTGCTGGCCGGCGTGCTCGACTCTGATGCCTCGCGCAAAGCGGCGCGCTTCGTCCGCTTCTGCGATGCCTTCAACATCCCGATCGTCACCTTCGTCGATGTGCCGGGCTTCCTGCCGGGCACCGCGCAGGAATATGGCGGCCTGATCAAGCACGGCGCGAAGCTGCTGTTCGCCTATTCGCAGTGCACCGTGCCGCTGGTGACCATCATCACCCGGAAGGCCTATGGCGGCGCCTTCGACGTCATGGCCTCCAAGGAGATCGGCGCCGACATGAACTATGCGTGGCCGACCGCGCAGATCGCGGTCATGGGCGCCAAGGGGGCGGTCGAGATCATCTTCCGCAGCGACATCGGCGACCCCGACAAGATCGCGGCCCGCACCAAGGAATACGAAGACCGCTTCCTGTCGCCCTTCATCGCCGCCGAGCGCGGCTACATCGACGACGTCATCATGCCGCATGCAACAAGGCTCCGAATCGCGCGGGCGCTGGCCATGCTGGGTGACAAGAAGATGGAGATTCCGGCCAAGAAGCACGACAACATGCCGTTGTAGGAAGAGCTGTGTTCAAGAAGATTCTGATCGCCAACCGTGGCGAGATCTCCTGCCGGGTCATCAAGACCGCACGCATGATGGGTATCGAGACGGTGACCGTCTATTCCGAGGCCGACCGCGAAGCGCTGCACGTCGAAATGGCCGATCAGGCGGTGCTGATCGGCCCGCCGGCAGCGGCCGAGAGCTATCTGGTGATCGAGAAGATCGTCGAAGCCTGCCGCAAGACCGGCGCACAGGCGGTGCATCCCGGGTACGGCTTCCTGTCCGAACGCGAGGCGTTCCCGCGCGCGCTGGAAGCCGCCGGCATCGTCTTCATCGGCCCGAACCCGGGCGCGATCGCGGCGATGGGCGACAAGATCGAATCGAAGAAGGCGGCCG
>NZ_JBTSWB010000005.1:262500-858467 GCF_054602315.1 Bradyrhizobium cedriense | reverse complement strand
TAAACTTCGCCATGGACGGCCTCCCTCTTTGTGGCGCTCCGGCGACCACGTTTTGGCACTTGATGCCGTTCAGGTGGGGCCGTCCACAACATCATTGCGAGGAGCTCTTGCGACGAAGCAATCCAGAGCCCCTCCGCGGATGCATTTCTGGATTGCTTCGCTGCGCTCGCAATGACGTGGAGAGAGCCTACCGTCTCTCCGGCGGCACATCGCGTATCCGTGCGCAATGCGCGGCGACATCCTCCACGCTGTACTTCAGATGCACCCGCTTGTCGGATGGCGTCTGCTTGCTGGTGCACACGCCCGGCCGCCATTCCTGCGCCGGCCTGATCGGACGCGGGGCAAAGCCGCCGCCGCAGTTCGGGCAGACGTTCGACAGCTTGGTCTCCACGCAATCCGCGCAGAACGTGCATTCGTAGGAGCAGATCCGCGCGTCGGTTGCATCAGGCGGCAGGTCGCGATCGCAATATTCGCAGTTCGGTCGAAGCTGGAGGGCCATGGTTGAATCTCCGCATTGGTGTGGATCATTGCAGACCGTTCGCGCATCGCGAATGCCGCATTTCCCTCGATTTCAGCCGGCCTTGATTTCCTTGAGCGGCAGCCTGGAGCTTTCCTTGAGCCTGTCGAGCACGATTGAGGAGCGCACATGCGCCACGCTCTGGTGCGGCATCAAGACGTCGTTGACCAGGTTGGAGAGGCCCTTGAGGTCGCGCAGCACCGCCTTGAGCACGTAATCGGCATCGCCTGTCAGCGAATAGGCTTCCTGGATCTCGTCGATCCGGTTCACCAGAGCGCGAAAACGCTTGGAATTATCCGGGGAATGGGTCGCAAGCCCCACCTGGATGAAGGCGATCACGCCGAAGCCCAGCGCCTCGCTGGAGAGATCGGCGTGGTAGCCTGCAATCACTTTCTCCTCCTCCAGCCGCATCCGCCGGCGCGAGCATTGCGAGGCTGAAAGGCCAGCGAGATCGGCGAGCTCCTGGTTGGTGAGGCGACCGTCTTCCTGGAGGGCGCCCAGGATCTTGAGGTCGAAGGCGTCCACAGCAATCATGCATCAATCGTCCATCTATTGCACAAACCGTGCATAGGATAGCGAAATCACGACTTGTTTGCACGCCTCTTGCGCGCCCCATGAACGATAGTTCCTCATGGCAGCAAAATTGGGAGAGCAGCATGGGTCCATTTCCGCACGATGCACCGCCGGCCACGATCAGCGCCGACAATCCGATGGGCACCGACGGGTTCGAGTTCGTCGAGTATGCGCATCCCAATCCGGACGAGCTGCACGCGCTGTTCAGGCTGATGGGCTATGCGCCCGTCGCGCGCCACAAGACCAAGAAGATCACGGTCTACCGCCAGGGCGACATCAACTATCTCGTCAACGAGGAGCCTGGCACACACGGCTACGACTTCGTCGCCGCACACGGCCCCTGCGCGCCGTCGATGGCGTTCCGCGTCGTCGACGCGAAGGCGGCCTATGACCGCGCGATTTCGCTCGGCGCCGAAGCTGCCGATGTGTCATCGGCGCAGAAAACGCTCGATGTCCCCGCGATCAAGGGGATCGGCGGCAGCCTGCTCTATCTGGTCGATCGCTATGGCGCCAAGGGCTCAGCCTATGACGGAGAGTTCGAATGGCTCGGCGCGCGCGATCCGCGGCCGGTCGGCGCCGGTCTGTTCTATCTCGACCATCTCACCCACAACGTTCATCGCGGCCGCATGGACGTCTGGGCCGGCTTCTATGAGAAGCTGTTCAACTTCCGTCAGATCCGCTTCTTCGACATCGAGGGCCGTGCCTCCGGCCTGTTCTCGCGCGCGCTGACGAGCCCGGATGGCAAGATCAGGATTCCGATCAACGAGGACGCCGGCGAGTCCGGCCAGATCGAGGAATATCTGAAGACCTATCGCGGTGAGGGCATCCAGCACATCGCCTGCGGTTGCCGCGACATCTACCGCACCATCGAAGGCCTGCGTGAGGCCGGCCTGCCGTTCATGCCGTCACCGCCCGACACCTATTTCGAGAAGATCGACGCACGCCTGCCCAAGCATGGCGAAGACGTCGCACGGCTCAAGAAGAACGGCATCCTGATCGACGGCGAGGGCGTCGTCGAGGGCGGTCAGACCAAGGTGCTGCTGCAGATATTCTCCGCCAACGCGATCGGCCCGATCTTCTTCGAGTTCATCGAGCGCAAGGGCGACGATGGCTTCGGCGAGGGCAATTTCAAGGCCCTGTTCGAATCGATCGAGGAGGATCAGATCCGGCGCGGGGTGTTGAAGGTGGGGAACGCGGCTTAGTCACGCTCGTGTCCCGGACGCGCTGCAGCGTTCTTACGCTGCTGCGCAGAGCCGGGACCCACTCTTGTGATGCAGGTATGCGCCCCGGCTCAGCAGCGCATCACTTCGTGCTGCGCAGCGTCCGGGGCACGGCAGCTATCGCGCCTGCCAGGCCTTTGTCACCGCGCCGATCTCCGCCGCTTCCGGCTCGCGTGCCGCCGATGGCGTACGCGAAAACCGGGGCGCGGGCCCGGGCTGTTTCACGCCGTGGCGTTCGACGAAGACGTTGCGGGCGACCATGTGCGGATGCTTCGTTGCTTCCGACATGGTCAGCACCGGCGCGAAGCAGATGTCGGTGCCTTCCATGATCTTGCACCAGTCGTCGCGCGTCTTGCTCTTGAACACGGCCTTCAACTTCTCCTTCAGCGCCGGCCAGGCCTTGGGATCCATCTGCGCGTCGAAATCGGCGTCGGTGAGCCCGGCATGCTCGCGCAGCAGCGCATAAAATTGCGGCTCGATCGAACCGATCGAGACGAAATTGCCGCAGGCGCATTCATAGACACCGTAGAAATGTGCGCCTCCGTCGAGGAAGTTGCGGTCGCGTCCCTCGGTCCAGCGCCCCATCGCGGTCATGTCGAAGAAGAACGACATCAGCGATGCGGCACCGTCGCACATGGCGGCATCGACGACCTGACCTTTGCCGGACTTCTGCGCTTCCAACAGCGCCGCGAGCACGCCGACGACGAGGTAGAGTGCGCCGCCCCCGAAATCGCCGACCAGATTGAGCGGCGGCACCGGCGCCTCCTTCGTGCCGATTGCGGCCAGCGCGCCGGTGATGGAGATGTAGTTGATGTCATGGCCGGCTGCATTGGCGAGCGGCCCTTCCTGGCCCCAGCCCGTCATGCGGCCATAGACCAGCTTGGGATTGCGCGCGAGCACCACGTCGGGACCGAGCCCGAGCCGCTCCATCACGCCGGGACGAAAGCCCTCGACCAGCGCGTCGGCGCCGGCAAGAAGTTCGAGCACTTGCGCAATCGCCGCCTTGTCCTTGAGGTCGAGCTCGATCACCTTGCGGCCGCGGCCCGCCACCGACTTCATGCTTTTCTTCGCGCCGATCCGGTCGAGCGTGACGACGTCGGCGCCCATGTCGGCCAGCATCATGCAGGCGAACGGGCCCGGACCGATGCCGGCGAATTCGACGATGCGGAAGCCTGAGAGCGGGCCGGAGGTGCGGATAGCGGAGGTGGGGGCTGGTTTATCGAGCACGTTTTTGTTTCCTCGGATCCGAGGCGCTTGTTGCCGATGATCGGCAAGCGCCAAGGCGTTCCTCTGTGGGGCGAGTTAATTGACTGATTAACTTTTCTCGCCTTCACGCCAGCGAGGCAAGCGGTTTTCATGCCGCATGGCCAAAATAAAAACGGCGCGCACCGAAGTGCGCGCCGCGGAAAATTTGCGTCGAGGCGCTATCAGCCGGCAGCGGCCACTGCGCGCTGCGCCATCACCTTGACGAGATTGGCGCGGTACTCCGCCGTGCCATGGATGTCAGCGAGCAGATTGCTTGCCGAAATCGTCACGCTGTCGATCGCCGACGGCGACCAGTTGCTCTTCAGCGCGGCTTCGATCGCGGGCACCCGCATCACGCCGCTCTGGGAGGCGCCGGTGGCGGCCACCCGAACCTCGCCCGACTTGATCTGTGCGACGAACACGCCGGTCAGCGCGAAGCGCGAGGCCGGATGCCGCATCTTCTCGTAGCCTGCCTTCGCCGGCACCGGGAATGACACGGCGGTGATGATCTCGCCGTCTTCGAGCGCCGTGGTGAACAGGCCCTTGAAGAAGTCATCCGCCGAGATCGACCGCTTGTTGGTCTTCACGGTGGCGCCGAGCGCGAGCAAGGCGGCGGGGAAGTCCGCCGCGGGATCGTTGTTGGCGATCGAGCCGCCAATCGTGCCGCGATAGCGCACGGCGGGATCGCCGAGCACCGAGGTGAGATAGGCGATTGCGGGGATCGCCTTCTTCACATCGGCATTCTGCATGATGTCGTAATAGGTCGTCGCGGCCTTGATGGTGAGCACATCGCCCGACAGCTCGACGCCCTGCAGCTCCTTGATCTTGCCGAGGTCGATCACGTCCGAGGGGTTGGCGAGCCGCTGCTTCATGACCGGCAGCAGCGTCTGGCCTCCGGCAAGGAACTTCGCTTCGCTGCTCTTGCCGAACAAGCTGACGGCCTCGTCGACCGTGGAGGCGCGATGATAGGTTGTCTGGTACATCTTGGTTGCTCCTGAAATCTATTCTCTGTCATTCCGGGATGCGCCGCAGGCGCAGACCCGGAATCTCGAGGTTGAATTCGTAGCTCCAGATTCCGGGTTCGACGCTTCGCGTCGCCCCGGAATGACGAGAGTGAGGCGATCAAGCCGCGTGGATCGTGCGCCACACCCGGTCAGGGGTTGCGGGCATTTCCAGGTTGTTCTTGCCGATCGCGTCCGTGATCGCGTTGATCACGGCCGCGGAGGCGCCGATGGCGCCAGCCTCGCCGCACCCCTTGATGCCGAGCGGATTGCCCGGGCAGAGCGTCGTGGTGTGGGAGAGGTTGAACGACGGCACATCGTCGGCGCGCGGCATGGCGTAATCCATGAACGAGGCCGTGACCGGCTGGCCGTTGGCATCGTAGATCGCGTGCTCGAGCAGTGCCTGCCCGATGCCCTGCACAAGGCCGCCATGGACCTGGCCCTCGACGATCATCGGATTGATCAGCCGACCGAAATCGTCGGCCGCGACGAAGTTGACGAAGGAGGTCTTGCCGGTGCCGGGATCGACCTCGAGCTCGCAGATATAGGCGCCGGCCGGGAAGGTGAAGTTGGTCGGGTCGTAGAAGGCGCTCTCCTTCAGGCCCGGCTCCATCCCGTCAGGCAGATTGTGCGCGGTGTAGGCCGCGAGCGCGACCATCGGCAGGGCGATCGCCTTGTCGGTGCCCGTCACCTTGAACTCGCCGTTCTCGATGACGATGTCGGCTTCCGACGCTTCCAGCGCATGCGCCGCGATCTTCTTGGCCTTCGATTCCATCTTCTCCATGGCTTTCAGGATCGCGGTGAGACCGACGGCCGCGGAGCGCGAGCCGTAGGTGCCCATGCCGAACTGCACCTTGTCGGTGTCACCATGGACGATCGAGACCTGGCTGATCGGAACGCCCAGCCGTTCGGCGACGAGCTGGCAGAAGGTGGTCTCGTGACCCTGGCCGTGGCTGTGCGATCCCGTGAGGATCTCGATGGTGCCGACCGGGTTGACGCGCACCTCGGCCGATTCCCACAGGCCGACACCGGCGCCCAGGCTGCCGACCGCCTTCGACGGCGCGATGCCGCAGGCCTCGATGTAGCAGGAGACGCCGATGCCGCGCAGCTTGCCGTCGGCTTTCGCCTTGGCCTTGCGGGCGGGGAAGCCGGCATAGTCGATCGCCTTCATCGCAACATCGAGCGAAGCGTTGAAGTCGCCGGTATCATAGGCCATGATCACAGGCGTCTGGTGCGGGAACTGGGTGATGAAATTGGTCCGGCGCAGTTGAGCTGGATCGACCTTGAGCTGCCGCGCCGCCGTTTCCATCAGCCGCTCGACCAGATAGCTAGCTTCGGGACGGCCCGCGCCGCGATAGGCGTCGACCGGCGTGGTGTTGGTGTAGACCCCGATCACCTCGGCATGGATCGCCGGGATGTTGTACTGGCCCGACAGCAGCGTCGCGTAGAGGTAGGTCGGCACCGAGGACGAGAACAGCGACATGTAGGCGCCGAAATTGGCGTAGGTCTTCACCTTCAAGCCGATGATCTTGTTGTTGGCGTCGAAGGCCATCTCGGCATGGGTGATATGGTCGCGGCCGTGCGCGTCGGTAAGGAAGGCTTCGGTGCGGTCGCCGGTCCATTTCACGGGGCGGTCGATCTTCTTCGAGGCCCACAGCGCCACCATCTCCTCGGGATAGATGAAGATCTTGGAGCCGAAGCCGCCGCCGACGTCGGGGGCGATCACACGCAGCTTGTGCTCAGGAGCGATGTTGTAGAACGCCGACAGCACGAGGCGGGCGACGTGAGGGTTCTGCGAGGTCGTGTATAGAGTGAAGTGCTCTTCCGCCGAATCGTAATCGGCGATCGCCGCGCGCGGCTCCATCGCGTTCGGGGCGAGGCGGTTGTTGGTGACGTCGAGCTTCACCACATTGGCCGCTTTGGCGAAGGCCGCATCGGTGGCGCCCTCGTCGCCGATCACCCAGTCATAGACCTGGTTGCCGGGCGCTTCGGGGTGAAGCTGGGGCGCGCCGGGCTTGATCGCGGCCTGCATGTCGGCGACCGCGGGAAGCTCCTCGTAGTCGACGACGACGGCTTCCGCCGCGTCGCGCGCGAGATTCTTGCTCTCGGCGATGACCACCGCGACGGCCTGGCCGACGAAGCGCACCGTCTCGGGCGCCATTGCCGGCCATGCGCCCATCTTCATCGGGCTGCCGTCCTTCGAGGTGATGGCCCAGCCGCAGATGAGGTTGCCGACCTTGTCGTCGACGAGCTGCTTGCCGGTGAGCACCGCGACCACGCCCGGCATCTTCATTGCGGCGGAGGAGTCGATCCCCTTCACCTTGGCATGCGCGTGCGGGCTGCGGATGAAATACGCATGGGTCATGCCCGTCAGCTTGATGTCGTCGACGTAGCGGCCCTTGCCGGTAATGAAACGCTTGTCTTCCTTGCGCACCACGCGTGCGCCGATGCCTTCAACACCCATGACTGGTCCTCCCGACCGGAAATTCATTGACCCGCGCTTTCCCTCGAAAGCGGCAGTGCGGTTTCTTGTTTGCGACGGCCGCTCTACTCGGCAGCCTGCGCAACCTTCATGCGGTCGGCCGCATCCAGCACGGCTTTCACGATGTTGTGGTAGCCGGTGCAGCGGCAGATATTGCCCTCGAGCTCTTGGCGGACGGTCGTCTCGTCGAGCTGGCCACCATGGCGTTGCACGATGTCGATCGCCGACATGATCATGCCGGGCGTGCAATAGCCGCACTGGAGACCGTGATTGTCGCGGAAGGCAGCCTGCATCGGGTGCAGCTCGTCGCCCTTGGCGATGCCCTCGATCGTTGTGATGCTGGCACCATCGGCCTGACCTGCCAGCATGGTGCACGATTTCACGGCCTTGCCGTCCATGTGCACGACGCAGGCGCCGCACTGGCTGGTGTCGCAGCCGACATGAGTTCCCGTGAGATTGAGGTGATCGCGCAGGAGCTGGACCAGCAGCGTGCGGTCCTCGACGTCGACAGCAACGGCCTTGCCGTTCACTGTCAGGTTGACTGTAGACACGGTGTAGTCCTCCCGGGATTGATTTTGATTGTTTCTAATTAGAGACCGGCGAGCCGGAACTTTGCAACTAGGATTTTGGTCGCCAGCGTCATTGAAAAGTCATTGATCCTGATCGGCGCGCAATGATTTGCGGGCGGAGCCGCGGGAAGCGGAGCACCGGACAAGCCCTGGGATGCCAGAAATCATCCAGATCAGCCCCTGGCCGATGCGCCCTAACGTCGTGCGAGCCTGCCAAATTTACCGCCCCTTATCGATTCTGCCTTAGTTTTGCGCATCCAGGTTGGGGGGCGGGGCGCCTCCTGATCGCGGCTGAATACAAATGGGGGTGGGAATGTCCGGGCGTATCGCGTCGCCGTCTAAGCGTACACTGTTTCCGACCCTCAGGTTCCGCGCAAAGATCATTCTCGGCTTCGCCGCAGTGCTGGTGATCTCGGCCGGCAGCATGGCCTTCTCCTATTTCGGCTTCGAGCGGGTCGCCTCCGGGGTCGGGTCCTATCGCAGCAGCGTTTCGGAGGCCGATCTTGCCCGCAACATCGACCGTGAGCTGCTCGCCTATCGTTCGACGGCCAGATATTTCGTCGTCACGGGCAAGGAAGACGACGCCAAGGCGGCCCTGGATGCTGAAGGCAGCCTGAAGAACGCGATCGATCTGGCCGTCAAGAGTGCCAAGAATCCCGCCCGGCAGGAGAGCCTCGGCAAGCTCTCCAAGGAATTTTCGCATTTCTCCGCGACCTTCGCGAAGGTGCTCCAGGCCAAGCGAGACAGCACGCTGCTGGTGCAGAACCAGCTCATGCGCAATGCCAATCTCCTGAAATACAAGCTCGACGATATCGGAAACAACGCCTCCGACTCCGAAGCACAAGCGATCGAGTTCGGCACGAAGCAGGTCAACGCCCAGTTCCAGACAGCGAGTGCGGCGGCGACCAATTTCGTGCTGACATCCGATCAGGCGATCGCCACCAGCGCGCTGGCGCGGCTGAAATTCGTCGAGAACTCGCTCGGCGCGGTCTATTCCATGGACGACAAGGTCGTCGCCGGCTTGAAGGATGCCAAGGCGCTGCTGGGGGCCTATCGCGAAGCGCTGGAAAAGCTGATCGCCAATGCCAAGCTGGTCGACGATCTCGTCACCGAAATGAACGGCTCGGCCCGTGCGATCCAGCAAGGAGCAACCGCCATGAAGGCGGACCTCGTCGCCGAACAGCAGCGGCTCGATTCGGAGTCGGAGGCGACCATCGGGCAGACCAAGCAACTGGTGCTGATGCTGGCCGTCGGCGGCACGCTGCTCGGCGCGGTCCTCGCCTTCCTGCTCGGCACCGGCATCTCGCGTCCGATGATCGCGATGTGCAAGGCGATGCGCGAGCTTGCCTCGGGCAATTTCGACGTCGTGCTGCCGGGCCTCGGCCGCAAGGACGAGATCGGCGAGATGGCCGGCGCGGTCGAGGAGTTCAAGGTTCAGGCGGTCGCCAAGGCCGAGCGCGATGCCGCCGCCAGCGAAGCCCAGAACCGGGAGCAGGCTGCAAGCCGCCGCGCCGAGCTGATCCGCTTTGCCGATGATTTCGAGAGCGCGGTCGGCGCCATCGTCTCCAACGTCTCGGCTTCGGCCGTGCAACTGGAATCGGCGGCCTCCACGCTGACCCGCACCGCCGAGACTACGCAGAGCCTGTCGAGCCAGGTCGCCGGCGTCTCCGAACAGGCGTCCAGCAACATGCAGTCGGTCGCGACCGCGACCGAAGAGCTGTCGGCCTCGGTCGAGGAGATCGGCCGCCAGGTCCGCGATTCCAGCCGCATTGCCGAGGCTGCCGTGGGGCAGGCCAAGGAGACCGACGGCCGCATCGGCAAGCTGTCGCATGCCGCCCAGCAGATCGGCGAGGTGGTCAAGCTGATCACGGCGATCGCCGAGCAGACCAATCTTCTGGCGCTCAACGCCACCATCGAGGCGGCGCGCGCCGGGGAAGCCGGCCGTGGCTTTGCGGTCGTGGCGAGCGAGGTGAAGTCGCTGGCGAGCCAGACCGCGAAAGCGACGGACGAGATCTCCTCGCACATCACCGGCATGCAGGGCGCCACGGCCGAATCGGTCGCCGCGATCAAGGAGATCGGCGCGACCATCGGCCAGATCTCGTCGATCGCGACGTCGATCGCGAGCGCGGTGGAGCAGCAGGGCGCGGCGACCCAGGAGATCGCGCGCAGCGTCCAGACCGTCGCACAGGGCACCCAGACGGCGGCCACCGATATCGGCCAGGTCAACCGTGGCGCGGCCGAAACCGGCTCGGCCTCGGAAGAGGTGCTGAACTCGGCCAAGACGCTGTCGAGCGAAAGCACCCGTCTGCGCGCCGAGCTCGACCGCTTCATGGCGAACATCAGGGCGGCCTAGCGCCGGCGTCCGCGGACGCTCGCTTCTTCCTTCGTGTCGTTTCGGACAAGCGCGGCAGCCAAACTTGTAACGGCGCGAGAAAGCGCGCCTTAACAATCCTCGCATCGACTAACCGTCGGTTGCGGCGCCACATATTTACCACAGCTTATCCTTTGCCCCGTAACGTGCGGAGGAGTCGGGAAGCGGGCTGCTTCCGGGCTGCGCCTGGTTTTCCGCGAATGGAATGGGGTGGGGGAATGTCGGTGAAGTCCAAGTCGAGCAAATCGAAGCTGCCAACGCTGCGTTTTCGCGCAAAGATCATCCTCGGCTTTGTGGCGGTGCTCGCCATCCTCGCCGTCAGCATGGCCTTCGCCTATTTCGGCTTCGAGCGAATCGCAGGCGCCGTGGCGTCCTACCGCACCAGCGTATTGGAAGCCGATCTGGCGCGGACGGTCGATCGAGAGCTGGTCGCCTATCAGGGGCTGGCAAGGGCGTATACACTGACCGGCGCAGCGGACGACGAGACCGCGGCCAAGGCCGCTGAAGGCAATCTGAAGAGCGCGATCGCCAAGTCGATGGCCGCGACGACCGGCGCCGCCCGCCGTGAGCAGGTCGGCAAGCTCGAGGCCGAATTCCAGAGCTTTACGAAAGTCTTCGGCGATATCATCACGCTGACGCGCGAGAACAACAAGATTGCGGCCGAGGAGCTCAACAGTGTCGGCAACAAGATCCGCTTCAAGTTCGACGATCTCGCCGACACCGCAGCACTGGCGGGCCTGAACTCGGTTCAGACCACGGCCAAGGACGTCACCTCGCAATATCTGGCGGTCTCCACCTCGGTCAGCGCCTTCGTGGCCAAGCCGGAGCCGAAGACCGCCGACGGCGTGATCGCCCGCATCAAGTTCCTCGAGACGCTGATGGTCTCCATCTACGCGAATGACCAGAAGATCACGGACCGCGTCAAGGAGATCGGCGAACTCCTGAAGCAATACCGCACCTCGTTCGCAAAGCTGACCGAGAACGTGAAGGTCATCGTCAAGCTGAACGGCGAGATGACCAAGACGGCGGCGACCATCCTCAAGCTCTCGGCCGAACTGCGTTCGGATCTGACCGCCGACCAGCAGCGCATCGAGGCCAGCGCCAATAGCACCATCATCGACACCGAGCAGCTGATGCTGATGATGGCACTGGGCGGGCTGGCTGTGGGCGTCGTGCTGGCCTTGTGGCTCGGCAATGGCATCTCGCGTCCGATGATCGCGATGTGCAAGGCGATGCGCGAGCTTGCCTCGGGTAATTTCGACGTCGTGCTGCCGGGCCTCGGCCGCAAGGACGAGATCGGCGAGATGGCCGGCGCGGTCGAGGAGTTCAAGGTTCAGGCGGTCGCCAAGGCCGAGCGCGATGCCGCCGCCAGCGAAGCCCAGAACCGGGAGCAGGCTGCAAGCCGCCGCGCCGAGCTGATCCGCTTTGCCGATGATTTCGAGAGCGCGGTCGGCGCCATCGTCTCCAACGTCTCGGCTTCGGCCGTGCAACTGGAATCGGCGGCCTCCACGCTGACCCGCACCGCCGAGACTACGCAGAGCCTGTCGAGCCAGGTCGCCGGCGTCTCCGAACAGGCGTCCAGCAACATGCAGTCGGTCGCGACCGCGACCGAAGAGCTGTCGGCCTCGGTCGAGGAGATCGGCCGCCAGGTCCGCGATTCCAGCCGCATTGCCGAGGCTGCCGTGGGGCAGGCCAAGGAGACCGACGGCCGCATCGGCAAGCTGTCGCATGCCGCCCAGCAGATCGGCGAGGTGGTCAAGCTGATCACGGCGATCGCCGAGCAGACCAATCTTCTGGCGCTCAATGCCACCATCGAGGCGGCGCGCGCCGGGGAAGCCGGCCGTGGCTTTGCGGTCGTGGCGAGCGAGGTGAAGTCGCTGGCGAGCCAGACCGCGAAGGCGACGGACGAGATCTCCTCGCACATCACCGGCATGCAGGGCGCCACGGCCGAATCGGTCGCCGCGATCAAGGAGATCGGCGCGACCATTGGCCAGATCTCGTCGATCGCGACGTCGATCGCGAGCGCGGTGGAGCAGCAGGGCGCGGCGACCCAGGAGATCGCGCGCAGCGTTCAGACCGTCGCACAGGGCACCCAGACGGCGGCCACCGATATCGGCCAGGTCAACCGTGGCGCGGCCGAGACCGGCTCGGCCTCGGAAGAGGTGCTGAACTCGGCCAAGACGCTGTCGAGCGAAAGCACCCGTCTGCGCGCCGAACTCGACCGCTTCATGGCGAACATCAGGGCGGCCTAGCGCCGGCGTCCGCGCGACGCTCGCTTCAGCTCCACCCTCGCGCGCTCCAAGTCGCATCTGCTGCGTCTTCGGCAGCGCCCTGCCGGCGCGCAGCGGTCTTTCGTGAATGTGTCGTCTTTCTGACCTGAGCCATGCGTCAACTCGTTGGAGCTCAATCAGAAACGGGTGTTCTTCGAGGCGCTTCCGTGGGAACCGGGCCACGCCGCATGCGTTGTCGCAGGTGGCAGGCAGAATGCCGCACCCCCATGGTTGGATCGACCCCGTCCACGTCGTGTGAACCGGGGCCGCTTCCATTGGTCAGACAACCCGATGGAATTGCAGCAAGGCCCAGCGCTGAACTATGCACCCGTAATCCCGGCGGTGACCGCGACCGATCGTATCGTCGAGACCAGCATTCCCTCGCGCCTCGACGCGCTGCCGTGGAGCGGTTTCCACACCCGCGTCGTACTCGCGCTCGGGATCACCTGGATTCTCGACGGGCTCGAGGTGACCCTGGCTGGTTCGCTCTCCGGCGCGCTGAAGCAGAGCCCGTCGCTGCATTTCTCCAATCTCGATCTCGGGATCGCCAACTCCGCCTATCTCGCGGGCGCCGTGCTCGGTGCGCTCGGTTTCGGCTGGCTGACCGATCGCATCGGACGCAAGAAACTGTTCTTCATCACGCTGGCAGTCTATCTGTCGGCAACCGCCGCGACCGCCCTGTCCTGGGATGTCGCGAGCTACGCGCTGTTTCGTTTCCTCACCGGCGCCGGCATCGGCGGCGAATACACCGCGATCAACTCGACCATCCAGGAGCTGGTGCCCGCGCGCTATCGAGGCTGGACCGATCTCGTCATCAATGGCAGCTTCTGGATCGGGGCTGCGATGGGCGCCGTCGCTTCCATCATATTGCTCGATCCCGCCGTGATCGAACCAGATCTCGGCTGGCGCCTGGCTTATCTCATTGGCGCGGCCATCGGCCTCGTCGTGCTGTTGATGCGCATGTGGATCCCGGAAAGTCCGCGCTGGCTGATGATCCACGGCCGTCCCGACGAGGCCCATGCCATCGTCGACGGGATCGAGCGCTCGGCGATCGGACATGATCAGGATCTGACGGACGAGCGCTTCACCAGGATCCGGCTGAAGATGCGCGATCACACGCCGATCAGCGAGGTCGTGCATACGTTGTTCTCGGCCTATCGCCAGCGCGCGCTGGTCGGCCTCGCGCTGATGAGCGCCCAGGCGTTCTTCTACAACGCCATCTTCTTCACCTTCGCGCTGGTGCTGACCGATTTCTACGGCATCCGCGCCGATCACGTCGGCTGGTACCTGTTGCCCTTTGCCGCCGGCAATTTCCTGGGGCCGCTCCTGCTCGGCCGTCTGTTCGATACGCTCGGCCGCCGCACCATGATCATGTTCACCTATGGCGCATCGGGCCTGCTGCTGGCCCTGTCAGGCTATCTGTTCTCGATCGGCGTGCTGAGCGCGCAGGGGCAGACGATCGCCTGGATGGTGATCTTCTTCTTTGCCTCGCCGGCCGCGAGCGCGGCCTATCTCACCGTGAGCGAGACGTTTCCCCTCGAGGTTCGCGCGCTGGCGATTGCGGTGTTCTATGCGGTCGGTACCGGTATCGGCGGCGTGATCGGGCCGGCGCTGTTCGGCGCCCTGATCGACACCGGATCGCGCGACAGCGTGTTCGCCGGCTATCTGCTGGGGGCAGTCCTGATGATCGCGGCTGCGGTCGTGGCGTGGCGCTATGCCGTCTCTGCCGAGCGGAAATCGCTCGAAGAAATTGCGCGGCCGCTTGCCTTTATGGAGTAGACTGATGAAATTGGAACGTGCAGAAATGGCGTTGGACCAGAAGCGCACCATGCCGGATGACGATGCGCCCGAAACGGTGCCGGTGCCGCATGCGCTGGTGCCGCATCTCAACGAAATTGCCCTTCTGCTCGACATCGACGGCACTCTGCTCGACCTGATGCCGACGCCGCGCGAGGTGTGGGTGCCGCCGGGCCTGTCGGAAACGCTGAACCATCTCACCGAGCGCACCTCCGGCGCGCTGGCGCTGGTCAGCGGTCGCTCGCTCAACGACATCGATCTGATCTTCGCGCCCGATGTGTTCCGCGCGGTCGGCGGTCACGGCGCAGAGATGCGGCTGTCGGTGGACAATGAAGCCGATGCGGTGCACGCGCCGCCGCTGGACAAGGAGCTGAAGCGGCGCCTGGCAGCCATCGCCAAGCTCAGCCCAGGCATTCTGCTCGAGGACAAGGGCTATTCGCTCGCGCTGCATTACCGCCTTGCGCCGCACGCGGAGAAGGCGATCTACGAATCCGTTTCGCTGATCCGCGCCGACCTGCCCAATGCGCCGATCGAGGTGCTGCCGGGCAAGTTCGTCTGCGAGATCAAGCATTCCGGCTTCACCAAGGCGAGCGGCGTGCGCGAATTGATGACGCACGAGCCGTTCAGGGGACGACGTCCATTGTTCATCGGGGACGACGTCACCGACGAGACGGTGTTCGCGATCATGCCCGACATGAACGGGCTCGCCTTCTCGGTCGGGCGCCGCGCCATGGGCGTGAACGGCCACTTCGATGCGCCGGCGGACGTACGTGCGTTCCTTGCGCACCTGCTCGATCCGAGGTGAAACGAAGGCGGCGCCACCTCGCAGACACAATGCCTTCAGCGCAGCGCCGTTGCGCGCTACCGTGCATGCTGCCCAAGACGACCGGCAAAGCTATCTTTGCAGCGGTATTCCCGGGTTCCGCAAGCGAAACCAGTTCCAACGCGCACGCCTGATTTTGGTTTCAATTGGTTGAAACGATGATCAGGAACCATATTGATGAACGGCAGTTAAACGGGGTGGAATGAACAGGAGGGGACGACCTGTGAACTTAGTCGTCGTTTCAAATCGCGTCGCCCGCGGCAAACCCAACGAGCCCATGACGGGTGGCCTTGCGGCGGCATTGCTACCGGTCGTGGAACATTCTGGTGCGATCTGGGTCGGTTCCTCCGGCCGGGTGCGCGATGGCCATCAGAAGGAACCCTTTGCCGAGATCGAGGCACTTGGGACGGGAGCGATTGCGACGCTGGACCTGCCGGCGGCGCATTACGGCGGCTATTACGAAGGCTTTGCCAATTCGGCATTGTGGCCGGCGCTGCATTCGCGCAGCGACCTGATCCGTGTCTGCCGGGACGATTACGTCAGTTATCGCGAGGTCAACGCCTTCATGGCGCGCGCCCTGATGCGCTTCCGAAAAGCCAAGACGGCGTTTTGGGTGCAGGACTATCATTTCCTCGCACTTGGCGCCGAGCTGCGCGACCTCGGAGTCGATGATCCCATCGGCTTCTTCCTGCACACGCCGTGGCCGGTCGCGGCGGTGATCCAGGGCGTGCCCAATCATCGCGAGCTGATCACGGCGATGCTGGCCTACGATCTGCTCGGCTTCCAGACCGAGGAAGATCGCCAGAACTTCCTGGGTTATGTCGGCGGTGAGCTCGGCCTCGCTATCGACGACGGCGTCGCGATCTCGCAGCACGGACGCACACGCTGTGAAGTCTTCCCGATCGGCATCGATGCCGAGAAATTTGCGCAATACGCTGCGAAATCGGCTTCGCATCCCGATGTATCGCGCTTGCGGCGCAGCCTCAACGGCGAGCGGCTTGCGATCGGTGTCGATCGCCTCGACTATTCCAAGGGCCTCGTCAACCGCATCAGCGCCTTCGACCGGCTCTGGACCGAGCAGCCGCAGTTTGCGCGCAGCATCTCGCTGCTGCAGATCGCCAATCCTTCGCGGGGCGGCATCGAGGCATATGGCAATCTCCAGAACGAGGTCGCGCGCCTCGTCTCCGACGTCAACGGCCGCCACGGCGAGGTCGACTGGACCCCGATCCGCTATTTGAACAAGGGCTTCAGCCAGGCTGTGCTCGCGGGTCTCTACCGCACCGCGCAGATCGGCGTGGTGACGCCGCTGCATGACGGCATGAACCTCGTGGCCAAGGAATATGTCGCCGCGCAAAACCCGGCCGATCCCGGCGTGCTGGTGCTGTCCAAATTCGCGGGCGCGGCCAATGAGCTGGACACCGCGCTGCTGGTCAACCCGCACGACATCGACGGAATGGCTCGCGCGATCGCAGTCGCCGCCTCCATGCCGCTCACCGAGCGCAAGATGCGCTGGGACGCGATGATGAAGAAGCTGCGCAGCCACACCATCCAGCAATGGTCCGCTGACTTCGTCGCCGAGCTCGAGAAGTGCCGGACCGAGAAGGCCGCAGTTGCCCCGCTCGCAACCCAGCCGCCGCAGGCGCTGCGCTGGTTGAAGTCGGCGATATCCGGGGTGCGGCTGATCTAAGGCTTTCGTACGCTCTCCTCGTCATGGCCGGGCGCTTGTCCCGGCCATCGGCGTGTTGCCGCGCGGGCCCTGAAACTGCGAGCTGCAAGCCGCAAGTCGAGCGCGCCTCAATAACAATACGAAACGCCATCCAGGATCGCGCATTGCCGCTTGTTCGGCGCGTTGGGATCGTCCAGCGGCACCGCGCCCTTGCCTTGGCCGACGAACACGCCAGGCCCGACATGTATCGAGCTCTTGTTGCCGATGATCACGCTCGGATGCGGCGTCGAGCTGGAGCGCGTGCCATCCGGCCAGATGATTGCATCGCCCGACAGCACCCCGCGCCGTCCGTCCTCGCAGCTCACGTCAATGCCGTGACGGCTGCAAACCTGGGCGGAGGCCGGTACGCCGAACGCGGAGCCAAGGGCCCAAATCAGGCCAAGGGCGACAATGGTCTTGCGGATGGTCATGACGGTCCCCGGTGAAGTTGCAGGCCCCGCGTGAATCGTCGCGCCAAACCCGCCTCCGGTTCAGCGGCGGGCAGGTCCAAGGATCTGCATGGACAGATATTATCATGTAAATACAACAAGTTGCGGAAAATCGCCCGATTTGCCCTGCGGTCTCTTGCAAAATCAACGGCGCCCCTTCAAGAGAGGGCGCTCCGGAGAGATGGCCGAGTGGCTTAAGGCGCACGCTTGGAAAGCGTGTGTGCGGGAAACCGTACCGTGGGTTCGAATCCCACTCTCTCCGCCATCCCATCGAAATGATCTCGTACTTCGATCTGGGGAGAGGCCAGAAATGCGGCCGTTTTTCCCGCTTTTTTGCCGACGGAGACGACCGCTCACCCACCAAATTGGTGCCAGATAGGTCTGGAGAACCGAATTTTCTCCGAATCTTAGAACATGCAAAATCGGTCCAGTACGCTTTTTCTCGGGAAGCCAGGGGCTTATTGCGGGCGCGGTTTGAATCTCTCTCGCTCAACCAATTTAGAATTCGCCGTCCGCGAGTTCGATACCTGCTTCCGCAGCCACGTGGTCCTGTTTTGCCTCCCGAAACAACCGTGAATAGGGTGGAAATCCCGGCATTTCGCACGTGTGCATTCGGCTTCGGACTCCCGGCTCGCCGAATTTCAGAGGTAAACCGCCAAAAATCTCCGGCAGCATTCGGGATTATTCCCGTTTGCACAAACAATCGACGGAGACTGGCGCGATCACCTGCCGCCCGAACCACTTCGGGACGGCGAGCAGCCTGATAAGGCTGCCGCAGCACTGCGGTTCAGAATGCATGCGACCTCGGCCACTGATAAGATTTTGAGGGAAAGCTTATCAGTCAGCGAACTGACTCCGTTTGTGTAATTTGCTTATCAGTTGGCGCGGTTTTGTGATCAATCGTAAGGTTGAAGGCCAGCATATTGGGTCGCATTAGACAGCGCCCAGCCAAAGCCGCATAGTCCAATCTTCCTAGTCGAGGTGAGCAACGGCGCAGGATCTGAGGCACGTGTTTGACTACTTGCGTAGCAACGAACGTTCGAAACAGGATAGTAGCGCAGCAGGTCCCGGATAGAGCCGTCGTTCGTCGCTGAGGTGGAGTACGCGACATTACGTCCGAAGGCTTGTTGCGGCACAGCTCGTTCAAGGGGCTATCGAAGCGCTGATGGGCTACCAGTATGCCCCGCCGAGACCAACGACTTTGAACAGAACCGCCGACTCGTCTGGCGCGTTCGCAAAAAAGATGCTGAGGACGAGCACAATAAGCGCTGCCGCCTGCAAGCGGACGTCCCCGAAATACTGCTCCTCGAGCTTCCCTCTTAGGCTTGAAATGGCGTTTGCCCGTTCGGCCATTTCTCGGTCGAGCATCTCCTTAAATCTGCGCTCGTTTGCATCCACTTTCGCATCAAGGGCTCCGACGCGGTTTTCCAGAGCGTCTACCACCGACTGCAACTTTGCTAACTGTTCTTCAGGAGTACCGGGGCTGCTCGCGCGCATGACCGCGGTGCCGACGCTCACAAAGGAGCCGACCGACATGTTAGCTGACAAGTTAACAGTTTTTCCTCGGATAAAGATAAAGCGCCATTGCCTCAGCCAACCTACGAACGTCGCGACTAGCGGGCGACGCCCAGCCGCGATCAGGGAGCCATTCAACTCATAGGCAATGCTCCAAATCGACGCCACTTCGAGCATAATTCCGTACCAGCGGACGTGATCCTTAAATTCGGGAGTCGGCATCCATTTGCTGAGCGGCAGATGGTACGCTATCAGCCAAAAGACGACCAAGGCCCCAAGCGTCGCCCAAATGAATTTCGCCTCTCTGAGCTTCGCCACAAGAATCTGGCGCGCGACGGTGGATTGTTGCAGCGGCACTATCAGTCTCCAATTTCAGCGTCTAGAGCTCAACCGGTAGCTTGGCGCTCGCAGCGGCAGGTTCGGGCCCACCCTCGACGGAATAGAAGCCGCTTCCAAGACAGGTAAGGCAGCTACTATCAGGCCGCGGCCGTTGCCGAGATTCGCTTCGTCGCACGGCTGGAAGGATCGGGTGGGGACGGTGCGCATAAGTCTCCATATAAAACTATTGCTAATATTGGGCCTGTGGAGATGGGGAAAACCGGATTTTCCGCGGGCCTGCAAAGCCGCCTTGTTCGACCTCGTGGTGGGGACAGCACTCGAACAAGAAGTGAGTAGCGCTGTTGTGCGACGCTTCCTCGCGGCTACCCCCTGTTTATCCTTGCGCTATCCCCCGTCGATATCCCACCGCTCTCCCTGTACAGAGGCTCCGCTAACCACACGTTGTCCCCACCTATCGCACCCGCTCGACGGACGTTAGCAAGCGGCGGTGATTCAAGATCAGCACTACTGCGCCGATGAAGATGGAGGCTATCCCGACGCTTCCCGACTTGAACGAATTTCCCATGATGTTGATCTCGGTGCTGCTCGTGGCGCCCACCCACATGCCATAGACGCCGACGCAGATGAGCGCGAAGCCCACGAGGGTCGTGGACCAGCCGACAAGCTTGTGAATCGGGTGCGCCTGCATGGGCGCGGGAAGGAGGCTTTCCGCTTCGGGCTTCTTCGCTGGCGCCGGTCGAGCATCTTTCAGGTACGCGACGTAGTCGCGCACGAACGGGATGATGAGCTGGCGCGTCATGTTCGACAAGTTCGACGTGATGTTATTGCCCGTGTAGTAGAATTGGTACGCGATGTCGCTTGCCTGGTCCTTCTCGGCCATTCGCTCGATAAGGAGGATGATGGTGCCAAGCTCCTTCTCATGATCGGCTGGCCAGCTCAGCTTCTTGCTGCCTAGCCAGCTTCCTCCGGTTTCGTCGGCCCCCTTAACCCAGGCGTCCAGGTCGATGCCCTGCGTCAGCCGTTGCGTGATGGGCTCGATCTCTTGGTTGCGGAGCAGCCGGGCGAGCTTCTTTATCGTCTCGCTATACGTCTGGAAGTCAGCGGAACTCAGGTCGAACGCCGCGTTGTTGAGGCGACGGTATATAGCGGCTTCGTCACCCATTTCCTGCTCCATCGGCGCTGCCGCGCGCGCCTTCGCGGCGCGGTCGAGCAGCTCCTTGCGGTACTTCTCTTTGATTTCGGCGATCCAAGGCTCAACGATCGGGTTGCCGCGATATGCGCCAACCCTTCTGTCGATGGCGGCTTCCACGTCAACGATAGCGCCCTGCACGCTGGACGGGTCGCTCGGGTCGAACTTCACCTCCGTCAGGGCCCCGTCAAGCGACTGGATGGCCTTGACCGCTTGGTCGAGGTTGCGGGTTAGGTCACCCACAGCTGTCGCCTTGATGGGCATGATTCTCACTCCGGAAGAGGGTCACTATATGCCCTTTGCAACCAGAACGGTATTCGGCGTCACATCCAACGCTACTTTATCCCGGGCAGGGTGCTGGGCCCCAGGTGTCTAAAAGAAACGGCCTGCTTCCCCGCCTCCTGCTTGCGGGTAGACGGCGGTCGTCTGCTCGAGCCGCCCAGGTTGAAGATGTTGCGCTGCTTGAAGAAACCAGCGGACGAACCCAAGGCGACTAGCATCTTGGATTATAGTCGTAGGCCTCTGCGTACGAGAGAGTGCCTCTGACGAACAGAATACTGTTCTGCGTGATGTATCAGCAGAAAAGCTCTTGTTTTAGATCGACTCACTCTCCGCCTCAGGAGCGGTCGTCTGCTTTTTCTTCTTTATCTGCCCTATCGTAACACGGGATCCATCCTAAAAATTCAACTCAAGGCAGACTTGCAGCGGTTCACATGCTAGGCGGTTGGTATTCACAATGACGAGCGAATCGCCGCGGTGTCTATCACCCGAAACAATCACTACGTCCCGCAATGGTACCAGGAGGGCTTCTTTGAGCCCGGCCGCTCGTCGCTAGCCTATGTCGATTTGACGCCGGATAGGAAAGAGCTGCCGGACGGCCGCGTGATTGTCCAGCGGGGCTCGTGGGACGATACGCCAACCACAAAAGCGTTTCGCCAGAAGGACCTCTATTCGACCTTTTTCGGAACATCCATCAATGATGAGATTGAGCGCCGGCTATTCGGTGATATCGACACGAAGGGCTCGGTCGCTGTTCGCGCATTCGCTGGCGCGGATAAGCAGCAATGGCACAAGCATTTTCAGACGCTGTTCGAATTTATCGATACTCAAAAAATCCGCACCCCGAAGGGATTGGACTGGCTACAGGCCCAATACCCCGCGATGTCGCAGAATGAGCTCATGTTCGAGATGCAGGGCATCCGTATGCTGCACTGCACTACCTGGGTGGGCGGAGTACGCGAGATCGTCTCTGCTGAAGACTCCGACGTAAAATTCATCATCAGCGACCATCCCGTGACCATCTATAATCACGCTGCCCCTCCTACGGATGCGGAGTGCGCGTATCCATTTGACCCCGGAATACACTTGAGGGGGTCTCAGACAATCTATCCGCTGAACCGGAACTTTTGCCTGATCCTCACTAACCTGGAGTATGCGAAAGACCGGAACACGAGCCCGCTCGAAAAGAAAACGTTCCCGCGAAATTATCGGCAGACCATGACACGGGTCGATGCCTTCATACGCAGCCGGAAACTCTCCGCGCAGGAAGTCGCGCAGATCAACTTCGTAATCAAGGCGCGCGCCCGCCGCTATATCGCTGCCGGCCGAAAGGAGTGGTTGCACCCAGAAAGAACCGTATCGCAGCCGTGGGAAGAGCTCCGAAACGTATTCGTCCCGCCCAAGGATGGTCTGTTCCACTTCGGCGGGGAGATATTCGTCAAGTACGAGAGCGGGGACGTCCATTAT
Organism: Bradyrhizobium cedriense; assembly: GCF_054602315.1. Classification (NCBI taxonomy): domain Bacteria; kingdom Pseudomonadati; phylum Pseudomonadota; class Alphaproteobacteria; order Hyphomicrobiales; family Nitrobacteraceae; genus Bradyrhizobium; species Bradyrhizobium cedriense. Next base: position 836,656 of record NZ_JBTSWB010000005.1, on the reverse strand, counting down.
CAAGACGAGTTCGGAAGAACGGAGAAGCCCCGAGACTACCTGATAAAGAAGGTGCCGGCTACGCCTCCGCGCCCGGGAGACGCATGCGGCTGCGGGCAGGGCAAGCCGTATAGGACGTGCTGCGAGTCCAAGCCGGAAGCGCTGCGCCCGATCTGGAATGAGCGCAGCATCCGAGAACGAAACCTTATGCTGCAAAACGGGATCGTAAATGTCCTGGAGCTCGATAGCCAAAAGGATTGGGTCCAAATTCGCCGAGAGTTGACCGACGAAAAGATTGCCAAGGTTTATGGCCTGTATGAGAGCCTGTGGCCTCTCGAAACGGACTTGCTGGCGCTGTTGCCGAAGCCCGACGGCGTGCCCCGGGCGGTCTACACTGGCTCAATCCACCCCTCGGCCATCACTGAGTTCGGAATGGCGGCTCCGCTGTACTTCGGCGAAATCATCGTGGCGCATCCGTTCGTTCATTCCGGAATAGTCAGGAAGGAGCACCGGCCGACGGAGAACCCCAGCGCATACCGCCAGGACTTTCTGAAGACCATCATGTTTTTCCTGAACATAATGCCGCTCGTCGACCTTGGGGTGGTCAACCTCATACCGGATCCCTGCGATTTTGACTATCATTTGCGCACGCAGATGATGAGCATGGCGCACGCCCGTTCCGCGGCGATGCACTTCGACCCGGAGAACGAAGTCCGCCTAAAAAAGCATATGGACGAAGACGGCCGGCGTAGCATGATGCTTCTTATGCCGCCGGATTCAATGCGCAGGAGAATACGGGAGCTTATGCCGCACCTGAACGATGAGCAGGTCGAGGCGACGATGCGCTATGCCGAGATCGAGAAGGAGAATGATCCTCTGGCGGTTCTCCAGGAGGGCGCACTGAACGATGGGAAGGAGGGCGGCCTGATGAGCATGTTCATGCTTGCCCCGAATTTTGAAATGACGATGTACCTGGCGCAGGCAACCGGCGCCTGCATCGTCACGGACAGCCCGTTTCGCTGGGCTGAAATTGATAAAGCCATACGCCAGCGCTACAAGGCAGCGACGCCCGGACTCGGCACGCTCTTGCGCAGCATCGAAGGATCGAAATTCGCCTTTCCGCAGAACGTGACGGATGTCGTCGGCGCCGTCCTGGAAAAGACGGGTGCCGGCTACCCTGATCTGTTTCGGGACCTCTTCAAGTACCTCTCCCGGCTTGAAGAGCGCGGTCCAAAGCCCAACCGCGAGGCGCAGATGGCTAGTCGGTTCGCCAAGACGCATTCGGCGGCCCAAGGCGCTCTTCAAAAGTCGGACGGTCCCGTAAAGGAAGGCCGCATCTCGTGCGTCTTCCCCCCAGGAGGCATCTTGGACAACACGGTCAACCGACTTCTCCTGATGTCGAGCTCTGAGAGACACCTATCAAGCGTACCGATGGCCTTTTTCATCGAACCTGCAGATGAGGTTTTGGTTGGCGCCACGGGGCCGCTGCAACCGTGACCCGCCCATTTTCGTGCTTGTAGGGCTTTGTATTAGGCGTAGGTATTGACGTGCAGCGCCTTCGACCTCGGCGGGGTCAAGGTCCATGTTGCGTACGATAACGTCGATTGGGACTTCGTGGTGCTGGCTGATCTATTTGAGACATTCCAGGCTTCTTGTCGCCAAGTTCTCGGATTGTTGCATTTGGGGTTCCTCGAGCTCCTCCTTGGGACCGCGGGGGGCGTTGGTCGAGCCGAGGGCCTTACCAGCAACGATACCCTCGACGAAGTTCAAGAGCTCTTTCACGTGTAGTGATTGCGGTGGAGCCACCTTGGCCGGAAGCCCTCGAAGAAGCTGTTCTCGCAGTCTCGGCGTTCAGACAGCGTAAGGCCTTACGAGACCTTCGGGCGACTGATAATATCTGGTCGCAACTGGAGTCAGTTCTTGGACTGATAAGGTTTCTAACAAAAGCTTATCAGTCTGATGTAAGTTCCATAACATCCGATGTGCGGATCTACGCTTGCCAAAACCCTTCCCTTTTGGAAGCGTTTTAGCGGCTTTCGGCTTTCCGAGAGGAGCTGAACAGTGCCTGCTGCTCATCCCACTCAGCTGGTATGGATTTAAACAGCTGCGCCAGCTCAAGGCCGTCAGGTTGCAAGCCGTTCAGGATGGCTTCGGTGATGGCCGGCGAGAGCAACGTCAGCCGAAGCACGCGGGAAAGATAGGACTCATTGATCTTCTCCGCTTTGGCGAGGTCGCGCACCGTGCTGAACATGTTGGACTCGAGCATGTTGCGCCACCGATGCGCCCGAACCACAGCTTTGATCAGAGTGTTGTCGACCTGCGGTTTCGCGGGTGCCCAAGCATCAGCATTATCGGGCGTGACAACCCGCTTGCGCCCCCCAGATCGTTGCAATGAAAACGGGATGCTCACGACCATGGTTCTGCCGTCGCGGCTAAGCTTCGGTTGACCGATAGGGCCGAGGCTGAGGGTTGTCGGTCGGTTCATTCGGCGGCCTGCTGGAAGGGCTGGGGCTGCAATTCGGAGGAGAGCGATGTCAGGCCCTCGATCTTCAAAACAATGTCCATTCGGTCGGCGTGCATGTCGATGCGCTCGACGAGCAGCGCGACGATCCGTGCCTGTTCAGCCGGGAACAGCTCTTCCCAAAGTTCGTCAAAGCCAAGCAGTGCGCTACGCACCTCCGCCTCGCTAACCTCCGCGGATTGCTTGCGGAGAGCGCGCCAAGTCTGAACGATGACTTCAGGCGTTTGCAGCAGTCGGCGAACCTGATCGATGATGATTCGCTCCAACTCAGCGGCAGGGATCAGCTTGACGGGACAGTCCGATCTACCCTGCTTCATCGCGGTTTGGCTGATGTAGTAGCGATAAAGCCGGCCGGACTTCCGGGTGTGGGTTGGCGACATTGCCGCACCATCCGGACCGAACAACAGACCTTTCAGCAGGGCAGGAGATTGTGCCCGGCTATTGTTGGCGCGCTTGCGCGGGCTCTCTTTAAGGATGCCGTGGACCTGATCCCAGAGCTTCTGATCGACGATTGCCTCGTGCTCACCTGGGTATGAGGTGCCCTTATGAACGGCCTCGCCAAGATAGACCCGGTTGTGAAGAATCTTGTACAGCACGCCCTTGTCCAGGAGCTGTCCGTATCGGGTTCGTTCGTTGGCCGCAACGAGCTCGCGGGCAAGCAGGGTCGCGGATTTGAGCTGTACGAAGCGCCGAAAAATGGACCGAACTCGCTCGGCATCGGCCTCATGAACGAGCAATTTGCGGTCGCAGACTTCATAACCGAGCGGCGTCCACCCGCCCATCCATTTGCCGCGCTTGCGAGAGGCCGCAACCTTGTCGCGAATGCGCTCTCCGATCAGCTCGCGCTCGAACTGGGCAAAGGTCACGAGGATGTTCAGCGCCATGCGACCCATGGCATCCTTGGTGTTGAACGATTGGGTGACGGAGACGAACGTCACACCATAGCGTTCAAAGAGTTCCACAAGGTTGAGGAAGTCGAGCATCGACCGCGAGAGTCGATCAATTTTGTAGACGATGATGACATCTACCTTGCCGGTCTGGACAGCAGCAATGAGCCGCTTCAAGGCAGGCCGTTCGAGGGTACCACCCGAGAAGCCGCCATCATCGTAGCGATCGGAAACCGCCGTCCACCCCTCGGCTCGCTGGCTCACGATGTAAGCCTCACACGACTCGCGCTGTGCATCGAGTGAGTTGAAGTCCATGTCGAGGCCTTCCTCGCTCGACTTACGGGTATACACAGCGCAGCGAACCTTGCGAGTTGCGGGGCGGGAGCCGGCTTGTTCAAAAGCGCCGGCGAACGGGTTAGCTGCGCGCCTTGGAGGTCGACGGGAGCTCATTTGCCAGCCGAATTCTTGAGGCCGAAAAAGACCCAGCCGTTCCACTGGGTGCCGGTGATCTGGCGGGCAACTGAGGACAGAGACTTGTAGGGGCGGCCCAGATATTCGAAATCGTCGTGGCGAACGGTGACGCAGTGCTCCACGCCCTCCCATTCGCGAATTAGCTTGGTCCCGGCGACGGGGCGGAGAAGGGGACGAGCCTTGCGGTCGGCCGGCTTCTGATTGGCATATTGCTCGGCCATGGCCTTGAGCCGTTCGGTGGTTTCCCGGCTCAGACCGCCATAGGCCAATTCCTGAATGCGGTAGGCCAGCCGGCTCTCCAGGAAACGGCGATTATAGGCAGGGGGCTCCGAATCGAAAAGCTCGCGCCAGCGGGCCTTTAGAACGGGAGCAGAGGCGCCTTTCAAAGCCGCCAATTGCGACAAAATGGACTCTTTCACGGGGTAACTTCCTGGGCTTTTCGGGCCACATCACCCTCAGACCGCTCGCCACAGTCGAGCAGAGTTTTTGTCCCACAGCGGGTTTTTTGACTGGACTTTCGCTCCGAAAGACGCTGGTGGGCGACCGCAAGAATGGCCGCAATTTCCCGGAGGTCGCTGTCCGAATCGGTCATGGACTGAGTCCCAAGTGGCTCAGACCGTGTACTCGACAGCTTTTTGGGGCGTCTCGGTTGAAAAATGGCAGTGAAAGGAAGAAGAATCTCGGCCTGACAATTTGGAGATTCTCTCCCGAGTTATGGCCGCCTCAAAATATATAGCCTTCGTGGACCTGGTGAATGTGTGGTCGGAGCAAAGCGGTGAGCTACCTTTGCTCACCCTGCGCCGAATCTGCGACTGGGCGATCTCCGGCCATTTTCCAGAAGGAACATTTCTGCTCCCCAGCGGCGAACCGATCGACGTTCTCGAGGTGTATTGGGCGATGAAAAGGCAGATCGGCGCGCACGCACCGATAGATCAGGACTACGCAGCTAAGCTTCTCAATCGGGCCATTGTCAGCAAGTCTGGGATACGCAAGTTTTGTGAGGATCGAGGGGTAGAGCTACCTCCGGGCGTCGGGTCATTAGTCTCGAGTCTACGTCGTCTGGTGGGAAAGCCGAGACACCTCGGTCCCCCCGATTGTCCCGGTGGGACTGCCGCTGCGGTCCGTCGAGAAGCCATCCACTGGGCTACAGGGGGCTTTGGCGATTTGGAAGACCCCATTTTAGATAAACAGCACTCCACCCAAGGGGCGCACGAAAGCGAAGTCGATCCTTGGACTGGTCACTACGACGATGCCCGGGCAAGTGATGCTCCAGAGCTACCAGCAGAGCTTGCCGAGCTTGATAGCGAATTGAAGAACCTTGCCACCACGGCCCAGCATGAGCGTGAGGTAATTGCTGAGAAAGCTCAAGTGTTTGATCCTCAGAGCAAGCGGAGCGCTGGCCGTCCTCCCGGTTCCGGCTCCTATCAAGCAGGAGATCTAGAGCTGGTCGAGGAGATGCGGGCAGATATCCTTGCGGGTAAACATACATCGATCGCAGCCGCGGCGCGGGCTCGAGTATCGCGAGCGGCCGGGTTTGGCAGCGAGGCCTCTAAGGAAAAGCGTCTTACGACGAGATATTCCGAGCGTTATCCCGCCTGACCCCGTTTATCTGCTTTTCTCCTCCATTTAACTTCCAAGACTCGGCAGTTGTGTCTTGGCTAGCTGTCGACGCGCTGGATCGCGGAATCGTCCGCCTATAAGCCGGCGCCGAACAGTGCTGGCCGATGCCTTTTCAACCCAACGATATCTTGCTTGCCTTCAAGCACATTGCGATGTCGGAACTGCTCAATGGTACCGAGAAGCAGTTCGCGGTTTTTCTGATTGATAGTTTCAATCGGAAGACCGGCCGGTGTGATCCTTCGGAAGAAACGGCTGCTCACATCCTGAAATGTAGCACGCGGACAATCATCAGGGCTGGCAATCGCCTCGTGGAAGCCAAGTTGTTCCGTAAGCGCAAGCATGCCGGCAACCGGCATTGCAACAGCTATGAGCCGAATTGGGAAGCCTTCCGCGAGTTCGAACGTCGATACAAGCTGCGACGGAAAGAGTGGGCTGCTCGTTTTGAGCGTCCAAACCTGTCACCTTCACAATGCCAACCTTGTCAGTCTCAGACTGACAGCCTCGGCTCCTCAACCTGCCAATCGCGTCACAGTCAGCCCGACAACGATGTCATACAAACCTCTTCCATCAACTCTATTGAAGGAATGGAGCCCACTAATCATATCACATCAACCTTGCGGACCGACGCTCGCAATGAGCATCTCCCGCGCTGGAACAGAAGCAAGCTTGGCGATGAAGGAAGCGCTTCTGATGCCTCCCTTCGCTACAGCGGGCAGCGGACGAGTTCTGCAGCAGCGGCGGCGGAGGGGTCAGCCACTCGTAGGTGGAATAACGATCTACTGAATGAATTCCGCTCGACGCCAACGTTGGCCGTGATCGTGGATGCGATGGACCTTCCCATGCAAGAAGCGGCTACGGCTGCCGAACTGAGACAGAGGGGAGGGGGCCGCGATTACATTGTGGAAGAACTGTTGGCTCGTGGAGTGTTGCGACGCGTCTAGGGCCACGGGTCCTTCCGGCTTTCAGATCGCTCGCGGGTAATTCGCACCCCGCCACCGCGGCAGCTGGAAGCGATAAAAGTTAGGTTGACAAGGTTGACAAGGTTGACGTCGGCGACTGTCAGGTTGACAGGGGAGAGGTGGTCAAAAGTTTAGAAGGAAAGTTCTGAGGACCGGTCTCTCTGGCTCATTCGCAAGACTGGGGAATTGATTACGAAAAGCTACAGGCCAAGAGGTGCCAACGGTCGGGGGGTGCCCATAGGTGGGCACCCCCTATGTCTCATTGGGGTGAAATCTCTTACTTTGGGAAAGAAGAACGCCGATTTACCAGGACTTTCTGACCGTTTGAAGCAGATCCGGTCCAACAAACCCGAGTCTTTTGAACAGGGGGTGCCCATGGGTGGGCACCCCCTCATCGTGCCGACTGGTTCGAAATAGCCACGGTCTGCACGGTCATACGAAGACCGTGGCGGTCCACGGGTGGGGTCGTCAACTCGCTGCGGAACTCACAATCTGCTGGAAAAACGGTTCATCGCGCTCATGATCTGCATGCGCGGCTCAACGTCTTTGAGATAAATGGCGGTCTGAAGAAATTCGACCTCCGCAACCTGATTTGCTTCATCCACATCGATGTACCAGGACCGCGGCCTTCCGTCGGAGCCGTCGCTCCAGCGATAGCCCCGCCTCTTTAGCACATCCTTCAAGTCAAACGGGGACTGCTCCGCCCAGATCCGAATTGTCTTGTGTCGAGCCCGTTCGAGGAGAATGGCGAAAGCCGATCCAACCTGGTTTGGTACGTCTGTGGCCAAGATTTCAATCAAAGCCCGACAATCATCGATTGCGCGATGGGCTTGGTGAAAAAGTCCAACGCCGGCCAGTAAGTAGCCGAGACGCGATCCGTCAAATCCGTGCCTGCGCCACTCAATCTCTGTCGCAGAGCATGCCCACGGCTTCCGTTCAAAAAGCGGCCAATAGCGCTCGGCAAATTTCCGATCAAATTTTGCATTGTGGGCGACGATGATCACCGCATCGGAGACAAACGTCGAAACCGCCTCCGGATCGATCCTATGCCCCAGCACCATTTCGTCTGTAATGCCCGTGAGCTCGGTGATCTCGACAGGGATAGGATGCTGCGGCTCGTTGAATGATGAAAATACGTCCGTGATTCGCGCAATCCTGTCATCTGTCAGATAGTCGAATTTCACCATCGCCAGCTCGATGATTTCGTCTTGCGCTGTATTCAAGCCGGTGGTTTCGACATCCAGCAAAATGCCAGTCTTTGTTGTCTGCCCGTCGCATGGGGCGAATTCTGTCCGAGGCGTGAGCCGACGAAGGACGCGATAGTCCGGGGACCTCGATAATATGTCAGCTATTGCTGTTAGATTGATCTCGTTCGACGTCATAGAATCAACCAAAAATCAGGCGGAAGCGCGCGAAACACAATGAATGATGCCTTTTATTCTAGCTCGATCCAAGCTCTTGTCGATCTAACCCCAGACGCTATTCTGGGACGTCTCGCCAAGCAGAATCCCTTTGCACTAGATGCGCTGCAGCGCAACGCGTGGCTGAGCCAGATCGAGCTCGCGCGGGCTCAATTTGGTGGGCTCGATGGTTGGATTGCATTTGAGTTTGCGATCCCGCGCATGGGCAAGCGTGCCGATGTGGTGGTGACTACGGCGGGAATCGTTTTCGTCATCGAATTCAAAGTCGGCTCGGATCAGTTCGATGCGGCCGCCCTCGATCAAGTTGTCGACTATGCCCTCGACCTCAAGAACTTCCATGCTGGGAGCCATGATCGGCGCATCGTGCCGATCGTTGTGGCGACGATGGCGGCGAAACCATCCTTTGAGCTCGCATGGCACAATGACGGAGTCGCAAGCCCAGTCAAATCGAATGGGGACAATTTGCGAGAGATCTTCGGGCGTGTCGTGCGTGAGATACCCAAGCAGGCTGACTTGGACGGCGCCCAGTGGTCGCGGACCGGCTACAAGCCCACGCCCACAATCATTGAAGCCGCGCAGGCGCTCTACCAGGGCCATCGGGTTGAAGATATTACGCGCTCCGACGCCGGAGCTAAAAATCTAAGTCAGACGGCCGCATGCCTTGCCGACATCATCGAGGATGCCAAGGCTCACCGATGCAAGGCGATCTGCTTTGTCACGGGAGTGCCGGGTGCCGGAAAGACCTTGGCAGGCCTCAATCTCGTGACACTTCGGACAAAGGCTCACGAGGAAGAGCATGCCGTCTTCCTGTCCGGCAACGGCCCCTTGGTGGAGGTGCTGCGCGAGGCACTCGCACGGGACGAACACGCGCAATTGCAGGAGCGCGGTGAGAAAAGTAAGAAGTCCGACGCGCTCCGGAAAGTCAAAAGTTTCGTTCAGAACATTATGCATTTCCGCGACAGCAATCTCGTCACCTCCGAACCTCCGATCGAGCGAGTTGCGGTGTTCGACGAGGCGCAGCGGGCATGGGACGCCAAGCATCTGGCGAACTTCATGAGCCAGAAGAAGGGGCAGACAAATTTCCAGATGTCTGAACCTGAGTTTCTCATCAGCGTCATGGACAGGCACGACGGCTGGTGCACAATCATATGTCTGATAGGCGGAGGACAGGAAATCAACGCCGGTGAAGCTGGCCTAACCGAATGGTTTTCCGCGCTCCAGCGAAGCTTTCGAGATTGGAAAGTCTACACCTCCGAACAGCTTTCCCATCCCGACTATCATTGGGGGCAAGATCTGCCGACTCTTCTGAAGGGGCTCGATAGCCAGTCTTTGCCTGCACTTCATTTGGCCGTCTCCGTGCGTTCGTTTCGTGCCGAAAAGCTCTCTGAGTTCGTGGGCGCGTTGGTCGCAGGGCAGGCAGAAGAGGCCAAAGAGCTCTACCAGGCGATTAAGGAGGCGTATCCGATCGCGCTGACGCGCGAGCTGGATCAGGCGCGGCAGTGGCTCCGAGATCGTGGGCGAGGTTCGGAACGCATTGGTCTGGTGGCCTCGTCGGGCGCATCGCGTTTGAAGCCGGAGGGAATCAACGTTCACGAAAAGATCGAAGCGACGACGTGGTTCTTGAACGGAAAAGATGATGTTCGCTCGTCCTACTATATGGAAGATCCTGCAACCGAGTTCGATATTCAGGGCCTGGAGCTCGATTGGGTGGGGGTATGCTGGGATGCTGATTTTCGGTCGGTGGATGGCAGGTGGCAGTTCTATCGGTTTTCCGGCACACGGTGGCAGAACGTCAATGACGACAACCGCAAGGTCTATCTGACCAACGCTTACCGTGTGCTGCTGACGCGAGCGCGACAGGGGATGGTGATTTACATTCCGAGGGGGGACGCCAGGGACGCGACGCGTCCACCAGCCTTCTACGAAGGAACGGCCGCGTTCTTAGCGGAGTGTGGGCTGCCGCTGCTTGACCGAGGAGACTGAGCAGCGTGAAAGTCGGTCGCTGGCCGACTTCTTCCATAACATCTCATACTTGATGGCCAAGAGATTGTCTTGGCCCAACTCCCGCTTCGCATGGCCAATGCTGGCTTGCGCGCTACCGCGATGGAAAGCGCCTACTGCGCGCCAGAGCCGCTTCCTTGAGGCAGAAGTCACTTGCGACAGAGACTGCGTGCCCGGCCTCCCCGGACCCCTGGCCCGGGCTGATCTAGACCTAGGGTAGACTAAAATCGGGTGGCCATAGATAATGGAACGGTAGACTGAGTGCCCTCGGAAGTTGTAGTAACGCAAGCTGAGACTAATCAGACGGGGGCTCGCGGATATGACAGAGAAATCAAAAGTTGTGCTTTCGCTTGGCGCGGCGCTCGCTTCGCTAACCGGAATGTCGGTTCAGAGCGCTGAGGCAAAGACCGCAGTTGCCAACGATAGAACCGCAGTCGCGGCTGAAAACACCGGCACTAAGCCTCTGGCAAATGCCTACTATCAGGCGGGGGAAGACCTTCTCGGGTTCGTCATGACGAAGCAGGCCGACGGCACCATCGTCGCGGGACATAGCTCCCACGCGTCGCATGCTTCACATGCCTCTCATGCCTCCAGCCGCTAAGCTTCCTGCGGCGTCTCAGGTCGAGGTAGCTGTCGATTTCGATTCAAGCATCCAAAGCCTGAGTGCTTTGGATGCGGCAGCCTATCGTCTGATCGGGTCGGCGACCTGCCAGGTTGAACGGGCAGGAGACCGCTATATTTGCCACTTAATTTCTTCTGGCTATTCGCAAAATGGAGCCGCGCTCAGTTCAGACGAACTGAGGGAGCGGTTTCTGTACCTTGTTGCCGACGAGAACTTGCGGATTCGCGTTGCTGAAAAAACCGACGGCGTTCGGAACGTCATCCTCGCACTCGCCTTCGGGGCCCTGGCCACCAACCAAAATAATTCCGGATAGAGTCCTACCGGAGGACCATGGCGCGGTTTTTATCTCCTGAGACCTTCAGAACGGTAACCGAAGATCTATCGTTGTTGCCGTTCAATTTTGAGCGCACCGGCGCCAATCAATATCTTGTCGCCAACATGGTCGGCGATTTCATCCGACTGACGGAGGATGAACTGACCAGGCTGGTCGACCTTCGTGTCCGCCCCGGCGACGGTCTCTACGACAAGGCCTATGCCGCTCATCTGATCAGCGGAGCGAACCAGAAGGCGCAACGGCAGCTTTTGGCGGCCCGGCTAAGAAGCCGGATGTCGTTCCTGCAGCAGACGACCCCGCTTCATATTTTCGTCGTGACGCTGCGGTGCGAACACTCCTGCCCATATTGCCAAGTCTCGCGTCAAAGCACCGACCGATCACGCTTCGACATGAGCGAAGAGACCGCGATGCGCGCGCTCGACATCGCGTTCGCCAGCCCGACGTCACGGATCAAGATCGAGTTCCAGGGTGGGGAGCCACTTCTCAATTTTCCGCTCATCAGGAAGATTGTTGTCGCTGCAAAGCAACGGTCCGGCAAGAAGCTCGACTTCGTGATCGCGTCGAACTTGGCCTTGTTGGATGACGCCGTTCTCGAGTTTTGCAAAGAGAACAACGTCCTGCTCTCAACGTCTCTCGACGGTCCAGCCGACCTGCACAACAAGAACCGTCCCCGACCGGGTGCAAACAGTCATGAACTAGCTGTTGCCGGAATCCGGCGGGCCAGGGAGGTTCTAGGTCCCGACAGGGTCGGGGCCTTGATGACTACCACGGAGGCGAGCCTCGACCGCGTCGATGAAATCATCGACGAATATCTCGAACTGGGGCTGGATGGCATCTTCCTGCGGCCGCTCTCGCCGTTTGGTTTTGCCATCAAGACAAAGCAGTTCGCCAAGTATGACGCGCAGAAGTGGCTTGCGTTCTACGAGCGAGGATTGCGCCGGGTTCTGGAGATCAACCGACAGGGCACCCCATTCCGAGAGTTCTATGCGACGCTGCTTCTCACACGGATGCTCTCGGACCGACCCATCGGCTACGTTGATTTGCGCAGCCCCGCGGGCGCCGGCCTTGGCGCGCTGGTCTACAACTATGACGGCAGTGTTTTCGCGTCGGATGAAGGCAGGATGCTGGCCGAGACCGGTGACGACACTTTCCGGCTCGGTCACGTCGAGCGCGACAGTTACAATTCGCTCATCCTATCGGACAATCTGATCGGCGCGATTTCGTCGTCGCTGACGCAGTGCGCTCCCGAATGCTCGACCTGTGTGTATGAGAGCCACTGCGGCGCGGACCCCGTCTATCATCACGCAACGCAGGGTGATGCCTTGGGAATCAAGCCTTTGTCTGCATTTTGCGCTCGGCAAAAAGGCATCATGGGCCTGTTGCTGGATATTCTGGAGAACTCTCCGGAAGATGCTGCCATCTTGCGACGATGGGCCGCCGCATGACCCTTCCTCTCTATGGCACAGCCTCGCAGAGCGCTGGATTTTCCTCGGACAAAGCCCGATCGGTCCTCAGGCTCCGGTCGGTTGACAGTGCCGCCGAACGTCACGTGGCTGATTTCGCGCTCGCTAGAACGCCAGCCGACATTCGGCGCGCGATAGAAGCCGATTGGCCGTCCATCCTCGTCGTCTCCGACGGCTCAATGGATCTACCCGGCCAGTTCACAGGACAGCTCGTCGCCGTCTCCCCAAGATATGGCTATCTCGCGGACGGCGATGTGATCGGCTTCGATCATGTGTCGAGGAAATTCCGTACGTTGTATCGCCGGAATTCGGCTCACAACTCGTTTCTTGTCACGGAACGGTGCAACAATTATTGCCTGATGTGCTCGCAACCACCGAAAGATGTCGATGACCGGTGGATCCTTAGCGAAATCAAAGAAAGCCTGCCGCTCGTCGACCCGGCGACCCGCGGGTTGACGTTCACCGGCGGGGAGACCCTGTCGGATTGGGAAGACTTCATCGCCGTTCTGAAGGAGTGCCGCGATTGGCTGCCGGAAACCGCCATACAGGTGCTGACCAACGGCAGGGCGTTCGCCGACTCGCGGATCGTCGACGCCTGGAAAGAGATCGGCCACCCGAACCTCATGGCGGCCATTCCGGTCTATTCCGCCGTGGATCATGTCCATGATCACGTGGTGCAGGCCAAGGGTGCGTTCGACGAGACAATCCTAGGCATCCTAAAGCTCAAGGACCGAGGACAACGGGTAGAAATCCGCGTCGTCCTGCATGCATTGACCGCGCCGATCATTGAGGACACGGGCCGGTGGCTTGCCCGCAATGTGCCGTTCGTCGATCACGTCGCGTTGATGGGGCTCGAAAACACGGGCTTTGCCATCGCAAACGATGCCATGCTCTGGATGGATCCGGTGGACTATGGCGATGGGCTCGCAAGAGCCGTCGATTACTTGAGTGCCGCTGGCGTCAACGTATCGGTATACAACCTTCCCAAGTGTGTTCTTCCAAAGTCTGTTTGGCCGCACGCGCTCCAATCGATCTCGGATTGGAAAAACGGTTTCGTGGAAGAATGCGATGGCTGCGACGAAAAGAACGCTTGCAGCGGCTTTTTCACAACCGGACGACCACGCTTCAGCCGGGGAATACGCGCGATAACTTCCTAGCAGAGCGACCTGGAAGGTTGTCCGACTCCAGATACAGGAGAGCACGCATGAGATTGACAACGGTTTCATTCCCAGCTGCTTCTACGTGCGGTGTCTCTGTCGCTCCAACTTTCGCAAGGACTGTGAGAGCAGCATCCTGACGTTCGCTCGAGGTACGTAGACGAGCAGAATATTAAGATGTTTCGAGATGCTCGACGCGCAGCCGTCCTCGACCAGTATGAGATCCGTTGGACACACTCGGCCGCAAATTGATCGAATCCACCGTTGCAGGTCTGCAGATGTGGCCCCCCAACAATTACCCGAGATGGAAACACTTCCTCGATGACCGCTTCCTTGTCTCCATCGGCGCCCAGGCCAAAGAACCTGATCTTTTCACGCCCGTCCTCGGCTTCCTCCGTGAACCGACATCAGGGAACGGCTAAGCAAAATCAAGATTGGAAAGCTTAATATGGATATTGAGCCGCAGCTATTGGATGACCTGAAGAGCGCCATCGATCGCGGCCAAGCGGCCGGGGAAATAATCACGTCTCAGCAGCATGATGAGTACATCCGCAATTTCCGCGAACGATTTGGTCCGGATGCGCTTCGAAGGCTGGACGGTGAAGCTCTACTCAAGACGATGCACGGCCGTCGGAGTAGCGATTCCCGCTGTTTGAGTTACTGGCTTGAGTTCATGAACGACGAGACGTTTGCCACGAACGCATTTGGCGGAATTGGAGGCGGGTCAGCACTGAAGTTCGGCGTATATCAGAGACCGACAGATGGCGAGTGGATGGGCGGCAAAGGCACGAATCCAAAAGCTATTACGGTTGACGATGCAATCCAAATAGCCCGGCGCCAACGTGATGAGCTGCTAGCGGGTGACAAGCTCCTAGCAGAGCTAAATTCGATTGATTGTTCAGACGAAGCTTATGGTGACCTTCAGAAACTCATGGAGGGTGCCGCGCCGGAACTCTCTGGCGATGGTTGGGCGCATAAATATTGGTTTCTAACGCACTCCGATAAGCTCGATGACTACCATAGCCCGCGCTACCAACGTTTTCATCTGTATAAGCTGTTGCAGATGCCTCCCGACGGTGTGGGAATACTTGATGGCGGAGCGCCTCGCTTCGTTTGCGCTGGGCGCTTCGTGAGAATAGCGCGCGCTCTTAATGTTCCAGTTAGCATCCTGACCTCAGCGCTTAATCGACGGACAGGAGGCTTCCATCGGTTCTGGCGCATTGGAACGACCGAAGGGAGTGATGGCGATAGCCAATGGGCCAATATGCGCGATGGCAATTACGTTTCTATTGGTTGGCCTGATTCCGTTCCAGATCTCTCTCCTCATCTTAGCGAAGAGAAGGTCACTCTCAAAGATCGGATTAGGGAATGGCTGGTTCCTGCTTACTCGAATTCGGGAGTCGCTTCTCGTAAGGCAGGCGAGGTAGTCAAGTTCGTGCGCGAGATGGCCGAAAACGATCTTGTGTTAGCCTGCGAAGGTCAAACGGTGCTCGGTGTCGGACGAGTCAGTGGTTCGTATGAATATGAACGCGGGCTCCGTTTCCCCCACAAGCGCCCCGTACAATGGCTTCTCCTAGATTCCTGGCAATTGCCACAGCCAGAAGGGCCGCGCACCACCGTTTTTGAATTGGGTAGGAATGGCGAAAATTTACTTGAACTGGAGCGCAAGAATTTTTCTGGAGGAGTTTCGAACTCACCTGCCAGTCGGCTGCATACAGCGCGTACCAAGGCGGCTACTGCTGTGACGCAACTGCCGCCGTTGGATCAATTCGCGGCAAGGGTGGACGGTATCCTGCGTCGCAAAGGGCAAACACTTCTCTACGGCCCGCCTGGAACCGGCAAGACCTATCTCGCGGTTCGAACTGCAACAGAGCTTGCCGCACGTCAGCGCTTCGGCAAGACTCATTCGATGCTTACGGAGCCCGAGCGCGCTGAGATCGAGAATCCGAACGGCCTAGTGCGGAAATGCACCTTTCATCCCGGATACGGTTACGAAGACTTCATAGAAGGCCTGCGGCCCGAGACGGTGTCGGGGCATTTGTTCTTTGAACGGCGCGCTGGAATTTTCAAGCAACTATGCGCCGATGCTGAGAAGGCTAACGATAGACACTTTTTCCTCGTTGTGGATGAAATCAATCGAGGCGATGTTCCTAGAATTTTTGGCGAGTTGATTACGCTTCTCGAGCGCGACAAGCGAGGCAGCGTTGTCACGCTTCCGAGCGGATCACATTTTTCTGTCCCGTCTAACGTCTTCATCATCGGCACGATGAACACTGCAGATAGGTCGATCTCCCTGTTAGATGTCGCGCTTAGAAGGCGCTTCGGATTCATCGAGCTGATGCCGGATAGCTCGTTGCTTGAAAGACGTGCAGTGGGCGAATTGCCGCTCGGCCCCTGGCTCGACGCCCTCAATGCTCGTTTGCGCCGTCATTTGAAGCGCGACGCGCGCAACCTTCAGATTGGGCACGCATACTTGCTCAGTCAGCCCATCACGTCTGTTGCGGAATTCTCGCGTGTACTTCGTGAGGATCTTATCCCGCTTCTTGAAGAGTACTGCTACGACGACTTTGGTGCACTAAGCGACATTCTTGGGCCAGGCCTAGTCGACGTCCAAGCCGCGCGAATTCGGGACGAAATATTCGATCCCAAGAATGAGGATAGCCTGCTTCAGGCTCTTGCGTACGAAGAAATGCAATCGTTGACGTTAGTTGAAAATCCAGAACAAAACGATGTTGTAGATGATGCGGCAGAGTCGGCCGCTGACGAAACCGACGATGCCTGAATATCTTGAAAATGGCTTCGAAGCCGTTCCCGTCACGCTAAATGAATGGGATCGCGTCGAAGCTGTTTCACGTCCGCAACTCATTGGCACGACGCTTAGAAACAATCTCGCAGCACAAACCCTAGCGCTTGCAATTCGAGGCCAGGTCGACGTCCGAGAGGGATACAAAGGCCTCGAAGTTTCCACGACTTCTTTTGTGGGGCACATCGCTGTGGGCCCCCTTCGGATCAACATCAATCCCAAGCTGCAGGGGTTAGCCCTCACGTCGCTGGTTCGCTATGCCTATGGTTTACGTGACTTCCAAGTAATTGGGCAGACCCTCACTCCGACAGCTCAATACGGTATACATGATATTCTCATATCGCTTTTGGTGGCGGAGATTGAGGAATTGCTGCACCGGGGCTTGCTGCGCCGGTATGTTCCAGTTTCAGAAATGCTCACAAGTCCCAGAGGGCGAATCCTCGTCGATAAGATCGCGTCTCGCGGCGGAATCGTGGATGGAGCACTTCCGTGTTTGCACTTCCAGCGGCATGCCAATTGGAGGCTCAACCAGGTTCTGCGATCGGGGCTCGATCTCGCGAGAACCATGACAACCAATCGGGATTTGTATCGACGCGTTCGGAGCTTGGGCGAAGCATTCGACGCAGTCGAAACAACTGCGCTCCAGGGGCGTGATCTCGATGAGGTTGAGCGAGGGCTGACGCGTCTCACGGCAACAAGTCGGCCTGCACTGACGCTCATTAGACTTCTATTTGGAATGCACGGCACGTCAATTGAGACGGAGACGTCTTCTCACCGCACCCCCGGATTTCTGTTCGACATGAACCTCTTTTTTCAGCGCCTGCTTTCCCGATTCTTGCGCGAGAACCTTGACGGCCTCTCGATAAGGGATGAGCAGACTACCAAAGGCATGTTTGCATACCCACCGCTCGCAAACCCTAAAGGACGCTCTTTACCGAGACCGCGGCCTGACTTTGCACTATTCAGCGCTAAGGGCCTGATCGGTTTCCTAGATGCAAAGTATCGGGACATCTGGGAAAAAGGTTATCCTGCCGGTTGGCTCTATCAACTGTCCATGTACGCGTTGGCCTCGCCAAATCAGAAAAGCATTATTCTGTACGGGACCACTTCATCAGAAGCTCGCGAAGAGCGGGTAGAAATTCGTCATCCCGTGCTCTGGGGTGCCGGATCTAAGCCGACGGTGATCTTTCGTCCGGTGCAGTTGCAAGACTTGGCTATGCTGCTGCATCCCTCCAATGAGGGTTCGGCGAAGTGGGAACAGCGGAGGAGTTTCGCGCGCTCTCTTGTCACTTTTTGAGACTATAAGCTCTCCGGGTAGAACATTTGCCCGTCAACAGGTGAGTGGGATTAGACTTGGCTCATGTACTGCGCGACTGAGGGCTGGGCCGCTGGCTGAGTTCTTCCATAACAACTGAACTGCGTAATCGGCAGCGTTGTACCAGGGTCTGCGCTTAGGATTAATGGCGCATTACCGGTGGGTCTGCCGACCCGAAAGGCCAGCGCTGCGCCGTTTCGTTTGGGACCCTTGAATGGACGTGACGTACCACCCAAGGGGCCCACGAAGGCGCGTGCTACCGAGATCGAACGCTTGTCCTCCTTGCCAAACATTCAAAATCAGAAAAACACGTGAAGGCCGCTGTTAGTCGCGGCGGGGTCAAAGGATCAACGGTGTCAAATTCAACGCTGATTTCAGCGCCATGGCTTCTCGTCCGTATTTCTACGGGGTCGGCGAACGTCGCATTGATCTCTCCTCCTAGTTGCGCTTGGATAATACGCAGGGGGCGCGAGAATGCGTTGGATTGTTATCGCTGGGGTCTGCCTTGCGTTGGGCGGCTGCGGCACAAAATATCAAGAAATGGGATTTACAGGCGGCGTCGCTGCGCAGCAGATGACTGCGGACACATGGCGCATTCAGTCGCGAGGCAACGCCTACACGAACTCTGCCACAGTACAGGACTACGTCCTCCTGAAGGCCGCAGAAACTGCTCAAGCCGCCGGCGGCACGCACTTTCAGATTATCAGCGCAGCCGATGCGAGTCGGGCTTCGACAATCGTGTCTCCTGGAACGAGCAATACAACGTTCGTTGGCAATCAAGCTTTCACGACCACCTCGCCAGGCAGCGTCGACACGGTGATCAGGCCGGGACAAGACGTCTATGTGCGCGTGCTGAAGCTGCCACCCGGTCCCACGCCTCAAGGCGTCTACTCCGCCCAAGAGATTATTCAATTTGTCGGATCTCGAGTGGAGCGCCCGCGATGAAGGAGCGGCGAACCTATGTCGGTCCATAGAGTCGTAGGACTATCATTTCTCCTCGCGCTATTGAGCGCATCCGCTCACGCAGCCTGCGGCGACAATGGCGGCCCAGGCTATCGCAATCAGGCGGGAAAGTGTGTCGGCTGGGAAGCGCTCGTTCGTCAATGCGGCAACCCGCCATCGAAGATGTGCACCCCGGAGCGGGTGGCTTCAGGAGCAGAAAATGCGGTGGCCAATGGCGCAACGATCCGATCGTTGATGGATCGGTCTCACGACGTGAAAAAGCTGCCGAACAATCCGCAGAGATAGACCACTTGCACTCGTCCCAGGGTTGCGAAAGAATATCTCGCGGAATGCCGACGTCGCTCTGGGGGATTCCATGCCAGCTTGGCACATTCAGATTTCTGCAATTTTGTTTCTCGCTACCTTTTGCCCATCAAACGCCGCCACACTCAAGTCGTCGCAGCTAAAAGACGGCCGTGTCGTGATCTTGATATCGGGGGAATTGGTCGACGGCGACACTGAGGCATTCAAGAGCGCGGTGAAAACTGCCAATGATGCAGGTAAGCTTGTTTCGTCGATCAGACTGAATTCTCCCGGCGGCAGCTTGCTGGAGGGCGTCAAGCTTGCTGACGCTGTGCGCTTTGGAAAGATCGTAACGAATGTAGGTCAAGGGGCAACTTGCGCATCTGCCTGCTTTCTGGTCTTCGCAGCGGGCTCTATGAAATACGCGAATTACAATGCGCACATCGGCGTTCATGGAGCCTCCAATCAGTCTGGTCAGGAAACGGCAGGATCGGGCGCTGCAACAGTTTCGATGGCTCGAGTGGCGAAAGAGCTCGGTGTCCCGGCTGCGATCATCGGTAGAATGGTCGTGACCCCTCCTTCAGACATGGTTTGGCTTAGCCCGTCAGAGCTCCAATCGATGGAGGTTTCGTTAGTCGGGAAGCCTTCCCAAGTGGCGCAGCCTGATCGGCCCCCGGCCCGACAAACGGAAGATACGGAGCCAGTTGACATCACGCCAAAGGCAAGGGCCGTCGCGAAGCCTCCTACTTGGAATGAATTTGTTGAGAAGGCTGTTGCGCTATCTGCCCAACAAAACAACGGAACGCCAAGAACGATGCGATCGTGTCAGCCCGAACTAAAGCTTTGCTGGAACGTGGTGACGTTCACAAATAAGGATGGCTTCGACACCGGCGCTAAAGTTGTGAAGGATATGAACGATAAAATCGTGCTGAAGGAGGTCTGCACCTTCAATGCGACAAAGGATATTCGGCGCTGCTTCAATTGGGACACAGAAGCAGTCCACCGCGATATGCAGGATAGCTCTGGCAATTGGACCAAAATCGCCGACGATTGATTGCCAATTATGAGCATAGCGGGTATCAGGCGCGCCATTGTTATGAGTACACGCCCTAGACGTAGTGAATTCCGTGCTTCGAGCGCTCGGGTGCGACGAGACGGCCGGAGAATTATAAAGTTCGCGGACGAAAGCGGCTCTGAGGAATTCCGGACAGCCGTTGATCCATTCGATCGTAATCCTAAAGACCGGCAAATCCGTAGGATCGCGGATATCGGTCTTTCGGTACTTCATAGAACTGCGTCCAAAAGATCGAAGCGTACAGCTGCCGCTGGGCAAACGTATAATGGTTGGCTTGGCGCGATGATCCTAGGTGTCTTGTGACTTCCATAGCATCGGGACCTTGCATTGGCGTGCTCCAGCCTGATGACAACCTTCTACGGCCGCCTCCGCAATTTATCGGATTCTCGAACCTGCGAACATTAGGTCCAATCAGACTAGGAGTCTCCGGTTTTGCTGCGGCGTCAGGATCGTCGCGGCAAAAGTTCGAAGGCAGACGGCGCCGGGCACGACAATGAACAAGCAGGACCCGAAGGGCTATTACACGATCCTCGGCGTGAGCATTAACGCCACTGCTGAGGAGATTAAGGCCGCCTATAGACATAGAGCAAAGGACCTACACCCAGACCGAAATCCAGCTCGCGATGCACCGGCACAATTCCGCTTTCTGAACGAGGCCTATGAGGCGCTGAACGACCCCGGCTCTCGGGCGGCCTACGACACCATGACGCTTGAGGCGGAAGGTGCTTCGGTGGGTGCGCGTCAGGCTCCGCCAGAGCCAATCGTATGCTCCTGCTGCGGCAAGGTAACTGCTCAACCGCGGTACGCAATTTTCTTGACGGTGAAGAGCTTCGTCCTGGTGACTTTGCGCTCTCCCGTACAAGGTATCTTTTGCAGCGCATGCGCCGAGAAGAGAGCCTACAGGGCTTCTGCTGTCACCTGGCTCTTGGGCTGGTGGGGCGTCCCCTGGGGGCCGATTTATGCGGTCCAAGCTATCATTACGAACATGCTGGGCGGGAGGCGTCCGCCAGAAGCGAATGCGCGTCTCGCCGCGTATCAGGCATGGTGCTTTGCCACCCTCGGCAAGATGGATGTCGCCAGGGCCGTCGCCATGGATGCTGTAGAGCTCGCTAGGGGAGCTCCTCTGAACCCAGCGGGGGTCGAGCTACGCGAGAGTATCAATCAATTGCTGCAGGAGATTGGCGGCAGTACTAATCGCCTCAAGAACTCGTGGCGACTGCTCTCTAGACCCTTCTACGTCCAGGCAGCAGCGATTGCGCTAGTCGCGGTCGGGATTTGGCAAGCTTACGAACAAACCTCAGAAAGTTCGCCAACCCGCGGCCCGAAGCCCTATGTGGCGGCTGCTCCTTCCGGCCCGACGGCACCAATCTCCCCGTCGTCTCCAGTGCAAAAGCGACCAACTTACGCGCGCCCAGAGAGCGCTCCCAATGGGATGCCTTGGCCGCTTACGGCCGCTTATGTGCCTGGCTACTCCCGGCTCAACACGGACGGCAAGTCGAGGGTCACCGTGGACAACGGGCAGAACGATTCCGATGTCTTCGTGAAACTCATCTCGCTAGATGGCGTGAACGCGTTTCCGGTTAGGCAGTTCTATATCCCCGCTGGCCGCAAATTCATCCTGGAGAATGTTCGGCAAGGGAGTTACGACATTCGCTATAAAGACCTCAATTCGGGCACCTTGTCCCGGTCCGAGCAGTTCTCCCTGACCGAAACGCGTACTTTCGAAGGGGTACGCTACAGCGATTTGTCGTTGACGCTGTACAAGGTACGGAACGGCAACATGCAGACGTACACCTTGGCAGACGACGAGTTCTGAGCACTGACTGGGAGCTAGCTTGTCGCGGATCTGATCATAGGGCTAGATGCAGCGAGCCGACCCCTGTCACAAGTAGTACAATGCACATTGGCAAAGCGCAGGCCAGTGCCCATAGCAGCTCCGCCCATCGCGGGTGTACTGCGGCGCTCTTTCTCTTTCCAAGGTCCAGGCAGATCTCACGCGCTCGCGTGCGGGGTATAGAAGATCTCGGCCCGCTCGCTCAAAGGCCTAGTTCTTCCATAACATTGGATCTGCGAATCTCTCGCATCGGTCGCGCAGCCACGCGGAGGTTCTTTCAAGCGAGGTCCAAGGCATTCTGCGAGCCTCACACGTCAGCGATCGAATCTGCCCAGGCTCTGGACCGCTCGTGCCGCAGGTGCGGATGACCCCCGTGCGTGTTCAACGTCGCTCAATTGCTTCCGAGATAACCATGATCTTTGTTCTGCCGGAGTTTTTCGGCCCTAACATAGGCCACATCCAGGCGTCGTGCTTGACATCGACCTGATCCCGTCCCCGGTTCGGCGAAGTCGAAGAAGCTGCCGATCGTGAGTCCCGGCTCTCCGCCTCGGATGCTGCTAAGCAGCAATCGCACACGCGGCAGCAATCGCCCATCACCGCCAACGGTGATCGAAGGTCTCTCCTCCGCCGACGCACCCGCGAAGGGGTTTGCGCACCAGGGCCAGCCTCAAATTGGCTCTTGATCGGCATCGCGCTTAGGTTGAAGATGGCGCTTTACGTATTTGATCAAATTCCGATGACCAATCTCAAGACAAATAATAAAGCGTCAAAGCGTCTTTACGTCATATCGGATCTCCACTTGGGCGGAGACTACGGCGAAAACTCGGACAGTGGCCGAGGTTTTCGAATTTGTACGCACGTTCGCGAACTTACGGCTTTTGTGCGAGCACTAACTGCTCGTGCTGTACGGACATTGACTGACACCGAACTCGTGATCAATGGAGATCTGGTCGATTTTCTAGCTGAAACGAGAGAGGTGCGAGACCCGGTTTCCGGTAAGGTTGACTTGGGATGGCAGCCGTTTGTCGATGATCCCTCCGAGGCGACCAAACTGTTCAAGCGTATTGTTCAACGCGACGAAGAGTTCTTCGCCGCATTGCGGGAGCTGCTCGCGGCCGGCATCCGGCTGACGATAACACTAGGAAATCACGACATCGAATTAGGATTTCCTGCGGTTCGTCGGTTTCTAACCGAGGTACTGGCAGCTGACGGGCGGAGATTCTCGATCATCTACGATGGTGAAGCCTACCGGGTGGGCAGCGTATTGATCGAACACGGAAATCGCTATGACGAATGGAATGTGGTCTCACATGATGGATTTCGGCGACTTAGATCGGTGCAATCCAGAATGGAGCCAAGTTTGGATTCGTCCCGAGACTTTGAGGCTCCCGCCGGGAGTTTCCTAGTAGCGGGAGTAATGAATGAGATTAAGACCCGATACCCGTTCATCGACCTCTTAAAACCCGAGAGCCAGGCGGCAATACCGATTCTGATGGCTTTGGCCCCGGAATATAGATCGCGGATAGTGACCATTGCCAGTCTAGTCGCACGATCACGCAAGCATTTGGTAGGCATCGACGGACTCCCCTCCAACGCTGGCGATATTGCCGAGCATGAGCCTCGAGCAGAGGTCACGGGAGAAGCAATTATCAAGGAGATTTTGCAAGACCGAAAACTGTTAGATCTATTTGATCGAAATGATACGAGCTGCCCACTCGGCGTTGCTGAGCAAGAGCAATTCCGAGGTGACGCTGGTTCGGTTGATTTTCGTTCGCTTTGGTCGCTTGTGAGGCTGACGCTGGCTCGGCCGAATAGTTCAATTTCCACAAGACTGCCGACTTTGCTTACTGCACTCAGAGCAGTGCAGGACGATTTCTCCTTCGATAGGCAGCGCGAGATAACGCAGTACCGGGAAGCCGCCGAACGGCTTCTGTCGTATGGCTCGAAGATAGTGCTGTTTGGCCATACCCATTTAGCCAAAAGAATAGAGTTCGATCGAGGCCTGTATATCAACTCAGGCACCTGGGCCGATCTGCTCCCTTTCCCGTCGACTATTCTGGCTCCTGATCCTGGATTGCCGCGGGGCCAAGATATCGTCGCCGTGATGCTTAGCCGGTTGGAACGGTTTGTCGAGGATATGAGGACAGCAAGATTGCGTAGCTATCTGCAGTTCATCCCGACCTATGCGCGAATTGAATTTGACGAGAAGGGGGAACCATTCGACGCGCAACTGTACGAATATAGCTGTGAAGCAGAAGACGTATGACGCCGAAGGCAAAGCAAGCTATCGGACGGATAGTGGCTATCCGAGGGGATGGCGGAGAGGTGTATGGAACAGCGTTTGTTGTTTCTGATCGCTTTCTGATGACGGCATTTCACGTTGTGGGTGATAGGGCCGTGTCCATCGTCAAGGGCACCGACGTCTGTTTTCCGGCCTTGTACTTTTATCCGGCGTCTGCGGGTGTCCAGAAGATCCCCGTCAAAGTAGTCGCGGGCTGCTGCGATCCCCTCGACGATTGGGCCTTGCTAGAGCTGGAAGAGCCGCTCCCTGGAGTTGTCCCGCTGCCCATGGGTGAAATTACCACCTACGAACTCGAGACTAGCAGGCGGCCAAATAACGCGATTCGATTCGATAGTTGGGGCTTTCCTGGTCTGGCGCGCATGGCTGGATCTGGAATTGCGATTGATGGCCGCGTGCAAGACCAAGACGCGCGCTATCAGGGCGCGTGGGCCTATCAGCTCTACAGCGACAATGCCGCGGCCGCGCTAGGTGAACCATTGAGCGGCTTGTCGGGAGCTCCTTGCCTGATCGACGGCGCAGTCGTGGGAATCATACGTTCGAACCTCGTTATGGAAAATAAGATTACGTCAAGCCGATCGGTCCATATAGCCGGTGGCATTCTCTACGCCTGTCCTGTGGCGACTGAAACGTTGCAGCAGCGGTGCGCGCCCTATTTGCCAGCTCTAGACCCGATTCGTGGCTTGCCAGGCCTGCCGAGGCAGACGCTACCTCGCGAACCGTTCAGGTATCTCCATTGGTATGGCGCCGAGCATGTTGAGGTGTTCTTTGGACGAAACCGGAGAATTCGCGACCTATATTATCAAGTGGCTGATCCGGACACCCCAGCGTTGGTGCTGGTCTACGGGGCATCAGGAGTTGGAAAGTCCTCTTTGATGCAAGCGGGCGTGTTGCCTCGCCTGTCATTGACCTTCGCCGTAAGGGCCCATAGGCGCGAATCAGGAAAATCGCTGGAGCAGTGCCTTGAAGATCTGCTGGCTAAAGGCGGCGACGGAGACGCTGGCGGAAAGCCAATCATCTTCCTCATTGATCAAATCGAAGAAGTGTTCATCGACACTTGTGTGGATGGCAACGCCGAGCTGGCAGCGCTCTTCTCGCGTATCAAGGCGGTTCTCGGCTCTCGTTCCCAATTATCGAAGATTATACTTAGCTTTCGAAGTGAATGGCTAGCGAATGTCCGAGCTCGCTTGTTCGAAGCCGACATTTGCTACAGCGAGTTCTATCTCGAAAGACTAACGCGGGATGAAATTGAGGATGTTGTGCGCGGCGTTAGCTCCACGGCTCGGCTACGAAAGTTTTACGGAGTCCAAGTCGACGAGAGGCTACCCGATCGAGTGGCGGACGATCTGTTGGATGATCCGGATTCGCCAATAAGTCCGCTGCTCAGCATAATTCTCACCCGCCTTTGGACGGAAGCAAAGGCTAGACGAGCCGGTGAACAGCGGTTGGACGAGGATGTTTACGAAGAGCGGATGCGGGCCAAGCTGGACCTCGACCAGTTTCTGACTGAGCAGATCAAAGCCGTGTCGATGAGCAGGCCCGTTGATGTGGCTTCCGGCCTTGTCATCGATGTGCTCTATCGGCACACGACGGACCAAGGTACAGCAAAGGAGCTATCTCGAAAGCAACTGAAGGACATTTACTACCATCTGGGCGAAGAGGGCGACCAATATCTGGACTCTCTACTGGAGAGTCTGTGCGCCGTCTCCTTGCTTTACACTGCTGTACCTGAAGAATCTTCAGAACAAGAACAGGCGGGGCGAATGACACGTCTTGCCCATGACACGCTTGCAGTTCCAGTGCGCAAGCATTTCCAAAGATCGGATCTGCCGGGTCAGCGGGCCGAGCGGCGCCTAGCAAGTTGGGTCGAAGATTGGCTGCCCTCAGAGCCTGAGCACGGAACCCTCGACTCTGCTTCGCTCGCTCTAATTGCTCAAGGGGCTCGTGGCACTCGCGGTCCGACGGAGAAAGAGCGCAACTTCATGCGGGCTTCCGTTGAAGCGAGGCGGCTAGCGACGCGGCGATCTCTGGTGGGGCAATTCCTAGTCGGTGCGCTGGTAACGTCCGCCGGTCTAGGGTTAATAGGTTGGTGGCAGGAAGCCTTTCTGAAAGAACAGATATGGTGGCTTAGACACGTCCGTGGCCATGTACTTTCTTTGGCCGCCGAGCGCTCGATTCAGGTGGGTGCGGTCTTTAAGGAATGTGTCGGGTGTCCGGAAATGGTCGTCATCCCCGTCGGGGCATTTGCGATGGGTGGCTCCGCAGAAGCAGAGGCTCCGGACGAAGCTCGTCAAGCCCAGGGGCTGTTGCGCGTCACTACCCAGAGCGTCGTTGGGAGCCCTCAACACAAGGTCAGTATCACAAAGCCTTTGGCCGTAGGCCGCTATGAAGTGACGTTCGATGAATGGGACGCGTGCTTCGCGGCCGGCGGTTGCAAGACGCCCGGCTCATCGCAGAGTTGGGGGCGCGGTCGGCGTCCGGTGATCAATATATCCTGGGACGATTCGAAAGAATATGCGGCGTGGCTGTCAAGAATGACCGGTAAAGAATACCGGCTACTCAGCGAGGCCGAATGGGAGTTTGCAGCGAGGGCTGGTACCGAGACGTTGTACTCTTGGGGAAATGAAGTTGGGGCAGGTAGAGCCAACTGTAATGGCTGCGGAAGCGAATGGGACAACGACAAGACAGCTCCAGTTGGTTCATTCAAGCCCAACAAATTCGGTCTCTATGATATGCACGGCAACGTTTGGGAATGGGTCGAAGATTGCTTTAGCGACAATTACGCTGATGCTCCCTCCGACGGCTCTCCTTCCCTAACTGGCAACTGCAACCGTCACGTCATCCGTGGCGGTTCATGGATAACTGTACCCAGAGCAATGAGATCCGCCAATCGGCATCGGGATGACGTGAACGGCCGTTACTTTGCGACAGGTGTCAGGATCGCGAGAACTCTCAAATTGCGTTGAGACCATCTGAAGTCATCATGACGTGAGGAGAAGCTGCGCCTATGTCTGAGAGTGATTTAGAAGGGGACCATTTCGACGTTATTATTGTTGGCTCGGGCGCAGCGGGCGGCATGGCCGCATTCGAACTTTCGATGTCCGGCCTGCGCGTGCTCATGCTTGAAGCGGGGCGAGATTATGATCCCGTGACTGAAACGCCAATGTTTCAGACACCAGAGCTCGCGCCTCTGCATGGTGCATCTTCCCCAGACAAGACTTGGGGCTTCTACGACGCGTCTGTTGGTGCTGGCTGGACCATTGATGGTGAGCCTTATGAGCCGAACCCCGATGAAATCGGCGATGCAGCCCCGTTTAAATGGTGGCGACCGCGCATGCTCGGCGGTCGTACGAACCATTGGGATCGCGTATCCCTGCGCTATGGCCCTTATGATTTTAAGCCGTATAGCCGGGACGGGTTAGGCTTCGATTGGCCTATCACCTACCAAGAGCTCGCTCCGTGGTACGACAAGGTTGAAGAGCTAATAGGTGTTACCGGCAGAGTGGAGGAGCTCGAAAACACGCCCGATTCGCCGGCCGGAATAAGCCTGCCGCCGCCTCCACCTCGCGTTTACGAGCTCTTTGTAACGCGTGCACTCGCCAGCATGGGAATTCCGGTCGCGGCAATTCGCGCCGCGATCCTGACCCGCCCTCATCGTGACCGGGCTGCTTGCTTCTATGCCACAGCATGCATGCGCGGCTGCTCGATTCGGGCAAACTTTCAAAGCACGACGGTTCTCATTCCGCCGGCTCTTGGCACCGGTCGTCTGACGATTAGGTGCAATGCGGGCGTTTATCGGGTGAACGTTGACGAAGCTAGTCGAGCGACAGGGGTCGACTATTTTGATCGGAAGACTGGCAAAGCGACGAGCGTATGTGCAGACGCCGTCATCTTAGCCGCAGGAACCTGCGAGTCGATACGCATTCTATTTAACTCCGCGACGAAGAAATATCCTAAAGGCCTTGCAAATTCGTCCGGTCTTCTTGGACGTTATCTAATGGATTCTACTGGTACGGCGATTTTGGCTCACGTCCCAGCGCTTGAAAGATTTCCACCGCAGAACGAAGATGGCATCAGCATTGGACACATCTACGTGCCGTGGTGGGGTTATGAGCAACAGAAGCGGGGTGAGCTCAACTTTCCAAGAGGCTATCAGATTGAATTCAGCGGCGGGTGGAAGATGCCCACAATGGGGCTTGGTGATCTCCTGAATTACAATCCGTCCTCGGGCGCAATGTTTGGACCAAGATTGCGTAGGGAAATATGCCGGAAATACGGAAGTGTCGTCGTCTTCGGCGGGGAGGGAGAAATGATCCCGAACGAAGCGTCGTTCTGTGAAATCAATCCTGACAGAAAAGACAAATGGGGCGTCCCTACGCTGAAGTTTTCGTGGAAGTGGGGCGAATATGAGAAGCGGCAGGTAGAGCACATGTTCGTAACGTTCAGGGAGGTGGTGCGGCGCCTGGGTGGAAAAATCCTCAAGGAAGGTACGATGCTCGCCGGCGGTGAGATGATTCATGAAGTCGGCGGCGCCAGGATGGGCACAAAGCGATCCAATTCTTGTGTCAATCATTTCGGGCAGGCGTGGGACGTTGAAAATCTGTTTGTGGTGGATGGAGCATCTTTTGCTTCAAAGCCCCATAAGAACCCTACGCTGACGATCATGGCCCTTGCAGCACGTGCATCTGCTCATATTGCAGAGCGCGCGCGACGAGGCGAACTGTAGTTAGCAACTCGATTTAGGAGGCGTCCATGCGTCAAGAGCGCGCCCTGTTGGATCCTGAAGATCTGCAATTGGATCCAAGGTTGCGAGTCCCTGCGGGCTATGGATCAGATCCCAATTTGGTGACTCCATCAACCCCATGGACTCTATCGCTGTCGAAGCACCAGGCGGAGCTTATTGACTCATTGAGTGACGTGATACTTCCCGGGGGCCACCATGTCCCATTTCCAAGTTGCTTACCGATCAGCGGGTTCTTCAATAACTGGTTGAGTGCGCCCTATGCCAAGCAAGTCGCCGACCGAAAGTTGATTTCAAGCGGACTGGATTGGCTTGATGACTATGCAAACCGCAACTATGGCAGGCAATTCTTGGATCTCAGGAGCAGCCAGCGGGTGAGTATCGTAGAATTCATGTCAACGTCGTGGACGCTCAGGCCGTTCTTTCAGCGATTTCGCTACCTGCTTATTGGCGGATACTTTACGTCCGACGCAGGGCTTGCAGTCATTGGCTACGCCGGAAACGTTCCCCTGAAAGATTATGCGGGTGTGCCGAGTGAGCTGCGAGCCTTGGTTGAGGAGGAGCTCTGGCGGCTTGGCCTTTGAAGCGATGATCTGTGCCGGGTTGCCGTCGCTGCTAACGTCCATCCTAGGGCTTGCCGCATGAAATCGATTCAAGAATTTGTATCGGGTAGAGTCCACTCATTGTCGGAACTGAAGTCCGCATTGCGGTTGGCGATGCAACTGGAGTTCTCAACCATTCCGCCCTACTTATGCGCCCAGTGGTCTATCAAGAGCGATCCTGATCGCACCGAGGGCGTAGTACATCGCGTCGTGAGTGATGAGATGAACCACTTCGCTTTAGCTGGCAACCTTCTTACAGCAATTGGTGGCCGACCGCATATTGCCAGGAGCAGCTTTGTTCCGAAGTATCCGTTGAAGAGCTTGCCGGGAGGCATTTTGCAGAAACTGCCTGTCGATCTGCGGCCGTTGGATCGGCCGCAGTTGGAGGTCTTTATGCAAATTGAATATCCGCAGTTCCCGCCTGTCGCGTGGAAGGCAAGGCCACCAGGCCCTGCTACAATCGGTGATTTCTACGACTCGATTATAGAGGGGCTAGAAGCCGTTAAGCCTCACTTCGATAGAAACGCCTGCAGAATTCCGGTTTTTGGTGCGTCGCCAATAGACGGCCTCGCGACAGCAATTGAGGCGGTAGAACGAATCAAGAGTGAAGGTGAGGGACTTCAGGATTCGCCTGAGCAGCCGACGTCGCATGACACCGTGTTGGCCCATTACTATGCTTTTAAGGAGATTCACGAACAGAAGAGGCTGATCGTCAAGAATGGAAAGTGGGTCTTTGGCGGGGATCCTATCGCGATGCCAGAAGTTTGGGACTTCTCTACTACGGCATGCTCGGCCACTCACGGTAGGAAATTCATTACCACGTTTTCTGCGCTCCTCTCGGATCTTGAGGCTTGCTGGACTCGAGGAGCGCAGTTCGACTTGACCGGCATGTTTCGATTGAGAATCGCGGGTCTCGAACTCATCCGAGCCGGCCTGCGGCCGCCCTTCTGCTGGACAGACGCAGAGATGGCTAACCCATCATAGTTCCGGCGTGATCCTCATAGGCAAACGGGTCGGTTTTTGACAAAGCGCTATTTGTGGCTCTGCGGAATCTAGCCGATCACAATTCTCAGAGGGGGTACTTAGTCGTGACTCGCAGTATGGGAGCGGCGCTGTGATGGTCTTCGGTATCAGACGCTAGGAGACCCGCCCAGAGGCCGAGTTCTTCCATAACAAGGCATACGCGAAGGTGGCCAACTCGATTAAAATGCGCCGGAGTGATCACGCCGCACTGGCCTCAGATTCAGTGATGCGCTGGAATTCAAACAGCAGCTCCTGAAAATGCTTGGCGAGATAGCCCACCACTTTGCCGTTGCGCAAAAGCTTTGAGAGGTAGCCGACCGCCAACACCAGGTCGAGGTGGTCGGTCCCATAGGTCTGTTCGGCCACCTTGAACTCCCGCGCGAGCGAGGCCGACTCCCGCTCCATGAGCGCCAGCTGCTCATCCGACAATCCCTTCGGGGCCCGCGGCGTGTAGCCGGTCGCAAGCTGGTTGCGCGGCGTCGCCGCCACCAGCGAGCGCACATAGCTGTTGGAGAAATTGTTCATCGCGATCATCAGCTCCGCCGCCTCGATTTGGCGAAGCGGTGCTAGTTTGCGCAGCTCCGAGAACGAGTTAAGGGTCAGGTGCTTTTCCTTGAGCAAATCGACCGCCTCTACGCAGATGCCATCCAGCAGCTTGCGGCGCCTTCGGATACTGGCAACATCGACATTCAGCGCCTTGGCAATCCTGGCCTCCGAGACGCCGTTCTCGATCGCCTTCAAGATCATGCGGTGCTCTTGAATGATCGCAATGCGGTTGACGCGCTTGTTGTAGGTGAACGCTTCGTCCTCGGTCGAGATCAGGCACTCCACCTCCAAGAGGCCGCAGTCTCGTAAAACCTCGAAGCGCAGATGCCCGTCGAGCAGAAGAAATTTGCTCTGGCCGTCGCGGCTCCGCGCCACCACGGGCGGCTCGACCAGCCCGATTTCGGCAACGGATGCTGCGATCTGGCGATATTTTGGCGACCGCTTCACCTCCTCCGACACGAGCTTTAAGGGCTGGATGTCGGCCAGCCTGACCAGGGCGGTCCGTTCCTCAAAGCCCATCCGTACCGAAATGTGAGGTCGGCGCGCCATGGCCTAGCCCTGCCCATGCAGCCGTAGCGCCAAGTTCTTGGGCAAGGTATCGAGGTTCTCGTCCTCCAGGATCGATAGAAATTCCGGCTCGACCAACAGCTTGCGCAAGGCTTCAAGAATGAAGATCAGACGCGCCTTGGTGCTATTGGATTTGCGGATCAGGACCCGCTTGCGGTCGACGTCTTGACGATAGGCGCGCAAGAGAGCGTTCGAGCTGATTGGTGCGCCATCGGACCGCCGGGGTCCGGTCTTATATCCTTTGCCGCGGCGGCGCCGTTGCTCAATCAACTTCTTGGCTGCTAGGAGTTTTTGTCCCCGCAGCAGTCTTTCTTCGTAGGCTTGCTGCAGCACGGATTGGATGTCGGTGTCCTGAGCTTGGGAGATCATGACGGCAATGCTGACCGGCATCTGTCCAGCCTCAACGGCGCGGAGCAACCGGTGCTCGCCGCTCTCCAACAGGCTACTCACACCCTTGACATACTCGATGCTCAGCCCGGTCTTGCGGGCGATGTCATCGAACTCATAGCCACGCCCTCGCAGTCCCTCGATATCGTGCAAGAGGTCAATCGCGCGGTGCTGCCGGCGGGCGCAGTTCTCCACCAGGCTCATAATGGCGCTGTCTTCATTGCTGGCATCGACCACGACAGCAGGAATCTCCCGCTGCCCGAGGGCTTGATACGCTTCCAGGCGCCCCTGACCACACACGAGGTCGTAGCGTGGTTCACCTTCGCTCGTCCTTCGTTTGACTGTGATCGGCCGCTTCAGGCCGAGTTCGGCGACGCTTGTGACGATTTCCTTAAAAATCCGGCGATTGCGGGCGCGCGGATTGACCACATCGATGGCTCCGACCGGAATGATCTCAATGCATTGAGCCGATCCCATAGCTGACCTCCATCAGTTGCGAGCGGGCCGCGAGTTCAAACAGCATTTCCAGCGTGTCGAAACGATAGGCATCGAGTGCCAGGCCGTTGTGTTCGGCGAGAGCAACTTGATCTGCTTCCATTTCAAAGCGCGGCAACAGGTAATAGTCGAGTACAGCGCTGTTCATCTGGTTCATCCGGATCGCCACGGTGATGTCCGGCCGTAGACCCGCATCAAAGCGGATCTTCCACCGGTAAGACCCGGCTACGGTTTCCTGAGATCGGACGAGGCAAAGAGAAGCGGTGAACTCGTCATTGACGGTGAGGAGGTCAGTTTCCGTGTCCTGGCGAACCGATCCCCCGATCTCCTCGATGCCGCGAACCGTTGATGCAATGAAATCGGGATACATCCGGCGTAAGGCGCGATTGATCTCGATATACCGGTAATCCCGGTCAGGGCTGAACCCAATGAGTTCATAGGCGCGGATCAGGCTGCCAAAACGCGAACGATAGGCACTGCTGGACGGTCCGACCTCGAGTTCATCGATGATGATGCCGGAGAGATAGCCGTGCTGTTCCAGGAGGCCGCGCAGCACGTCGAGGAGCTCCTCGTCAGAATAGCGCTTCGAACGATCTGAAATGATTGCTTGCGCGGATCTGAATGTCTCTTCATCGACGATGGGCTCGAAAGCCTGATCGTGGCGGATCCAGCGCTCGGGAGGATTATAAACCCGCCGGCCTTTGAGCTTGCAAGAGCATCGGTTCCAGACATTGTTGCCAATGTACTTCTCGTTGATGAGGATTTGGTGGACGGTGGCTCTCGTCCAGGAGCGGCCGAGATCGGTACGGATGCTTCTGGCATTGAGGTCGTCGGCTATCTCTCTCTCGCTTTTGCCGTAAGCAACGAACGCCTCGTATACGAAGCGGATCGTCTCGATCTCCTGCTCGGGACCTGGGATGAGCACGATCCGATCCGTTTGGATGCTTTTGTGCTCACCACGGACTAGCTCGGCTTTGGCGATGCCATTTTGATCAATCAGTTGCCGCCTTAGCCCATATCCCGCCGGGCCTCCCTGGCGATAGCCAAGCTCGATCAGCCGCCGCTGTCCCGCAAAAACCTTGACCGAGAGCTCGCGGCTGTACTCACCGGCCATCGCGCGCTTGACGCCCTTGACGATGGTCGAGACCGGGCTCCCGTCATTCTCAAACTGCTCCGCGCAGTATCGAACCGAGATGCCCGCCCGCTTGCAAATGTACTCATAATAGGCGCTTTCATCGGCATCTTGGAAGCGCCCCCAGCGACTGACGTCGTAGACGAGAATGGTCGCGAACTCGGCCGCGCCATTTTGGACATCCTCGATGAGCTGCTTGAGCGCCTGCCGGTCATCAAGATTGAGGCCGCTCTTGCCGCTATCCTCGTAAGTCTTTTCAATCCGAAAGCCGTGACGCGCAGCGTACTCGCGAATAGCTTGTGACTGGTTCGCCGTCGAATATTGTTGATGGTCGGTCGACATCCGAACGTATTCGGCAGCGGATTTGGCAGTTGGGCTCTCTAGTTCAGCGCCTATGTTTGAGGTGCCTTGCAACATCGTCGCCCTACTAGCGTCAAGAATGCATGGTCGAATAGTTGAAAATCATAACGCAGCTCGGGAGGAAACATGTTTCCGAAAACGGGCAAGAAGTTTCCAAATGGCGGAAAGCAATCGCCTAGTTACGCGAGCTTGATCGCCGATATTCTTCGATCCGAGCTTGGCAATAGCCATCAAGCCCAGAAGACCCTGATGCGGTGGACTGGGGCGAATGAAAGAACTGCCAAGAATTGGCTTTCCGGTTCAAACGGTCCGAGCGGTGAGCACTTGTTGCAGCTCATGCGCAACTCGGATCGGGTTTTTGAGTTTGTCTTAAGGCTCTCGCGGCGGCCTGCCCTTCCATCGAACCAGAGGCTTGAGGAGGTACGAAACAGCCTGCGAGATACGGCTGACCTGCTCTCGGAAGTCATAGAACCCAGCGACCGATAATTTGTAGGTTCAATCGTCTAGGCTTACCACGGCACGGACGGATTCGTCAGCCCGGCCCCGCCGCACATCTCAGGCTAGAATAGACTGCACTATGTCTTCCTTCACACCGCGGGCTACGATCTGGAGCGATCCGTTTGGAAGGGGCCGCTGCAGCTTGAGAGCTTCCTCAGCAGGCGCGTTCATCCAGGTCTCGATCTCATCAGACGTCGTCAGGATCACGGGCATCGCTTTCGGATGAATGGCGAAGACTTCGGCGTTCGCCTCTGTCGTCAGAAATGCATAAAGGTCGTTGGTGGTCTCGCCCTCCTTGACCTTGCGCACGGACGTCCAGTTGGTCCAGAGGCCAGCGAAACAGGCGAGAGGACGGGACTCGTCGAGCGCAAACCAGATATCTCCGCCTTCGGCCTTGTTGAACTCGCTGAAGCTATTGAACGGCACGACGCAACGATTCTCGACGCCGAGCCAGCGCGTCCAGTGCTTCGACTCCACGTTTCGAATGTTGGTGGTGCCGGAATCCGGCTCCATCCGCAGCAATTCCTTGAAGTCTACTGTCTTGCCCTTGGCCTGCAGCCTTTCGGCTCTCTTCTTCGTCGCGTTCATAAGCGCTTTAGAGGAGGACGGCATGCCCCAGCGCGCAGTGGCGAGCTCACGACCTTCGGCTCCCGTCCGGACGATGGGCGCCTTGTAGTCGGGAAACACACCGGGCATGGGCGCGAGGTTGCCGACATGTCGGTTGACGACGCGGAACAGCGCGCTGATGGCGGCTTGGTTGGTGGTGATCGAATAAAGATTGCACATGGCTTCACTGATCTAATCGTGGACCGACCTAACGCTCCTCAGTCGGATGGACCCACTTATAAGGTGTGATCTGCCTTGTCTCGGTTAGCTTGATCATCCGAGCAGGGGGCGCGTATCGGGTGGTGCGGCATGATCGGCACTTAAGCGAAGCTTCCAACTTCCAAAGTGGAGTGTCCCGAGGCCGGCGGATTGCGTCCAGCGGCAGGCTGGCACGTGTCTTACACCGCGCGCATTCGACCTCCAGCCAAGCAAGCCCGCCTTTAAGGCATTGGCCAATCGTCGGAGAGGGCCGGGCAGGGCCGCCGTAGCCTTCCATGCGGACGGACCAGGCTTCGGCCTCGGCGCGGTCCGCCTCGCGAGTAGCCTGCTCGGCACGCTCGCGGGCTCCCCGGGCGTGGATCTTCGCGCCCATGATCCGGCCGCCCCAGATGACCTCTCGCGACTTGTTGCTCATGCCAAATAGATTCCGGCGAATGGAGCCAGAGGCAAGCCGCTAGGGTTGGGGGGTGCCGCCCAGGCTGGACACCTCAAGTCGGTCAAGCGCCTGAGCCAATCCGCGCAAAAAGTCGTATGGTCTCACAACAGATGTCCGCGGCATCACGCTGGCGACCTATCCATATTTGATCCAGACGCCCTGTTGATTTCGCCCTGCGGTTGCGGTTGGATGCAGCCAGTATCATGCTGGGGGAACACTAGATGCGGGTCGTCGTGATCTTGGCGCTTGGCCTGTCTTTGGGCGGGTGCATTACTGATGATCTCATCGCGGAACGTAATGCCAAAGACGATCAGAAGTGCCAGAGTTATGGGGCTAGGCCGGGGACGGATGCCTACGTAAATTGTCGCGCTCAGTTGGATAGTGCGCGCACGACGGCCAGGGCCATCAATAGCGCGACCCCGGCTCAAACGAACGTAGTTGTGCAATCCTCTGACCTACCGACACCAATGCCCTCGACAGTCCCCGGCCAGCGCTGTACGTCCCGCGGGCCGTTCTGCTAGGATTTTGATTAGCCGAATTTCCCTTGCTCCGTCGGGCAAAACAGGAGTTTATAGGACGCTGGCTCAATCATGAGGATCAGCGCAAGTGGCCGACGAAGTCGATGGGTGTTCCGAGCTCTCGAAGATTGCAAAGCTGAACGGAGATTTCAGGAAGAACTACGGCCCGCTGTTAGGTGCATTCCTATACTTGCGGTCTGTGAGCGCCGCGCGTGGCCGTTCTTGGCTCTGGGCCGGGCTAGCTTCGCTTCTCGGCTCGGCTGCCGTGGGATGGGTGAGCCAGCGCGCGTCTTCATTGTTCTGGTGATTCCGGATGGAAGAGTAACGCGCTGCGGCGGCGCGCGGAACAGACGACGCAGTATGATCCAAGGCTCGCCTTTGATCCTGAAGGCTGCAGAACCGAGTTGCGCCGCGCGTAGAGACATTTCCGAAAAAGATAGTCGAACCTTGCTCGATCGGTTGAAAGAGCGCCAACCATCGGTGAGCTTTGCCAGACTCCCGTCCGAGCTCTGCCCTAACCTCGGCATTGGCGAATGAGGGTGAGGCATGGTCAAGCGACCGGAAGTTGCCGAAGCAAGCGATGGCCGGGTGCGGGCCGCGCAATACATTCGGATGTCCACCGAGCAGCAAAAATACTCGACCGCCAACCAGGCGCTTGCGATCGCGGCTTATGCAATCGAGCACGACCTCGAGATTGTGCAAAGCTACATCGACAAAGCGAGAAGCGGGTTGACGCTCAAGGGCCGCAGCGCGCTGCAGCAGCTGTTGCATGACGTGAAGAGCGCTCAGGCAGATTTTGGCGTCATCCTGGTGTTCGATGTCAGCCGCTGGGGCCGGTTCCAGGACGCCGACGAAAGCGCTCACTATGAGTTCATCTGCAAAAGCGCTGGCGTTTCGGTGCAGTATTGTGCCGAGCAGTTCGACAACGACGGCAGCTTCGTGTCGAACATCGCAAAGCAGCTAAAGCGCATTGGCGCGGGACAGTACAGTCTCGATCTCTCGAAGAAGGTGTTCGCCGCGCAATGTCGCCTGGTCACACTGGGATTTCGCCAGGGCGGTCCGGCCGGCTATGGCTTACGTCGCGAGCTTGTCGACCGGGCCGGCCGATCCAAGGGCTTTTTGGCGAATGGCCAGCGCAAGGCCTTGCAGGAGGATCGGGTGCTGCTGCGACCCGGCCCGCCGGAGGAGCAGGAGGTCGTCCGGCGGATTTTCTGGTCCTTTGTCGAAGAACGAAAGTGCCCGTCGGCGATCGCTAAAGAGCTGAACGGGGAGGGCATTCTGAACCAGTTCGGCCGGCGATGGACGAGCTGGACGCTCCGTTATCTGCTTAAGAACGAGCACTATATCGGAAGAAACGTCTACAACCGCAGCAACTGGAAGCTGGGCCAGAAGCCCAAACCTAATCCGCCCGACGCCTGGATCCGATCCGAAGCGTCCTTTGCGCCAATCGTAAAGCCGGCGTTATTCTGGAAAGCTCAGAAGATTTCCACTCGACGGCGGCTGCGGCTGTCGGATCGGGACATGCTGGACCGATTGAGGGGCCTGCTGGTTGAGAAGGGCGAACTAAGCGCCTCGATCATCGATGCCTCGTTCGATCTTCCCGGCAACGGCGCGTATATCAAAAGGTTTGGCAGCCTCAGGAAGGCGTATGCCGCCATCGGCTATTATCCGGACAGCCTGAAATACCAAGATGGGCGCCGCGCGGTCATCGCAACCCTGGTCGAGCTTCGGGAGGAGTTTGTCGACGAACTCGTTGCGTTCGGGCATTCGCTAAGCTTCGATCAGAACACTGGCCTCATTACGATTGATCGCGCGGTCAAGGTCATGATCGCGGTAGCGCGCGCGAGCATTGCCCGCGGGAAGTTTCCACGGTGGGGCCTCCGGCGTCGCATCGATCAACGCGCCGATCTCGTCGTGGTCGCACGAATGGACGAGGACAATTGCGAGGTCATGAGCTATGTCGTAGTGCCACCCGCGCGGTTGACGGGCGCGTTCTTGCTCACGGGCGAGCGCACGCCTGGCAACATCAACAACAACCAGCTCGCAACGTTGGAAGAAGCGGTCGAGGCGGTGCTCAAATTTAAAGCGCATAAGGCAAGACGCGACCTAACCCTGCCAAAGAAGCGAGGCTAGTCGCAAATACCTCCCAGACTTCCCCGTGCATCATCCGGAAATAGTGAATCCGCCCAGAACGACGCATTTCGCGGGCCTTATTCGACGGAGTGCCGGCCTCACAAAGCCATGCTCGATCGCATGTGAAACGCCCACCGCGAACATCAGCAACTAAAGAGGCCCGCCACATGTGGCCCGGTCTCGCTGTGGGCCGCCGCGCGAGTTGATCAAGAGAAATCTTCGCCTTCTAGCTGTACAATTCGTAATGTTTCTGTTTGTGTCAACCGGAATCCGATGAAACGCCGGTACGATCATGAGTTTGACCCAGAGACTTCGAAGGCGACTGTTTCCGCCTCGCGGCACGATCGAAGGCTACGAAAGCGAAGAGTTGGTCGATATCATCTTCCGCAAGACCATCGCTTATCAAGGGCAGGCAAACTGGCCGTTGGTCGCAGGCTTAGGAACGGTACTCGATTTCGGAGGGGGCGCCGGCGTCCACTACAAGACGGCCCGCGTGCAATCGCCAGACATCAGGTGGGCGGTTGTTGAGACGCCTGCCATGGTGAGGCGAGCGAAAGAGCTTGCGACGGACAAGTTGAGGTTTTTCGAGCAGATCGAGGCGGCGGCCGATTGGCTCGGAAATGTCGATCTGATCCATTCGAATGGCGCAATTCAGTACGTGCCGGATCCCGTCGCGACCATCCGGTCACTCTGTGCAATCGCCCCGGGGAAGCTGGTTTGGCATCGCGTCCCGATCAGCGACGGGGAGACCAGGCGAGAGATTCAGACGTCCTACTTGAGTGACAATGGACCGGGGCAGGCAACCTCGCTTGTGGAGAAGCTCGTGAGATACGAGCGGACATGGATTCCCGAGCAAGCCTTCATCGAGGCGCATGAGGGGTATTGGATGGCAGAACGGGGCCCGGATCCCGGCGAGCACGGAACCCAACAATTTAGATTTGTGCCGTCCTAGGGAGCCCAACTGGTTCACGCGCACGTGGACTTAACGGCTCCTAGCCTAGAAGAACTGTCGCAGCCTTCCACGGATATGGAAGCGGCCGGCATGGCTACATCGTCTAGGGTGGCGTCTGCGCCGACGAGGGGCGGTGAAAAAGCGTTGGGTGGGCCGGCAGCAGGTTGCGTTCCGGCTGGGTTTGTCCACGTGTTCCGCAGCGCCTGTGCAGACCACCTTGCCAACCAGCCCGCCCACGGACCGGCATCAGCAAAAGCCCCAGCGAATTCTCATGAACTGAGAAGCAGTTAGCTCAATTCCTCTCCTATGGAGAGAACCTGAAAGGGAGCGATAGAGCAATTTTCTTTCGAGATTCTCTCCCTCCGCCAGTCAATTGGTTGTCCAGCCCGAAGAGACAGGTTCACCCGGTCCAGCAAACGCGGCGTTTTGACCAGCGCGTTGGCCTTCATGTGATGCAGCTCCAGGAACGCGGATGGCCGGGACAAGCCCGGCCATGACGTAAGTTGAAGCTGTCTGAACGGGCGGCAGTGCTTACTGCGACACCGTCTGCACCACGCTCGAGATCGGACGTGCATTCGTACCCGCGGTCGGCACCTTCATGTCCTTCAGCAGCGCCTCGTCATATTCCGGCAGCGTCTGGAGGCTGGTCTTGGCCTTCATCTGCACGACCTTGTAGCCGCCGGCCTTGAGCCGCGCGAGCAGCGTCGGCAGCGCCAGGCCAGTGTTCTTCTGGAAATCGTGCATCAGGATGATGCCCTTGCCGAGCTTGTCGAGCCTGGTCATCACGGTCTCCACGATCTTCTCCGGCGTCGCGCCCTTCCTGAAGTCGAATGAGTCGATCTCGGTCGAGAACATCGCGACGTTGCGGGTGCCGAAATAGCTCACAATCGCCGGATTGTGCTGGAGTTGCGGGAAGCGGAAGAATGGTGCCGGGTTGGTGCCGAGCGCAAATCTCACCGCACTAAAGCCCTTCTCGACCTCGTCCATGACCTGTTGCTCGGTCAACTTCTTGCTGTTCAGGTTGACATGCGACCAGGTGTGCGTGCCGACCGTGTGGCCCTGGGCCAGCACCTGCTTCAGGATCTCCGGATGATAGGTCGCATGCTTGCCGACCGAGAAGAACAGGCCCTTGGTGCATTCATCCGCGAGCGCCTTCAGCACGGCGGGCGTGTTGACCGGCCACGGACCGTCATCGAAGGTCAGCACGACCTCCTTCTCGGTGAGGAAGTCGAACTGCTTGAAGTGCTCGAAGCCGAATCCGGGACCGCCTGTGGTGTCGATCTCGACCACGCGGGCAACGCCGAGCGCGTTCGGATTGGCACAGACCTGCTTCTGCTGCACCGGCATGGCGGGCGCCGGAGCGGCCGTCGCCGGCTTGGCCGCGATCGCAGCAGTGGTCTCGACATCATCCTTGGCGGCGAGCTTCGCCTGTGCCGGCAATTGATCGGCGGCACGGGCGGCAACTGTCTTGGGAGCGCCCTGATCGGCGAGCGCGGAATAATAAAACCAACCGCCGGCGGCGATCACGACCGCCGCAACTACACTGGCCAGCATCAGGCCCAACGCATTACGCATCGCTACTCTTTCCAATTACGCAACCAAACCGGCGGAATCTTCCGCGCGTCGAGCCATTAATGCGAAGGAACAGTTAACGTGACACCAACACGATGGCGGTTGCGGAGGAATTTCAGCGAGGTGTGCCAAAGTGACCGAGGTCACAGAGACTCGGCCTCTCGTGACCATCATCACAGTGGAAACGGTTTTGCTGGAGCATCGTAGCTCCCATCAACAACGGGCCCGCCAGCGGCGGTGCCAATGGGAGCTTCAAATGTCCAAGTGCATCTCCGCCAACCCCTCTGCTGCCAAGTGCCATTCTGCCAAGTCCCTGACGGGCAGGATTCGCGACACCAGCCTCGCCCTTGGCTTCGCCGCCATCGTCTCGATCGTCTCGACCAGTTCGAGCTTCGCCTTCTCGTCCGAAGCGCAGCAGATGTGCACCGGCGATGCCTTCCGCCTGTGCTCGGCGGAAATTCCCAACATCCCGAAGATCACGGCGTGCATGATCAAGCATCGTTCGGACCTGAGCGCCGGTTGCCGCGCGGTGATGGACAAGGATCTCGCCAAGGGCGCGTCGCGCAAAGTCGCTGACGTCCAGGACAAGCAGTAAGCATCACATCCTATCGTTGGGTCGGTAAGCTCCCCTCGCGATGTGCCCCCGGCGTGACGCCGGGGCCACGCGGCGGCACATGACGCTCCTCAACAAAGCCGTTGCGGCTCCGGGATCATCGCACTAGCTTCGTCCGCGATTTATTCCGGGCAAGAGGCATGACGCGATGGCCAGATTTCTTTTCATTGTCACTTTGCTCCTGTGCGCATCGCCCGCGTCCGCGCAACAGCAACCGGGCCACGACGCCTGTGCGCGCGATGTCACGCGCTTCTGCCGCGCGGTGATGAACAATGGCGATGGCGCCGTGCTCGCCTGTCTGAAGCAGAATCGTGCCCGGCTGAGCAAGGGCTGCGAAAAGGTGTTGAAGGACCACGGGCAATAGAGCTTCCCGTAGTGTCGTTGCCCGGCTGAGCGCAGCGATATCCGGGGCGCTTGGCCCCGCATGACGCTGTGCTCTTGCGGACTACGGACGGAGAAAATCTAGGTACTGCTCCCCGCCGCGGTCGCGACCACCGGCAGCACCTCGTCTTTCGCGCTGTCCGGCGTATCGTCCTTCCAGCGCACCGAGCCGAACGGGCGCTCCAGCATGCGGCGGATCCGCACCGGCTCGGGGCCGACGTGGAAGTCGATTGCCTGCTGATGCAGCGCGCGTTCGGACTGGGTCGAACGGCTGCGCTGTCGCAGGTAATCGAGCCAGGTCGGGCAATGGTAGCG
This sequence comes from Bradyrhizobium cedriense, assembly GCF_054602315.1. Lineage (NCBI taxonomy): Bacteria > Pseudomonadati > Pseudomonadota > Alphaproteobacteria > Hyphomicrobiales > Nitrobacteraceae > Bradyrhizobium > Bradyrhizobium cedriense. Next base: position 794,554 of record NZ_JBTSWB010000005.1, on the reverse strand, counting down.
CTCGGTCCACAATTCGGGATCGGCGATGTCGCGCGCGATCGACCAGCCATAGGCGCCGTTGCGCTGCCGCGAGAGCTGCACGTCCTGCATCACGTTGTGGAAGGCGCGCGCGTTCTCCTGGGCGACCCGGTATTCGATCTCGACCACCAGCGGTCCGCTGCGGCCGGTCAGCGACAGCTTCACCTCGGGGTCGGCCAGTACATCGGCGTCCTCGTTGCGGGCGCCGACGCGCGGCATCGTGAGCCAGATGCCGAGCAGTGGCGAGATCAGCATCAGGCCGGCCGCCGTCAGCAGCGCGACCTCGACCCCGGCATAGTCGGTGAGATGACCCCAGCCCCAGGCCCCGATCGCGATGCCGCCGGAGATCGAGGCCTGGAACGCCGCGAGCGAGCGGCCCGCGACCCAGCGCGGCGCCGAGAGCTGCACGCCGATGTTGAACAGCGCGATCGCCGCCATCCAGACCGCCCCGGCCAGCACCAGCGCAGTCGCCGTCAGCACCGGCTCGGTGCTCACCGCGAGGGCGGCCATCGCGAATGCCATCGAGATGGTGCAGGCGCGGATCGCGGCCTCACCGCTCATGCGCTTGCGCAGCTCGTGGATGTTGAGCGCGCCGATCACCGCGCCCATGCCGAAGGCGCCGAGCATGATGCCGTAGGTCTGCGCGCCGCCATGCAGGAGGTCGCGTGCCACCAGCGGCATCAAGGCCATCACGGCGCCGCCGATCAGGCCCATCACCAGCGTGCGCAACAGCACGATCTTGATCGGCGGCGAATTGGTGATGTAGCGGAAGCCCGAGACCATGGCGCGGTTGAGCTTCTCGCGCGGCAGGCGAGAGGGCTCGGTGTTGCGGCGCCAGAGCAGCAGCACCACCAGTAGAGGCAGATAAAGGATCGCGTTGCAGGCGAACGCCGCCACCGCGCCGAGCGCAGCGACGATGACGCCGCCGACCGCAGGACCGAAGCTGCGCGCGATGTTGTAGCTGATGCCGTTCAGCGCAACGGCCGACGCCAATGATTCGGGCGGCACCTGCTCGCTGACCGAGGATTGCCAGGCCGGGCCGAACAGCGCGTTGCCGCTGCCGACCACGAAGCAGAAGGCGAGCAGCAATTCGGGAGAGATGAGATTGAAGCCGGCCAGCACCGTGAGCGCGCTCGCGCCGGTCAGCGCGATCGACAGCGAAACCACGGCGACGATACGGCGGTCATACATGTCCGCGATGGCGCCGGCCGGCATCGAGATCAGCATGATCGGCAGCATCAAGGCGGTCTGCACCAGCGCCACCTTGTCGGCCGAGGCCGCCATCTGCGTCATCGCCCAGGCGGCACCCACGCCCTGGATCAGCAGGCCGAGATTGGAGAGCAGGCTGGCGAGCCAGATGCGTCGGAACACGGTGTACCGCAACGGCGCGGCGATGCCGTCGCCGGCAAATTTCTGGCGGCTCGTCTGCTCGGTCATATCCCCTTCCATATCGGGTGTCAGAAGTGGTCTCGGGTGATTCCGGCAAGTTCAGTGATGCCCGCGAAAGTCCTTCGCTGTCCAGTGGTTAGGCCGGTATAAGCAGTGCAAAGCGATGCTTTGCCGGGGGAGGAACAGATGAAGCTGTCACGACGAACGATCCTGCTGGGGGCTGGCAGCTTGCCTTTCGCGGTTGCGAGCTTGCGGTTGGGTGCGCTGGCCCAGACCGCCACGCGAAATGCCGAGATCCCGCCGATCCTGTTCGTGCACGGCAATGGCGACTACGACGCGCTCTGGATGACGACGCTTTGGCGGATGGAATCCAACGGCATCGCGCGCGATCGCATGATGGCGATCAATTTCACCGACCCGCTGGCGCGCAGCGACGACAAGGTCGAGCAGGCCAACCGCTCCTCGACCGAGGACCAGCGCCGCGAGCTCGCCGCCGCCATCACTGAATTGAAACGCCGGACCGGCGCGCCGCGCGTGGCGCTCGTCGGCAGCTCGCGCGGCGGATATGCGATCCGCAACGTCATCAAGAACGGCGGTGCGGGCGATGTCAGCCACGCGATCCTGTGCGGCACGCCCAATCACGGCGTGTTCGCGACCGATGACCAGCCGAACAACGAATTCAACGGCCGCGGCGTATTCCTGCGCGGCTTGAACGAGGGCGAGACCGAGGTGACCCCAGGCGTCGCCTTCCTGACGCTGCGCAGCGACGGCATGGACAAATACGCGCAACCCGACGGCCGCTTCATCGGCAAGCCCGGCACGCCGACCGGCGTCACCGCCGAAGGACCGGAGCTGAAGGGCGCGACCAACCTCGTGCTCGGCGCGCTCGATCATCGCGAGGTGGCGTTTCATCCGCGCGCATTCCGGGAGATCCACAAGTTCATCGCCGGCCGCGAGCCCGCGCGCATAGCGGTCGTACCGGAACCAGGCGTGAAGCTGAGCGGCCTCGTCACGGGCACTCCGGGCGGCGTGCCGACCAATCGCCCGGTCGCAGATGCAGCCGTCGATATCTTCCGTGTCGATCCTGATACCGGGGAGCGCAAGGGTGCCGCGCTGCACAGCTCCAGGACGGCCGCCGACGGCCGCTGGGGGCCGGCGCAGGTCGATCCCGCCTGGTCGCTCGAATTCGTCCTGGCCTCGCAGGGTGCGCCGACCACGCACATCTATCGCTCGCCCTTCCCGCGCTCATCCGACGTCGTGCACTTGCGCTCTGCGCGCCCGCTCGGGCCGGCGGACAAGGATGCGGGAGCCGTCGTGATCATGTCGCGGCCACGCGGCTATTTCGGCCTGCCGCGGGACGTGGTGCTGTTTGACGGCAAGGAGCCGGCCGACGTCAAGCCGGGCGTGCCCACGGATGCGACAGCAACCCTGCGGCTTCCGTCCGGCGAGATCGGGCGTAACATCGTGGCCCAGTTTGGCGAAGAACGGATCGTGGCGCGGGCCTGGCCGGCCGCCGAGAACAGGATTGCGATTGCCGAGCTGACTTATTAGCTGTTTAGGTGCGTCAGATCTGCGGGAGAGAGCCATGAACATCGCCAGCGTGCGTCGGCCCATCATCCCTCCGGCTCCCCCGCGTGCGCCCGACGACATGTCGTTCTTCGCCCGTCTCGCGGTGATCCGGCAGAACATGATCGCGACTTGGGGGCAGCGCGCCTATGAGGAAGAGGTCATCGCGGGCCGCTTCTTCTTCCGCAACAGTTTCATCCTGAACCAGCCGGACGCGATCCGGCACGTTCTGCTCAGCAACTACGAGAATTATACGCGCACGCCGGCCGGCATCCGCATGCTGCGCCCCGTGCTCGGTGACGGCCTTCTGATTGCGGAAGGTCATTCCTGGACGTTTCAGCGCCGCACCCTCGCGCCGGCCTTCACACCGCGCGCCACCGCAAATCTCGTTCCGCACATGACGGCGGTGCTCGACGAGACGATTGCCAAGCTCGACGCACGGACCGGCGAGCCGATCGATCTGCGCGAGGTGATGCAGCGCATGACCCTCGAGATCGCCGGGCGCACGATGTTCTCGTTCGGCATGGACCGGCATGGCGCGACCCTGCGCAACTTCATCATGGAATATGCCGCGCGGCTGGGGCGGCCCTATCTCCTCGACATGGTGCTGCCGGTGTCCTGGCCGAGCCCGATGGATTTCGCCCGCGCGCGCTTTCGCAAGCGCTGGACCGAGTTCGTCGCGATGTTGATCGCCGAACGGCGCGCGGCCGGCAAGAAGGACGGTGCGCCGCCGCGCGACCTGTTCGATCTCATGGACGAAGCGCGTGATCCCGAAACCGGCAAGGGCTTTTCCGACGAGCAGCTCGTCGACGAGGTCGCGACCATGATCCTGGCAGGTCACGAGACGACGGCGACCGCGCTGTTCTGGGCGCTCTATCTGCTCGCGCTCGATCCCGATACGCAGGAGGAGGTGGCGCTCGAGGCCCGCGGCGAGCATCTCGACAGCATGGCCGACATCGACCGCCAGAAGTTCACCCGCGCAGTGACCGACGAGACCATGCGGCTCTATCCGCCGGCCTTCCTTGTCGCCCGGGCCGCGCGGGAGAAGGACAATGCGGCCGGTGTCGAGATCGGCAAGGGCGACATCGTCATGATCGCGCCCTGGCTGCTGCACCGGCACGAGAAGCTGTGGGATCAGCCGAACGCGTTCATTCCAAAACGCTTCATGTCGAAAGAGGCGCCCGATCGTTTCGCCTACCTGCCGTTCGGCGCAGGCCCGCGCGTCTGCATCGGCGCGCCGTTCGCGCAGGCCGAATCCGTGCTGGCGCTGGCCCGGCTGATCGGCGCGTTTCGTGTCGAGCTTGTCGATCCCACGACTCCCGTGGTCCCGCTCGGCGTCGTCACGACGCAGCCGGACCACTCACCCATGTTCCGCATCACGCGTCGGTGACAGGCGCTGGTCTGGCCGATGGCGTGATTTACCCTAGATAGAGCCCCGCCATGAGCGACATCCAGGCCCAGTTTTCCGTTTTGAAGCAGACCGCCGATCCGAAGGTGGCCGATGCGATTGCGCGTCTCATCGAAGACGGCGAGGATCACGAACTCAATCGCGTCAATGTCCTCGATTTCTCCGGCCAGCACGGTCTCGACGAGGAGCGTGTCATCTCGGCGTTCCTGCACGCGGCCCGGCTCGGGCTGTTCGATCTCGGCTGGAACGTGCTGTGCCCGGGCTGCGGCGGCGTGCTGGGCGCGCACTCGACCTTGAAGGCGCTCAAGCCGGACGACTATCACTGCGCGCTCTGCGCCTGCGGCTACAAGGCTTCGGTCGACGACCAGGTCGAGGTCTCCTTCACTGTGAACCCGCGCGTCCGTCGCATCGCCGCGCACGATCCCGATACGCTGCCGGTCTGGGAATACTTCAAGCAGGTCTTCTGGAGCTCCGGCGTCGACTTCAACAAGGAGTCGTTCACGACGCTGGCCAACGATGTGACGCTGGATACGATGGAGCTGCCGGCGGGCGAGAAGGCGACCATGTCGCTGCAATTGCCTGATGACTTCGTCATCATCTTCGAGCCGGTGACGCACGCCGCCCATTTCATCGACGTCCAGGGCGAGCCGACCAAGGATCGCCAGCAACTCGCCATCATGTACAACAAGGTGCAGGCCCCAACGGGGACCACGACGATGCGGCCGGGTCCGCTGCGGCTGTCGCTGGAGAACCAGGCCGGCGTGCGGGTGCTGCCGTCGGTGTTCATCGCGGCCGAGGCGCTCCATCATCTCATCGGCAAGCGCAAGCCGTTCCTCACCGCCAAACGGATGCTGTCGAACCAGACGTTTCGCGACGTCTTCAAGGCGGACAATCTCAGTCTCGACCAGCGTCTCCAGATCACCTCGCTGACCTTCCTGTTCACCGATTTGAAGGGCTCGACCGCGCTGTACGAGCGGGTCGGCGATCTCGCCGCCTTCGATCTCGTGCGCGCGCATTTCCACGCGCTGCTCGAGATCATCTCGTCCGAGAAGGGCGCGGTGGTTAAGACCATCGGCGATGCCGTGATGGCGACCTTCGTCCGTCCCGAGCACGCCATCGTCGCCGGACTGCGCATGCGCGCAGCAATGGACGAGCTCAACAAGAAGCGCGGCACCGACGATCTCATCGTCAAGATCGGAATCCATGAAGGTCCGTGTCTCGCGGTCATGCTCAACGAGCGGCAGGATTATTTCGGCCAGACCGTCAACATCGCCGCCCGCGTGCAGAGCCTGTCGACCGCGCAGGAGATCCACATCACAGGCCCGGTGCTCGATGCGCCCGCAGTCGCCGAAGTGCTTGAGCGGCGCGCCATAAAACCGATCCAGAAGCAGGCCGCGCTCCGTGGCATCGCCGACAAGATGGTGGTGTACGAGATTCCGTGAGGGCGGGGGGCGTCGCCGCATTCTCCATCATTTCTCTTTCGTCAAGTCGGCCATGACGGCGCCCCAGATTGCCGAAACGTAATGCAGCGCGCGGAACTGACGCACGTTGCGCCGGTTGAGTTTCCCGCTCATATAATGCTGGTAACAGCCGCGCTCCTTGCAGCTGTCATCGATCTCGGTAGGACCTTATGCTCGACGGCTTACGTCAATTCATCGCCGACATCGTCGGTCCTCAAGCCTCGGACCGCGCATTCGGCGACAGCGATTATCGGCTGGCGGCCACTGCACTGCTGGTCCACGTGGTCTCGCTGGACGGCCAGCCGAGCGCGGCCGAGCAGCGCAAGCTGCATAGTTTGATCGAAAGCCATTTCGGGCTCGACCGCGGCACTGCTGACCGCCTGATCGCGGACGCCACCCAGGTCGAGGGCGAGGCGGTGGACCTCTATCACTTCACCAGCGTCATCATGCGCTCGCTCGACGAAGACGGCCGCAAACGCATCGTGCAGATGATGTGGGAGCTGGTCTATGCCGACGGCCAAGTCAGCGAGTTCGAGGACAATGTTGTCTGGCGTGCTTCCGACCTGCTCGGGATTTCCCAGCGCGACCGGATCGAGCTGAAGCACGCAGTTGCAGAGCGTGCCGGTGGCCAGGTCAAGGATAGCGTCGTCGGCGGTTGAGGGGCTCAGGCCTTGGTGAACCGCGGCCTGCGCGGACACATGACGAAAGTTTAATTTGTTCGTCACGCGCGTCGATGCGCCTGCAAATCAACGGTTTTTCAGCGCTGCCTGTCGTTCTGCTCGAGCGGCCATGCTGGGAGTGCCGCTTGCATGTTCCGCTCGGCCTATGCTCTCGTTCCGCCATTGCGGAGCCAGAAACTTGAATTCGAGAGACGACAAATCGTGACTGAGAGGGTGACGCTGATTACCGGTGCTTCGGCGGGCATCGGAATGGAGCTGGCGCGTGTGTTTGCCGCCAACGGGCATCGCCTCGCCTTGACCGCGAGACGGGCGGACCGGCTCGAGTCGCTCGCCGCGGAACTCGCCGCCAAGGGCGGCAAGAAGCCGATCGTGATTCCGTGCGATCTTCAGGACGCGGATGCCGCCGAGACGATCGCGGCAGCGCTCGCCGCCGAAGGCGTCGAGCTCGATCATCTCGTCAACAATGCCGGCTTCGGCGTGTTCGGCGACGCCATCGAGCGCGACCGCGTCGAGCAGCTCGGCATCGTGGACGTCAACGTCCGTGCCTTGACGGATCTGTCGCTGCGCTTTGCCGATCAGCTCATCAGGAACAAGGGCGGTCTTCTCAATGTCGGATCGGTCGCCGGTTTCCTGCCCGGTCCCGGCATGGCCGTCTACTACGCGTCCAAGGCCTATGTGATCTCCTTCACCGAAGCATTGCGGGCGGAGCTTGCGCCGCGCGGCGTCCGCGTCACCGTGCTGTGCCCGGGTCCGGTGCCGACCGAATTCCAGGCCCGCGCCGGCGTTGGGTCGCAACATGATACGGCTCTTCTCAACGTCTCTGCCGCCGAAGTTGCGCGAGAGGCGTATCGTGGCCTGATGGCCAACAAACGGGCAGTGCTGCCCGGCCTGGGCATCAAGATTGTGCCGTTCGCGCTGCGTTTCTTCCCGCGCGGCTTCATCCTGGCAGCCACCAGCCGCTTCCAGAGGCGCAGGAACTAGAGAAACCCTGGTTCTCCGTATTGGCCCGGACTTTGCTTCGATGTCGCTCGTATGTGCGCAAGATCACAGGATGTTAACCATCGCTTAGCTATGCTGGCGGTCTGAACCGATAGCACTCGCAGAGGCCATGTTGTTCCGGACGGACAGGTTTGGTGGCGCAGAGGTGGTGGCCTTCCCACGGAGGGCGCCGCGCGCCGCCGCCTCTGAAACTCGGCTGCCGGTCTTGATCGTCCTGCATCAGGAGTGCTCGACGCCGGGCCGAGTCGGCAATGCGCTGCGCGCGCTCGGCCATCGCCTCGACATCCGTCGTCCGCGCTTTGGCGATCCCCTGCCCGACACGCTCGACCAGCATGCCGGCGCCGTGATCTTCGGCGGCCCGATGAGTGCCAACGACTCCGACGACTACATCCGCCGCGAGATCGACTGGATCGAAATTCCGCTGCGCGAGCAGCGGCCGTTCCTCGGCATCTGCCTGGGTGCGCAGATGCTGGCGATGCAGCTCGGGGCCCGCGTCGCACCGCATGCGGAGGCGCTGACTCAGATCGGGTATTATCCGATCAGGCCGACCGCTGCGGGCCGTGCGCTCTGCCCGCACTGGCCGGCGCAGGTCTATCACTGGCATCGCGAGGGATTCGAGCTGCCGCTTGGTACCGAATTGCTCGCCGAAGGCGATGATTTTCCGATGCAGGCGTTCCGTACCGGCAATGCTTTCGGGGTGCAGTTCCACCCCGATGTGACCTACGCGATGATGTATCGCTGGACCACGCGCGGCTATGACGGCTTCAGCGCGCCCGGTGCGCGGCAGCGTCACCATCACTTCGCGGATCGCGCCGTCTACGATGTCGCGGAGCGCGCCTGGCTCGATCACTTCATTGATGGCTGGCTCGCGCGCCGGCCGGTGCTGGCGCAAGCCGCCGAGTAATCGCGCCTTCGCGCAAGTCCTTCGCGCAAGTCCTTGCCTCTTCCCCGGATATGCTGGAGCGTTTTCGAGCGAAGTGAACTCCGGTTCACGTCAAGAAAACGCGTCAAAACAAGAATCCAGAGCCGCCTTCCGATTCCATCGGAACGGGAAAGGCTCTAGGTTCGCTGGCAACGAGCGCGCGGAATTGCGCCGGCAAGCAAGGGAGAGCGTCATGGCCTACGAGCACATTCTCTATGAAGTGAGCGACAAGATAGCGACCATCACGCTCAATCGCCCGGACCGCATGAATGCGTGGACGCCGATCATGGAGCGCGACGTGCGTCACGCCATGGAAGCGTCAAACACCGCCGACGATGTCCGCGTCATCGTGCTCACCGGCGCGGGCCGCGCCTTCTGCGCCGGCGCCGACATGGATGCGCTCAAGGGGTTGAATCCCGGCGACGTCGGACGCGCCTCGAACCTGCCGCCACTCGACATGAACCGTCGCCCGGATTGGCAGACGCGCTACGGCTATTATCCTTCGATCAAGAAGCCGGTGATCGCCATGCTCAACGGCGCCACGGCCGGCATCGGACTCGTGCACGCGCTCTATTGCGACCTCCGCTTTGCTGCGGACAATACCGTGTTCACGACGGCGTTCGCGCGGCGCGGCCTGATTGCCGAGCATGGCATCAGCTGGATGCTGCCGCGGATCGTCGGTCATGCCAATGCGATGGACCTGCTGCTCTCCGCGCGGCGCGTGTCGAGCGAGGAAGCGCTGCGAATCGGGCTGGTCAACCGGCTCTGCCCGCCGGAGAAGCTGCGCGAGGAGACTTACGCCTACGCGCGCGATCTCGCCGATCTCGTCTCCCCGAGCGCCATGGCCGTGATCAAGCGGCAGCTCTACGAGGTGCCGTTCCAGACGCTGGCCGAGGCGACGATCGAGGCCAACAGGGAGATGCTCGTGGCGCTGAACGGGAGTGATTTCAGGGAAGGCGTGGCGAGCTTCATGGAGAAACGGCCGCCAAGGTTTACGGGGAGATAGGGGGATTCGTGGACAAGGTCCGCCGTCGCCCTTCGGGCTATGGCGGGACAGCCTTCGCTCACCTCGCTACGCGAGAGCTGGGCTGGCTTGCCTAGCCGTAGCTCGCGAAGCGAGCGAAGGCTGGTGGAGCCAGGCGGGATCGAACCGCCGACCTCGTCATTGCGAACGACGCGCTCTCCCAGCTGAGCTATGGCCCCTTTGCTGGCCGCTCTGGTGAATGCGGCCGACAACCGGGCGCCATTTAAGTCCCCGCCAAGGTCAAGTCAAGGACGGGCGTAACCCGGTTTTAGCCATTCGGGCGCCGACTTCCCTTGTTTGGACCGGGGGGAACCGATATCTAGCAACAGGCGTCAATCCCGACCGCAGCCAGAGTTTTCAAAGCCAGAGTCTTCAAAAGCCATGCGTGCCGTTCTCGACATCGTCATCATCGTGCTCGACCTCTACGTCTGGCTGCTGATCGCCTCCGCGATCCTGTCCTGGCTGATCGCCTTCAACGTGGTGAACACCCGCAACCAGTTCGTGTCGGCGGTGGCAGAGTTCCTGTACCGGATCACCGAGCCGGTCCTGGCGCCGATTCGCAATCTCCTGCCCAGCCTCGGCGGCCTCGACATCTCGCCCATCATCCTGATCCTGATCATCATGTTCATCGAGCGGGTGATCCTGTACTACGTCTACCCGAACGTGCTCTGAGCAGGCTGGAGCGCCTTGGTCGTCAAAGATGCTCCCAAAGAACCCTGGCGTTATTCGGCCGCAGGAATCAGCATTGCGCTGCGGGTGACGCCGCGCGGCGGCCGCGACGACATCGATGGGATCGAACAACTTTCGGATGGCCGCAACGTGCTCAAGGTGCGGGTGCGCGCGATTGCCGATGGCGGCGAGGCCAACAAGGCCGTCCTGGTGCTCCTGGCGAAATCGCTCGACGTACCCAAGGCCAGTGTAAAATTGCTGTCGGGAGCTACCTCACGGTTGAAGCAGATCGCGGTTGATGGCGATCCGGCGCGGCTCGGAGAAGCCCTGCGCCAGCTCGTGTCGGCCAAATCGAAGGGTTGAGGGAACTGACATGACGGCCAAGATCATCGATGGAAAAGTGATTGCCGCGGAACTGCGTGCCCGGGTTGCTGAGGAGGTCGCCCGCGTCAGGCGCGAGCACAATCTGGTGCCGGGCCTTGCGGTGGTCCTGGTCGGCAACGACCCCGCCAGCGAGGTCTATGTCCGCTCAAAACACACCCAGACCCAGGCTGCCGGGATGGCTTCGTTCGAGCACAAGCTGCCGGCCGACGTCTCGCAAGGAGACCTGCTGGCGCTGATCGCAAGGCTCAACCGCGATCCCGCCGTGCACGGCATTCTGGTGCAACTGCCCCTGCCGAAGGGACTGAACACCGAAGCCGTCATCAACGCCATCGATCCCGCCAAGGATGTCGATGGGCTGCATCCGAACAATGCCGGCCGCCTCGCCGGCGGTTTCGAGGCGCTGTCGCCCTGCACGCCGCTCGGCTGCATCATCCTGACGAAGAGCGTGCACGCCTCGCTCGAAGGCATGAACGCCATCGTCATCGGCCGCTCCAACCTGGTCGGCCGCCCGCTGGTACAGCTGCTGTTGAACGAGAACGCCACGGTGACGATCGCGCATTCGCGCTCCCGCGACCTGCCCGGGCTCGTGAAGCAGGCCGATCTCGTCTATGCCGCGGTCGGCAGGCCCGAGATGGTGCGCGGTGATTGGCTGAAGCCGGGCGCGACCGTAATCGACGTCGGCATCAACCGGATACCCAAAGAAGACGGCAAGACGCGCCTCGTCGGCGACGTCGCCTATCAGGAAGCGCTTGGGGTTGCCGGCGCGATCACGCCGGTGCCGGGCGGTGTCGGCCAGATGACGGTGGCGTGCCTGCTGGTCAACACGCTGCGTGCGGCCTGCGCGATCGCCGAGCTACCGAAGCCGGCGGTGTAGCTGAACTCTCGTGCCCCGGACGCAGCGCAGCGCTTCTTCAGCGCTGCGCTGCTGAGCCGGGGCCCAGGGGCTCAGCCCTTTTTCTTCTTCTCGCGATCCATGCCTTCGAGGATCAGCTTGTGCGCGTCCTCCGGGCCACCCCAGCGCAGGATCTTCACCCATTTGCCCTTCTCGAGATCCTTGTAGTGCTCGAAGAAGTGCTGGATCTGCTGCAGCGTGATGTCGGGCAGGTCGGAGTACGTTTTCACCTTGTCGTAGCGCTGCGTCAGCTTTGACGACGGCACCGCCAGAATCTTTTCGTCGCCGCCGGCTTCGTCTTCCATGAACAGCACGCCGACCGGACGCACGCTCATGACGGCGCCGGGAATGATGGCGCGGGTGTTGATGATCAGCACGTCGCAGGGATCGCCGTCATCCGACAGCGTGTGCGGGATGAAGCCGTAGTTACCGGGGTAACGCATCGGCGTGTAGAGGAAGCGGTCGACCACCAGCGTGCCGGCCTCCTTGTCCATCTCGTATTTGATCGGTTCGCCGCCCACGGGGACCTCGATGATGACATTGACGTCGTGTGGTACGTTTTTCCCGATCGAGACCGCATCGATACGCATTCAAGGCTCCGTTGTTGCCGAGGTGAAATCGCGCCCGGCAGCGATTTTGGCGCTGTCATACGCGGGCTTGGCCCGCTGATCCATCGCGTTTTTGTGAAATAATGAATCCGGCGATCACCGGCTCGAAGGCAACGGTATCGACGGACTGGGAAACGCTGCCGAATCAGGTTTCAGCAGCTCAATTGGTCCAAGCGAAGGCAACTTTGTCGAGCGACTTCGGCCCGAACCGCTCCGACGAACGCGCCACCATGCGACCGCCCAGGGCACGGTAGAACTCCGTGGCCGGATCGTTGTCCGAGAGTGCCCACACCACCATGCTCTTCAGCCCGCTCTGCATGAGGTCGCGGCGGGCTGCTGCGAACAGGCGGCGGCCGAAGCCGAGCCCCTGGAATTCCGGACGGAGATAAAGTTCGTAGATCTCGCCGTCGAAATGCAGGCTGCGGGCACGGTTGCGGCCGTAATTGGCATAGCCTGCGATCTTGTCACCGAACACGAGCACGCTGACACGGCTGCCTTTGCGGATCGCGCTGTCCCACCACTGCGGACCGCGGCGGTTGATCAGCTTCTCCAGCTCGGAGCCGGGAATGATGCCCTGATAGGCTGAACGCCAGGCTTCATCATGGGTCGAGGCCACCGCAGTTGCATCTGCAGCTTTGGCCGGCCGGACCTCGATCAGGGTTGTGCTCATGGATACGATCAAACCAAGTCGCCGCGCCGGCGGCAAGACCTATCGTTAATTATCGGTTAACCTGTGGACTTTCTGCATCAGTATTTCGACCATGTTGTACCGAAAGAGGACAAGCCGCTGCTTCGAACCGCAACCACGTGCCGCGCGTCGGTGCAAAACGACGTCTCGGCGGCGATCGGACGGCAATGGCAACGCAGAAAGTCGGCCGAAATTGATTCGTTCCTACTAGTCTGGCTGTCGTCGTTCGCGTTCGCCCTCGGCCAATTCATGCGGCTCCTCAACACCCTCGCGCTCCTGCCTGTGCTGGCTCTGCTGACCGCGTCCCCTCTGTTCGCCCAGGTGACGTTTGGCCCATCGGAAGGGGAGGGAGCGCCGTTTCGTCGGCAAGAGTGGCGGGTGCCCTCGCCGGATACCGGTGTCGCTGCGCATGCCCTCCTGTTTCGTCCCCCCGGCCCAGGTCCGTTTCGGCTCGCGGTGGTCGCGCACGCCTCGACGCAGAACGCGTTGCGTCGTGCGCAAATGCCGCCGCCGGAATACCGCCCGCTTGCCGCCTATCTCCTCACGCGCGGTTTTGCGGTCCTGGTGCCGGAGCGGCTCGGCCATGGTGCGACCGGCGGTCGCTATGTCGAGGATCAGGGCGGCTGCGACGAGGCCGACTACGCCCGCTCGGGCCGTGCAACGGCCGACGCAATCTCGCTCGCGCTGGGCTTTCTGCGAAAGCAGGATTTCGTCCGCAAGGACGCCGCGATCGTGATCGGCCATTCCGCCGGAGGATGGGGTGCGCTGGCGCTCGCCAATGCTGATCCGAATTCGATCTCCGCGATCACGGTGTTTGCGCCGGGGCGCGGCGGCCATGCCAATGATGAGCCGAATCGAATCTGCGCGCCGAATGCGCTTCTCGCCGCCGCAGCGGAGTTCGGCAAGGCGGCGCGCATTCCGGTTACATGGCTTGTTGCAAGCAATGACAGCTATTTCGCGCCCGCATTCTCGCAGAAGCTCGCCGATGCGTTTCGTGGAAGTGGCGGCAAGGCCGACCTGCGCTTCCTGCCGGCCGTCGGCAGCGAGGGTCACTGGATGATCGAAACCGAAGCTGGTGTCAAAGCCGCAGCCAGTGCGCTCGAACGCGCGCTGAACCCGCCCAAGCCCGTAGCGACCAGGAAGCCATGACGCTGTATTCCCTGGTCAAATTTCTCCATGTGCTCGGCGCCTCGAGCCCCTTGGTGCGCTGGTGAAGACGGGGCCGGCCATCGTACTGATGCTCGTCGCGCTGCTCATGCTGGACAATCGCTGATGCTCGAATGGCCCGACGACGACGTGATCCTGTTCGACGGCATCTGCATCTTCTGCTCGCGCTGGGTCCGCTTCGTCGCCAGGCGCGACACCGGGAAGAGGTTTCGATTTACGCCAATCCAGTCGGACTATGGGGCCCTTCTCGCGAAGACGTTCGGCATCGATCCCGATGATCCCGATACCAATGCTGTGGTTCATGGTGATGAGGTCTATGTAAAGTCAGATGCGGCGCTGACCGTGCTGTCGCATTTGCCCGGCTGGGGTTGGACGCGCGCACTGTTCGCCGTGCCCAAGCCATTGCGCGACGCCATCTACAGCCTCGTCGCGCGTAACCGCTATCGCATCTTCGGCAAGTATGACGCCTGCTTCGTGCCTGATGCCGATTTGCGGGCGCGGGTACTTCAGTGATGGCGTGTGTGGTTACGGCTTCCCCAAAACCGCCAGCACTTCCTTCGCCGCCCGCTCGCCGCTGTCCCTCGCGCCATGCGCCGTCGTGAAGAAGGTCGGCGACGTTGCCTCGCCCGCGAAGAACAGCCGGCCATCCACCGGCGCGGCCAGCACCGCGCGATCCCCTGCGTGCCCGGGCAGCGCGTGAGAATAGGAACCCCGCGCGAACGGATCGCGCGCCCAGCGCGACTCGTAGAGCGGCTTCAGCTTGCGGCGGATGTCGTTGCCGAGGAGGCCGGCGATCTCGTCGATGCTCTGCGCTGCGATGGCGCCGTCGCCGGCGCCTTCCAGCTCGCGCGCAAAGCTGCCGCCGAAGAAGCCCTCGATGCAGGGCTGGCCGAACGGGCGGATGTGGTAGGTCCCCATGTCGGTGCGCATGGTGGCGCCGCGGAGGTTGCCTTCCTTGGGAAAGGCTTCGGCGTCATCGAGCGCCAGCGTCACCTTGTCGTCGACGCCGAGCGGCAGGCCGGCGGCGGCATCGACCTTGGCGGGCAGCGGCGGCGAGAAGCGGATCGTTTCCTCCGCGATCAGGTTGGTCGGCACCGTGACGATCACCTTGTCGGCGGTGAGCGTGCCCCGCGATGTCTCGATGCGGATCTGCTTGTCAGAATGGTCGATCAGCGTGACGTTGCAGTTCAGCGCCACCGGGCAGGGTGCACCATACGTTGCAACCAACGCGCCATAGCCACAGCGGACGCGCCAGTTGAGGCCAGTGTCCTCATAGGCGTCCCAGTCCAGCGTGGACATGTCCTTGAGTTCGCAGCCGTTGATGTAGGTCGAGATCGCGTCGATCATCGGGTTCCAGCGATTGCCGGCTTCGAGGCTCAGGCGCGCGGGTTCGTCCTTGCCCTTTTGCGCGGCTTCCCACAGGCGCTCATAGAATGCGTCCATCGCGCGCATGAAGTCGTCGCGCTCGGCCTGCGGGAAAGCGTTGCCGAACGCGCGCTCGCGCCAGGGCGGCAGGTCCTTGTTGAGCTCGAAACCGAGCTGTCGCGCGATTGGAACGAAGGAATTCTTGTCCGCGGAGTGAAGCCAGCCGCAACCGACGTCGAACGTTACCTCCGGCGAGGCCTGTACGGTCCACGCACGGCCGCCGAGCCGGTCACGGGCCTCCAGCACCATCACGGAGAGGCCGGAGTCCTGCAGCGTGCGCGCCGCGCCAAGGCCGGCTGCGCCCGCGCCGATGATCGCGACGTCGATGGAGGAGGGAAAGGACATGGCGAATGGCGAGTAGCAAATGGTGGGTAGCGTTATAGCAGAGATGCTGCGCCGGGTTTCCCCCTATTCGCTACCCGCCATTCCCATTCGCCCGGTTACGCCACCGCTTCCTTGGACTTCTCCGCGCGCTTGCGCTCGTTCGGGTCGAGGTGCTTCTTGCGCAGGCGGATCGACTTCGGGGTGACCTCGACGAGCTCGTCGTCCTCGATATAGGCGAGCGCCTTTTCCAGCGTCATGCGGATCGGCGGGGTCAGGCGCACGGCTTCGTCCTTCGAGGTCGTGCGGATGTTGGTGAGCTGCTTGCCCTTGAGCACGTTGATCTCGAGATCGTTGTCGCGGGTGTGCTCGCCGACGATCATGCCCTTGTAGACCTTCCAGCCCGGCTCGATCATCATCGGGCCGCGGTCCTCCAGCTTGAACATGGCGTAGGCCACCGCTTCGCCCTGGTCGTTGGAAATCAGGACGCCGTTGCGGCGGCCCTGGATCTCGCCCTTGTACGGCGCATAGCCGTGGAACAGGCGGTTCATGATCGCGGTGCCGCGGGTATCGGTGAGCAGTTCGCCCTGATAGCCGATCAGGCCGCGGGTCGGCGCGTAGAACACCAGGCGCAGGCGGTTGCCGCCCGACGGCTTCATCTCGATCAGCTCGGACTTGCGCTCGCTCATCTTCTGCACGACGACGCCGGAATGCTCCTCGTCGACGTCGATGACGACTTCCTCGATCGGCTCCATGGTGGCACCGGTCGCTTCGTCCTTCTGGAACACGACGCGCGGACGCGACACCGAGAGCTCGAAGCCCTCGCGGCGCATGGTCTCGATCAGGATCGCGAGCTGCAATTCGCCGCGGCCCGAGACTTCCATCGCATCCTTGTCGGAGGCTTCGACCACGCGCAGCGCGACGTTGCCCTCGGCTTCACGCAGCAGACGGTCGCGGATCATGCGGCTCGTCACCTTGTCGCCTTCGGTGCCGGCGAGCGGGGAGTTGTTGACGATGAAGGACATCGACACGGTCGGCGGGTCGATCGGCTGCGCCGGCAGCGGCATCTCGACGGTCGGATCGCAGAACGTGTCGGCGACGGTACCCTTGGTGAGGCCCGCGATGGCGACGATGTCGCCGGCTTCGGCTTCATCGAGCGGCGTGCGCTCGAGGCCGCGGAACGCAAGGATCTTGGTGATGCGGCCGGACTCGACCAGCTTGCCGTCGGCGTTCAGTACCTTGACCTGCTGGTTCGGCTTCAGCGTGCCGGAGGAGATGCGGCCGGTGATGATACGGCCGAGATAGGGGTTGGCTTCGAGGATGGTGCCGATCATCCGGAACGGACCCTCTTCGACCTTCGGGGGCGCGACATGGCGCAGAATCAGGTCGAACAGCGGCTCCATGCCCTTGTCCTTCGGACCCTCAGGGCTCTCGGCCATCCAGCCCTGCTTGGCCGACCCGTAGAGGATCGGGAAGTCGAGCTGCTCCTCGCTGGCATCGAGCGCCGCGAACAGGTCGAACACCTCGTTGATGACTTCCGTCGGGCGCGCGTCGGGACGGTCGACCTTGTTGATGACGACGATCGGCTTCAGGCCGACCTTGAGCGCCTTGGAGACCACGAACTTGGTCTGCGGCAGCGGGCCTTCGGCGGCGTCGACCAGCACCAGGGCGCCGTCCACCATGTTCAGGATGCGCTCGACCTCGCCGCCGAAATCGGCGTGGCCGGGGGTGTCGACGATGTTGACGCGGGTGTCCTTCCACTGCACCGAGGCCGCCTTGGCCAGGATGGTGATGCCGCGCTCACGCTCCAGATCGTTGGAGTCCATGGCGCGATCGGTCACCTTCTGGTTCTCGCGGAACGTGCCGGACTGCTGGAGGAGCTTGTCGACCAGGGTCGTCTTGCCGTGGTCGACGTGGGCGATGATGGCGACGTTACGGAGGTTCATGGGAGAGCTTCTTTGCGTTCGAACAATGGGTTAAGCGCGATCTCGCCGGTCGGACCGGGACCTCTTCTCGAAACAACGCTGGAAGACTGGAAACGGGCGCTCGCCGCCCAAAAGGGAAGCCCGGCCATATCGACCGGGCACCCTGCGCGTTGCGGCGCAATATATGCAAAAACGGCCAAAAAACAATGTGTTCTTTGGCCGTTGGTTGACTGAATTTTGTCCGGGAATTCCCGGAGCTTAAGGCCGGGTTCCTGGGTGAGCCGGGGCCTTTCGCCCCTTGATGGCCGCCCAGATCAGGGCAACGCCCCCGATCCCGACGACCAGGCCCAGGAAGACCAGCGGACCGATGTCGGAGGCGATCTTGCCGTCCTCGAACACCGACATTCCGCCGAACAGCAGCGCGCAGGCGCCCGGCAGCAGCAGGATGATCCCGAAGATCGCCATGAGCGCGGTCAGGCAGCCGCTGCGCTTTTGCGTCGGCGGAGGCGGCGGAGGAGGCGGCGGTGCGGGAGGCGCGGGCGGCGGTGTGTCGCTGATGCTCATGCCTGCAAAACTCCTTCGGTCGCCTGAGCGGCCAGCCTGGCGCGGATGCCGTCGATCTGTCCGTTCCGATAGAACAGGTTGTAGGTGTCGAACGGAATGATCGCGCCCTGCTCCGTCACGAAATGGATGCAGGAGCGCTTGACGTTCCCCACGCAGAAATTGAAGCGGTCGAGAAACTGCACGATGGTGACGCGGAAGACGTTCTCGTACGCGAGGCCTTCAGGCACCTGAAAGCTGGGCAGGCAGCACAGCAGTTCGCAGACCCGCTCGGAGGTGTTCAGGGGACCCGACGACAGCGAGAACAGATCGACGAACTTCTCCCGCAGCACCGGATATTTCTCCGGGCTGATGGTGTTGGGCATTACGGCGACGAGCTGCTCCTGCGGGATCAGCGAGGTCAGCGGCAGCACCTTGTCGCCGTTGCGCAGGCCGTAGCCGATCGAGATGCTCTCTGGATTGCACGGCAGCGGGATCATGTCCTTGTCGCCGAACACGCCGGTCTCGATCACGCGCCTGCGGATATCCGACAGCATGATGCGGTCGGTGGTCTTGTCGAAGTCCTCGTTGCGGCCGGCATCCTGCACCGGTTGCAACGTGACGCCGCGAACGCATGTCCATGTCAGCGCGTGGCGAACGATGTCGCCGATCTCGGCATCGTTGACGCCGCGCTTGATGGTCGCGACCAGCGTGGTCGACACGCCATAGTGCTCGAGATT
Source organism: Bradyrhizobium cedriense (assembly GCF_054602315.1). Lineage (NCBI taxonomy): Bacteria > Pseudomonadati > Pseudomonadota > Alphaproteobacteria > Hyphomicrobiales > Nitrobacteraceae > Bradyrhizobium > Bradyrhizobium cedriense. The sequence continues at coordinate 775,729 of NZ_JBTSWB010000005.1, read as the reverse complement.
CTGCAGGGCTTGCTGGCGGATCTTTCGCAGGTCCGCGCCGCGCAGATTGATCAGTGCGTCGCGCTGAAGCGAATCGAACTGGAGATAGACCTCCAGCCCGCGCCTGTTTTCGGCGAGCCGCGCCACGAAATCCTTCTCGCGCGCGATGCGCAGGCCGTTGGTGTTGATCATGACATGGCGGATCGGGCGGGCGCGCACGGCGTCCAGGATCGCGAAGAAGTCCGGATGCAGCGTCGGCTCGCCGCCGGAAATCTGCACCAGGTCAGGCTCACCTTCGCTCGCCACCAGTGCGTCCAGCATCCTCTCGACCGTCGCGAGCGGGGTGAATCTCGTCCGTGCGGGCGCCGATTCGGCAAAGCAGACCGGGCAGGTGAGATTGCAGTGTTCGGTGATCTCAATCAGTGCCAGGCAGGAATGCTGCTCGTGGTCGGGACACAGGCCGCAATCATAGGGGCAGCCGAATTCGGTGTGCCGCTGGAACGCGAGCGGCCGGTCGCCCGGCTTGATGAAGTCCTTGCACAGACGCCAATAGGCCGCGTCCGTCGACACCAGCGTCGATTGGACTCCATGCTGCTTGCAACGCTTTTCGTACCAGACCTCGTCGCCGAGAATCTGGATCTTGGTCGGCACCAGTGTCAGGCAGGTCTCGCAAAGGGACTGGGTCTGGCCCCAGAAGACATAGGGACGCGACTTACGCAGCGGCGCGTTCATGCAGTGACCTCGCTTTGGGCGCCGTCGCCAACATGAAAGCGGCGTAGAGTAGGATGGATAGCGACAGCAGATGAAACAGCGTGAAGGGGCCGATCAGCGTGCCATAAGGCTTGAGGAATTCCCACAGGAAGCGCTGCGCTCCATAATAGATGAGGACGAGGTAGAAACCATTGGTGATCACGAACGCGTTTCGGTTCAAGGCCGCCACGACATAGAGGATCGCGAAGGCGGCCATGGCTATGCTCTCATAGAGCTGCACGGGATGGCGAAGGATGCCGTCGCCGAAATCATGGCCGAAGGGCGGCGCCGTCGGCGTCCCGTAGGTGAAGTCGTCGAGGCCGGCGAAGTAGCAGCCGAGCCGGCCGATCGCGATGCCGAGCGCCAGCGGCAGCGCAAACCGGGCGCCGGTTCGGATCGCGATCCCTGCGGACCATTTGTAGAGCTCGATCGCCACGATGCCGCCGGCCAGCGCGCCCTCCACAGAGCGCGCGATGCCGCTCTGACCCGACAGCCAGAGATTGGCCGATCCGAACAGATAGGCGCCAATGCCGGCACCGAACGCCAGAGCGGCGATATAGGGCAGCTCGAAGGATTGCACCGGAAACTGCAAGCCCTGTCGCGCCAGCCAGTAGACGGCCGCCGCGGCCGCCAGCCACGCAGCGATGTCGAAGAGAGTATGAAGGAAAGCCCCGCCCATGCGGGAGAGAGCATAGCACGATCGCGTTGAGAAAAACGTGCCGCGCGTTGCTGTGCCCTCGCCCCTTGCGGGAGAGGGCTGCTCCGCAACCAGCCGCAGTCCCATTGGGGTGAGGGGTCTCTCCCGGCAGATGAATTCTTGGAGAGAACCCCTCATCCGGCGCTTCGCGCCACCTTCTCCCGCAAGGGGAGAAGGAAGAAGCAGACCAGGCCTCTACCCGGCCTCCCGCTCTTCGGTTGGATAGACGCCGCGCAGCACCTCCTCGAAATGCATCTTCACGGCATCGTTGCACAGACAGGCGCGAAGCCTCAGTCCGTCGCGGTTGCGGACCAGGATCGAGCCGCGCCTCGTGTCGAGAATCCGTTCGGCCTTGAACGATTGAAGCACGCGGCTGGCATAGCTGCGGCCGACTCCGAGCAGCGTCGCGAGCTGTTCGTGGGTCAGCGGCACGCTGGTTTCGTCGCCGGTCCGCTCCATCGCGGCCAGGATCCATTTGGCGGTACGCTGTTCGATGGAATGGATCGCGTTGCAGGCGGTCGACTGGAAGATCTGGGCCAGCAGGCAATCGGCATAGCGGGCAAAGATGTTGCGCAGGGACGCCGAGCGTTGCTTGGCCGCTTCCAGCTTCCCGACATGGATGCGCGCAAATGGCCCGCTGAACTTCACGCAGATGCGGGTGTAGGCCGGCAGGAATCCCTCGCTGACGATGCCGCCCACCGCGCCTTCGCGGCCGACCAGGATGGTTTCGACGTCACGGCCGTCCTCGTTGGGCACGAGGAAAGTCGCGAGCGACGGCCCGCAGGGGAAGTGGACGACCTGCACATCGTCGCCGGGATTGTAAAGCAGTTGGCCTGCTGCGGAATCGTCGACGGCCACGTGCGGTGCAAGGAGGGCGTAATCTGGCTGGCTCAAACGCCGCAGCAGATTGTTGGCCGGCCGGCTTTCGACCTCGGTGACTTTGCCAATGCGCGCATCCATCGTGAACTCCTGTCCCTTCCTCCCACCTTAGCGAGTTCCATCCGCTCGCTGTGTGCACAAGTGGACAGACCGAACAACGATGATGTGGTGAGTTTCGTTCCGGGAACCCGCCAATGCGCTGCGCGTAGGCATCGCGTCGCGGTAGTCCTGATCCGAAGACCCCAACACAAGATGCGATCATGGCACCCGTACCTTCCGACGGCTCCGGCTCGCCGGCCGATGTTCTGATCGTCGAGGACGATCCGATCATCGCGATCGATTTCGAGGACCGTCTCCTCGGATTCGGTGTGACGAGCGTACGCACCGTCGGTTCGGTGATGCAGGCGCTGGACGCCATCGCAAGGCGCACGCCCGATTTCGCGCTGCTCGATGTCGAGCTGATCCGCGAGACGAGCTTTGCGATCGCCGAGCGGCTGATCGCGTTGAAGGTTCCGTTCGTCTTCGTCACCGGCTACGGCGCCGAGGCGCGCATTCCGCCCGAACTGGCAGGCCGGCCGCGGTTGCAAAAGCCGTGTTCCAGCGACGCGCTGGAAGCGGCGCTGAACGTGCGCTGACCAGCGATCAGCTCTGCTTTGGTTCGAGCGTCGTCGACCACAGCGCCACGTCGGCGCGGTCGCGCAGGGTCACCGTCATCTGGCCGGAAGCGCCGTCGATCTTGACGTGACCGAAGAACTGCATGCCCGCGGACGGCGGCAGGTTCTGGCTCCCCTTGCCCGGCGCCTTGACGAAGCGCACCTCGGGTCCGAACGTGTTGTCGAGCGCGTTGGGACCGAAAGTTCCGGCGTGCAGCGGGCCCGACACGAACTCCCAGAACGGCTCGAACTCCTGGAATTGCGCCTTGTTCGGATCGTAATAATGCGCGGCGGCGTAATGCACGTCCGCCGTTAGCCACACGGTGTTGCTGATCGGCGCCATCTTGATGAAGCGCAGGATGTCGGCGATCTCGAGCTCGCGGCCACGCACCGGGCCGTCGCCCTGCGCAACGGCTTCCGAGCCTCCCTTTGCCGTGTCCGAGACGATCAGGCCGATCGGCATGTCCGACGCGATCACCTTCCATGTCGCCCGCGAATTGAGGAGGCCGCGCTTGAGCCAGGCGATCTGGTCCGGGCCGAGGAAGTAGCTTGCGGGGCCGTAAGCCGCCTCGAGATTGGGCCCGTTCGGGCCGCGATAGCTGCGCTCGTCGAGCACGAACACGTCGAGATGAGGGCCGTAGGAGATCTGGCGATAGACGCGGCCGGGCTCAGTGATGCTCTCGCGCATCGGGTACATCTCGTGGAAGGCGCGCCCCGCGCGGGCCGCGAGCAGCGAGATGTCGCGCACCTTGTAGGCGGCCGGCAACTCTTTCGACGGCGACCAGTTGTTGGCCACCTCATGGTCGTCCCACTGCACGAAGACCGGCACCTCGGCATTGAAGGCGCGGAGGTTGTCGTCGGTGAGATTGTATCTGTGCGCGGCGCGGTACTCGTCCAGCGTCTCGGCGACCTTCGCCTTCTCCGGGATGGTCAGATTTTTCCAGATCTTGCCGTCGGCAAGCTTCACCTCGGATGGGATCGGGCCGTCGGCATAGATCGTGTCGCCGGAATGCAGGAAGAAATCCGGCCGGTGCTTGCGCATCGCCGCGAAGGTGAGCATGCCGCCGTCTTCGGGGTTGATGCCCCAGCCCTGGCCGGCGACGTCGCCGCCCCAGACGAAGCTGACGTCGCGGCGGTCAGCCGGCGCGGTACGGAAGCGGCCGACCGCCGTCTCGCCCTCGACCGCGCTATGCGAGAGATCGCGGAAGCGGACGCGGTAGAAGATATCCTGGCCGCCCGGCAGGTTCTCCAGCAGCATTTTTGCCGTGAAGTCGCTCTCGGGAAGCGCGGCGATCGGTGGCAGCGCACGGGCATCCCTGAACGTATCCGTCGTCGCGACCTCGACCAGCATCTGCGCCGGCCGGTCGCTACGCGCCCAGACCACACCGCCGTCGACGGTGACGTCGCCAGACTGTACGCCATGGGTGACCGCCGGCCGGTCCGCGGCGCGCGAGAGATAGGGCATCGCGACCGCGCCGAGCGCGCCGGCGCTGGTGGTGAGAAAGCGGCGGCGGGAGAATTTGATGTTCATGGAGCGTGGTTTCGAGAGCTGAGATCGCGCGGTGCGCGCTCCGGATGACGATGAACTATGATGAACTATATTGGGACGATGTGACGCAGCAATTACGTGCGCAAGGCGTTCACGCGTTGCCGGCAGCCCTGAACTGCGTGCCGGCGCGTTGCAGGTTCTGCGGCAGGCTCATCAGCAGCGCCTTGCGGTCGGCGACCGCGGAGTGGAACTGGTCGAGTGCGATGTTGAAGGCGGTGAGCGCGCCTTCCTCGATCGCGCCGTGATCGTAGCAGCGCAGCGTATCTCGCAGGATGTCGTCGGCCTCGGTCTGCATCTGATCGAGCTCGTCGCACGTTTCGCACTTGCGTGCGGCGGCGATCATGTCGAGCAGGCGTTCGCGCTGATGATTGTTGCTGTCGCGCTCGTCCCTTTTCAGATAGCCGGCGAACCAGGCGCCGATCGAGCCCATGGCCGAAAGCGCCATCAGGCTCCACCAGATGTAATCGCTGTATCTGTCAAGGAAGGTCTTTTCCTCGCCGTCGACGAAGGCGGCTGCACCCGGATGCACCGGGATCACCGCATCCTTGTCAGTGTCGGGCGTTTCGATCTTCGCCGCCAGCGGGAATTCCGTCACCAGTTGCTGGCGCACGGCGAAGAGCTGCCGCGTGAACGCCGCGATGGTGGATTCGGACACGCCTCTGCGCGCCACGATGTGGTGCGAGAAGCTGATGGTCTTGACCTCGTCATCGGGGCGAGCGGGCGAGCCACCATAGGTGCCGGCGGGAATCTCGGACGCTTCGTAGACCGGATGGTTTTGCGCGATCGCGTCCGCCGAATCGATCGCGAGGAAGGTAGGCGCGCCGAAATCCTTGGTGGAGGCGGCGATCGCATCCGACGTGATCTTGCTGTTGACGGGGCCGGTCGCGAGATAGACGTCGGCCTTCTGCGCCTTGATCGCCTCGGCTGCTTCGTTCGCCGGGAATTGCACGATCTCGACCTTGGCGGGATCGACGCCGTATTGCTGGAGGATCACCTTGAGCAAATTGACGTTGGCCTGGGTGCGGCCGACCACGCCGACGCGATGGCCGGCGAGCTGCGCGATCTTGGTGATCTTTGGGCCCCGCTTCTTGCCTTTGCCCGGCACGGACCACAGCACCACGACGTTCTTGCGCAGGGTCGCGACCGCTTGCGCGTTCTTGGGCACGTCGACGTCGCCGCGCACGATGGCGAGATCGACCTTGCCTTCCTTGAGTGCCTCGGCGCTAGCTGTGGCGCCGTCGGTCTGGAACGGCCGCAGCCGCACATAGCTCTTGGTCTGCGTGAAGGCCTGCGTCAGCGTCTGCACGACCTTGACGTCGTCGCTGTTGGCCGGACCAACCGCGATTCTCAGCGTCACCGGACGCATCGCGAAGTAATAGCCGCCTGCGAGCGCGCCGACGATCGCGAGCACGAGCGCCAGAGACACGAGCGCCGTCTTCCGCGCCGCGGATCGCGGCGAAGGCGGAGGGGGCGCTTCGGCCAGGTCCAATCCCCCGGTCATCGATCTCCCAAACGGGCGCTTCAGGCTCAGTTTCATCTTGGCCGGCGATTTACGTTTGGGATTGTAGCAAATTTCTTGTCCGGCGGGGTTACATCTCCGTCATGGTTAGCGGATGCAGGAAATCCCGTACGAACCCGGGTGCCGGTGCGGTGTTAGGGTAAAGTTCCCCTAAACGACGGAGACGACGATCATGGCAGAACGGCTTTCGGCGGAGGCGCGCAAGCAGGCGTTGGGCGGGCTATCGGGCTGGACCGACGTCCAGGGCCGCGACGCCATTGCGAAAACCTTTGTCTTCAAGGATTTCAACGAGGCGTTCGGCTTCATGACCCGCGCCGCGCTCGTCGCCGAGAAGATGGACCACCATCCCGAATGGCGCAACGTCTACAAGACCGTGGAGGTGGTGCTGTCGACCCATGATGCCGGCGGCGTCACCGCGCGCGACATTGCGCTGGCGAAGGCGATGAACACCATCGCAGGCTGAGGCTGACGACAAGCCGACGTCTTGCAGGGCCCGGCGGCATCCCCATGTTGTGATCAGCCGGGATGGTGCGAGCCGTCGTCCCCGGCAGAACGGGGAGTATTGAGCATGGCTGCCGAGCACAGCGTCGGCTTCGAGCCGGCCGATCGGCTCGCGGAAGATCGCAAGAGCGTGCGCCGCCGCTTCTGGCGCAAGTTGAAGCGTGTCGCCGCGCACCTGCCGTTCGCGGAAGACTTGCTTGCGGCCTATTACTGCGCGTTCGATCGGCAGACGCCGCGCCACGTCCAGGCCTCGTTGCTCGGGGCCATCGCCTACTTCATCCTGCCGTTCGACTTCGTCGCCGACGTGATGCCCATCCTCGGCTTCGCCGATGATGCCGCCGTGCTCGCCACCGCCATACGCATGGTTGCCGGCCACATCACGAACGAGCATCGCGAGGCCGCCCGTGCCGCGCTGAAGCGCGGAGTGGGTGAAGCGGAAGCGGACGCAGCGCAATAGCTTCGCCACCAGCACACTGTCATGCCCCGGCTTGACGGGGGCATCCAGGACGGATTCAACCGGCCAGTACGCTGCGGCCTCTCGGTCGATCGCAATGGTCCCGGAGTACCGGATCGCCCGGTCAAGCCGGGCGATGACAGTTGAGTGTGTTCAAACGGCCTCGCCGTTACTCGGTCCTCACGGATGCAGGATCACCTTGCCCATGGCCTGACGTCCCGCGAGCACCTTCAACGCGTCCGCGGTCTGGGCCAGCGGGAAGGTGCGGTCGACATGCGATGAGATCTTGCCTTCCGCCGTCCACTTCACGAGCTTCTCGAGATTGGCGCGGTTCTTCTCCGGATTCTGCCGCGTCCATGCGCCCCAGAACACGCCGCGGATGTCGCAGCCCTTCAGCAGCGCAAGGTTCAGCGGCATCTTGGGGATGTCGCCGGCGGCAAAGCCGATGACGAGGAAGCGTCCTTCCCAGGCGATCGAGCGCAGCGCCTGCTCCGCATAGGCACCGCCCACGGGATCGAAGATGATGTCGACGCCCTTGCCGCCGGTGAGCTTGCGCAGGCCTTCCTTCAGATCTTCCTTGGCGTAGTTCAGCGTCAGTTCTGCGCCATGCGCCTTGGCGAATTCGAGCTTCTCCTCCGACGAGGCGCAGGCGATCACCTTCAGGCCCATCAGCTTGCCGAGCTCGCAGGCGGCGAGGCCGGTGCCGCCGGCTGCGCCGAGCACCGCAAGCGTCTCGCCCGGCTTGGGGCTTGCGCGATCTTCCAGCGCATGCAGCGCGGTGCCGTAGATGATGATGATGCCGGCCGCGCGGTCGTAGTCGAGATTATCGGGGATCTTCACGATCGACGCCGCCGGCAGCGCGATCTTCTCGCGCGCGCCGTTGTGGCCGCAGGATGCGACCACGCGATCGCCGACCTTGAGGTCGGTGACGCCGGGGCCGATGCTCTCGATCACGCCCGCGACTTCCGCCGCTGGCGAGAACGGGAATGGCGGCTTGATCTGGTACTTGCCCTGGATCATCAGGATGTCGAAGAAATTCAGCGCCGCCGCCTTGATCGCGATCACGGCTTCGCCGGGCCCTGCCACCGGATCCGGCACCTCGGCGAGCACGAGATCGTCGGGCTGGCAATATTGCGAGCAGAGGATGGCTTTCATGGCGGCACCTGGGCGTTTCGAGGGAATTATAGTTTTGCCGTTTCTGCCGGATTTAAGCACGGGCGACAATCCGGTTTCTTTGCCCAAAGCGATGGGCAGCCCTATCCTCGCGTCATCGCGAGCGCAGCGAAGCAAGCCGGAAACCGCGCCGCGGAAATTAGTCTGGATTGCTTGGCCGTGCCCGCAACGACGAAAGAAGTACAAGGAGGATTCAAACGATGTTTGAAACGGGCCTGCTCAGGAACAAGCGCATCCTCGTCACCGGCGGCGGTTCGGGCCTTGGCGCCGCGATGGCGCGCCGCTTCCTCACGCTCGGCGCCGAGCTCGTCATCTGCGGGCGCAAGCTCGACCGGCTCGAGACAACGGCGAGCCAGATGCGCGAGGAGACGGGCGGCAAGGTCACCACCATCGCCTGCGACATCCGTGACGGTGCATCGGTTGACAATATGATGGAGATCATTTGGCGCGAGGCGCCGCTCGACATCCTCGTCAACAACGCTGCCGCGACCTTCATCGCACAGAGCGAGCACCTGTCCTTCCGCGCCGCGGATGCGATCCTGGCGCCCACGCTGCATGGCGCGATGTATTGCACGCTCGCGGTCGGCAGCCGCTGGATCGACGGCAAGCATGGCGGCGTCGTGCTGTCGATCCTCTCGACCTCCACCATCACCGGCCGCGCCTTCACGGTTCCGTCGGCGATGGCGAAATCCGCGGTGCTGGCGATGACCAGGAGCCTTGCGGTGGAGTGGGGCCCGAAGGGCATCCGCACCGTCGCGATCGCGCCGGGTCCGTTTCCGACCGCCGGCGCCTCCGGACAGCTCCGCCCCGAGGGACGCGATGAAGGCTGGGCCTCGCGCAATCCGCTCGGCCGTACGGGCGGGCATGGCGAACTCGCCGATCTCGCGAGCTTCCTGGTGTCGGACCGGGCCGGCTACATCAATGGCGAGATGGTCGTGATCGACGGTGGCGCGCATTTGCGCAGTTCCGGCGCCGAGGATTTGTTGTGCTGGACCGAGACACAATGGGCCGAGCAGCGCGCAGCCCGATCCAAGGCCTAGCAGGCGCCGATGCCGCCGCTAACTGCCTTCCCAAATTGAACTTTTCCGGCTATCCCTGCCCGGGGACAACGCGCAGTCGAGCCATCTTCCAGTCACAATATTGAGGGAACCACTCCAGCATGTGGCGGGTGCTGATTTTAGCTTTGATGACTGGCGTGGCGGCCGGGTGGGTCGCCGATTCCGCGTGGGCGCAGGCGGCGCAACCGACGCCTAAGGCGTCGCCAAAACCGGCCGCGCCGCCGGCCAACACGACGGCAAAGGCGGCCGCGAAGCCCGAGAGCAAACCGGCGGCCCCGCCCGCGGCGGTTGCGGGCGGTGCGGAGCCGACCCTGATCGGCCAGTTCGGCACGTGGGGGGCATACGCGGCCACGCCCAATGGCAAGAAGGTCTGCTTCGCGCTGGCAAAGCCCTCCTCCTCGAAGACCAACCCGCCGAACCGGCCACGCGATCCCGCCTATGCGTTCGTGTCGACCCGGCCGGCCGAAAAGGTGAACAACGAGGTCTCGGTCATGATCGGCTACGCGCTGAAGCCGGGCTCCGAATCGACGGCCGAGGTCGGCGGCGCTGCTTTCGCCATGTACACGCAGGGCGACGGTCTCTGGATCAAGAACGCGGCCGAGGAGGAGCGGATGGTCGAGGCCATGCGCAAATCGGCCGATCTCGTGGTCAAGGGCGTGTCAGCCAAGGGCACCGAGACGACCGACACGTTCTCGCTGAAGGGTCTCGCCCAGGCCCTCGACAAGATCGCCCAGGACTGCCGGCGGTAAGGGCGCAGGCATTAAGGCTGCGGGCGATAAGGTCGCAATCGGCAATTCCGGTTGCTATATAGGGGCGGTTCCAGATTTTTCGCCGTCATTCCGGGGCGATGCGCAGCATCGAACCCGGAATCTCGAGGTTCCGGGTCTGGTCCTTCGGACCACCCCGGAACGACCAAGCCATTAGGTCCATTCAATGCAACCGACGACCGAGCCGCACAACGCAACGTTAGTGGAGAAGACTCCGCTCGAAACCTATGTGCCGCCGGCAAAGCCGTCGCTGATCGGCCTGTCGCGCACCGAACTTGCCGATTGCCTCGGCGAGATCGGCGTCGCGCCGGCGCAGCGCAAGATGCGCGTGCAGCAGCTCTGGCACTGGATCTATTTCCGCGGCGCCCAGAGTTTTGAGGAGATGACCTCGATCTCGAAGGGCATCCGCGCCGAACTGGCGCAGCATTTCACGGTCGACCGGCCCGAGGTCGTCGCCGAGCAGATATCGAACGACGGCACCCGCAAATGGCTGCTGCGGCTGCCGAGCGGCGATTCTGTTCAGAAGGCGCATGAAGTCGAGTGCGTCTACATCCCCGAGACCGATCGCGGCACGCTCTGCGTCTCCTCGCAGGTCGGCTGTACGCTGAACTGTTCCTTCTGTCACACCGGCACGCAGCGCCTCGTGCGCAACCTCACCGCCGGCGAGATCGTCGGTCAGGTGATGGTGGCGCGGGACCGCCTGAACGACTGGGCCGATCGCGAGGACGGCACGCGTCGCGTCACCAACATCGTGATGATGGGCATGGGCGAGCCGCTCTACAATTTCGACGCGGTGCGCGATGCGCTGCTCATCGTCGGGGACAACGAGGGCATCGGTATCTCCCGCCGCCGCATCACGCTGTCGACCTCGGGCGTGGTGCCGAATATCGTGCGCGCCGGCGAGGAGATCGGCGTCATGCTGGCGATCTCGCTGCACGCGGTGCGCGACGAGCTGCGCAACGAACTGGTGCCGCTCAACCGCAAATATCCGATCAAGGAGCTGCTGCAGGCCTGCCGCGACTATCCCGGCGCCTCGAACGCGCGGCGCATCACCTTCGAATATGTGATGCTCAAGGGCGTCAACGATTCGCTCGACGATGCCAAGCTGCTGGTAAAGCTGCTCAAGGGCATTCACGCCAAGATCAACCTGATCCCGTTCAATCCCTGGCCCGGCACCGCCTATGAATGCTCGGACTGGGACCAGATCGAGAAATTCTCCGAATACGTCTTCAACGCCGGCTATTCGTCGCCGGTGCGCACCCCGCGTGGCCGCGACATCCTCGCCGCCTGCGGCCAGCTCAAGTCGGAAACCGAGAAGCTCAGTGCACGCGAGCGTCAGGCGCTCCGCGCGATGGCGATGACGGATTGATGATGGCGGCGACGCTCTCGCATCCTCGTCATTGCGAGCGCAGCGAAGCAATCCAGAGTCTTTCCGCGGGGACAGTCTGGATTGCTTCGCTGCGCTCGCAATGACGGCAACGTTGGCTTTCCCGTCATGTCCCTGATCGGCCGGCTCATCGTCATCTTCATCGGCTTTCTCGCCGCCTGTTTCGTCGGCGGCATGATCGTGGTCGTCGCGCTGCTGTTTCCGGAATTCGCCGATCTCGGCGCAGGTCCCGTCGATCAGGGCACGATCGACATCCTGCTCGGCTTCGGTTTCATCTTCGTCTCGGGCTTCGCGCTGGTGCCGGCGGCGGTGATCGTTGCGATCACCGAAGCGCTCTATATCCGCAGCGCGCTCGCCTATGCCCTCGGTGGCGGCCTCGTCGGGCTCGCCTGCTATCTCGGCCTCGTTCCGTTCCATCCCGACACGTTCCAGTTCGAGGGTATCGTGCGGCGGCATCTGGAGATCATGACCGGTGCCGGAATCGCCGCCGGCGTGGTCTACTGGCTGATCGCCGGCCGCAACGCCGGCGCCTGGCGCGAGCCGTCAGCCCCGCGCCAACCCCCCCCGCCGCTGCCGTCGAATTCGCGGCCGGATGCACGATAGCTTGCTCCGTCATTCCGGGATGGTCCGAAGGACCAGGCCCGGAATCTCGAGATCCCGGGTTCGGTGCTGCGCACTGCCCCGGGATGACGGTTGCGAGGGTTTTCATCTGCGCCGCTCTCCGCTAAACCGCGCGCCATGAACCGGACTGGTCTCTTCATCGCCCTGGCGCTGTGGCTCGTGATCGGCGTCGTTTTCGGCCTCTATCCCGAGCTCGACCTCAAGCTCGCCGCGCTGTTCTTCGACCCCGAGACCAGGACGTTTCCGCTCAAGCTGAACGGCTGGGCCAGTTTCGCACGTGACGCTGCGATGTGGGTCGCCTGGGCATTCGTGCTGCCATCGCTGGTCGCGCTCGTGGTCAAGATGATCCGGCCCGACCGCCCGCTGATGGTGTCGGGCCGCGCGATGGTTTTCCTGCTGGTCACGATCATCCTGTCGGCCGGCATCCTCACCAACCTGACCTTCAAGACCTATTGGGGCCGACCACGCCCGGTGGCGGTGACGGAGTTTGCCGGCGACCAGCAATTCGTGCCGTGGTGGGATCCGCGCGGCGGCTGCGCGCGCAACTGCTCGTTCTTCTCGGGCGAGGGCGCGACCGCGTTCTGGACGCTCGCGCCGGCTGCGCTGGCGCCGCCGCCGTGGCGCCCGCTCGCCTATGCTGCCGCAGTGGTGTTCGGCGCCTTGACGAGCGGCCTGCGCATGGCCTTTGGAGGCCACTTCTTCACCGACGTTTCCATCGCTGGCCTCGTCACCTTCGTCGTGATCTGGTTCATGTACGCGCTGATTTACCGCTGGCCGCGGACGCGGTTCTCGGACGAGGCGGTCGATGCGGCCCTGACCCGGCTGAACATGCCCGGCTACCGGCTCCGCCAGCGCCTGTTCGGCCGCAAGACCGGTCCCGAGCCCTCGGTTTGAGCCATTAAAGGGATGCCGAGGCGTGCGAAATTTGATATTCGCCCGGTCAAGTTCGCACCTTCATCAGCCCTTGAGACCCGATTGGAAGCCCCATGACCACGATCCTGAAAAGCCTGCCCAAGGGCGAGAAAGTCGGCATCGCGTTTTCGGGCGGCCTCGACACCAGCGCGGCGCTGCTCTGGATGAAGCAGAAGGGCGCGCGCTGCTACGCCTACACCGCCAATCTCGGCCAGCCGGATGAGGCCGATTACAACGAGATTCCGCGCAAGGCGATGGAGTTCGGCGCCGAGAAGGCGCGCCTCGTCGATTGCCGCACGCAGCTGGTGCATGAAGGCATCGCCGCGATCCAGTCGGGCGCCTTCCACATCTCGACCGGCGGCATCACCTATTTCAACACCACGCCGCTGGGGCGCGCGGTTACCGGCACGATGCTGGTCGCGGCGATGAAGGAGGACGGCGTCAACATCTGGGGCGACGGCTCGACCTTCAAGGGCAACGACATCGAGCGCTTCTACCGCTACGGCCTGCTCACCAATCCCGGCCTGAAGATCTACAAGCCCTGGCTCGACCAGCAGTTCATCGACGAGCTCGGCGGTCGCGCCGAGATGTCGGCGTTCATGACCGCGCAGGGCTTTGCCTACAAGATGAGCGCCGAGAAGGCCTATTCGACCGACAGCAATCTGCTCGGCGCCACGCACGAGGCCAAGGATCTCGAAAGCCTCGACAGCGGCATCAAGATCGTCAACCCGATCATGGGCGTGCCGTTCTGGCGCGACGACTGCACTGTGAAGGCCGAGAAGGTCGTGGTGCGTTTTGAGGAAGGCCAGCCTACGGCGCTGAACGGCCAGACCTTCAGCGATCCGGTCGCGCTGTTCCTCGAAGCCAACGCCATCGGCGGCCGTCACGGCCTCGGCATGAGCGACCAGATCGAGAACCGCATCATCGAGGCCAAGAGCCGCGGCATCTATGAAGCGCCGGGCATGGCGCTGCTGCACATCGCCTATGAGCGTCTCGTCACCGGCATCCACAACGAGGACACCATCGAGCAATACCGCATCAGCGGCATGCGCCTCGGCCGGCTGCTTTATCAGGGCCGCTGGTTCGATTCGCAGGCCCTGATGCTGCGCGAGACCGCGCAGCGCTGGGTTGCGCGCGCTGTCACCGGAGAGGTCACCCTCGAGCTGCGCCGCGGCAACGACTATTCGATCCTCAACACGGAAAGCCCCAACCTCACCTATGCGCCGGAACGGCTCAGCATGGAGAAGGTCGAGGACGCCGCGTTCACGCCGGCCGACCGCATCGGCCAGCTCACCATGCGCAACCTCGACATCGCCGACACCCGCACCAAGCTGAAGCTCTACAGCGACACCGGTCTGCTCTCGGGCAGCGAAGGCTCGCAGATCTTCCGCCTGGAGAGCGACAAGGGGTGACGTCTTCGTGTCTCGGATCCAACGCAGCGAAATCCGGGTGACGAATTTAATGACGGTGTCATTCTCGATCGCTACGCTTCCCGTTCCTGTCGGAAACCGGATTGCGGAGCATCGAGCATGGTCAAGGGATCGGCACTCGCCTCTCTCATCGTCCTCTGTTGGACATCGTCAGTGCCGGCGCAGACGATCTATCCGATCGATCGTGCCGAGATCCTCGCGGGGGCCAAGTTCGACTTCAAGGTCGAGCTCCCCGGTCCGGTCGATCCCGCCAATCTGAAGATCACGGTGAACGGCGCGGACTATGCGACCGCGTTCGGCCAGGCCGGGACCTTCATCGACCGCGAGGACGGCAAGGATCAGTCGGCCCTGATCCTGCGCGAGGTCATGCTGACCAAGCCGGGCAACGTTGTCGTGGACGTGAGCGACGGCACGCGGCAGCGCAGCGTCACATGGACGGTCTACGACACGGGTCCGCGCAAGGCGAAGAACGTCATCCTGTTCATCGGCGATGGCATGTCCCCGGCGCATCGTGTCGCCGCGCGAATCCTGTCGAAAGGGATTTCGGAGGGCAAGAGCCGCGGCAAGCTCGCCATTGACGACATGCCCCATATGGCGCTGGTGGCGACCGCAGGCTCGGATTCGATCATCACCGATTCCGCGAACTCGGCCAGCGCCTATGCGACCGGCCACAAGAGCGCCGTCAACGCCTTGGGGGTCTATGCGGATCGCAGCGCAAGCCCGTTCGACGATCCCCGGGTCGAAACCATCACCAGCCTCGCCAGGAGGCGGCATGGCATGGCGATCGGCGTCGTCACCAACACCGAGATCGAAGACGCGACGCCGGCGGCAATGGTTGCGCACACGCGCCGCCGTGCCGCCTACGACGAGATCGTCGAGCAGTTCTTTGCGGCCAAGCCGGACGTCCTGATGGGCGGCGGCAGCGCGAATTTCCTGCCGAGATCGGCCGCCGGCTCGAAGCGCAAGGACGAGACCGACTACATCGCCAAGTTCCGCGATGCAGGCTATCAGGTGGCGACCACGGCGAGCGAGCTCGGCGCTCTCTCGGCAAAGCCCGAGACGCGCAAGCTGCTCGGCCTGTTCGCCACCGGCAACATGGACGGCGTGCTCGACCGCAAATTCCTGAAGGGTGGCGGCGTCAGGAAATTTCCCGACCAGCCCGACCTGACCGAGCAGGTCCAGGCGGCGCTGCAACTGCTGTCGCGGAACGAGGCCGGCTTCTTCCTGATGGTCGAATCCGGAATGATCGACAAATATGCCCATCTGCTCGACATGGAGCGGGCCGTCTACGACACGATCATGCTCGACAACGCCGTGCGTCAGACGCGTGAATGGGCGCGGACGCGCGGCGACGACACTCTGATCCTGGTCGCGGCGGACCACAATCATCCCAACAGCCTCGTCGGCACGGTGAACGACGACATGGCCACCACGCCCAACGTGCCGCTGCGCGAGCGCGTCGGCGTCTACGATCGGGCCGGATTTCCCAACTATCCGGCTCCCGACGCGGAAGGCTATCCGGCGCGCATCGACGTGAGCCGGCGGCTTGCCATCTTCTCCGCCAGTCTGCCGGACCACTACGAGACCTTCCGCCCGAAGCTCGACAATCCCAATGAGCCGACCGTCAAGTCTGGCGACGGCGGGACCTTCAAGGCCAACGACAAGTACAAGGACGTTCCGGGCGCGGTGCTGCGCCCGGGCAATCTGTCGGCGATGATCGGCGCCAGCGTGCATTCGGGCGAGGACGTCATCCTGACCGCGGCCGGGCCGGGCAGCGAGCGCGTGCACGGCTCGATGGACAATACCGACGTGTTTCGCGTCATGGCCGATGCGTTGGGACTGGCTGCGGGTCAATGATGCAGCGGTTCACGATGAGGGAGTCGGCGCGAAGACCAGCTTCACACAGCTGCGGAAGAGCAGGATCTGCCGCTCCAGCCGTTTCGGATCGTTGAGTGTCTTCGACATGATGATCGCTCCGTCGACCACGCACGAGATCATCTCTGCGAGATCGTCGAGTTCGATCGACTCGCGCGGCGGATAGACTGCCGCGATGCCGTCGAGGATGGTGCGGAAGTGCGCATTCCAGCTCCGGACCGACTGCGCGGTCAGGTCGCGAACCTCGCGGTCGAACAGGCGTTCCTGATAGCAGATGCTGGCGATCAGGCAGCCGGGATGGCCGTTGGGAAGATCGGCCATGACCTCGGCCAGCAGCTTCAGCGAGATCAGGAACGATTGTAGCGGATCGTCCGAGAGCTCGCGGCCACGCTGGAAGATTTCCTCGAACAGGCGATCGTTCGTGTCCACATACCGGCGCAGCATCTCCCGCGCGAGCGCGTTCTTGTCCCTGAAATGATAGAAGAAGCCGCTTTTGGTCAGTCCTGCCTCGGCGATGACCTCGTCGATCGAGGTTGCGCCGAAGCCCTTTGCGAGCACCGCCGCTTCCGCGATCTCGAGAATGCGTTCGCGCGTCGCTTCGCCCTTTCCCATCGCTCCCTCCAAAACCATACCAACGGTGCGGAATCTGCCGAGCGGGACAACCACGCCGGTCCGGCTGGTTCACGCAAGTCTTTGATTTGTATCCGTTTGCGGGCGGAAGTTCAGCCGCACCATCAGGCCTCTAGAGCAGCGCGACATTATGCGGCACCAGTTTGCCCGAGACCGAAGGCGGGCATGACGCGACCGAACGAAGGGAGCGGCCCGTGCAAATGAGGGAGCGATCAATGGCCAGATACAGAGACGCCCTGCCGCAGCACCGCGGCGGCATTTTCCTGACCGACGGCGGCATGGAAACCACCCTGATCTTTCACGAGGGACTGGAGCTGCCCCACTTCGCGGCATTCGTGCTGCTCGACAGCGCAGATGGCCGTGCCCATTTGAAGCACTACTACGAAGCCTATCTCCGCATCGCGCGGCAGCATGGACTCGGCTTCGTGCTCGACAGTCCGACCTGGCGCGCCAATCCTGATTGGGCCGCCAAGCTCGGCTACGATGCCGCCGCGCTCAAGGCCGTCAACACGGGTGCCATTCGCTTTCTCGACGAATTGCGCGGCGCATGGGAGTCGCCTCGCACACCATGCGTGATCAACGGCGCGATCGGTCCGCGGGGCGACGGTTACAAGGCCGGCAACATGGACGCGGCTGAGGCCGAAGCCTACCACTCGGCTCAGATCGCGGCCTTCGCCGAGGCCGGCGCCGACATGGTGACTGCGTTCACGCTGAACAGCATCAACGAAGCCGTCGGCGTGGTGCGTGCGGCCATGAACCAGAAAATTCCGGTTGCGATCTCCTTCACGGTCGAGACCGACGGCCGGCTCGTCAGGGGAGAGTCCTTGCGCGAGGCGATCGAAGCGGTCGACGCCGCAACGGAGCGCGCATGCGAATATTTCCTGATCAACTGCGCGCATCCGACTCATTTTGACGGCGCGCTCGCGGCCGGCGAATCGTGGGTCCAGCGCATCCACGGCATCAGGGCCAATGCATCGGTGAAGAGCCATGCCGAGCTCGACGAGTCGGAGGCGCTCGACAGCGGCGATCCCGTCGATCTCGGCCGCCGTTACCTCTCGCTCAGGCGCGCGTTTCCGCAAATGCGGATTCTCGGCGGCTGTTGCGGTACCGATCATCGGCACGTTGCGGCCGTTTGCGAGGCCTGCCTGCCGTCAGAAGCGATGAGTGCGTAATACAAAATGAAATGGCCGGGATCGCTCCCGGCCATTTGCGTTCGTGTGCTTGTGCCTCAGCGCGGCGGCGCGGTGCCGGGCGGGGGCGGCGGCAGCGAGGCCTGGCCGCCGTTGAGCAGCGGCGTGATGTTGCGGATGGTCACGCGACGGTTGATCGCGCTCGGCCCTTGCGTCTGCTCCTTCAGATACTGCTCGCCGTAGCCCTGGGACGTCAGGTTCTCGGCGGGCACGCCGAACTGCTGCGTCAGCAATTCGGCCGCGGACTGCGCTCGGCGGTCCGACAAAGAGAGATTGTCGACCTCGTTGCCGACCGCGTCGGTGTGTCCCTCGATCAGGAATACCTCGCGCGGATTGCGCTGGATCGCCTGGTTGAGGCCGTCGGCGATCACCTGCAGCCGGGCGGCCTGGTCCGGCGGGATGGTCCACGATCCCGTCTCGAAGATGATCGTGTTGACGTCGATGCTCGGCATCTGCATGCGAACATTGGGGCTGTAGCGGATCTCGTCGAGCGAGTAACGCCGATCGATCCGCTGCACGGGCGGCGCCACCATGGTCTGGTAGATGACGTCAGGCGACGCTTCCTGGGCGTCGACGATGTAGCGATCGTAGGGGATGTTCACCACCGGCGGCGGCACGTCGACATAGAAGCCGCCGACCGCGCGCGGATCGCGGTAGGTGTTGTCGATGATGATGACCTCGCGCCCGCGGGGATCCCTGCGGATGCGCCGCATCAGCCGACCATCGGCACCGACCACGGTAATGATCTCGCTGCCATCGGGACGAATCACGACCGTGCGGGTTTCGCCGCCGACCGTGTCGGTCCGGATGTCGCGAGCGCCATACCGGAAGCGATAGAGATCGTTGCCGCGGACATAAGCCTGCCCGCCCGGATCGCGAATGATGATGCGGTCCGGCTCGGTGTAGACGGTGCGTCCGCCTTCGATGGTCTCGCGTCGCTGGCTGTGGAGATCGGCAATGGTGGCGCCGATGACGGCGCCGGCCACCACGCCTGCTCCGATCGCGAGCGGCGTCAGGTCACGCTGTGGCGGACGCGGCGCCGGCGGCAAGGGCGCTGCGACTGTCGGCGCGGCCCGGAAGGCCGGCGAAACCGTGGGCGTAGCGTATTGCTTTCTGTCCGGCGGCGGCGTTGCGGCCGCCGAACCGGGGACGACGCTCGGCGCCGCGGCGCCGGCGGGAGGTGCCGGCGGCCTGGCCGGGGCACCAGCCTGTGGCGGCACAGCCGGAGTCCCGGCTGCGGGCGCGCCGGCCGGAGGTGTTCCACCCTGTTGACCCGGGGTCGGCGATGGTGTCGCGCCGGGGGCCGGCGGCGCTGTCGGAGTGGCCCCGGGAACTGGCGTCGCCGTTGGAGCAGGCGCGGCACCGGGCGTCGGAGATCCGGCCGGTGGGGGGGCGCCGGGACGTCCGGGCGGCGGCGTGCCGGGGCGGCCAGCCGGCGGTGCACCAGGCGTGCTGCCGGGAGCCGGGATGGCGGTTGGCGCAGGTGTTGCCGTCGGTGCGGGTGTCGTTGTCGGGGCAGGCGTTGCTGCTGGCGCCGGGGACCCCGGGCGCGCCGCAGGCGCACCGGCTGGAGGCGGCGCCGCCGGCGTCGGTGTCGCCGTGGGCGCAGGCCGTCCCGCTGGACCCGCCGCCGGAGGTGGCGGTGGAGTGGCCGGGCGTGCCGCAGGAGGAGGTGCCGCCGGCGTGGGCTGCGGAGCCGCCGCGGCCGGCGGTGCCGGGGGTGTCGGAGCCGGACGTGCCGCTGGCGGTGCCGGAGGGGTAGGAGCCTGACGTGTCGCCGGCGGCGGAGTTGGAGCGTGTTGCTGCGGAGCCGCGGCCGGAGGCGGCGAAGGCTGCTTCGGAGCGGCCGGCGGAGGTGGCGGCGGGGGCGCCGGACGCGCCGCAGGCGGAGGCGGCGGCGGAGGAGCCGGGCGGGCCGCAGGGGGAGGCGGTGGTGGCGGCGCGGCGGGGCGCGGCGGTGCGGCTGCAGGCGGAGGCGCAGGAGGCGGTGCAGCCGCAGGGGGTGGAGCGGCCGGGCGCGCGGGCGGAGCGGCCGCGGGCGGTCCCTTCGGCGGCTGCTTCGGTTTTCCGTCAGGGCCCGTCTCTGGCTGGGCCTGTGCGACGACGAGCGGCGGCGCGCTTTGCGCATGCGATGCGGAGCTTGCGATTTGCATCGCGGTCAGAGCCGTCGTTGCAAGCAGCACGAAACGAAGGTTGGTCATGGTGGCGAACTTCCCCGGAAGGTTCTTTGACGAAGTGTTGGGATGAACAGCTACGCGTTAGGCCGCATTGTGGCGGGCACAACGACCGCGGCTCGATTTATTTCTGCACGCAAATCACCTCACTATGGTGACGTTCATTGCGCATTCAGACGCAGCTTGCAATCGCCGCGCGTGTGATTGGCGATCTCATGCGAGATCCCGCGGCGAACTTGCGTCCGTCGCAGGATTGGGCGTGAGCGGTCCGTTCGGTCCGCGCGATGGAATCTCCTCAGGCATGCGGCCCGGCAATTCGTCCGGCCGCGGTGCTTCGCCGGGCTCGCGCACCGGCGGTGCGATTTCAGGCTGCGGATTGCCAGGCGGGATTCCGGGCGGCGGCTCGGTCGGCGTGCCGGGCGTCGCGGGCGGAATCTCGGGCGGCTCGATCGGCATCACATCGAGACCTTGCGGTTCTCGCCGATGTCGGGGCGCGTATTCGTGACCGCCGCGGCCGCCATCTTCACATAGGAGATCACCGTTCCCGGCGAATCCCAGAACTCGGCGTCGTCAGGCGTGACCTTGAGCACGCGAATGTCGGGGTCCTCCGCAGAGTCCCACCACGCCTTGGCCGGCGTCGAGAACAGCTCCTTGATCTTGCCCCGGTCGTTCGAGACGACGGCCGTGCCGGTCAGCGAAACGTATTTCTGGCTGCCGGCATCTGCGAATGAGAGATTGATCGAAGGATTGCGCGCGATCTCATCGTCCTTGTGACGCCGAGCATCGGTCAGGAAGAAAATCGTGTTCGCATCGCGATCGAGATATGCGCTCATCGGCCGCGCGCGGAGCTTGTCACCGTCGCGCGTGACCAGCATCGCGAATCCGATCGTCTTCATCAGATCCCAGACGCGATCAACGTCGCGGGCATTGTCGTTGGCCATGTCGTGCTCCTTGTTGCAAGGAACGATAACGGCCTGCCTGGAACGATGTTCCTGCTGGAATCCTTCCTATTCCGGCGCGTGGCAGACGGCCTCGATATTGTGGCCATCGGGGTCGAGCACGAACGCGCCGTAGTAGTTCGCGTGGTAATGCGGGCGGATGCCGGGCGGACCGTTGTCGCGGCCGCCGGCCGCGATCGCCGCCTTGTAGAACGCATCGACCGTGGCGCGATCCTTGGCCGCGATCGCGATATGCACCGGCTTGTTCATGGCGCCCTCGGCGCCGAACCAGAGGTCCGGCTTGCCCTCGGCGCCGAAGCCGGCGGCCGCGGCGTGTCCGGTCTGCTCCGCCGTCACTTCCATGATCAGGCCGTAGCCGAGCGGCGCCAGCGCCTTGGCGTAGAACGCTTTCGCGCGCTCATAGTCGGAAACGGAGAAACCCAAATGGTCGATCATCATAACCTCCGCAGGTCGTTCCCGTCAGCGTGACAGGAAGGTATTGCTCCGCGTCTTGCGCGCAATCGCATAACCGCGCGCGACCATGTCGGCAATGCAATCCTGCCGCCATTCGTTTTGTGACAGATGTTCGATCACCACGGCGCGCGGCCACAGCAATTGCGGTGCGTCGCGGAAGAAACCGATCAGCACGCGGTCTTCGAAGCCCTCGACGTCGATCTTCAGCGAATCCACCTGCTTGACGCGGGCCTCTTGGAGAATGCGCGTCAGCCGCAGCGACGGGACCCGGATGGCATCAGTGCTGGCCGTGCCGGTGACGACGTGCGTGGCACCGAGATTGTCGCCGCCGCTCTCGATCATCAGCTCGCCGTCGCTGTCACCCGCGGCCGCCTGCACCAGGTGCACCTGCGCCGCTTTCGACGCGGCGTGATTGAACGAGAGCCGCGCAAACGTCAGCGGATGCGGCTCAATCGCAACCACCTTGCCCATGGGGCCGACCTGGCGCGCCATCACCAGCGCAAAGGTGCCGACATTGGCGCCGACATCGACGAACGTGCCGCCCGCCGGGGTGTGCTCGCGCAGGAAATCGAGCTCGTCGAGATTGTAGTCGGGATTGAACAGCGCGCCGCGCTCGGTCGCGCTGCCCTGGTGATAGAAGCGGAACGAGGCGCCCTGGTATTGCACGTCGATCGGGCCGCCGCGCAGCAGGTTGACCAGCCGGGACATCCATGGCCGGAACGCGCCGCGCTTCAGGCCCGAGCGCTGAGCGAGACGGATGATCGCGCCCTGCGCTGCATTCGGCGCAAACGAGCCGAACGGCGCGGACGAAGGGGCATTGTCGGTCGTCAAGCAGGCAGTCCTCGTTGCAAGCGGCGCATGCATAGCCGGTTTTGATGAGGACTCCAACGCTCGATCACAGGTGTCGTCCCGGGGCGCGAAGCGAGCCCGGGGTCCATAACCACAGGATGGAGTGTGACGCGAGACGACCGTTCCGAGTCTCACCAGATTGCTGCCTGTGGGTCTGGTCTCGGCTCGGCGCGCTTGGGGCGTGCTTGTCCGGGGCCACCTAGAGCGAGCACTACGCCTTTTTCCCCGCGGCCTTCTGGCGCAGGAAGCGGCCGAGCAGCTTGCGCTTGCCCTTGCGCGGAATCAGGTCGATGTCGCTGACGAGCTTGGCGCCGCCCTTGCGCCGCTCCAGCACGATCTTGCGGCTGTGGAAGGCCTCGAGCTCGGCACGATGCGCGACGCTGACGATGGTCGCTTTCGGCAGCGCGTCGGTGACCGTCTTCATCATCCTGTCCTGGCTCTTCTCGTCGAGCGCCGAAGTCGCCTCATCGAGCACGACGATGTCGGGGCTGTGCAGCAGCAGCCGTGCAAAGGCGAGGCGCTGCTTCTCGCCGCCCGACAGCGTCTGGTCCCACGGGGCTTCCTCCTCGATCTTCTCCTTGAGATGATCGAGCCCGACCTTGTGCAGGGCTTCGCCGATCTCCTCGATCGTCCAGTCGTCGGCCGCGCCGGGATAGGCCACCGCGCGGCGCAGGGATCCCGAGGGCACGTAGGGCCGCTGCGGCAGCATGAACAGACGTCGGTCGGGATGAAAGTTGACGCTGCCGCCGCCCCAGGGCCAGAGCCCGGCGATGGCGCGCACCAGCGTGCTCTTGCCGGTGCCGGATTCGCCGGCGACCAGCAGCCGCTCGCCGGGCTCGATCACGACCTCGGTCTCGCCGACCACGGCGGTGCCGTCGTCGAGCGTGACCGAGAGATACTTCATCTCCAGCATCGCATCGTTGCTGGTCTCGCCGCGCTTGATGCGGCCGAGTCCGTCACCCCGCTCGGCCCGTTCGAGGCCGTCGAGCGACATCATCAGCGAGGCGATGCGGCGGGCGCACGCGTTCCAGTCGGCGAGCCGCGGATAATTGTCGACCAGCCAGCCGAAGGCGCCCTGCACGATCGTGAAGGCCGAGGCCGCCTGCATCACCTGTCCGAGCGTCATGCTGCCGTCGAGGAATTTGGGCGCACAGAGCAGGAGAGGGACCACGGGAGCAATGAGGCTGGAGCCCTGCGACACCAGCGTCGTGCGCATATGCTGGCCGGCGAGCCGTGCCCATTGCCGCAACACGCGCGTGAAATTGCGGTCGATGCCCTCGCGCTCTTCCTGTTCCCCGCCGAGCAGCGCGATGCTCTCGCCGTTCTCGCGCACCCGGGTCAGCGTGTAGCGGAAGTCGGCTTCCGCCTGGTTCTTGTCCTCGGAGACCTGCACGAAGCGTCGGCCGATCACCAGGATCGAGCCGGACGCGATCGCGGCGTAGAGGATCGCGGCGATCACCAGGAAGCCGGGAATGGTGATGCTGGACCCGCCGAGCGTCACGGTGAGCGCGCCGCCGATGGTCCAGAGCACGACGATGAAGGTCACGGCCGACAGCAGCGCGGAGGTGACGCCGGCGAGGAAATCGACCGGGGAATCAGTCGCGACGCGCAAATCCTCCGCGATCCGGTATTCGGGATTTTCGTGGTCGCCGCCGACGAGGTTGAGCTGGTAGTAGCGCCCGTTCTTGAGCCATCGCGTCAGCACGCTCGCCGTGAGCCAGGCGCGCCAGCGCCGCTGGATGCCCATGCGTGCGAACACCTGCGCCACGCCGAGCACGATGCTGCCGATCGCGAGCGGGAAGAACACCGCGGTGAGATGGAAGACGCTCGCCGCATCGCGCTTTTCGATCGCATCGAAGATCGCGCGATTCCAGACATTGATGCCGTATTGGAAGCCGACGGTCAGCACGATGAGCACGCCGAGGCCGATCGATAACGGCCAGGCGAGGCGATCACCGCTGCGTCCCCAGAAGCCGCGTGCGCTGATCCAGAACCGGGTCAGCAGATAGTCCTTGCGGGCCTGCTCGGCCTCCTCGCGCGACAGTTCGGGATCGGGTTCGAGCAACTCGGGGGGCGGCGGCGCCACGTCATCGCCATTCTCGCCTTTGATCTCGACAATGGGCGGCTTCTTGCCCTGTTCGCGCTTTGCGGCCCGCTTGTGCATGAGCGGACAACGCGAAGAAAATCAAACGGTTCCCTCGGGTTCCACCGGCGGATCACTCGGCGGCGCCGTCCCGGACGCGCCGCAGCCGCGCGGCTCGGTGCAGAACCCGCGACAAGTCTTCAATGGAATAGGGCTTCTGCACGAGATCGAAGCCGGCCGCGCCCTCCTGCGACAGGGCCTGGCTGTAGCCCGTGGTCAGCACGACCGGCACGCCGATGCCGCGCTCGCGGATCGCTTGCGCCAGATCGAGTCCGGTCATTCCGGGCATCACCACGTCCGAGAACACGACGTCGAAGCGATCCGCATCGACGACGAGCTCGGCGAGCGCATCGGTTGCATTGTCGACCAGCGTAATGCTGTAGCCGAGCTCGGTGAGGCCATCGCCGGCGAAATTGGCAAGCTCGATATTGTCCTCGACCAGCAGCACCGACATCCCGCTGCCGGCCACCGCCGGCGCCGTGTTGGGCGCCTGACGTTGCGGCAGCAGGTCCGGCGGCACGCGCGGCAGATGGAGCGAGAAGGTGCTGCCGTGCCCCACCTCGCTCGTGACGGTCACCTCGCCGCCTGACTGCCGGGCAAAGCCGAACACCTGGGACAAGCCGAGGCCGGTGCCCTGGCCGACCTGCTTGGTGGTGAAGAACGGCTCGAAGATGCGTCCCAATCGGGCGGCAGGAATGCCGATGCCGGTGTCGCTGACGGTGACACGGACGAAGCCGTGCTGTCCCAGGGACTGTTTGGCTGAAAGGTGCGCTAGCGTGTCCGGAGCGCTCGTCGTGGCCTCGACCTTGAAGATGATCCTGCCCTTGCCCTGCATGGCATCGCGCGCGTTGCTCGCCATGTTGATCAGCGCCGTCTCGAACTGGCTGGCATCGGCATTGACGAGACACGGCTCCCGCGGCAGCCGCATCACGATTTCGACCGCCGGTCCGAGCAGCGTGGCGAGCATGTCGCGCAGCGACTCCAGCCGCGCGCCGACGTCGAACACTTCCGGCTTCAGGGTCTGGCGCCGCGCAAAGGCGAGCAGCTGCGAGGTCAGCTTCGCTGCCCGCGCCACCGAATCGCCGATGGCCGTGATGTAGCGCTGCCGCCGCTCTTCCGTCAGTTGCGGCCGGTTCAAGAGGTCGACCGAGGCGCGGATCACGGTCAGGAGGTTGTTGAAGTCGTGGGCGACTCCGCCGGTGAGCTGCCCGAGCGCTTCCAGGCGCTGGCTGTGCTTGAGCGCCTCCTCGGCCTCCCGCCGTCTTGCAGCTTCTGCCTGAAGGTGCTGGGTGCGCCGGAACGCGAGCGCCAGCAGCAGAAACAGCAGCGCGGTGGCGGGAATGCCGAACACCAGATGCTGGCCGATGGTGGCGAACCAGCGTGCGCGGATCGCCGAGGTCTCCAGCCCGGCGCTGACATAGATCGGATATTCGGCGAGGCGCTTGTAGCCGATGCGCCGCTCGATCCCGTCCGAGGGCCAGGCGACGGTGATGAGGCCGTGCTTGGGATGAGCCGCGATCGTCTGGCCCACCGGTCCGGTCGGATCGAGCCGAACGTCGCGGTCAATCCGGGGAAAATGCGTGAGCATCGCGCCGTCGGTGCGTCCCATCGCGAAGAAGCTGCCGGGGTCCGATCCGATTCTGGCGTAAAAACTCTCGAAATATTCCGGCAGGACCGAGGCCTGGATCACGCCGATGAAGGTGCCGTCATCGGAGTCGCGGCGCCGGCTCACGCCGAAGAAGCGTGCGCCCTGATAGGGCGGCCTTGGCGTCAGCGCGGTGCCGATGAAGGTGCCGACGCTCTGGTCGATATGGGCATAGAAATAGTCGCGGTCCGCAAAGCTCAGCTCCGGCGGCGGCGAGGCGAGGCTGTTGACCAGCGCCTTCCCGTCCGCGTCGAAGATCCATGCCGATTTGAGCTGCGGCAACGAATCGGTCAGGCGCTTCAGGCGGCGGTGCAGGGCCGGCTCGCGCGAGACGATGACGTCGTCGGGAAGCGCGCGCACGACCTCGTTGAGCTCGGCGAGGCTGCGGTCGATGGTCTCGAATACCTTGAGCGCGTGCTCATGCGCGACGTCGAGGGTACGCTCGATCTCGCGGTCGGCGATGTCGCGGGTCGATGTGTAGGAGATCGTTGCGGTGATGGCGAACAGCGCAACCGGCAGCGCCAGGGATGCAGCCATCATCCACTGCAAAAGCCTTAGCGAATTGCGATGCACGCCCTGCACGGCTCCGGTCCCTGATCGTAAGCTTAACCGAATTTCGCGCCAGGAAGGAAGCAGCTTGTGGCTCTAACCACGGGTTGCAGTCTCATTAATTCGCGCGCCTCGCGGGCCGAGGAAGATTCTACTCAAATTGCGCCCGACGGACGGGGTTCTTTCCCAGACCAGCCTGGCTGCACGTATGACACTGTGCTTGTCGGGATGGGCGTTTCCTGCGGTTCCAGCCGCCCGCCAGCCGAGCTTCTGGCGGCAGCCACCCCTCATCTTCGGACAAGGGACGGCTCGTTCGCGTAAAATGCGGAGCGATGGAGCGGGCTCGCACATCGCCTGTCTTTCGCGCCACCAGAGTGGCGGTCAGATATCGTGCTCGTCGCGCAGCGCGCGGGCCGCCTTCTCCCCGATGATGACGCACGGCGCCATCGTGTTCCCGGTGGTGATCCGCGGCATCACCGAGCCGTCGGCGATGCGGAGACCGTCAATGCCGTACACCCTGAGCTTGCTGTCGACCACGGACATCGCATCGCGTCCCATCTTCGCGGAGCATGTCTGGTGCCAGTAGGTCACCGCCGAGTCGCGCACGAAGCGTTCCATCTCGGCGGCGCCGAGAGGGCCAGGCATGCTCTCGCGCGCCACCAGCGGCTCGAAGGCGCGGGTATTGCCGAGCGCGCGGCAAACCTCGACGCAGGCGATCGCCGTCTTCACGTCGTCAGGGTGCGACAGCATGTTGGCTTCGATCCGCGGCGTTGCCAGCGGCTCCGCGTTTCGGAGACTGACCCTGCCTCGGCTCTTCGGCAAAGCGAGGCCGGCAAACATCGTCCAGCCGTGGGCAGGCGCCCGGACAGCCGTCTCGGGGCTCGGCACCGGGAATTCGACCTGGCAGAACAGCAGGTCGGGAGTTTTGAGCGCGCGATCGGATTTCCAGTAGAGCGTCGCCGCGTTGCCGGTGTTGCGCGGTGCGATCGGCTCGCGATACTCCCAAATGCATCCGAACGACACGTGATCCTGGAGGTTCTGACCGACACCGGGCAGGTGCTGGACCACGGGAATGCCAAGCGGTCGGAGTTCTGCCTCATCGCCGATGCCGGAACGCATCAGCACGGACGGCGTCTGGATCGCTCCGAGCGCGAGTACGACCTCCCGTGTCGCGTGCATCCGCAGGAGCCGGCCGTGACGTACAGCCTCGACGCCGACAGCCTTCCCGCGCTCGATCAGGATGCGGGAGACTTGCGTGCCGGTCAGCAGGGTGAGATTGGGCCGATCGAGAAATGGATAAGTATAGGCGCGGAAAATGGAGTTGCGCCTGCCATTGCGGACGAGAATGTCTGTGACGGCGCAGCCGCCTTCGCTCTCCATCATTTCACCGTTGGGGCTTTCATAGGTCGGAATGCCGATCTCCTTCGCGGCGCCGAGCATAGCCAATGCGGCCGGGCCGGGATCGGGTGACGGCTGCACGAAGACGGGGCCGCCGGTGCCGCGATGGCGCGCATCAGGCGGGCCTTGCCAGTTCTCGATCTCCCGGAAGATCTTCGAGACCGCGTCGTAGCCCCAGGATTGATCGCCCGCTTCTTCGGCGAAAAAATCCCAGTCGCTGCGGTGACCGCGCGCCCACAGCATCACGTTGATGCTTGACCCGCCGCCGAGAACCTTGCCCATCGACATCGGAAGCGCGCGCCCGTTCAAATGCGGGTTGGGCTCCGCGACAAAGCCCCAGTCGGTCGCGCTGCCGAGGTTGCCCGGCCATGCCGACGGCTCCATGACGGTCGGCACCTCGTCGCTTTCTCCTGCTTCGATCAGCAGGACTGTCACGGACGAATTTTCGGCAAGGCGCCGCGCGACGACCGAGCCCGAGCTGCCGGCGCCGCAGACGATGAAGTCGTAGCTGCCGCGAGGATTTTCGCTGAGCCGGCGCTGATTGACGGCAACGCGGTCAGCAAACTCCGGAAGATCAGAGGGCAGAAAGTCATTCATGGGGATACTCCAGGCAAGTGGGCGACGCCGGGGGAACACAACGTTCCGGACGGACGCCGAAGAGGAAGATGAAGGCCACCGCCAGCGGAAAGGCTGAGGCCGGCAGAGGGCGTCACGGATCGCGCCGTTCCCGCAGTTGAGGTCTCGTGGCTTGCTTGGCCGAGTCGCGGCTCTGCTTGCGCGCTGACGACTCCTGGGCTTGGCGGGGAGCGCTTGGGCTAGGGCATGGTCTTCTCCTTCGGAAGGGATGGGGCTCGGCGATTCGCACCCGCCAAGCAGCGCAGAACAGATCTATCAGATTTATCAAATCTATCATATTCATCGAATTTATCAAAATAGGAGCTGCCTCCTCTTGTCAACAGGAGCGGGAGCACGACATTGTGAGGTCTGGGAGGAGGCCGGCCGGCGCGCGGTCGGGGGCAAAGATGGATGGTATGGCCAAGGAAATTCTGACGACGGCGGAGGCTGCCAAGATACTGGGCGTCTCGGTCCGCACGGCTCAGCTTCTGATCGAAGGCGGATCGATCCCTTCCTGGAAAACCCCGGGAGGCCACCGCCGCGTCTACCGCCGCGACGTTCTCGCCGTGATATCTGGCCCCGGCGAGCCGCCGATGTTTGCTTCCGCGCGGGTGATCGTCATTGCGCGCCCGGAGCGCATCGCCGACTACGAAGCGGCTCTGGCGAAGGTGAGTTACTGTGTCGTCGAGGGTTACACCGACATCTACGCGGCACTGCTTGCGATCGGCGCTCGGCTGCCGGCGGCGATAGTGATCGAAAGTGAGCCATCGGATCCCAGCAGATTGGCCCTGCTGGAAAGCCTGCGCTCCGATCCAGCGCTCGGGCGCACCCAGATCCTGGTTGTCGGCCGCTCGGCCGCAGGAGGGCAGATCGGCGCGGTCGGGCTCGATACCGCGATGACACGCTTCATCGACGAATTGCCTGAGTTACCCCAAGCGATAGAAATCGCGATTCGGGGCACCGTCGAGTCCTCCTTCCCGTTCGGAACGCCGCCTTCGTTCCCCTTCCCGGAAAATGAGGGCCAGCGGCTTCTCGCGCTCGAACGCTCCGGCCTTGTCGACACGCCACCGGAGGATGCTTTTGATCGCTTGACCTGGTTGGCGGCGCGCAGCCTCGACGCGCCCGTCGCACTGCTGACGCTGCTCACCCCGACACGGCAATGGTTCAAGTCGCGCTACGGGCTCGAGATGGTCGACACGCCGCGCAGCTGGGCGTTCTGCAACTACACCATTCTGCAGAGGGATATCATGGTCGCCGAGAACCTCGCGACCGACCCGCGCTTCGCGGAAAATCCGGCCGTGACCGGGAAACTGGGGTTTCGGTTCTATGCCGGCTGCCCGGTGGTCGACCCCGACGGCTTCACGCTGGGTTCACTTTGCGTGATCGACACCCGGCCGCGCACGCTGGACGAGACCCAAAAGCAGATCCTTGCCAATCTCGCCGCGCTCGCCTCGGACGAGATCAAGCTGCGCGCCACGGACCGCCAATTGCGCTGGACGATCGAGCAGGGGTCCGCAAAAAAAGGCGCGGCAGCAGCGTCAACCCAACCCGCCATCGAGCGCGTCGCGGAGCATCAGCAGAGCACCGCGAGAACGAAGGCGGGTATCACACAGCGCTAATCAGATCTGGCGCTCGACCATCTTGAGCTTGAGCTCGGCGATGGCCTCCGCCGGATTGAGGCCCTTCGGGCAGGCCTTGGCGCAGTTCATGATGGTGTGGCAGCGGTAGAGGCGGAACGGATCCTCGAGATTGTCGAGCCGCTCGCCGGTCGCTTCGTCGCGGGAATCGGAGACCCAGCGATTGGCCTGGAGCAGCGCGGCGGGGCCGAGATAACGCTCGCTGTTCCACCAATAGCTCGGGCACGAGGTCGAGCAGCAGGCGCACAGGATGCACTCGTAGAGGCCGTCGAGCTTCTCGCGGTCCTCGTGGCTCTGGCGCCATTCCTTCTGCGGCGTCGGCGAGGTGGTCTTCAGCCACGGCTCGACCGAGGCGTACTGGGCGTAGAAATTGGTGAGGTCGGGAATGAGGTCCTTCACGACCGGCTGATGCGGCAGCGGGTTGACCTTGACCGCGCCGTCCTTCACGTCGTGCATCGAGCGGGTGCAGGCGAGCGTGTTCTGGCCGTCGATGTTCATGGCGCAGGAGCCGCAGACGCCTTCGCGGCAGGAGCGTCGGAAGGTCAGCGACGGGTCGATGTGGTTCTTGATCCAGATCAGGCCGTCCAGCACCATCGGACCGCAATCGTTGGTGTCGACGTAATAGGTGTCGACGCTCGGATTCTTGCCGTCGTCGGGGTTCCAGCGATAGACCTTGAACTCGCGGAGCTCGGTCGCGCCCGCAGGCTTCGGCCAGGTCTTGCCGCCGGTGATCTTGGAGTTCTTCGGAAGTGCGAATTCAACCATTGCTCTAACCTTTCGTCATTCCGGGGCGATGCGCAGCGTCGAACCCGGAATCTCGAGGTTCCGGGTCTGGTCCTTCGGACCAGACCGGAACGACGGCCTACTGTTCGATCAGTACACGCGCGCCTTGGGCGGGATGTACTGCACGTCGTTGGTCATGGTGTAGTTGTGAACCGGTCGATACTCGATCCTGACCTTGCCGGCATCGTCGAGCCAGGCCAGCGTGTGCTTCATCCAGTTCTTGTCGTCGCGCTCGGAGAAGTCTTCGCGGGCGTGGGCGCCGCGGCTCTCGGTGCGGTTGGCGGCCGAGTTCATCGTCACCACCGCCTGCGAGATCAGATTGTCGAACTCGAGCGTCTCGACGAGATCCGAATTCCACACCAGCGAGCGGTCGGACACGGCGATGTCGCTGATGCCGCTGTGGACCTTCTGGATCAGGTTCTGGCCTTCGCTCAGGACTTCGCCGGTGCGGAACACCGCGCAATTGTTCTGCATCACGTGCTGCATGCCTTCGCGGAGCTTCGCGGTGGGCGTGCCGCCAGAGGCGTAGCGGAAATGGTCGAGGCGGCCGAGCGCCATCTCGGCCGAGTTCGCCGGCAGCTCGGGCTGCTTGCCGTTGGGCGTGAGCTTCTCGGCGAGGCGGAGCGCCGCGGCGCGGCCGAACACGACGAGGTCGATCAGCGAGTTGGAGCCGAGGCGGTTGGCGCCGTGCACCGAGACGCAGGCGGCTTCGCCGATCGCCATCAGGCCGGGGATCACTGCGTTGTCGTCGCCGTCCTTCTTGGTCAGCACCTCGCCGTGATAGTTCGTGGGGATGCCGCCCATGTTGTAATGCACGGTCGGCACGATCGGAATCGGCTCGCGCGTCACGTCGACATTGGCGAAGATTCTTGCCGATTCCGAGATGCCCGGCAGGCGCTCGGCAAGCACGGCGGGATCGAGATGGTCGAGGTGCAGGAAGATGTGGTCCTTCTTCTTGCCGACGCCGCGTCCCTCGCGAATCTCGATGGTCATCGCGCGCGAGACGACGTCACGCGAGGCGAGATCCTTCGCCGAGGGCGCATAGCGCTCCATGAAGCGCTCGCCCTCGGAATTGACGAGATAGCCGCCTTCGCCGCGCGCGCCTTCGGTGACGAGGCAGCCCGAGCCGTAGATGCCGGTCGGATGGAACTGCACGAACTCCATGTCCTGCAGCGGCAGGCCGGCGCGCAGCACCATGCCGCCGCCGTCGCCGGTGCAGGTGTGCGCCGAGGTGCAGGAGGCGTAGGCGCGGCCATAGCCGCCGGTCGCGAGGATCACGGTCTGGGCGCGGAAGCGGTGCAGCGTGCCGTCGTCGAGCTTGAGCGCGATGACGCCGCGGCAGGTGCCCTGGTCATCCATGATCAGGTCGATGGCGAAGAATTCGATGAAGAACTCGGCCGCGTGGCGCAGCGACTGGCCGTACATCGTGTGCAGCATGGCATGGCCGGTGCGGTCGGCGGCGGCACAGGTGCGCTGCGCCTGGCCTTTGCCGTAGTCCAGGGTCATGCCGCCGAACGGGCGCTGGTAGATCTTGCCGTCCTCGGTGCGCGAGAACGGCACGCCCCAATGCTCGAGCTCGTAGACCGCGTCGGGCGCGTTGCGCACCATGTATTCGATCGCGTCCTGGTCGCCGAGCCAGTCCGACCCCTTCACGGTGTCGTACATGTGCCAGCGCCAGTCGTCCTTGTGCATGTTGCCGAGCGAGGCGGAGATGCCGCCCTGCGCCGCAACCGTGTGCGAGCGGGTCGGAAACACCTTGGTGATGCAGGCGGTGCGAAGGCCCGCCTCGCTGCAGCCGACCACGGCGCGCAGGCCCGCGCCGCCGGCGCCGACCACGACGACGTCGTAGGTGTGGTCTTCGATCGGGTAGGCTTTGCCGTTGGTGGCGGGAGCGCCGTTGCCCGTGCCATTCGTTGTGGCGGCCATGGGTTACACTCCGGAAGAAAGTTTCAGGATCGCATAGGTCGAGGCGAGCGCCACCGCGATCGAGAAGAAGTTGTTGAGCATGATCGCGGTGAGCTTCAGCTTCTCGTTATGGACGTAGTCCTCGATCACCACCTGCATCCCGATCTTCATGTGCCAGGCGCTGGCGCCGATGAAGAGCAGGAGGATCACCGCGATCGGAAGCGAGCCGAGGATCTGCGCGGCGCCGGCCTGATTGCGGCCGAGCAGCATCATCACGATCACCACGACCGGAATCATCAGCAGCGTCATGGCGACGCCGGTGATGCGCTGGCGCCAGAAATCGGAGGTACCGGAATGGGCGGCGCCGAGACTGCGCACGCGGCCGAGCGGGGTGCGCATGGAGGGCGGCTTCGGGGAGCCGTGGGATTCGCTGTAGCTCATCGTCCGCCTCCGATCGCATAGGCGATGATCCAGACCAGCACCGTCAGCACGATGCCGCCGATCAGCGCGCCCCAGGTCAGGGCTTCGCGCTCGTTGGCCTTGAAGCCGTAGCCGAGGTCCCACACGAAATGCCGGATGCCGCTCAACATATGGTGCATCAAGGCCCAGGTGTAGCCGAACACGATCAGGCGGCCGATGATGCTGCCCGTGAAGGCCTGGACATTGGCGTAGGCGGCCGGCCCGGAGGCCGCCGCGATCAGCCACCAGGCCAGCAGCAGCGTTCCGACGTAAAGGGCGACGCCGGTGGCACGGTGAACGATGGACAGCGCCATCGTCAGGGTCCAGCGGTAGGTTTGAATGTGCGGCGAAAGCGGTCGTTCGATCCGTGCGGTCATGGGCGGCTTTTGATGTTTGTTGCGGCCCAGCATGGGGCGCGCGGGGATCGCGAAAGGTCGGCTCTATTTACGGAGTCGATCTGGCCTGTGCAATCACCAAATCGCCATAAATCGAACGATGGTTCAGCTCTATGGCCTTGATGAAACAAGGCCAATCAGGGGCTTGGTATACCAGGCCATCGGTCCACCAAGAAATAAATGAATCTGAAATCACCTCTTGTCCGCCGTCGAGGCGCATTGAAATTACTATTGGAACGCCTCTAAGCGGCCGGCTTCGCACGTCATTCGAGCCGGTGAGTTCATGATGCCGGAAGCGGCCTGGGCCAACCGGAATCCCATCGCAAATTCCGCCGTGTGCACCGATTTTCCGTGCGGCGGCGGATATGCGCAAGCTGCATCCCACCCAACACCGCCGGGGCGGCGCGTCGACCCGGCAAGGCAGATCTCCTACAGCTGACCTGAAGCCGAATCCAGGTCGGCCTTTCGGAGGCGCAGCGGGGCGGTCGGGGGTGATGGCAGGTCTTGATATCAAGGAAATCGTCGAGCTGGCCCTGCTGCTGATCGCAACCGGCGCGCTCTCGGGGTTTCTGGCCGGCGTGTTCGGCATCGGCGGCGGCGCGATCCTCGTGCCGGTGTTCTTTGAGTGCTTCCGCATCGCCGGCGTGCCGCTCGAGGTGCGGATGCCGCTCTGCGTCGGCACCTCGCTCTGCGTGATCATCCCGACCTCGATCCGTTCGTTCCAGGCGCATTACAGGCGCGGCGCGGTCGACATGGCAATCCTGCGCTCCTGGTGGTTGCCGATCCTGATCGGCGTCATCGTCGGCAGCGCGGTCGCGCGCTTCGCACCGGAGCGGTTGTTCAAGATCGTCTTCGTCGCGGTCGCCTATTCCGCGTCTGCGCGCCTCATCTTCGTGCGCGCGGGCTGGAGGTTCGGCGAGGATCTGCCGAACGGCCCATTGATGCGCGCCTACGGCTTCTGCGTCGGAATCCTCTCGACGCTGATGGGAATCGGTGGCGGCCTGTTCTCGAGCCTCCTGATGACCTTCTACGGTCGGCCGATCCATCAGGCGGTTGCGACCTCCTCGGCGCTCGCGGTGTTGATCTCGATCCCCGGCGCGCTCGGCTACATCTATGCGGGCTGGCCGGCGGCGGCGACCTATCCCTCCGTCGCGGCGCTGCAAGCCCCGTTCGCGCTCGGCTACGTCTCGCTGATCGGCGCCGTGCTGGTGATGCCGATGAGCCTCGTCACCGCGCCGCTAGGCGTTAGGGCCGCGCATGCGATGTCGAAACGCACGCTGGAGGTGGCGTTCGGCTGCTATCTGTTGATCGTGGGCAGCCGGTTCGTGCTGAGCTTGTTGAGCGGGCAGTGATGCCTTGAGGCAAAGTGCGCACCACACATGTGGTGTCGTTGCCCGAGAAGGCGGGCAATCCAGTAGTCCAGAGGCAGCAGTGATTGAGCCGAGAGGTCGCGGTGTACTGGATGCCCGGTCAAGCCGGGGCATGACAGCGCGACGTGTGGATGCTCCCCATCGCAACACTACGCGAAGAGCCCGCTATTTCTTCGCGTAGATGTCCTTGTACGTATCCCGCAGCACGTTCTTCTGCACCTTGCCCATGGTGTTGCGCGGCAGCTCGTCGACGACGAAGACGCGCTTGGGCATCTTGAATTTCGCGAGGCGACCATCCAGGCCCTTCAGCACGGCCGCTTCATCGATGCCCGCGCCGGGCTGGCGCACCAGCACCGCGGTGACGCCCTCGCCGAAATCGGCATGCGGCACCCCGATCACGGCGGATTCGACCACGCCGGGCATGGCATCGATCTCGGTCTCGATCTCCTTGGGGTAGACGTTGAAGCCGCCGGAAATGACGAGATCCTTGCCGCGGCCGAGGATGTGGACGTAGCCCTTGGCGTCGATCTTGCCGAGGTCGCCGGTGATGAAGAAGCCGTCGGGCCGGAATTCGGCCTTGGTCTTCTCCGGCATGCGCCAATAGCCCCTGAACACGTTCGGGCCCTTCACCTCGATCATGCCGATCTCTTCGCGCGGCAGTTCCTTGCCCGTTTCAGGATCGGTGACCCGCACGGACACGCCGGGCAGCGGGAAGCCGACCGCGCCGGGCACGCGCTCGCCGTCGTATGGGTTCGACGTGTTCATGTTGGTCTCGGTCATGCCGTAGCGCTCGAGCACCGCATGTCCGGTGCGCGCCGACCATTCGCGATGGGTATCGGCGAGCAGCGGTGCCGAGCCCGAGATGAACAGCCGCATGTGCTTGGTCGTCTCGTGCGAGAGCGCCGGATTCTGCAGCAGACGGGTGTAGAACGTCGGCACGCCCATCAGCACGGTGGCGCGCGCCATCAGCTTGATGATCAGGTCCGGATCGAGTTTCGGCAGGAAGATCATCGAAGCGCGGGCGAACAGCGTCACATTGGTCGCCACGAACAGGCCGTGCGTGTGGTAGATCGGCAGCGCGTGAATCAGAACGTCCTTGTCGGTGAAGCGCCAGTAGCCGACGAGGCTCAGCGAGTTCGATGCGAGATTGTCGTGCGTGAGCATCGCGCCCTTGGAGCGGCCGGTGGTGCCCGACGTGTATAGGATTGCGGCGAGATCGTCGTTTTCGCGCGTCACCGTCGCGAATTCGCTGCTCGCCTTGTCGGCGGCCTCCGTCAGCGAGCCCTTGCCGTCGGGCCCGAGCGTCTCGACCCTCGCCTTGACCTTGGCGGCAATGGGGGCGAGGCCTTCGGCCTTGGAGGGATCGCAGACCACGAGCGACGGCTCGGCATCGCCGATGAAATAGTCGAGCTCGTTCAGCGTATAGGCGGTGTTCAGCGGCAGATAGACTGCGCCCGCCCGCACCGTGCCGAGATACAGCACGATGTTGGCGACGGATTTCTCCACCTGCACCGCAACGGGGTCGCCCGGCTTCACGCCGCGCGCGACGAGCACGTTCGCCATCTGCCCGGCCCGCGCGATCAGATCGCCATAACTGATGCGGGCGCCGTCATGCGTCTCGATCGCAAGGCGCTTCGGATCGGAAAGGCCATCGAACAGGCGGGAAAACAGATTGGCGTTGGCAGCTTGGTTCATGCAACATTCCTCGCCGGCAAAGGCCGGTCAAAACCGAGGGCTGGATTAGCAAAAACCGCCCCGCAGAAGCAACGGAGACAGTTTGCATGTCAAAAAACGGGAAACGCGTGGCATGGGTCACGGGTGGCGGCAGCGGGATCGGGGAAGCCGGCGCCGAGACGTTGGCCGCCGACGGCTGGACGGTCGTGGTCTCGGGCCGCCGCAAGGACGCCCTGGATACCGTGGTGGCCAGGATCACCGGGGCGGGCGGAGCGGCCGAGGCCATTGCGCTCGACGTCTCCAACGCGGCCGAGGCCCAGAAGGCGGCCGATCAGATCGTCGCAAGGCACGGTCGCATTGACCTCCTCGTCAACAATGCCGGCATCAATGTCCCCAAGCGCAGCTGGAAGGACATGGAACTGGAAGGCTGGGACAAGCTGGTCCAGGTCAATCTCAACGGCGTGCTCTATTGCATGCGCGCGGTGCTGCCGACGATGCGCAAGCAGCAGGACGGCACGATCATCAATGTCTCGTCCTGGGCCGGCCGCCACGTCTCGAAGATGCCGGGCCCGGCCTACACCACGACCAAGCACGCCGTGCTGGCGCTGACCCATTCCTTCAACATGGACGAATGCGTCAACGGCCTGCGCGCCTGCTGCCTGATGCCGGGCGAGGTGGCAACGCCGATCCTCAAGCTGCGCCCGGTGGTGCCGAGCGAAGAGGAGCAGGCGAAGATGCTGCAACCCGAAGACCTCGGCCGCACCATCGCGTTCATCGCCTCGATGCCGCCGCGTGTCTGCATCAACGAGCTCTTGATCAGCCCGACGCACAATCGCGGCTTCATCCAGACGCCGAACAACAGGGATTGATTGACCCGTCATTGCGAGCGAAGCGAAGCAATCCAGAAATGCGTCCGCGGAGACAGTCTGGATTGCTTCGTCGCAAGGGCTCCTCGCAATGACGGCGGATGGACCGATCACACGAACAGCCCGCCGGATAGTTTCAAGCATCACGATAAATTATTCCCCGAAACCCCATCGCAAACCCTCCCGTAGTTCTGACCAACGACGCGCTACTGGTTCACGTCAAACTGTCGCAGTTGCCGTTGTTGCCCAACTCAATGCCGGCCATTGCCGGCCTCAATTCAATCGGGAGATCTCCATGTCGAAGCGCATTGCCTATCTCGCTGCCGCCGCCTTCAGCGCCCTGGCCATCACCGCGTCCGTCGTCGCGCCGGCCAGCGCCGAGGAGAAGACCGTCATGGTCGGCGGCGCCGCGATGTTCCCGTCCAAGAACATCGTCCAGAACGCGGTCAACTCCAAAGACCACACCACCCTGGTGGCGGCGGTCAAGGCCGCGGGCCTGGTGCCCACGCTGGAAGGCAAGGGCCCGTTCACGGTGTTCGCGCCGACCAACGCCGCCTTCGGCAAGCTGCCGGCCGGCACCGTCGACAACCTGGTCAAGCCCGAGAACAAGGCGACGCTGACCAAGATCCTCACCTATCACGTGGTGCCCGGCAAGCTCGAGGCCTCCGACCTCAGCGATGGCAAGAAGCTGAAGACTGCCGAAGGCGAGGAGCTGACCGTGAAGAAGCAGGACGGAAAGGTCTGGATCGTCGATGCCAAGGGCGGCACCTCGATGGTGACGATCTCCAACGTCAACCAGTCGAACGGCGTCATCCATGTGGTCGACACCGTGCTGATGCCGGCGACGTAACACCAGGCGGTTCTGTTTCATCCCCGACAGGATGCTTGAGACGGCGAGCCGGGGCGTGCCCCGGCTCGCATTTTTGTGACCACGATAAGCTCGCGGTATCGATTCAATGCCGGACAGGGCGTAACGAAAGCGGAGACTTCGGCGTATAATTACCGTTACGCGGCCTTCAGGACGGAACTCACCATGGCGAGCCTCACAATCTCCGACGAGCAGGTCAGGGCCACCCCGGCCAAAGTGATCCAGCCGGCCTGGGTGCGGATCATGCACTGGGTCAACGCGCTTGCCATGATCCTGATGATCCTGTCGGGCTGGCAGATCTACAACGCCTCGCCGCTGTTCGGCTTCACCTTCCCGCGCGAATATACGCTCGGCGGCTGGCTCGGCGGCGGCCTGCTCTGGCACTTTGCGGCGATGTGGCTGTTGATGATCAACGGTCTCGCCTATCTCGTCACCGGTATCGTCACCGGCCGCTTCCGCAGGAAGCTGCTGCCGATCACCGCGTCCGGCGTGCTTCACGACATCAGGGCCGCGCTGACCTTCAAGCTCGGTCACGACGATCTCACCGTCTACAACTACGTCCAACGCCTGCTCTACGCCGGCATCATCGTGGTCGGCGTGCTGATCGTGTTGTCGGGGCTTGCGATATGGAAGCCGGTGCAGCTCTATTACCTGGTGATGTTGTTCGGTGATTATCCGGCCGCGCGCTACGTCCACTTCTTCTGCATGGCCGCGATCTGCGCATTCCTCGTCATCCACGTCCTGCTCGCGCTGCTGGTGCCGAAGAGCCTGCGCGCGATGATCATCGGTCGCTGATTAGGAGAATTGTGATGGCCAAGCGTCCGTTTCTCATCCCCGGCGTCGACAAGCGGCTCCTGATCAAGGACTCCCTCAAGACGATGCCTGATGTCACCCGCCGCCGCTTCATCGCGGGCGGCGCCAGCCTGGGCGCGTTGACGCTGCTCACCGGCTGCGACGTGATCGATTCGTCTTCGGCGGAAACCATGCTGGCGAAGGTCTCGAAGTTCAACGACGCGGTGCAGGCTTTCATCTTCAATCCCGACGCGCTGGCGCCGACCTTCCCCGAGAGCGCGATCACGAAACCGTTCCCGTTCAACGCCTATTACGATCTCGACGATGCGCCCGACATCGACGGCGCAGACTGGAAGCTCGAGGTGCGCGGTCTCGTCGACAACAAGAAATCATGGACGTTGGACG
The DNA here is from genome assembly GCF_054602315.1 of Bradyrhizobium cedriense. Lineage (NCBI taxonomy): Bacteria > Pseudomonadati > Pseudomonadota > Alphaproteobacteria > Hyphomicrobiales > Nitrobacteraceae > Bradyrhizobium > Bradyrhizobium cedriense. Next base: position 735,766 of record NZ_JBTSWB010000005.1, on the reverse strand, counting down.
AGCTCTACAAGCTGCCGCAGGTCACGCAGATCACGCGCCACATCTGCGTCGAGGGATGGAGCGCGATCGGCAGCTGGACCGGCACGCCCATGCGCGATTTCCTCAAGCTGATCGGCGCCGACACGCGTGCGAAATATGTCTGGTTTCAATGCGCCGACAAGGACGGCTACAACTCGCCGCTCGACATGCGCAGCGCGCTGCATCCCCAGACGCAGATGACGTTCAAATACGCGAACGAGATCTTGCCGCGCGCGTACGGTTTCCCGATGAAGATCCGCGTGCCGACGAAACTCGGCTTCAAGAACCCGAAATACGTCGTCTCGATGGAAGTCACCAACGACTACAAGGGCGGCTACTGGGAAGACCAGGGGTATAATTCGTTCAGCGGGAGTTGAGAGGGCGAATAGCGAATGGGGAGTAGTGAATAGGCAGAGCCGCTCTCAATTGGCTATTCGCCATTCGCCATTCGCTCGTCTGGCCCCACCTTCCTCTGGCACAACGCCGCCACCGCCCCCAGCGCCAGCAGCGCCGCCGACACGTTCAGCGCGTAGCTCAAGCTCCCCAGCGCATCCGTGATCGCGCCGACCACGATCGGCCCCAGCGTCTGGCCGATGCCGAACGAGATCGTCATCGCCGCAATCGCCGTCGGCCATACCTCGTGCGGATAGTTGAAGCGGACGAAGGCGGTGGTCGAGTTGACGACGGCGAAGAAGCCGATGCCGAACACGACCGCGGAGACCGCCAGCCATGCCGTCGAATGTCCCAGCATCGGCAGGCCGGCGCCGACGGCGTTGGTGCCGAGGATGATGGCGGTCGCGAGTCCGCCGCGGTCGAGCGCGAGCACGCCGCGCCAGACCCAGGGTGTGACGAAGGCGCTGACGCCGATCAGGCCCCAGAACGCAGCCTGTGCCGTCGCATCGCCGCCGCCGTCGCGGACGTAGGCGATCATGAAGGTCATGTAGGCGATGTAGCCCGCGCCGAACAGGAAGTAGCCGGCCAGGTAAATCAGCACCGGGAGGATCGCAAAGGAGGCGTGGCTTGCTTCGGTGAATCGCGCCTTGCCCTCGATGCGGATCAGGAACAGCGGAATTGTCATCACCAGTGAGAGCAGCGTCAGCGCCCACCACACGATCCACCACGAGCCCGGCCCGAAATGCTGGAGCGTGAACGGCGCGATCAACCCCGAGGAGAGGATGCCGACGCCGGGACCCGCATAAAACAGGCTGAGCAGGAAGTTGGCGCGCTCGGGATACGACTGCGCGATGGTCGCGGCCAGCGCGCCGCCGGCAACGAAGGCGATGGCGGCGCCGATACCCAGCACCAACCGGGCCAGGCTGAGCGCGAAAAAATTCCCGGTCAGCGCGCAGGTTGCGAGCGCGGCAAGACAAACCAGGGTTCCGCCGCGGATGGCGGCCGACCAGCCGAGCCGCCGGATCAGCCGGGACGCGACCAGCGCGCCCGCGAGATAGCCGACGGCGTTGATCGTGTTCATGAAACCGGCCGCCGAGTAGGACCAGCCGAGGTCCTCCCGCATGTCGGGCAGCACCAGCGCATAGGCAAAGCGGCCGATGCCGAGCCCGACCGTCGCCGCCAGCGACAGGGTCAGGATCATCCGCGCGGGATGGGCGTCGGGCGAAGAGCGTTCGGGTGGGTGCAAGGGGTACTCCGGCACGCGCAGTCTGGCAGGCCCGACCCGTCTTGCACAGTCGCGCGGCGGCAATGGTGTCTTGCCAAGCGCGCAACGCCGCTCTAGCACTCCGCCCGGCCGTCATTCCGGGGCGCGCCTCTTGGCCGAGCCCGGAAACCATTTCCCCGCTTGCGCTGCGGCCCGATGGATTCCGGGCTCGCTCGCTTTGCTCGCGCCCCGGAATGACGAGAGAGGATTGAGAAGGAAACGACCATGGCGACCCACAAACTGCTGCTGCTCCCCGGCGACGGTATCGGCCCCGAGGTGATGGCCGAGGTGAAGCGGCTGATCGATTGGCTCGGCTCGGCCGGGATCGCCAAATTCGAGACCGACACCGGCCTCGTCGGCGGCTCCGCCTATGACGCGCACAAGGTGTCGATCTCCGAGGGCGACATGGCCAAGGCGAAAGACGCTGACGCCGTGATCTTCGGCGCAGTCGGCGGCCCGAAATGGGATGCGGTTCCTTACGAGGTGCGCCCCGAAGCCGGCCTGCTCCGCCTGCGCAAGGATCTTGCCCTGTTCGCCAACCTCCGTCCCGCCGTGTGCTACCCGGCGCTGGCCGATGCCTCCAGCCTGAAGCGCGAGGCTGTCGAGGGCCTCGACATCATGATCGTGCGCGAGCTCACCGGCGGCGTCTATTTCGGCGAGCCCAAGACCATCACCGATCTCGGCAACGGTCAGAAGCGTGCCATCGATACCCAAGTCTACGACACCTATGAGATCGAGCGCATCGGCCGCGTCGCCTTCGAGCTTGCCAGAAAGCGCAAGAACAAGGTGACGTCGATGGAGAAGCGCAACGTCATGAAATCGGGCGTGCTCTGGAACGAGGTCATGACCCAGGTCCACAAGCGCGAATACCCCGACGTCACGCTCGAGCATCAGCTCGCCGATTCCGGCGGCATGATGCTGGTGAAGTGGCCGAAGCAGTTCGACGTTATCGTCACCGACAATCTGTTCGGCGACATGCTGTCCGACATCGCGGCGATGCTGACCGGATCGCTCGGCATGCTGCCCTCGGCCTCGCTCGGCGAGGTGGACGTGAAGAGCAAGAAGCGCAAGGCGCTGTACGAGCCGGTGCACGGCTCGGCGCCCGACATCGCCGGCAAAGGCCTCGCCAATCCGATCGCGATGATCTCGTCCTTCGGCATGGCGCTGCGTTACTCCTTCGACATGGGCGATCTCGCCGACAAGGTCGACCAGGCGATCGCTGCGGTGCTCGCGAGCGGCCTGCGCACCGCCGACATCAAGTCGGAAGGCACCACGGCCGCCTCGACCACGCAGATGGGCGAAGCGATCCTGAAGGAATTGCAGAAGCTGCACGCCTGAGGCTGGTGCCGTCATTCCGGGGCGATGCGCAGCATCGAACCCGGAATCTCGAGATTCCGGGTCTGGTGCTTGCGCACCATCCCGGAATGACGGGGCGAGAAACGAAAATGGCCGGGCGTGAGCCCGGCCATTTTGATTCGGATCGCTTCGTCCGCTCAGTACAGTGGGAAAGTCTGCGGATAGCCGCCGACATCCTGCGGCGGGGACAGCGGCTGGCGATCGATCGGGCGGTTCAGGTTCTCGCGGGCGAAGGACGGATAGCCCACCGCCGGCGGGAAGGCGTAGTCGGTGAACTTGCGGTCGCCCGGATTGACCTCGGTGCCGCCATCCAGCCAGGAGCGCTTGCTCACATAGATGCGGGTGCGCCCTTGCTGATAGACCGCGTTGGGGCCGCTCGGACCGTAATAGGGCCGGCCGCGCTCGTCATAGTAGCGCTTGGTCTTGGTGTCGGCCGAGGCCGGCGTCGCGAACGCGATGGCAATTGCGGCGCCCGCCGCAAGCCAAGTCGCCAGATTGTTCGCGGCAGAAAATTTCGAGCTCATCACGTCCCCTTCAGGCGGCACGCCGCCAGTCGTTTGCACTGCCATACTAGCCCGCCCGGGGGGACCGCAACTAGGTCTATTGGGTCACACCAGGCGAGAATAATCGTGCGCGCCGGCAAAAGTTGCATGCAAACCAGTCACTTGAGCTTGATGCAGCTCAAAGCGCCCCGCGCAATTGCGCGTTCGCGGCGCCCAGCAGCCAGTCGGACGATCCCTGGGAATCGCAGGGGCGGCGCTTCAGCTCGGCATGGGCGAACATTTCCGCCAGCTTCGGCTCGTTGCCCGAGCTCAGCAGCGTCAGGCGGTTCAGCATGCAGGCGATCGCCGCGCGCCGGGCGGGCACGCTGTCGCCCTGGCAGGAGAAGCCGGAGATCTGGAGCGCAGGCTCCTCGTTGCGCTTGAGGTAGCCGAGGCACCCCCGCACACCCTCCATTGCGCCGGCCGGCCGGAACAGGGCGACGGGGCCGAATTTGGTGTCGATCAGGCCGGCCTGCTCGAGCGCGGTGGCCGCGCCCAAGCCCATCTGGACGGCCAGACCCGCGGCCGCCGGCCGCGTCACGTCGAATTCGGTGCCTTCCCGGTAGATTTCGAGCTCGGCCACGGGCGAGTCCGCTTCTCCGGTCCAGCGCAGCACGTCCTTGCGGCCACCTTCGGGATGCCTGAGGACGGTGTAAGAGGCTGTTTTCTCGGAGGAATCGAACTTGGCGACGGCGAAAGCCGGGTGCGAACGGCCGGCCACGCTCCAGCCCGGCCTTGCCGCCGGTTCGTCGTCGCCGAGATCAGGGAGCTGGTCGAGCGCCGCGAGGGCGAGGATGGCAAACAAAGCAAGCGCCCCCACATAGGCGATCAGGCGCGCCAGCGTGCCGACGACCTCGTCGGCAAAGGCTGCAAGCGCAAGATGGATCTGGGTGGGGCTAACGGCCGTGCTGGCCTCAGGCGACTGCATCCACGGCCTTCAGGCATGGTCCAACGTTGTCTTGAGGCCGGTTCTCGCATAGAAGCGCTGCTCTTCCTGTTTAAGCGTCAGCTTCAGGAACGGGCTTTTTCATCGGAGAGTGAACGATGGGTTACAAAGTCGCAGTGGTCGGCGCGACCGGCAATGTCGGACGGGAAATGCTCAACATCCTCGATGAGCGCAAATTTCCCGCGGACGAGGTCGTCGCCCTGGCCTCGCGCCGCAGCGTCGGCGTCGAGGTCTCCTATGGCGACCGTACCCTCAAGGTCAAGGCGCTCGAGCATTACGACTTCTCCGACGTCGACATCTGCCTGATGTCGGCCGGCGGCTCGGTGTCGAAGGAATGGTCGCCGAAGATCGGCGCCGCCGGCACGGTCGTGATCGACAACTCTTCGGCCTGGCGCATGGATGCGGACGTTCCCCTGATCGTGCCGGAAGTGAATGCGGCCGCGACCGAAGGCTTCAAGAAGAAGAACATCATCGCCAACCCGAACTGCTCGACCGCACAGCTCGTGGTCGCGCTCAAGCCGCTGCACGACAAGGCGACGATCAAGCGCGTCGTGGTTTCGACCTATCAATCGGTGTCGGGCGCCGGCAAGGATGCGATGGACGAGCTGTTCTCGCAGACCAAGGCCGTCTACACCAACAGCGAGATCGTCAATAAGAAGTTTCCCGCGCGCATCGCCTTCAACGTCATCCCCCACATCGACGTCTTCATGGAGGACGGCTACACCAAGGAAGAGTGGAAGATGATGATGGAGACCAAGAAGATCCTTGATCCCAAGATCAAGCTCTCCGCGACCTGCGTGCGCGTGCCCGTCTTCGTCGGCCACTCCGAGGCCGTCAACATCGAGTTCGAGAATCCGATCAGCGCGGACGAAGCCCGCGAGATTCTGCGCAAGGCGCCCGGCTGCCTCGTCATCGACAAGCAGGAGCCCGGCGGTTACGCCACGCCCTATGAAGCCGCCGGCGAGGACGCCACCTATATCAGCCGCATCCGCGAGGACGCGACGGTGGAGAACGGTCTCGTGCTGTGGTGCGTGTCCGACAATCTGCGCAAGGGCGCAGCGCTCAACGCGATCCAGATCGCCGAAGTGCTGATCAACCGCAAGCTGATCAGCGCGAAGAAGAAGGCGGCCTAAGATAGGCGAATAAGGATTGGCGAATGGCGAATGGGGACTTCCATTCGCTACTCGCTATTCGCCATTCGCTCTCTTGAATTCCTTCGTCGCCTTGTCCAGCACGAACAGAGATCCCTCCGCGACGCCGAAATAGGCGCCGTGGGTCTGCATCTGGCCGCTGTCGACGGCCTTGCGCACGAACGGGAACGTCATCAGGTTTTCCAGGCTGCGGAACACGGCGGCCTTCTCGATACGCTCGACGAACTGCCCCATGGTCTCGTGCTGGCGCTGCTCGACCACCTCGCCCGGCTTGATGAACATCTGCATCCATTTGCCGATGAAGTCGCCGGGCGTGAGCGGCTCGATCTTGTCGACGAAGGCGCGGATGCCGCCGCATTGCGCGTGGCCGAGGATGACGATGTGCTTCACCTTCAGCACCGTCACGGCATATTCCAGCGCCGCCGAGACACCATGGGCTGTGCCGTCGGGCTGATACACCGGCACCAGGTTGGCGATGTTGCGGACCACGAACAATTCGCCCGGGCCGACGTCGAAGATCACCTCAGGCGACACGCGGCTGTCGCAGCAGCCGATCACCATCACTTCCGGCGACTGCCCCTTCACCGACAGCTCGCGAAAGCGGGTCTGCTCGGTCGGCAGCCGCTGGGTGGCGAAGGCCTTGTAGCCTTCCAGCAAATGCTTCGGGAATGTCATCATACCTATGCCTAATCATAGACCGCCGGGGCGAACAAGCCTTTCGAACGGGCAGGCCAGGTGCTATCGGCTGGGCTCGGAATACAGACGAGGAAGGAACGCAGCATGACCCGCCCGCGCCGCAGCCATCTGTTCATGCCCGGCTCCAACCCCCGCGCGCTGGAAAAGGCGCGCAACCTCCCCGCCGACGGCCTGATCCTCGATCTGGAAGACTCGGTCGCCCCCGAGGCCAAGGCGGCGGCGCGCGACGGCATCGCCGCAGCGATCGTGGCCAAGGGTTTTGGCAAGCGCGAGATATTGATCCGGACCAACGGCCTCGATACGCCGTGGTGGGACGATGACGTCGCGATGGCCGCTAAGGCATCGCCCGACGGCATCCTGGTTCCAAAAGTTTCGAGCATCGAGGATCTCGACGCCATCGGCCGCCGCCTCGCCGAGCTCGGCGCCGCGCCCACCGTGAAGGTCTGGGCCATGATCGAGACGGCGCGCGCCGTGCTTCATGCCGAGGAGCTGGCCGCGGCCGGCCGCGATCCATCGAGCCGCCTGTCGGGCTTCGTGTTCGGCCCCAACGACATCTCGCGCGAAACCCGCATCAGGATGCTGCCCGGCCGCGCCGCGATGCTGCCGATGATCACCCATTGCATTCTGGCAACGCGCGCCCACGGCCTCGAAATCCTCGACGGTCCCTATAGCGACATCGCCAATTCCGACGGCTTTGCCACCGAATGCGCGCAAGCGCGCGATCTCGGCTTCGACGGCAAGACGCTGATCCACCCCTCGCAGATCGACGCCTGCAATGCGATCTTCACGCCGCCCGAAGAGGAAGTCGCGCGCGCACGAAAGATCATCGCCGCGTTCGAGCTGCCGGAGAACGTCTCACGCGGCGCGATCCGGCTCGACGGCGCGATGGTGGAACGCCTGCACGCCGATATGGCCCGCCGTACCATCGAGATCGCGGACGCGATCGCCGCGATGGCGAAGGGCTGAGGTGGGCACCCAAGCATCGCTGTCGGCGGCGCCGCTCCGCTTGCGTTGCCCTATTGCGGCGCATCGACAGCATTCTCACTGCCTTCGTTTCGCGTTCTTCAAAGTCTCGGACGGCAGCTCACCGATGGCCCGACGGTATTCGGATGCGAACCGACCTAGATTGTGGAACCCGCATTTGAACGCAACGGCGAGAACGCTGGTCTGCTCATCCGGCCGTCGCAGAAGCTCTGCCGCCCGTTGAAGCCGGACACGGCGCGCGAATTGGCCGGGCGATCCTCGTCCGGCATCGCAGAATTCCCGGAAGACCGTTCGCACGCTCACATTGGCGACCTCCGCGATCCTTTCGAGGTCGAGGGGTTCGTCCCAATGAGCCTCGATGTAGGACTCCACGATGTCGATCACGGTCCGGTTGGCGCCCGGAGCGGAACGCTGAAGCCGATCAGAAAAATTGTGCCGATGTGCAAGGAGAATCCGGACCATCAGCGCACGCTCCAGCTCGCCGATGGCGATGGGCGAGTAATCCTGGCCAAATCGGTCCAGCTCTTCCGCGAACCTGAAGACTTCCTGGCGCACATGCGCCATGACCGCGGGATTGGCTTCGCCCGCGACGAAACGCAGCTTCATGTCGCCGACGTCGCCGAGCATGCTCTTCAGCAAGCGCTCCAGCGCGGCGGCATCTATCCTCAACACCAGCTGGCGGTAGCCGGGCGCAAACTCGAGATCCAGCCTGGAGTCGCCGGAGATGATCGGGCTCCATGCCTCGATTGGCTGGCTATTCCCCTTGGTTCGGAAGCCCGCAGATCCCTGGATGGAAAAGAGCTGGCGGAGAATTTCCGATTCAGGAAAGGAGAGCGATGCCGCGCCATCGTAGGCGCAGAAGGCGAGGCCGATGGAATTCAAGCGGGCAAGATTGGCCGCTATGCCGAACTCATCGTCATGCTTGTCGAACCGATCCGCGCCATAGTCAGCAAACAGGCGGTCGCGCGCGAAATCGCTGTCGCGCGACCGGATCACAGCATAGCGGTCGAGATAGGTAACGGCGCCCAAATCAGAATTCCTCTCCGCGCAAACTACCGTATCCCTTCCGGGGCGCTACCAATTCGAGATTGAATGCAACGGTTGTCGGACGTGACTGGATCACTCGAGGGGGCATGAACGCACTGATGGCGGCTGCGACGAAATGCCCGGACGCGTGCTGCGGCTGCGAACGACATCGTCTTGCGCTCATGGATCAGTTGCGCGCCGCGATGCCGACGGTAATCGGATGCTAAGCTGCGAGCGCTTTGCCGGATTGCGATAGTGATTTTAGGGTCACGTTTGCAAGTTCAAGGCCCGTATCGCCGCCGTCCCGTCGCGCGTCACGGTCACGTTAATCGCCGTGGCAAAATCCGGCCATTCTGTCTTCGATCGGACAAACAATCTGATAATTCGATTCAGATATTTGGACATTCGCGCGGATCGCATCGCGAGCAGAAACCCGCTTCGACGTGCACACAACTGCGTTGATATTGGAGAGATCATGTTCAAGCGCAAGTCGAGCTCCGACGCATTGACGTTGATGGCGGCGAAGGTCGTGAGTGCCAATCTGATGGTCGCAGATAACGACCTCAAGATCGTCTACATGAACGACGCGGTGACGGACTTGCTTCGTGCCGCCGAGAGCGATCTCAAGAAGGAATTGCCGCACTTCAACCTGGATACGCTCGTCGGGACCAACATCGACGTATTTCACAAGAATCCGCAACATCAGCGCAGGATGCTCGCGAGCCTCAGCACCGTGCATCGCGCGACGATCCAGATCGGCGAGCGGAAATTCGACCTCGTTGCAACTCCCTTGAGCAGCGGCGACGGCAGCCGGGCGGGAATCGTGGTGGAATGGTCCGATGCCTCGATTCGTCTGCAGAACCTCGACTTCGGGGCTCAAGTTGCCGCCGCGAACCGCTCGCAGGCGGTCATCGAGTTCGACATGGATGGCACTGTTCGCAGCGCCAATGAGAACTTCCTGAATACGCTCGGCTACACTTTGAACGAGATCCGGGGCAAGCATCACAGCATGTTCGTCGCGCCTGCCGAGCGAGACAGTGCTGCCTATCGCGAGTTCTGGGCCTCGCTCAATCGTGGTGAATACCAGGCGGCCGAATACAAGCGCATCGGCAAGGGCGGCAAGGAGGTCTGGATCCAGGCCTCGTACAATCCAATCTTCGACGAGAAGGGCAGGCCCTCCAAGGTGGTGAAGTTCGCGACCGACGTCACCGCCCAGAAGCTGAAGAATGCGGATCTCGCCGGCCAGATCGCGGCGATCGACAAGGCCCAGGCGGTGATCGAGTTCAACATGGACGGCTCGATCATCACCGCCAACGCCAACTTCCTCGGCGCGCTCGGCTACACTTTGAACGAGATCCGGGGCAAGCATCACAGCATGTTCGTCGCGCCTGCCGAGCGAGACAGTGCGACCTATCGCGAGTTCTGGGCTGCGCTCAACCGCGGCGAATACCAGGCGGCCGAATACAAGCGCATCGGCAAGGGCGGCAGGGAGGTCTACATCCAGGCGTCCTACAACCCGATCCTCGATCTCAACGGCAAGCCGTTCAAAGTGGTGAAATACGCCACCGACACCACCAAACAGGTGCTGATCCGCATGGGCAATGAGCGCGTCCGCGGCATGATGGAATCCGTCGCCGCCGGCTCGGAGGAGCTCAACGCCTCGGTGCGGGAGATCTCCGAGGCCATGACCAAATCGCGTGAAACCGCGATCAGCGCGGTGGAGCAGGTCTCGGCTGCCGATTCGCAGGCGCAGCGCCTCACCGAGGCCGCACAGGCGATGAGCGGCATCGTCGAGCTGATCAACAACATTACGGGGCAGATCAACCTGCTCGCGCTCAACGCCACGATCGAATCCGCGCGCGCCGGTGAAGCCGGCCGCGGCTTCGCCGTGGTCGCGTCCGAGGTGAAGAGCCTCGCCAACCAGGCCAAGCAGGCGACCGACAAGATCGGCCAGGAGATCGGCAGCCTCAACCAGATCTCGGGCGATGTCGTCGACGCTTTGAGTACGATCAAGCAGGCGATCAACAATGTCAGCGAGTACGTGACATCGACCGCCGCTGCGATCGAGGAGCAAAGCACGGTGACGAACGAGATGTCGACCAGCATGCAGCGTGCAGCGGCAGAAGCCGCCGCGATGGCGAGCCGCGCTTGATCAGACCGGTCGTGTCCTCGAAACATGCTGTTGCCCAATGGGGCCAAGCCGACGGCTGAACGCGGTAAGCGCTGTCGATCAGAGTAGCTTTTTGCAGGTGCCCTGCCTCTCACCGCTCTCTGAAGCGGAGTAGCTTCAGGGTTAAATCGATTGCCTCGGCTCGTTCACCTCTCCCGCTTGCGGGAGAGGTCGGCGCGAAGCACCGGGAGAGGGCCTTCTATTCTTGGGGATTGTCCTATTGGGGACTACACCCTCTGCCCGACCTCTCGCGCATGCGCAGGGCATCGCATAGTTCTTGCGAGGCCTGAGCGAGCGCCTCGTCCTTCGAGACGACCGCTTCGCGGTCTCCTCAGGATGAGGCTCAGTGGCATTGGTGCCCGCTGAAACCGCTGCCGCGCACTCCGTCTTCATCCTGAGGGCCCGCCAAGGGCGGGCGTCTCGAAGGATGGCCGCTGGGAAAAGCGCTCAAATGCGATAGCCTTGCCTGCTAGCCGGACAGGGCGTGCACCTCCGTCGTCGCTGCCATCAAGCCTCATAGCGCTGCGCGCCGCAACTGCCGCTCGCTTGGCGGGGCCATGACTGTGATTTAGATTACACAGACCGGCTGGTTGCCCCGATAGATTTGTGTCGTTCGAATACTGCTTCCAGTCTCCGATATTGCGAGTGGGCTTTCAGATGCTTCGCAATCTAATCTATTGTCTTGCCATTCTCGTTCTCGCAGGCCCCGCAGCCGCTATTGATCGCGTCAAGGCCGACGCGAACCCCGCCATTGCCGCTGCCTCGGAGGCGATACGGCGAGATCCCAAGGACGCGAATGCGTATTACAACCGGGGGAACGCTTACGCCGCCAGCGCCGATACGGACCGCGCGATAGCCGACTATACGGCGACGATCCGGCTCGATCCGGCCCATGCGAACGCGTACTACAACCGGGGCAACGGTTACAGCATCAAGGGTGACACGGACCGGGCCATCGCCGACTACACGGCCACGATCCAGCTCGATCCGGCCTATGCCAACGCGTACTACAACCGAGGCAACGCCTACAGCACCAAGGGCAACGCGGATCGGGCCATTGCCGACTACACCGAAGCAGTGCGCCTTCAGCCCACCAATGCGAACGCGTATTTCAACCGCGGAAACGCCTACGGCAACAAGGGCGACACCGACCGCGCCATTGCGGACTATACTGAAACGATACGCGTGGATTCCACCTATGCGAACGCCTATGTCAATCGCGGGCTGGCCTACGAGAAACGCGGCGATGTCGCCAAGGCACGGGCCGATTTCAACGCCACGCTCGGGTTGACTCATGGCGCCACAAGATGGGCGCAGGACAAGGCGCGCGAGCGGCTCGCCGCCTTGCCTTCGCAGCGACCAGCAACAGTCTTGGTCGAGAAAAGCAGCGGCGCTCCGGCGGCCGTCGCGTCCGATGTGTCGGGCGGTGAACGTCGCATCGCGCTCGTCATCGGCAATTCGGCTTATGAAAACGTCGCCGCTCTCCCGAACCCCGTGCGTGACGCGAGCCTCGTCGCCGACGTGCTGAAGCTCACCGGGTTCGAATCGGTTACCCTGCTGACCAACCTCCGCAGGGATGCGCTGGTGAGCGCTCTGCGCGAGTTCGCTGCACGTGCAGAAACGGCGGATTGGGCCGTCGTGTACTATGCCGGACACGGCATGGAGGTCGGCGGGGTCAATTATCTCATTCCGACGGACGCCAGAATCGCGGCGGATCGCGAGATCGGATTTGAAGCCGTGCCGGTCGATCAGGCTCTCAATGCGGCGGAGCGCGCCAGGAAGCTGCGCCTCGTCATTCTCGATGCCTGCCGCGACAACCCGTTCGCAAGCCAGATGAAGCGCACGATGACGGTGGCGTCGCGCTCGGTGTCGCGAGGTCTGGCGCCGGTCGAGCCGGAGGCCGGAACGCTGGTGGTCTACGCCGCCAAGGACGGTGAGACTGCGCTCGACGGTGACGGGACCAACAGTCCGTTCGCCGCCGCTTTCGTCAAGAATCTTCCGACGCCAGGCCTCGAAGTCCGCAGGCTGTTCGATTTCGTGCGCGACGATGTCATGGAAGCGACCGGCCGCAGGCAGAAGCCGTTCAGCTACGGCTCGATCTCCGGACGGCGGGATTTCTACTTTGTGGCCGGCAAGTGACTTCTTGCGAGGCGCAATTCAGCGCGGCGCCACGTCGGCGCGATTGAGCGACTCCAGCGTCGAGGCATTCGCGCAATAGCCGTGATAGTTCTCCGCCGCGGTGCCGTCGGCGAGATCGCGGTCGCACTGCCCCTTGTGGTTGCAGAGCGAGCAGACCCGCTCCAGGTCGCGAAGCAGCAGCGGCTGCGCGCGGCCGAGGCCTTCGGCGTTAATGCCGAGCTGCTCGAGCATCTTCGGCAGCTCGTCGGCGGCATGCCGGCCGTGACGGACCAGCTCCTCCAGATCGTCGGGCGCGATCCTGAGATCGTTGGCGATCCGGTCGAAATCGGCGCGATCGAGCTGCCGCATCTCGTTCATCTCGCGGCGATGCTTCAGCCAGCTCGCAAAGGAGTCGATGAGGTCCTGGACGATGGGATAGGGTCTGGTTGCGGTGCTCATGCGAGGCTCCGTTCGGGTCGTGGAATTAGAGCCAGATTAGGCACAATGGTGCAAAGGCGCGTTGCGCTGGATCAAACGGCAAGCGCCAGGAAAATTGTTCCGGTGTCCCGCATGCGGTGTGGCGGGAAGTGCCGCTCCGCAGAGTCCGGGACCATTTCGCCACATGCCGGGCCCCGGCTCGGCAGCGCATCACTGACGTGCTGCGCTGTGTCCAGGGCACGGGAGCGCATCACACGAAAAGAGTTAAGCGAACCGCTCCGCCGCCCATGCATACAGGCTGCCCGGAATCGGCTTTTCGCCGCCGCGGCCCTTGGGTGAGATGTGCAGGCCGATGATGTCGGGGTTGGTGACGAGGCCGAGATAGCTCGAAGGATCGAAGAACAGTTTCGGCTCGGCATGCACGGCGTAGAACGACTGCTTCGGCAGTGCGCAAGCGAGCTCGCCGGTGCGGCGCGCGAGCGCGGTAAGGGCGGCCGGCCCGTAGATCGCGACGCGAATGTCGGAGAGGCGGCCCGAGCCGCCGCGCAGGCGGCGCATCATGAAGGTGATGCGATGACGCACGGACAGCCAGTTCGGCGTCAGCTCCTCCTGCTCCATCAGCCCTTCGAAAGCGGCGACGATGCCGTGTTCGGGCGGCAGATAGATCACGGAATTGCCGAGCTGGCGCGGCCGCTCCCAGGCGAAATAGGGTTTCGCCGGATCGATCTCGACGGGCCTCAGGAGCAGCACGTCGGCATCGAGCCAGAGGCCGAGACCCTTCGCCATCAGCTTCATGCGGAAGAAATCGCTGAACTGAAGGATTGTCCAGTCGCGCCAGCTGCCGTCCGGCTGCGGCGGGCGCAAGCGTTCGGAGAAGGCGTGCGGCAGGATCGCCTCGGCATCCGCATTTGCGATGCCCGCGGGCAGGCCGGGAATGGTGTCGAAGCTGTAGACAGTGACCTTATGGCCGGCCGCCAGCTGCGAGCGCAGACAGGTCTGGCGTAGTGCGTCCATCGGGCCATGCCAGAAAGTGACGATCTCAGGCAGCATGTGCGGGAGCTTAGAGCATGATCCGGAAAAGTGTGCAGCGGTTTTCCGACAAGATCATGCTCGACCAAAAAAGCGACAACGCGGACAAAGAAAAAGCCCCGGCGCCATCAGCACCGGGGCTCGAACGAAAAAGCAAGATCAGGCCCAGGCGCGTTCGCGCTTCAGCTTCTCTTCATAAGTGTCGATCGAGGCCTTCTTCTCCATCGTGAGACCGATGTCGTCGAGGCCGTTGATCAGGCAGTGCTTGCGGAACGGATCAATCTCGAACTTGACCTTGCCGCCGTCGGGGCCGCGGATCTCCTGGTTCGCCAGGTCGATCGTCAGTGTCGCGTTGGCGCCGCGCTCGGCGTCGTCGAACAGCTTGTCGAGGTCTTCCTGGGCAACGCGGATCGGCAGAATGCCGTTCTTGAAGCAGTTGTTGTAGAAGATGTCGCCGAACGAGGTCGAGATCACGCAGCGGATGCCGAAGTCGAGCAGCGCCCAGGGCGCATGCTCGCGGCTCGAGCCGCAGCCGAAATTGTCGCCGGCCACCAGAATCTTGGCGTTGCGATAGGCGGGCTGGTTCAGGACGAAATCCGGATTCTCGCTGCCGTCGTCCTTGTAGCGCTGCTCGGAGAACAGTCCCTTGCCAAGGCCGGTGCGCTTGATGGTCTTGAGGTACTGCTTCGGAATGATCATGTCGGTATCGACATTGATAATCTTAAGCGGCGCCGCGACGCCTTCCAGCGTGGTGAACTTGTCCATGGTTGCGCTTTCCCGCACGTGGTTCAGGGAACCGGTATTTATCGCGATCGGGGTCCAAATCCTAGGCCGAAATCGGCAGATCTCATCTGCCTTTGCGGGTTTGAGCCGGACCGGCGCGGCATCGGGACTGCACCTCTCCCGCTTGCGGGGGTCGACGCGCGGAGCGCGGCGGGTGGGGGCTCCCTCCTCTGGGGGAGAGTGTCCCGTTGCGGAGAAACCCTCTCCCCAGCCCTCCCGCCGCAGGCGGGGGAGGAAGCGCACCGCCGCTGCGGCGACACCCTACTCCGCGTTTGCCTCGATCGCGGCCATATCGTCGTCGGAGAGACCGAAATGATGGCCGATCTCGTGGATCAGGACGTGACGGACGATGTGGCCGAGGGTCTCGTCGTGCTCGGCCCAGTAGTCCAGGATCGGCCGGCGATAGAGCCAGACCATGTTGGGCAGCCGCGCCACGTCGCCAAGGCTCTGCTGCGGCAGGCCGATGCCCTGGAACAGGCCGAGCAGGTCGAACTCGCTCTCGCATTCCATCTCGTCCAGCACTTCCTCGGTCGGGAAGTCGTCGACGCGGATGATCACGCCCTCGCAGAGCTTGCGAAACTCCGCCGGCAGGCGTTCGAAGATGTCGTGAGCCGTCGCTTCCATCTCGGCCAGAGAGGGCGCTTTCAATTCCGTCCACATGGACCTCTTCTAAAGCGTTTTCGACCGAAGTGGATACCGGTTCGCGTGAAGAAAACGCGTCAGAATAAGAAGCTGAAGCCCGTTCCGATTCTATCGGAATGGGCTCCAGCGCGGGTTCCGCGGCGATACATCCCGCTTTATAAGCGTGCCGAGGTTGACGGGCGCCGCCAAAACGGGGAGCGTGGGGCCTCGAATGGGACGTTTCGGGTGGGCGGCAAAATGCGAGCAAAAACAGCGCTGACGCTACTGTGCATGGGGTTGTTTTCGCAGTTTTGTGTTGGCGCCCAAGCCCAAACTCAAGTTCAGACCACCGGCCCCGAGATTCGCCTCGCCCAGATGGCCTCGCCGGACGAGCTTCCCCCGCCGCGCAAGCGGCCCCCGGCGCGCTTGCGCGTCACGCCCTATTACAGCCCCGACGGGGTTTACCCGCGCTACAATCCGGGTCCGGACGCAGTCCGCGTTTGCAACGCCACTTACGTGCAGGAATTCCGGCCGAGCGGCACCGTGATCGTGCCGCGCGTGAGCTGCTACTGGCGCCGGGGCTGATGCCCGGTTCGGCGCCGTCGCTCATCAGGCTGATCGTGAGGCGATCGGTTCCATTGGCCGTCGCCGTCGCGCTTGCCGCCGGGCTGCCTCGCGCCTTCGCTGCGCAAAGGGTGACTTTCCCGGAGGCCTCGGCGGGGATCGCGGTCTTTGATGCACGACGACCCGCTCGGCACCACACGATCGTGCGGCCCGCCGTGCGCCGTGATCCGCGCTATTACGCGCGGCCGGTCTACTACCGTCCCTATCCCTATGGCGTGCCTGCGCCGTTCGTATTCGGCTTCGGCCCCTTCTGGTGACGCCGCCGCCGCGTTAGCCGGCGGGCGCAAATCCCTTCACCAGAAGCACGGTCGCCTCTGCGCCTGCTTTGCGGTCGCGCGAGATGTCTTCGTATTCGGGCGAGTTCGAGAAGGCGAGGAACGCGGCCTCGTCGGCGAACGACATCATGACGAGCTTGTCATGCGGCCATGCGCCTTCGATCACACGCGGATGCTCGTCGGCGGCGAGAAGCCTTCCGCCATACTTCCTGAACACATCGAAGAACCGCGCCTGATAGCGGTCGTAGGCGGCGCGGTCCGTCATCTTCAATTGCGCAATTGCGTAGACAGTCATCTCCCATACTCCTTCCGTCGCGGCACGGCGTCGCATCGCGAAGCGCAGTGTCGTTCATTCATGGCGCGTTCACCTGGCTCTCCTCAATTTAATCCCGGGAGCGACCGCAATTGAACAGCGATGCGGGCGGAGAACGTCGCGTCGCAACTTCGCTGTTCGGATTCAGGGAGAATTCCATGCTGAGAATATTGGGTCTCAGAGCGAGCCCGATGCGCTTGCTCGGGCTCGCGGCCGCCGCGACGCTGATGCTGTCGGCCGGCACCGCACGACGCGCTGAAGCTCTGACCTTGATCAATCCGGCGACGTCGCCTGCGACGAAGGCCGCGACCGACGACCTCGTCACGCAAATTCGTTATGGCGGGCACGGCGGACATGGCGGCGGCTTTCGCGGACATGGCGGCGGCTTTCATGGCGGAGGTTTCCGCGGAGGCGGTTTCCATGGCGGAGGCCATATCGGCGGTTTCCGCGGCGGTGGCTTCCGCGGCGGTCATATCGGCGGGTTCCGCGCCGCGCCGGCCTTCCATCATCGCCATGTCGGCGGCTATCACCATGGTGGCTTTCGGCACGGCGGATATGGCGGCTACCACCGTCACTGGGGCCACCACCGTCACTGGGGTCATCATCGTCCCCATTACGGCTATCGACACTTCCGCCGGCCCTATTACGTTGGCGGATACTATCCCTCCTACCACTATCCGCGCCGCTGCCGGATCGTCTTGACCTATTACGGCCCGCGCCGCGTTTGCCATTGGCCGCGCTGGCACCATCCGTACCGCTATTGGTAATGAGTTGACATCATCCCGGGGCTCGCGAAGCGAGAACCCGGGATCTCGAGATTCCGGGTCCGGCGCTTCCGCGCCATCCCGGAATGACGTATCGCGTTAAAGCCAATCCTTCAGCTTCCACGACGCCGACTTCCAGCGCATCAGGTTGTCGAGCTTCCATTGCCTGAACATCGCCGGCGGCCAGCGGCTGAGCTTCGAGGTCTCCTCGATCTCCGGCTTGGCGACGATGCGCAGCGGCGTTGCGCGCCGGCGGTGCTGGCGCGTCGCCTCGCTGATCAGATCGACATATTCCGGCTTGTTGGCCATGAGGCGTGTCCTCGCGAACGTCGCGAGGACACTGTCGGCGTCGTCGATTAACGGCGGTTTGCCGCGATCGCTAAAATTGCAGGAACTGGCTTACCGCCACTCCCTGACATCGACGAAATGTCCCGCGATCGCCGCAGCCGCGGCCATCGCCGGAGACACCAGATGCGTGCGGCCCTTGAAGCCTTGGCGGCCCTCGAAATTGCGGTTCGAGGTCGAGGCGCAGCGCTCTTCCGGCTTCAGCTTGTCCGGGTTCATCGCAAGGCACATCGAGCAGCCCGGCTCGCGCCATTCGAAGCCGGCCTTGACGAAGATCTTGTCCAGACCTTCCGCCTCGGCCTGCTCCTTCACGATGCCGGAACCCGGCACGACCATGGCGTTGACGTTCGCTGAAACGGTCTTGCCTTCAGCAATCTTCGCTGCCGCACGCAGATCCTCGATGCGGCCGTTGGTGCAGGAGCCGATGAAGACGCGGTCAAGCTTGATGTCGGTGATCTTCGTGCCCGCAGTCAGGCCCATGTACTTGAGCGCACGATGCTTGGAGATGCGCTTGGCCTCGTCCGCGATCTTGTCGGGGTCGGGCACGATGCCGGTCACCGAGATGACGTCCTCCGGGCTCGTGCCCCAGGTCACGATCGGCGGCAGCTTCGCGGCATCGAGGCGCAGCTCGTGGTCGAAATGCGCGCCTTCGTCGGAGCGCAGTGTCTCCCAATAGCGCATCGCCGCATCCCAGGCCGCGCCCTTCGGCGCCTTCGGCCGGTCGCGCAGGAAGTCGTAGGCCTTCTGGTCGGGCGCAACCAGGCCGGCGCGGGCGCCGCCTTCGATCGACATGTTGCAGACCGTCATGCGGCCTTCCATCGAGAGCGCGCGGATCGCCTCACCGGCATATTCCAGCACGTAGCCGGTGCCGCCTGCGGTGCCGATCTCGCCGATGATGGCGAGGATGATGTCCTTGCCCGTCACGCCCTCCGGCAACTTGCCGTCGACGGTGACGCGCATGTTCTTGGCCTTCTTCTGGATCAGCGTCTGCGTCGCCAGCACGTGCTCGACCTCGCTCGTGCCGATGCCGTGCGCGAGCGCGCCGAACGCGCCATGCGTCGAGGTGTGGCTGTCACCGCAGACGATGGTGGTGCCGGGCAACGTAAAGCCCTGCTCGGGACCGATGACGTGGACGATGCCCTGGCGCTTGTCGAACTCGTTGTAGTATTCGATGCCGAATTCCTTGGCGTTCTCGGCCAGCGCCTTGATCTGCTCGATGCTTTCAGGATCGGGGTTCGGCTTGCTGCGGTCGGTGGTCGGCACGTTGTGGTCGACGACGGCGAGCGTCTTCTCCGGCGCATGCACCTTGCGGCCCGTCACGCGCAGGCCTTCGAACGCCTGCGGCGAGGTCACTTCGTGCACCAGATGGCGGTCGATGTAGAGCAGGCAGGTGCCGTCCTCGGCTTCGTGCACCAGATGGTCGTTCCAGATCTTGTCGTACAGGGTGGTCGGCTTGGACATGAGCTTGAGCTCCGAAGAATGTGTGGCAGCGATGAGCGCGGCAGGCCGCGCGGGCAACAGATCGTCAGCGCAGCTTTTAGGCTGCGCGCGTAAGCTCTGACGTTGCCGAGGTCGCAAAGCGTCCGAAGAACCGGCCAGGCAGCCGCGAGCGATCATCGATGACGATACGCTTGACGGGGACGAGGCTGGTCAGACCTGGAAACATTCTAGAGATATATAGCAGTCCGAATTGGAAGCGCGAGTGGTTTCAAATGCCGGCCAACGCGCGCCATGCATGCCCCTCATCCTGAGGAGCGCGCTTCTAGCGCGCGTCTCGAAGGATGAAGGCCCGGCCGGTGGCCTCGCCCTTCGAGACGCGCGTTCCGCGCTCCTCAGGGTGAGGACGGGCACCGCGCGCGCCGCACTGACGCAACAAAAAAGCGCGGAGCCGAGCCCCGCGCTTCTAGAACTCGCCTGGTAGCGGAGCTTACTCGTTGACGGCGGCCTTGGCGTGCTCAGTCTTCTCAACGATGCGGGCCGACTTGCCGCGAAGGTTGCGGAGATAATACAGCTTGGCGCGACGCACCTTGCCGCGGCGCACCACCTTGATCGAATCGATCATCGGCGACATCACCGGGAACACGCGCTCCACGCCCTCGCCATACGAGATCTTGCGGACGGTGAAGCTCTCGTTGAGACCGCCGCCGGAGCGGCCGATGCAGACGCCTTCGTAGGCCTGCACGCGGGTGCGGTCGCCTTCGATCACCTTCACGTTGACGATCACGGTGTCGCCGGGGCCGAATTCCGGAATGTTCTTGCCGGCGGACAGCTTGTCGAATTGCTCTTGCTCGAGCTGCTTGATCAGGTTCATGGGTAAATCTCCATCGGCGCGCCCAGCCTTCGAAACGGGGGCTGCGCGAAATTCGTCTATCCAGCCATTGCGGATGTGGCCGCTCCTATAAGGCAAGCCGGAGCGTTTGTCACCCGTCTGTCTTGGTTTTTGGCGTTTTTTGGCCCCACCCCCGATTCGCGGCCTTTTCCCACAAATCCGGTCGTCTGGCGGCCGTCAGGGCTTCGGATTCGGCCCGCCGCCAGGCCGCCACCTTGGCGTGGTCGCCGGAGGTCAGGATCTCCGGGATCGGCGCCCCCTCGAACAGCTGCGGGCGGGTGTACTGGGGGTACTCCAACAGGCCGTCGGAGAAGCTTTCCTCGGTTCCCGAGGCCTCCTTGCCCATGACCCCCGGCAGCAGCCGGACACAGGCGTCGATCAGGGCCAGGGCTGCGATTTCGCCTCCTGAAAGCACGTAATCGCCGATCGAGACCTCCTCCAGTCCCCGACCGTCGATCACCCGCTGGTCCACCCCCTCGAACCGCCCGCAGACGATCAGGGGGCCGGGGCCCCTGGCCAGCTCCGTGACGCGGGCCTGGGTCAAGGTCCGGCCGCGCGGGCTCATCAAGAGGCGCGGCCGCTCCGGTTCGATCTCGGCGGCGTCGATGGCGGCGGCCAAAATATCCGCCCGCAGCACCATGCCCGGGCCGCCGCCGGCCGGGGTGTCGTCGACGCTGCGGTGGCGGTCGGTGGCGGAGGCCCGGATGTCCCTTGCCTCGAGCTGCCAGAGCCCGCCTGCCAGCGCCCGGCCGGCCAGGCTCACGCCCAGCGGCCCCGGAAACATCTCCGGAAACAGCGTCAGCACGGTCGCGCGCCAGGGGGAGGGATTGGTCATTGCAGTCAGCTTAGCCAAAAACCACGGCCTGTGGTTATAGGTCCCCGCTTTGCCGGCGACGACCTGGAGAGAGAGCCTCGTCTTGGCTCTCCTCGCCCTCGATCTCCTGCGGCAGCGCGATCACGACGCGGCCGCCGGCGAGATCGACCTCCGGCACCACCGCGTTGGTGAACGGCAGCAGCAGCGTCGCGCCCTTTGCAGATCCCTTGGGCGGGGCGATCTCGATGATGTCACCGGCGCCGAAATTCTGGATCGCGACGACGCGGCCGAGCGGTTCGCCGTCGGTGGTGACGGCGGTGAGACCGATCAGGTCGGTGTGGTAATATTCGTCCGCGTCGGTTGCGGGCAGCTTTTCGCGCGGAACATAGAGCTCGATGCCGTTGAGTCGCTCGGCCTCATCACGGGTCGTGACGCCCTTGAACGTCGCGACCAGATGATCTTTGGCCTCGCGCGCCGTTGCGACCTCGAACTCGCGCTTGCCGTCCTTGGACAGCAGCGGGCCGTAGCGCCTGACGGCGAAGGGATCTTCGGTGAAGGTCCACAGCTTGACCGCACCGCGCACACCATGCGCGGCGCCGATCCGCGCGACGCAGACCAGCGCCGACATGGCCTGGCCTTACGACTTCGCGGCGGCTTCGGCCTGCGCCTTGCGCTCCTTGCGCGGCACGGCCTTCTGCGGGTTGTTGCGCGCTTCGCGCTTCTTGACGCCGGCAGCGTCGAGGAAACGCGCCACGCGATCCGACGGCTGCGCGCCCTTGGCAACCCAGGCCTTCACCTTGTCCATGTCGAGCTTGAGACGCGCCTCGTTGTCCTTCGGCAGCAGCGGATTGAAATAGCCCAGACGCTCGATGAAGCGGCCGTCGCGCGGAAAGCGCGAGTCGGCAACGACGACGTGATAGACGGGACGCTTCTTGGTGCCTGCGCGGGCGAGGCGGATGACGACGGACATTCAGTTCTCCTTCAAAGTACGTTTTGTTTTGTTCGGTTGACTGGTATTTTCGCGTCGCGCGAGACCGGTTGTGATCCCGTGCGACGAATTCCTCATTTCTTCTTGCCCGGGAAACCGCCCAGGCCCGGCAGCGTGGGCTTGCCGCTGAGCCCGGTCAGTCCAGGAACGTTCGGCAGGCCCTGGCGAAGCCCGGCCGGCAAATCCTTCGGCAGGTTGGGCAGGCCTTGTCCGCCGCCCTGCATCTTCTCCTGCAGCGCCTTCATCTCGTCCGGAGACGGCATCTTCATGCCGCCGCCGAAACCCATGGCCTGCGCGATGCCGGCGAGCGGGCCGCGCTTGCCCGAGCCCATGGCCTTCATCACGTCGGCCATGTTCCGGTGCATCTTGAGGAGCTTGTTGACGTGCTCGACGCTCTGGCCGCTGCCGGCGGCGATGCGCTTCTTGCGGCTCGCTTTCAAGAGGTCCGGATGACGGCGCTCCTCGCGCGTCATGGAATCGATGATCGCGACCTGACGCTTCAGGATCTTGTCGTCGATGCCGGCCGCCGCGATCTGGTTCTTCATCTTGGAGATGCCGGGCATCATGCCCATCAGGCCGCTGATGCCGCCCATGTTCGCCATCTGCGAGAGCTGCTCGCGCATGTCGTTGAGGTCGAACTGACCCTTGCGCATGCGCTCGGCAGTGCGCGCGGCCTTTTCGGCGTCGATGTTGGCGGCGGCGCGCTCGACCAGCGACACCACGTCGCCCATGCCGAGGATGCGGCCGGCGATACGATCGGGATGGAAATCCTCCAACGCGTCGGTCTTTTCGCCGGTGCCGAGCAGCTTGATCGGCTTGCCGGTGACCGCGCGCATCGACAGCGCGGCGCCGCCGCGGCCGTCGCCGTCCACACGCGTCAGCACGATGCCGGTGAGGCCGACGCGCTGGTCGAACGAGCGCGCGAGGTTCACGGCGTCCTGGCCGGTGAGAGAGTCGGCAACCAGCAGCACTTCGTGCGGGTTCGCCGCGGCTTTGATCGCCGCCGCCTCCGCCATCATCTCTTCGTCGAGCGTGGTGCGGCCGGCGGTGTCGAGCAGCACGACGTCGTAGCCGCCGAGCTTGCCGGCTTCCAGCGCGCGCTTCGCGATCTGCGGCGGCTGCTGGCCCGCCACGATCGGCAGGGTCGGAATGTCGAGGTCGCGGCCGAGCACGGCCAGCTGCTCCATCGCCGCCGGGCGATAGACGTCGAGCGAGGCCATCAGCACCTTGCGCTTGTCGCGCTGGACCAGGCGGCGGGCGAGCTTTGCGGTAGTGGTCGTCTTGCCGGAACCTTGCAGGCCGACCATCATGATCGGCACTGGCGGCACGGAATTGACGTCGATGGTCTGGCCTTCGGCGCCGAGCGTGTTGATCAGCTCGTCATGGACGATCTTGACCACCATCTGGCCGGGCGTGACCGACTTGACGACGGTGGCGCCGATCGCCTGCTCGCGAACGCGCTCGGTGAAGCTGCGCACGACTTCAAGCGCGACGTCGGCTTCCAGCAGCGCGCGGCGCACCTCGCGCATCGCGGCATCGACGTCTTTTTCGGTCAGCGCACCGCGCCCCGTCAGACGATCGAGAATGCCGCCAAGCCGTTCCGACAGATTGTCGAACAATGCCGTTGTCCTGTTGCTGTCCCCCGATGAGGGGCGCGCCGTTACTCTCCGCTGTCATGCCCCGCGCAGGCGGGGCATCCAGTACGCCGCGGCACCTCGGTTCTAGCCGAGCCGCCTCTGGGATACTGGATCGCCCGATCAAGTCGGGCGATGACCACTTCCGTGGGCAGTCGATCTTCCAAACACCTTTGCGCCCGAGGGCGCACAGCGCTGTCGGGCGTTGACCTCCGGCCTCCAGGGCCAGTCGGCGGGTCGAAAAGAAAGCCTTTCCGAGAAAGTGGCGGGGTTAAACGCCGCTCCCGCCCAAAAGTCAAGGAAAGTTAGGGTGCCGGGACGCCCTTGGTAAGGCAAGGTACTGAAAATGTGACCTTTTTGGCCACGGGTTCCTTTTCTGCCAGCCCAGCCCATATAGCCGGTGATGTCTTACCGCCCGACTATCCTTACGAGCCTGCCGGTCACCCGACTTTTGGGGGCTGCTCGCCGGCGCCGGTGCTCTGGTCGGCGCCCTCGCTCTGGATCTTCCGCATGAAAACCTATGACGGCCCCGCCTCCGACCATTTCAATGGCCTGCACTTCTTCGATCCGGACGGGGCGCCGCCGAAATCGCTTCGCGAGGTGCTGCGCTGGCAATTTGGCGGCGGGCGACAGCGCGCGAAATGGCCCGTGTGGGCGCCGAGCCCGCATGCCGACATCCCGCCGGAGCGCGTCGAGGGCGACAAGGTGCGGCTCTCCTTCGTCGGCCACGCCAGCTGGCTGATCCAGGCCGGCGGTCTCAACATCCTCGTCGATCCGGTCTGGTCGATGCGGGTCTCGCCGGTCGCCTGGGCAGGGCCGAAGCGGCACAACGATCCCGGCATCGCCTTCGAGAAGCTGCCGCAGATCGATGTCGTGCTGGTCTCGCACGGACACTACGATCATCTGGATATCGCGACGCTGTCGCGGCTGACCAAGAATTTTGCCCCGCGCGTCGTCACCCCGCTCGGCAATGACGTCACGATGCGCGTCGCCGATCCCACGATCAAGGTCGAGGCCTTCGACTGGCACGACCGTGTCGAGCTCGGCAGCGGCATCGCCGTGCATCTGGTGCCGACACGGCACTGGACCGCGCGCAGCCTGTTCGATCGCAACAAGGCGCTGTGGGCGAGCTTCGTGCTGGAGACGCCGGCCGGCAGGATCTATGTCGTGTGCGATTCCGGCTATGGCGACGGCCGGCACTTCCGCCGCGTCGCCGAGAAGCACGGGCCAGTGCGCCTCGCGATTCTCCCGATCGGCGCCTACGAGCCGCGCTGGTTCATGCGCGACCAGCACATGAACCCGGAAGATGCCGTGAAAGCGC
Source organism: Bradyrhizobium cedriense (assembly GCF_054602315.1). NCBI lineage: Bacteria > Pseudomonadati > Pseudomonadota > Alphaproteobacteria > Hyphomicrobiales > Nitrobacteraceae > Bradyrhizobium > Bradyrhizobium cedriense. The sequence continues at coordinate 710,824 of NZ_JBTSWB010000005.1, read as the reverse complement.
TGCTCGACTGCGGCGCGCAGGACGCGCTCGGGCACCATCACGGCACGTTTCAGCTGACGGATGAAGCGATCGATGCGCCGGCGAAGGCACTGGTCGAAGCGCTCGATGCCGCGAAGATTCCGCAGGAAAGATTCGTGGCGATGAAGCCCGGGCAGGTGGTGGAGATTTAGGTCTCTCCGCATACACCGCTCGCGCCCCGGACGCGGCGCAGCACGCTGGTGATGCGCTGCTGAGCCGGGGCCAATGTTGCGGCGTTGTCGTGTGTAGCTCGCTGGGCCCCGGCTGCTGCGCAGCGCCACTGCGTGCCGCAGCGCGTCCAGGGCACGAGACCTACTGCCCCGGCTTGATCGCCCAGCTCACATTCACCGTCACCGACAGCGTCTCCTCGCCGGGTGCAACCGCGGCCTGTGGTGCTGCGGCCATTGGCGCTGCCATCCGGCCCTTGAACAGCGGCACCGGGCCGCCGCCCTCGGTGACGCTGAGCGGCGCGCCCAGCGTCACGCCGGAGGCCTTGGCGTAGACCTCCGCCTTGCGTCGCGCATCGGCGATCGCCTGCTCACGCGCATCGTCGAGCAGCTTTGACGCCTGGGTCACCTCGAACGAGATATTGCCGATGTCGTTGGCCCCGGCGCTGACCAGCGTGTCGATGATGCCGGCCACCTTGGTCACGTCGCGAATCTTCACGGTGACGCGGTTGCTCGCGCGGAAGCCAACCACGGGCGACGCGCCGGTGGATTTGTTCTGGCCGTATTGCGGCTGCAGCGACAGCCGCGAGGTCTGGTAGTCCTTCTCGGCGATCCCTGCGCCTTTCAGCGCCAGCAGCACCTTGCCCATCGCGGCGTTGTTGGCATCGGAAGCTTCCTTCGCCGTCTTGGCATCGTTGGCGACGCCGGCATCGATTTGCGCCAGATCGGGTGCCGCCGAAATCGTAGCCTCGCCGCTCACCGAGATGGCGGATGGAAAGTCGTCGGCGCGCGCGGGCGCCGTCAGCAGGGCGGTGGCGAATACGAGGGCGAGCAGGGCAGGTTTTTTCATCATTCTCACTTCAGCGGCACGAAAACATTGATCACGAGCTTGTCCTCGGCCGTCTTCAGCGGATCGGTGAGGTACTCCTCGATGAAAGTGTCCTTGGCTTCCAGTCTCTTGTCGTCGAGGTGATTGGTGATCGCCTCATAGGTGTTGTCCATGTTGTCGTAGGAGCCGCGATGGACGAATTTCAGCGCCTTGCCTTCCGGCGATTTGCCGATGCTCATGTCCTTGGGCAGGTTCTTGGGATCCTGGTCGACCGGGATCTCGGCAAGGAAGGTGAAGCCGGTGTCGTCGGTCGAGGTGTAGACGATCATCGAATTGCCGGCTTGCTTGATGCCCTGCTTGTCCAGCAGCGTGTTCAGTGCCTTGAAGGCGTCGATCAGCGTGTCGAAGGCCGAGTCCCAATTGGCAGTGCCCTTGACCATCACGACCTTCCTCGGCTCCAGCGTGGTCTCGAGGCCGAAGGGATCGGCGGTCTGCACCGGAGCGGGGGTTGCGGCCGCCGCGGGCGGGGGCGCTGCCGGGCTGGGTGAAGCGCTGGCTGCGGGCGAAGGCGTCGCTGCCGGGGAAGGCGAGGCGCTGGCCGCCGGCGCCGGGCTCGCCGCCGGGGCTGGCGAGGCGCTTACCGCGGGGGCGGGTGTCGCCGACGGCGCCGGCGAGGGGCTTGCCGACGCGGCCGGCGCCGGGCTGGGCGTCTGTGCCGGAGCCCCGGACAGGCCAATCATGGCCGCCGCCGGGATCAGCGCGGCCAGAGCGAAACGACGAAAACCAGTCATTCTATTCTCCCCAAGGCCTTGATCCACCGAGGCCTCATTCATCAAGGCCTTACCCACCAAGGCCTCAATCCGGCCGCGCGTCCGGGTTCGCGCGAACCGCGCCGTTTTAACACGCGAGTGCCGAATTCGTCCCATGACAGATGCGTCATGGCCGATGTCCTGGTTCGCGGCCGCAAATCACTGGCCAAGCCGGCAAGGATCGCCATATAAGGCGGGCGAAATTCGGGAATTTTCATGAGCGCGCTGGCCAATCACGCATTTGCCAAGATGAACGGCATCGGCAACGAGATCGTCGTCGTCGACTTGCGCGATTCCACGGCAAAGGTGACGCCGGACGACGCCCGGGCCGTGGCGTCCGCGCAAGGCGGCGTGCCCTATGACCAGCTCATGGTGCTCCAGAAGCCGCGGCTGGACGGCACCGAGGCTTTCATCAGCATCTACAACAATGACGGCTCCGAGGCCGGCGCCTGCGGCAACGGCATGCGTTGCGTGGTGCGCCGCATCTTCGAGAAGACCGGACAGGCCACGGCGACCTTCGAGACGGCCGCCGGCCTGCTCAATGCCTGGCAGGGTCCGGCGGCCGATCTCTACACCGTCGACATGGGTGCGCCGAAGTTCGGCTGGCAGGACATTCCGCTGGCGGAAGAGTTTCGCGACACCCGCTACATCGAATTGCAGATCGGGCCGATCGACAATCCGATCCTGCATTCGCCCTCCGTGGTGAGCATGGGCAATCCGCATGCGGTGTTCTGGGTCGACGACGTCAACGCCTATGACCTCGAGCGTTTCGGGCCGCTGCTGGAGAATCATCCGATCTTTCCCGAGCGGGCCAACATCACGCTCGCCCAGATCGTCGATCGCGAGCACATCACGATCCGGACCTGGGAGCGCGGCGCCGGCCTGACCAGGGCATGCGGATCAGCAGCCTGTGCCACCGCCGTCGCCGCGGCGCGGCTGAAGCGCGCGGAGCGCAAGGTCGAGGTCACATTGCCCGGCGGCAAGCTTGGCATCGAATGGCGCGAGCGCGACGACCACGTGCTGATGACGGGCACCGCGACCTTCGAATATGAGGGCCGTTTCGATCCGGCGCTGTTCGCGCCTGTCGCCTGATGGCCGTCGACATCGTCACCTTCGGCTGCCGCCTCAATGCCTTCGAGGCCGAGGTGATCCGCAGCAAGGCGGAGGGCGCGGGCCTTTCCGACACCATCGTCATCAACAGTTGCGCCGTCACCAACGAGGCGGTGGCGCAGGCGCGCCAGTCGATCCGCAAGTTGAAGCGCGAGCGGCCCGGTGCGCGCATCGTCGTCACCGGCTGTGCCGCGCAGACGCAAGCTGCGATGTTCGCCGACATGGCCGAGGTCGATCGCATCGTCGGCAATGACGACAAGATGCGCGGCGCGGCGTGGCGCGAGACGCATGCGGCGTTCGGCAGCGGCGCCAGCGAAAAGATCGCCGTCAGCGACATCATGTCGGTGAAGGAGATGGCGCCGCATCTCGTCGACGGCTATACGAGCGGCCTGCCGCGTGTGTTCGTCCAGGTGCAGAACGGCTGCGACCATCGCTGCACCTTCTGCATCATCCCGTTCGGCCGCGGCAATTCGCGCTCGGTGCCCATGGGTGCCGTGGTGGAGCAGGTGCGGACACTGGTCGAGCGTGGTCATGCCGAGGTCGTGCTGACCGGCGTCGACCTCACCAGCTACGGCGCCGATCTGCCGGGCGCGCCGAAACTCGGCATGCTGACCAAGCAGATCCTGCGGCACGTGCCCGAGCTGAAGCGCCTGCGCATCTCCTCGATCGATTCGATCGAGGCTGACGGCGATCTGCTCGATGCCATTGCCGAGGATGCGCGGCTGATGCCGCATCTGCATCTGTCGCTGCAATCAGGCGACGACATGATCCTGAAGCGCATGAAGCGGCGGCATTCGCGGCGCGATGCCATCGCGTTCTGCGACCAGGTCCGCCGGCTCCGCCCCGATATCGCCTTCGGCGCCGACATCATCGCGGGCTTCCCTACCGAGACGGAAGAGATGTTCTCGCGTTCGCTCGACCTCGTCGAAGAATGCGGCCTGACGTTCCTCCACGTCTTTCCCTATTCGCCGCGTCCCGGCACGCCGGCCGCGCGGATGCCGCAGGTGGCGGGTGGTGCGATCAAGGAGCGTGCGAAGCGGTTGCGGGCAGCGGGTGAAGCGGCGTTGCGGCGGCGGCTGCAAGCCGAGATCGGCGCAACGCGCGAGGTGCTGATCGAGAGCGAAGGGCAGGGGCGGACGGAGCATTATCTGCCGGTGGCGGTTGCGGGTGAACGTGTCGGCAGTGTTGTGCCGCTGACGATCGGCGGCAATGATGGCGAGCGTCTCACCACATAGGAGTACGCCGCGGCTTTGCGCGCCCCTAACGCACCCTACGACGCCCGCACCTGCCAGAACCGCAGCGTGCGCCGCGCGTCTTCCGTCGTCATGCGCGCATAATGCCCCTGTGCCCGCGCGAGATCCGCCGGCTTCATCGTGCCGATCGCAAAGCGGCTCTCGAGCACGGCCGCCGTCGTGTCCCAGCCGAGCTGCGCCGCCTTGCACGGCACCAGCAGACCGTCCTCTCGGAGGCTCTGCATCAGCGGGCGAATCACCTCGACCGTCGAACCGGACAATGCCGCCAGGGCCGCCACCGTCTCCTCATAACGCCGCTGTCGGGCGAAGCCGAGCAACGTCGCCTCATCGAGCTGGCCAGTCGCCGCGAGACGCGCAATTGCGCGCTTGGCACCTTCGAAATCGCGAGCGCCGGACATCTCGCGCTCGATGCCGACCGTGACCGCCGCGATGGCGCTCTGGATCTCCTCGAACAGATGTGGCGGTGTGCGCGACAGCAGCCGGGTGCGCACCGCGTCCGTCGCAGAGCGCAGCAATTGGCGGCGCAGCTCCGATGGCAGATCGACGCGGACGCCCACGCTGACCGCCAGCTCCGGATCGCTCTCGGCCTGTCCGACGATGATGGCAAATCCGTTGCCTGACACACGTGCGCCGGGATTGGCGGCGAGCCGCCGGCTGACGCTGGGATAGTGGCGCGCCAGCAGCGCATCGGTGACGATCTCCTTCAGCCACCAGCGGCCGGCGACCGCGAGCAGATGCGGCTCGCTTTTGCTGGAGGCGATCCTCACCAGCTCGCCATCGTCGAGGCGCGCGGATTCCTGCAGCACGGGGCCGGCGATACGGATCTCATCATTGTTGGCGAGGCGGCGCATCACGGATGGCGGCGCCTGCGCGATCGGCGCGAGCTGCGCGCTGATCTCGGCCAGTGCGATGCGTGCGCCCATGTCGGCGATGGCGCGCAGCTCGATGGTGCCGATCAGGCGCGCGAGCACGTCGTCGAACAGCGCGATCTGTTCGTCGTCGAAGCTGCCGGCGGAAGCCAGGAACAGGTCGGTGACGCGCCGGGCCGTCTCCAGCCCCTTTTCCGCCGACCCTGCGCGAATCGCGGATTCGACCTCGTCAACGATCGATAGCCCGGCCTTGGTCATCACGCGCGGCTCGTCCTGAGCGGATACGGAAGCTTTTTCTAAGCAACCGCTATCATTAGAGCGGAGCGCTGAAGGTTTGGTAAACTATGCAGCGATGACCCTCATCCTGAGGAGCCCGCGAAGCGGGCGTCTCGAAGGATGCTGGCCGAGGTGCGGCAGCGGGGGCCTCATATGGTTCGAGACGGCCGCTCCGCGGCCTCCTCACCATGAGGGTTTGCACCTACTCCCCGTTCCACCCGCAGGCGCGCAGCTTCTCGTGCATATGCGGCGGGGCCGGGGCCACCACACGGATCGGCTCCTTGTTCCGGGAGATCGGCACCACGATCTCGCGGGAATGCAAATGCAGCTTCGGCTCGCCGAAGCGCGGACCGTTGCCGTAAATGTTATCGCCGAAGATCGGCCAGCCGGTCGCGGACGAGTGCACGCGCAATTGATGGGTCCGGCCGGTGACGGGTTCCATGGCGAGCCAGGTCAGGCCGTCGCCGCGGCCCATCACCTTCCAGTTGGTGACGGCCTTCTGCCCCTCCGGGTCCGGCTTCTGCCACCAGCCGCGCTCGGCATTGAGCCGGCCGAGCGGCATGTCGATGGTGCCTTCGTCCTCGGCAGGGCCGCCCTCGACCACGGTCCAGTAGGTCTTGCCGATCTTGCCGTGCTTGAAGAGGAGGCCGAGCGAGGCGGTCGCCTTGCGATGGCGGCCGAGCACGAGGCAGCCGGAGGTATCCTTGTCGAGCCGATGGGCCAGCACCGGCGGCCGCGGCAGGCCGAACCGCAGCGCGTCGAAGGAGTCCTCCAGATTGGCGCCGCCCTTGGGGCCGCGATGCACCGGCAGGCCGGCCGGCTTGTCGATCACCAGCATCAGCCCGTCGCGATGGAGCACGCGCGACAAAATCTCCTCGGCGGTCAATTCGGGAACATCGAGCAATGGCAAGACTTTCGTTTAATCGCCGGAACGGCTAACACACCCCCGCCATGAACGATACCTCCGAGACCCCCAAGCTGAGCTGGTGGCGCCGCCTGTCCAACGGGCTGAAGCGCACCTCGTCCTCGCTCGGGACCGCGGTCGCCGACCTCGTCACCAAGCGCAAGCTCGACCGCGCCATGCTCGACGACATCGAGGACGTGCTGCTGCGCGCCGATCTCGGCACGGAGGTCGCGGTCCGGATCGCGGAGGCCGTCGGCACGGGGCGCTACGACAAGGCGATCTCGGCGGACGAGGTCAAGGACGTGGTCGCGACCGAGGTCGAGAAGGTGCTGTCGCCGGTGGCGAAGCCGCTCGAGATCGACGCCGCCAGGAAGCCGTTCGTGATCCTGGTCGTCGGCGTCAACGGCTCCGGCAAGACCACCACCATCGGAAAGCTCTCGCAGAAACTCGCGTCCGAAGGTCGCAAGGTGATGCTCGCCGCCGGCGACACGTTTCGCGCAGCCGCGATCGAGCAGCTCAAGGTGTGGGGCGAACGGACGAAGACGCCGGTCATCGCGGGCGCGCAAGGATCGGATTCGGCGAGCCTTGCCTTCAACGCGCTGACCGCGGCGAAGGAGCAGGCCTCCGACGTGCTCCTGATCGACACCGCCGGCCGCTTGCAGAACAAGGCCGAGCTGATGAACGAGCTCGAAAAGGTTGTGCGCGTGATTCGCAAGGTGGACGCTACCGCACCGCATGCGGTGCTGCTGGTGCTGGACGCCACCGTCGGCCAGAACGCGCTGTCGCAGGTCGAGGCCTTCCATCGCACCGCAGGGGTCACCGGGCTCGTCATGACCAAGCTCGACGGCACCGCCCGCGGCGGCATCCTGGTGGCGCTCGCCGAGAAATTCAAACTGCCGGTGCATTTCATCGGCGTCGGCGAAGGCGTCGACGATCTCGCGCCCTTCACCGCGCGCGACTTCGCCCGCGCCATCGCCGGAATCGAGAGCTGACGAATGGACAAGACCCAGCCGCATCCACTGTTCAAGCTCGCGACCGAGCTCGGTCCGCTGCTCGTGTTCTTCTTCGTCAACGCGAAGTTCAACCTGTTCGCCGCGACCGGCGCCTTCATGGTCGCCATCCTTGCGGCGATGGCGGCCTCCTATGTGGTGACGCGCCACATCCCGATCATGGCGATCGTGACCGGCGTGGTCGTGCTGGTGTTCGGCACGCTGACCCTGGTGCTGCACGACGAGACCTTCATCAAGGTCAAGCCGACCATCATCTACGGCCTGTTCGCCGCGATCCTCGGCGGCGGCCTGCTGTTCGGCCGGTCCTTCATCGCCGTGATGTTCGACCAGGTGTTCAATCTGACGCCGCAGGGCTGGCGCATCCTGACGCTGCGCTGGGCGCTGTTCTTCGCCGGCATGGCGGTGCTGAACGAGATCGTCTGGCGTACCCAGAGCACGGACTTCTGGGTGAACTTCAAGGTGTTCGGCGTGACGCCAATCACGATGATCTTCGCCATCGCCCAGATGCCGCTGACCAAGCGCTACCATCTCGAGCCGGTGTCGCTGGAAACGAGCGAGGCGGAGGCCGGGGATGTGAGCAAGGGCTGACGGCCTCTCCGCGCGTCGTTGCGGGCTGAGATGCAGCCACAAACTCCGCTGTCATCGTCCGACTTGCTTGATCGGGCGATCCAGTATTCCAGAGACAGCAGTGTGTGAGGCCGGCTCCTTCTCGCGCAAGCGCGGCGTCAGCTTCCAGCCCCCAACGCCTTCTCCATCTGCGGCAACAACACCTTCTGCAGATTGTCCGGCGTGATCGGGCCTACCAGCTTGTAGACGATGGTGCCCTCGCGCCCGACGACGAACGTCTCCGGCACGCCATAGACGCCCCATTCGATCGAGGCGCGGCCATTGGTATCGACGCCGACGCGGCTGAACGGGTTGCCGTAGCGGCCCAGGAACCGGCGCGCGTTGTCGGAGGCGTCCTTGTAGTTGATGCCGACGAGCTGGAAGCGCTTGTCCTTTGCGAGCTCGGTCAAAAGCGGCGCCTCGTCATGGCACGGCACGCACCAGGATGCCCAGACGTTGACGAGACTGACCTTGCCCTTGAACGCGGCGGGATCGAGCCCCGGCACCTGCGCATTGCCAGCCTGCAATCCCTCCAGCGGCGGCAACAGCGTCTGCGGCGCCGGCCGACCGATCAACGCGGAGGGAATCCGCGAGGGATCGCCGCTGCCGAGCCGGAACCAGAACAGCAGCGCAAGTCCGATGAAGGCGATCAGCGGCAGCACCATCAGGAAGGTGCGGCGCTGCGGTGGAGCGGAGCTCGACTGATCGCTCATCGTAGCTCCGTCGCGCTGCGGCCTGAGCGGCGAGTGATACCGCGCTCCTCCAACTCGCGCAGGCGCTGCGTCTGGCTGCGATAATCGAGCGTGACCCAGCCGATCAGGATCGCGACCACGAGGGCGGCGGCCGCGTAGGACGTGATGATGAAAGACGCGTAGGGACCGAGCGACATGTTACGCAGCCCCTGCTTCTTTTGACGCGTTGTCTTCACGCGAACGGCCGGCCACTTCGCTCGAAAACGCGATGCGGCTCGCCTGCATCATCTGCAGGGAGCGGATGCGGCGACGCAAAATCTCGTTGCGCATCGCAGCCAGGTGCAGCGTGACGAACAGCAGCGTGAATGCGACCGCCATCACCAGCAGAGGGATCAGGAACGATTTGTCGAGAGCGGAGCCGCCCATGCGCATCACCGAGGCCGGCTGGTGCAGCGTGTTCCACCAGTCGACGGAGAACTTGATGATCGGCAGATTGATCGCGCCGACCAAGGTCAGCACCGCCGCCGCACGCGCCGCGCGCGAGGGATCGTCGACCGCGCGCCACAGCGCCATCAGGCCGAGATACATCAGGAACAGGATCAGCACCGAGGTCAGGCGGGCATCCCATTCCCAATAGGTGCCCCACATCGGCCGGCCCCAGAGCGAGCCGGTGAGCAGAGCGAGGAAGGTGAAGGCAGCGCCGATGGGAGCAGCCGCCTTGGCGGCGACGTCGGCAAGCGGATGCCGCCACACCAGCGTGCCCAGCGAGGCGATGCTCATCACGCCCCACACGAACATCGATAGCCAGGCATTGGGCACGTGGATGAACATGATCTTGACGGTCGCGCCCTGCTGATAATCGTCGGGCGCGAGCGCGGCCTGGTAGAGACCGATCGCGAGCAGGATGACGGTCGCAGCCGTAAGCCACGGCAACACCCGCGCGGTCAGCGCGAGGAACCGGGTCGGATTGGCGAGGTCGATCAGCGTCATGGTATCCTGATAATCACCGGGGGCCGCTCAGGCAATCAGCACGAAAGCCCGTCCCGAAAGTTGATCGGGGTCAAGGTCAGTCCAGTCCATCTCAATCGAGTCCATGCCGCAGGCTCGCCGCTGCCGCGAACGGGCCGATCACGAAGCTGACCAGCGACAACGCGCACAGGATCGAGAACGGCGCGCCGAACGTCATGGGACCGACGATCACGGCCTGCGAGGCCGCAACTCCGAAGATCAGCACGGGAATCGACAGCGGCAGGACCAGCACGGCCATCAGCAGCCCGCCGCGGTGCAGCGTCACCGCCAGCGCCGCGCCGATCATGCCGGTGAAGGTCAGCGCCGGGGTGCCCGCCAGCAGCGTCAGCGCCACCGCGCCGGTTGCGACCATGTCGAGGTTGAGCAACAGGCCAAGCACGGGGGTTGCGACAATCAGCGGCAGGCCGGCGGCCAGCCAATGCGCCAGCGCCTTGGCGGCGCAGGCGAGTTCCAGCGGCGTCCGGCTCATCGTGATCAGGTCGAGCGAGCCGTCCTCGTGGTCGGCCATGAACAGTCGGTCGAGGGTCAGCAGGCTCGCCAGGAGCGCACCGAGCCACAGGATCGCCGGCCCCAGCCGCGACAGCAGCGCCAGATCCGGCCCCACCGCGAACGGCATCAGCACCACCACGGTGAGGAAGAACAGCACACCGATCAAGGCCCCGCCGCCGACGCGAAGCGCGATCCGGATGTCCCGGCGAATGAGGGCGGACAAGGCGGTCATGGGGTGGGTCTCTCGGCGACGAACTGGTCATCAGAAGACCGCTCGCGAACTTCGCAAGCTGCGCTCCCTCCCCCCTTGTGGGGGAGGGCAGGGGAGGGGGGTAGCCCCGGGAGAGATGCTTTTCGGATGCGGGCTGCCGGCAACAGAGCGCTCGTCACGCCGACGCTAGGACCGAGACGCCGTGCCGTGTGGCACCCCCCTCCCTGACCCTCCCCCACAAGGGGGGAGGGAACGGAGAGAGAGTGGTCCGGCCGCTTGGAAAGCTGAGGGTCCGCCATCATCACGCGGCACCCCCGATCCGAAGCTCCCGCGAATCAATGCCGAGCGGGCCATGGGTCGCAGCGACGATCAGCCCGCCGCGATCGAGATGCTCCCGCATCAGGCCGGCGAACATGTGCTGGCCGGCGACGTCCAGCGCGTTGGTCGGTTCGTCCAGCAGCCAGACCGGGCGGCGGACGGTCAGCAGGCGGGCCAGTGAGAGCCGGCGGCGCTGGCCGGCCGACAGGAACGCGGCCGGCAGATCGACGGCATGGGCGAGGCCGACGGTCGCAAGGCTGGCGGCGGGGTCGGCGGGCGCGCCGCCGAGAAAATCAGCCCAGAACGCCAGGTTTTCCGTCACGCTCAGCGCCGGCTTCAGGGCGTCGCGATGACCGAGATAGTGGCACTGCTCCGGCAGCGTCAGTTCGCCGTCGCCCCCGTCCAGTGCGATCGTCCCTCCGGCGGGAACGAGCAGGCCCGCAATCAGCCGCAGCAGCGAGGTCTTGCCCGATCCGTTGCGACCCACCACCGCCACGGCTTCGCCCGAGGCGGCTGCGAAATCGAGGCCGGCGAACACCTCGCGTCCGCCTCGCACGCATCGGAGCCCGTGACCGGAAAGCCGCATCTCGCCTCGTTTCAGCCCGCTCAAAGCCAGGCCTCAGGAAATCTTGGGGTAGCGCATGGGAATTTTTGGCTCGCGAATTGCTGCGGCACGATTGTGGCTGTGGCGGCGCGGTTAGAAAGCTTCTATAAGCCCGGAACTACTTGATGCAGCAACTCAACCTGCCCCTGCAAGCGGCCCAGCCTGATACGCTGACGGTGTTAAAATACCCTGCCGGGTATAACTGACAATTGGGATCTCCTACATGACCTCGCTCGACAGCTTCAAATGCAAAAAGACCCTCAAGGTCGGCGCCAAGACCTATGTGTATTACAGCCTGCCCACGGCCGAGAAGAATGGTCTGAAGGGAATTTCGAAACTTCCCTATTCGATGAAGGTCCTGCTCGAGAACCTGCTGCGCAACGAGGACGGCCGCTCGGTCAAGAAGGACGACATCGTCGCTGTGTCGAAATGGCTGCGCAAGAAGTCGCTGGAGCATGAGATCGCCTTCCGCCCGGCGCGCGTCCTGATGCAGGACTTCACCGGCGTGCCCGCGGTGGTCGACCTCGCCGCCATGCGCAACGCGATGCAGAAGCTCGGCGGCGATGCCGAGAAGATCAATCCGCTGGTGCCGGTCGACCTCGTCATCGACCACTCCGTGATCGTGAACTTCTTCGGCGACAACAAGGCCTTCGGCAAGAACGTCACCGAGGAATACAAGCAGAACCAGGAGCGCTACGAGTTCCTGAAGTGGGGCCAGAAGGCGTTCTCGAACTTCTCCGTCGTGCCGCCCGGCACCGGCATCTGCCACCAGGTCAACCTCGAATATCTGGCCCAGACGGTCTGGACCAGGAAGGAGAAGATGACGGTCGGCAAGAAGACGGGCACCTTCGAGGTCGCCTATCCCGACTCGCTCGTCGGCACCGATTCCCACACCACCATGGTCAACGGTCTCGCCGTGCTCGGCTGGGGCGTCGGCGGCATCGAGGCGGAAGCCTGCATGCTCGGCCAGCCGCTGTCGATGCTGCTGCCCAACGTCGTCGGCTTCAAGCTGAAGGGCGCGCTGAAGGAAGGCGTCACCGCGACCGATCTCGTGCTGACCGTGACGCAGATGCTGCGCAAGCTCGGCGTCGTCGGCAAGTTCGTCGAGTTCTTCGGCCCCGGCCTCGACCACCTCTCGGTGGCCGACAAGGCGACGATCGCCAACATGGCGCCCGAGTATGGCGCGACCTGCGGCTTCTTCCCGGTCGATGCCGCCGCGCTCGATTATCTCAAGACCTCCGGCCGCGCCTCGGCGCGGGTCGCGCTGGTGCAGGCCTATGCCAAGGCGCAAGGGCTGTTCCGCACCTCCAAGTCGCCGGATCCGGTGTTCACGGAGACGCTGACGCTCGATCTCGGCGACGTCGTGCCGTCGATGGCCGGCCCGAAACGTCCCGAAGGCCGCATCGCGCTGCCGACCGTCGCCGACGGCTTCTCGCTCGCGCTCGCCAGCGAGTACAAGAAGGCCGACGAGCCCGCCAAGCGCTTCCCGGTCGAAGGCAAGAACTTCGACATCGGCCATGGTGACGTCGTGATCGCCGCCATCACCTCCTGCACCAACACCTCCAACCCGAGCGTCTTGATCGGCGCCGGCCTGCTCGCGCGCAACGCCGCTGCGAAGGGCCTCAAGGCCAAGCCGTGGGTGAAGACCTCGCTCGCCCCGGGCAGCCAGGTGGTCGCGGAATATCTCGCCAATTCCGGTCTCCAGCCCTATCTCGACAAGGTCGGCTTCAACCTGGTCGGCTTCGGCTGCACCACCTGCATCGGCAATTCCGGTCCGCTGCCCGAGGAGATCTCGAAGGCGATCAACGACAACGGCGTCGTCGCGGCAGCCGTGCTCTCCGGCAATCGCAACTTCGAAGGCCGCGTCTCGCCGGACGTGCAGGCGAATTACCTGGCCTCCCCGCCGCTGGTCGTCGCCTATGCGCTCGCCGGCAGCGTCACCAAGAACCTCGCCACCGACCCGCTCGGCGAGGGCAAGGATGGCAAGCCGGTCTATCTGAAGGACATCTGGCCCACGACCAAGGAGATCAACGCCTTCATGAAGAAGTTCGTGACCGCGTCGATCTTCAAGAAGAAGTATGCCGACGTGTTCAAGGGAGACACCAACTGGCGCAAGATCAAGACGGTCGAGAGCGAGACCTATCGCTGGAACATGTCTTCGACCTATGTGCAGAACCCGCCTTATTTCGAAGGCATGAAGAAGGAGCCGGAGCCGGTCACCGACATCATCGAGGCGCGGATTCTCGCCATGTTCGGCGACAAGATCACCACCGACCACATCTCGCCGGCTGGTTCGATCAAGCTCACCTCGCCCGCGGGCAAATATCTCAGCGAGCATCAGGTACGCCCCGCGGACTTCAACCAGTACGGCACGCGCCGCGGCAATCATGAAGTCATGATGCGCGGCACCTTCGCCAACATCCGCATCAAGAACTTCATGTTGAAGGGCGCCGACGGCAACATCCCGGAAGGCGGCCTGACCAAGCACTGGCCCGACGGCGAGGAGATGTCGATCTACGACGCCGCGATGAAGTACCAGGAAGAGAAGGTGCCGCTGGTGGTGTTCGCCGGCGCCGAATACGGCAACGGCTCCTCGCGCGACTGGGCCGCGAAGGGCACGCGCCTGCTCGGCGTTCGCGCCGTGATCTGCCAGAGCTTCGAGCGCATCCATCGCTCCAACCTGGTCGGCATGGGCGTGCTGCCGCTGACCTTCGAGGAAGGCACGTCCTGGTCGTCGCTGGGTCTCAAAGGCGACGAGAAGGTCACGCTGCGCGGCCTCGTCGGCGACCTCAAGCCGCGTCAGAAGCTGACCGCGGAGATCGTCTCCGGCGACGGTTCGCTGCAGCGCGTTTCGCTGCTCTGCCGCATCGATACGCTGGACGAGCTCGACTACTACCGCAACGGCGGCATTCTGCACTACGTGCTGCGCAAGCTGGCCGCGTAAGCGCGGATTTGTGAACGATGGCTCACTGCGAAGTGAGTAGAAGCCTCAACGAAGGCGGCCTATCAAAGGCCGCCTTCGCGCGTTTGCGGTACGCTTCAGATGGGCCCGCCGGGCGGAAAACCTTCCCTTGGACGGTTGCCCGGACGGATGAATGTACCGCGCTCCGTAAGACTACGGTGACCATCAGGCGATAAGATTCTCCTCCTACGAGCAACGGTGTGCGGCGTTTCGACATGACGACAATGACGGCTTCTCATCCGATTTCGCGCTGGTCCAGTGCCCTCTGGTCGGGAGCTCTCGGCATCTGTGCCATCGTCGCCGTCGTCCGCCCCGTCCACGCTGATCCCCGCGCCGTGGTTGAGCTGTTTACCTCCCAAGGCTGCTCGTCCTGCCCGCCCGCCGACCAGATCATCGGCGATCTCTCGAAAGACCCGTCGATCATCGCGCTGAGCATGCCGATCGACTATTGGGATTATCTCGGCTGGAAAGACACGCTGGCGGACTCGCGCTTCTCTGCACGGCAGCGCGCCTATTCGCGCATGCGCGGCGACCGCGAGGTTTACACGCCGCAGGTCGTCGTCAACGGCTCCACGCACGTTATCGGCAGCGATCGCGTCGGCATCGAGAGCGCGATCGGAAAAACCGACAAGGGCGCTGGCGTGATGAGCGTGCCGGTGACGATGTCGCTCTCCGGCAAGCAGATCAACGTCTCGGTGGCCGCAAGCAAGGAGCCCGCAGTTTCACGCGGCGAGGTCTGGATCTGCTCGATCTCCAAGTCGGTTCCGATCGCGATCACCCGAGGCGAGAATCGCGGCCAGCAGGTCACCTATCACAACGTGGTGCGGAACCTGCTCAAGGTCGGCGACTGGACCGGCCGTCCGGAAAGCTGGACGGTGCCGATCGAGAACCTCACGCGCGACGGCGTCGACGGCGCGGTGGTCTACGTCCAGGACGGCAGCCGGGAGAAGCCCGGCCCGATGCTGGGCGCGGCGTACACGTCGCTGCACTGATTCGACCCTCTCACCAGCGTCGCATTCGCCCTCACCGCTCATGGTGATGAGCGCGCCTGGCACGCGTCTCCATGAAGGCGCCGTTCACGGGAGCCGGGCATTCATCCTTGGAGACGCCGTGCAAGCGCGCGGCCTCAGGACGAGGCGAGGGGCTTCAGGTTGATGAGAAAGAAAGCGGGCCGGCAGAGAAACATCCCGACACAAACAAAAAAGGACCAACTTGCGTTGGCCCTCCTTGCCGTGCGTACAGACCCGATCCTGTTCGACCCCGGGGGGCTGGGGGCTGAGGAATCCGGAACCGAAAGGACCGGGTCAACGCACGTGAGTCTTATCGCAATGCAGGGCGGCGGGCGCTTGGCGGAAAAGCGGCGACACTATGATTCCTGCTAACGATCCCGTGACGGTTTGCCGCGACAGAGTTCCACCATTGCGTGTGTCCCGAGTCGCAGCCGATTCGACGGGTTGAGCAAAGGGGGGCCCTTGCAGTGAGGGACGGTTGGCGCAATCATGCGATTGTCATGAACGCGGTTCCGGGGACGGTCTTCGCGGACGCGGGTCATTGGCGTGCGATGAGGAGGCGCTTCCCATGGGTCTGATGCCGGAGGATGCCGATCCGAGCGAGCAGCGCGCGGCGGCGCGCCCCGCCGCGGCGAATGCACAGCCGAGCCGGGTGACGTTCAACCGGCTCGAGCTGCACCGCATTCTCAATCTCTACGGCCGCATGGTCGCCGACGGCGAGTGGCGCGACTACGCCATCGACTTCCTGAAGGACCGCGCCGTGTTCTCGGTCTATCGCCGCGCTTCGGAAGTGCCGATCTACCGCATCGAGAAGGACCCGCGGCTCGCGCGCAAGCAGGGCATGTACAGCGTGATCTCGGCGACCGGCCTCATCCTGCGCCGCGGCCATGAGCTTGAGCGGGTGCTGCTGGTGATCGACCGGAAGCTGGCGGTGGTGTAGCCGCACGAACGGTGCGTGGGCACTGCGCTTCGCGCCTTTGCCCATCCTACAGGACCAGGGCCGAGCTTACGGCCCCGGCACCGTGCTCGCGCCCTCACCGAGGTCGCGCTGCATCATCACCGTATCCAGCCAGCGGCCGAATTTCAGCCCGACATTGGGATGTGTGCCGATCAATCTGAAGCCGCACCGGGTGTGCACGCCGACCGATCCGGCATTGGCGGAATCGCCGATCACCGCGATCATCTGGCGGAAGCCGCGTGCCTCGCATTCGGTGATCAGCCGCTCCAGCAGCAAAGCGCCGACCCCGCGGCGGTGGAAGGAAGGATCGAGATAGATCGAGTTCTCGACCGTGAAGCGATAGGCCGGACGCGGCCGGTAGGCCCCGGCATAGGCATAGCCGGCGACGCGGCCCTCGAGCATGGCGACGAAATAGGGATAGCCGCCGTCGACCAGCACGCGATAGCGGCGCGTCATTTCGGTGAGGTCAGGCGGCTCCAGCTCGAACGTGGCGGTGCCCTCGCGGACGGCCTGCTGATAGATGGCGGTGATGGCGGGAAGGTCGGCCTCGAGCGTGGGCCTGATTTCGGGTGCGGGCATGGCGGGAAGATTAGAGTCTTCGCCCGGCCGCTGGAAGGGGCTAACAGCCTCTCCATGTCGTCATTGCGAGCGCAGCGAAGCAATCCAGAAATGCATCCGCGGAGGGGCTCTGGATTGTTTCGTCGCAAGAGCTCCTCGCAATGACGGTGGTGAGGGAATATCACGGCCCAAACAAAAACCCCGGCCTTTCGGCCGGGGTCCGTGTCCGTTCCCTCAGTCCTGGCGCTTACTCGCGCTGGCCGAGGAGCTGCAGCAGCAGCGTGAACAGGTTGATGAAGTTCAGGTACAGCGACAATGCGCCGGTGATGGCCGCACGCTCTGCGATGTCGCCGCCGGCCGAGGCATAGCCGTAGATGTAGTCGTTCTTCAGCCGCTGCGTATCCCAGGCGGTGAGGCCCGAGAACACCAGCACGCCAACCACCGACACGATGAACTGCAGCATCGAGCTGGCCAGGAACAGGTTCACCAGGCTGGCGAGGACGATGCCGATCAGGCCCATGAACAGGAACGAGCCCATTCCGGTCAGGTCACGCTTGGTGGTGTAGCCGTAGAGGCTGAGGGCACCGAAGGTCGCCGCGGTGATGAAGAACACCCGCACGATCGAGGTGTGCGTGAACACCAGGAAGATCGACGACAGCGAGATGCCCATCAGCGCCGAGAACACCCAGAACAGGATCTGGGCGGTCGAGGGTGCGAGACGGTTGATGCCCGCCGAGATCACGAACACCATCGCGAGCGGCGCCAGGATGAACAGCCACTTGAGGGGGCTCACGAACATCGCATAGCCGAACGGCGTCAGGAACATCTTGCCGACCCGGACGGCTTCCGGGGTCGCAACGTCAGTCACGGCGGCCATGTAGACGCCGAGCGCGGCAAGGCCAGTGATGGCGAGGCCGATCGTCATGTAGTTGTAGATGCGCAGCATGTAGGCGCGCAGGCCGGCGTCGACCGTCGCGGCGTCAACACGCCCGGCGGCCCTGCCGAAAGGAGAAGCGTAGTTACGGTCTAGGTCCGACATGGTCGAATTCCCGTTGGTTGGCCGGTCCGGCACGAGGGTCGCCATGCCGCCGGTTCGTCAAATTCTATCTCGGAATACCAATCGCTGCCGACTAAATTTTGGCTAACAATCGGGTCTCCGAACCCATCCGATATGTGGGAAACTAACACATTCGGTGCAACCGTCCACGCGCGGCTGAATGTCGCCCTCGGGCACAATCCTGACGGGCGGCCATGGTTAATCGCAGGAATCGTGCGATTCCGCTGCCGCGCGGCGACCCGCTACCTTTTGTCACAAATTCCGCAACACCGTCGCGGGCTTTTTGTTCAACGCCAGCAGCGTGCCGGCGAGCCCCAGCCCGACGGTGACCACGAGGGCGGCCGCGACCACGCCGGCCGCGCTGCCGGCCTGCCAGACGAAGCTGAGCGTCATCAGCCGCGTCACGATTATCCAGGCCGCGATGCTTCCGGCGAACACGCCGAACACGGCGGTGGCGAGCCCGATCAGGAGGTATTCGAGCGCATAGGCGCCGAGCAGCCGCAGCCGCGTCGCGCCCAGCGTCTTCAGGATCACCGCATCGTAGACCCGGTGGCGGTGGCCGGCGGCGAGCGCCCCGCCGAGCACCAGGATCGCCGAGATCAGGGTCACGGCGCTGGCGCCGCGGATCGCCAGCGCCAGGTTGGTCACCACCGAGCCGACCGTCTCCATCACCTCGCGCACGCGCACGCTCGTCACCATCGGATAAGCGTCGGCGACCTCCTTGATGATCTTGCCGTCGCCGGCCGCGTTGCCGCCCGCTTCCGTCAGCGTCGCGATGTGGGTGTGCGGGGCGCCCTTGAAGGCGTTCGGCGAGAAGACGAGGACGAAGTTGATGCCGAGTCCCTGCCAGTCGATGGTGCGCAGATTTCCGATCTTGGCCGGGATGTCGCGCCCGAGCACGTTGACGACGATTTCGTCGCCGAGCTTGAGGCCGAGTCCGACGGCGATCTTCTTTTCCATCGAGACCAGCGGCGGGCCGGAATAATCGGCGCTCCACCACTCGCCCTCGACCACCTTGGAACCTTTCGGCAGCTCGGCGGTGTAGGTCAGGCCGCGGTCGCTCTGGAGCACCCATTCGGAATCGGTCGTCGGCTTGAGGTCCTCGGCGCGAACGCCGCGCGCCGCGACGATGCGCCCCCGCAGCATCGGCACGTCCTCCACCTTCGCGCCGGGAGCGATTTGCCGCAGATAAGAGTCGAACTGCTCGGCCTGCGCGCTCGGGATGTCGATGAAGAAGAAGGACGGCGCCTGATCGGGGAGAGCTGCGAGGAATTGCCGGCGCAGATTGCCGTCGATCTGGGTGATGGTGACGAGCACGGCGAGCCCGAGTCCCAGCGACAGCACGACGGAGGGCGTCAACGCGCCGGGCCGGTGGATGTTGGCGATCGCCAGCCGCAGCATCGGCAGCCGCGTGCGCGGCAGGCGGCGGGCAATCGCCATCAGCAAGGCGGCGATGCCGCGGAGCAGGACGAACACGACGACCGATGAGGCAACGAACACCGCGGCGATGCGCTTGTCGAAGGACAGGCCGATCACGACGGCGACCAGCAGGACGACCACGACGCCCATGAACACCAGGTAGCCGAGGCGCGGCCTGTGCCATTCGGAGCTGACGGTGTCGCGGAACAGCGCGGCCACCGGCACGTCGTGGACGCGGCCGAGCGGCCACAGCCCGAAGGCGAGCGCAGTGAGGAGGCCGTAGACGAAGGACAGCGCGAGCTCGTCGGCGTGCACGGCCGGCACCACCGGCAGCGGCAGGAGCTTGCCGAACAGCCCGACGATGGCGAAGGGCATGGCGGCGCCGAGCGCAAGGCCGATCACCGAGCCGATGGCGGCGAGCAGGAGCACCTGCGCGAGATAGATGCCGAACACGTCGCGGCCGGTGGCGCCGACGGCCTTGAAGGCCGCGATCACCTCGAGCTTCCGGTCGATATGGCTCTTGACGGCGTTGGCGACGCCGACGCCGCCGACGAGAAGGGCGGCGAGGCCGACCAGCGTCAGGAACTCGGTGAAACGGCCGATGTTGCGCTCGAGTTGCGGGGAGGCGTTGGAACGGCTGCGGATCTCCCAGCCGGCCTGTGGGGCGGCGTTGCGGGCGTCCGCGATGAAGGCTTCTGTGGCGCGCTCGTTGTTCGCGGTGTCGGGCAGCTTGACCCGGTAGACCCAGCGTACCAGGCTGCCGGGCTGGATCAGGCCGGTGGCGCGCAGGCCGGCTTCGCTGATCAGGAAGCGTGGCCCGAAGCCGATGCCGCCGGCGAGCTTGTCGGGCTCGGCTTCGACGGTGCTGCGGATCTGGAAGGTCGCAGCGCCGATGGTGACGCGATCGCCGGTCTTGAGCGAGAGCCGCGCCAGCAGCGTCGGATCGGCGGCGGCGCCGAACGCGCCGTCACGCTCGACGAGCAGATCGGACATCGGCAGGGGCGGTGCCAGCGTCAGCTGTCCCAGCATCGGATAGGTGTCGTCGACCGCCTTCATCTCGACCAGCGCGAGCTTGCCCTCGGCGGACCGCGCCATGCCGCGCAAGGTTGCGGCGGTCGACACGGTGCCGCGCGAGCGCAGGAAGGCGACCTCGTCGGGCCGGGCCTCGCGCTGGAACAGCACGAAGGAGACGTCGCCGCCGAGCAGCGTGCGCCCTTCGCGCGCAAGACCGTCGGAGAGGCTCGCCGAGACCGAGCCGACGCCGGCGATCGCCATCACGCCGAGCGCGATGCAGGCGATGAAGACATAGAAGCCGCGCAAGCCCCCGCGCAATTCGCGCAGCGCATAGCGCAACGACAGCGCGACGCCATTGGGCTTCGCAAACGGTTCGACTGAAATGCTCATGCCGGTGCGGACTGCGTATCGATGCGCCCCGAGCGCAGGCGGATGACGCGATCGCAGCGATGTGCCAGCGAGGAATCGTGAGTCACCAGCACCAATGTCATGCCGCGCTCGGCATGCTTGCTGAACAGGAGATCGACGATCTGCTTGCCCGTGGCCTCGTCGAGATTGCCGGTCGGCTCGTCGGCGACGAGAATCGTGGGATCAGGCGCCAGCGCGCGCGCGAGCGCGACGCGCTGCTGCTCGCCGCCGGAGAGCTGCGTCGGATAATGATGCAGGCGGTCGCCGAGCCCGACCGATTGCAGCTCCTGCGCCGCGCGCTTCGCGGCGTCGGGATTGCCGGCAAGCTCCAGCGGGACGGCGACGTTCTCCAGCGCCGTCATGGTCGGGATCAGATGGAAGGACTGGAAGACGATGCCGACATGGCGGCCGCGGAAGCGGGCCAGCGCGTCCTCGTCGAGGGCATTGAAAGGCGTGCCCGATAACACCACCTCTCCGCTGTCAGGACGCTCCAGCCCCGCCATCACCATCAGCAGCGTGGATTTGCCCGAGCCTGACGGGCCGATCAGGCCGATCGTCTCGCCCGAGGCGACCCGCAGGCTGATATTCTTGAGGATGTGAACGCGTGCCGCACCGGTGCCCAGTGAGAGATTGACGTTGGAGATGGCGATGGTGTCCGCGGCGGTGGCGGCGAGCGAAGAGGGTTCTATGCGAGTATCCATGGTCCGGTCATATGGCAACTCCGCTGGCGCGGTCGAGAGGCGTTACGGATTGTTCATGCACATAGCCGTGTTGATGCTCGCTTTGATGACGATGGCGGACCCCGCCTGGGCGGGAGCGACAAAACCGGTCAAGCTTGTCGTTCTGGGCGATTCCCTCAGCGCCGGTCTCGGCCTCCCGGCTCCCGAGGCGTTTCCTCAGAAGCTCAAAAAATCCTTGCAGGCCAAAGGCATAGAGGTCGAGATGACGAATGCCGGGGTGTCCGGTGACACCTCTTCCGGCGGCCGCGACCGGCTCGACTGGTCGGTGCCCGATGGAACTGACGGGGTCATCGTCGAGCTCGGCGCCAACGATGCGCTGCGCGGCATCGATCCCGCCCTGACGCGCGCCGCGCTGACTGACATCATCCAGCGGCTCAAGGCGCGCAAGATCGCAGTGATGCTGTGCGGAATGCTGGCGCCGCCGAATTACGGCGCCGACTATGCCGCGCGTTTCAATTCGATTTATCCGGATCTGGCGAAACAATTCGACGTGCCGCTCTATCCGTTCTTTCTTGAAGGCGTTGCCGCCGATGCCAAGCTCAACCAGGCTGACGGCATTCATCCGACCGCAGCCGGCGTCGACATCATCATCGGCAACATCATGCCCACCGTGGAGGCATTCCTCGGCACGATAGCTGAGCAACGGCGTTGAAAAGCAGGCAGCGCTACCCCCAAATTCCCAGGGTTTTACCGGGGTGGGGCGCGGCATGCTTCGCAGAGTCACACAACTGCGATAGGAATCGAGTTACCGGTGATTCGTCGCCGGCTCTAATTTGGATATGGTCCTTGCCTTGCGGGCTGTACCCAAGCATCGGGAGTGCGAAACGATGCCGCGTTTGTTCACGGGGCTGGAAATTCCGGCCGAGATCGGCCAGTCGCTTTCCAACTTGAGGGGTGGCCTCCCCGGCGCCCGCTGGATCGATCCCGAAAATTATCACGTTACCTTGCGCTTCATCGGCGACATCGACGGCGCTTCCGCCAACGAGATCGCCTCGTTGCTGTTTCGCGTCGACCGCAAGCCGTTCGAGGTGAAGGTGCAGGGGCTTACGAGTTTTGGCGGCCGCAAACCGAGGGCAGTCGTCGCGACGATCGTGCCGAGCAAGCCGCTGATGGACTTGCAGGCCGAGCTCGAGCGGATGATGCAGCGGATCGGCCTCGACCCCGAAGGCCGCAAGTTCATCCCGCATGTCACGCTGGCCCGGCTGCACGATGCCACCGACCGCGACGTCGCCGACTATCTCTCGCTGCGCGGCTACTTCCCGAGCAAGGCGTTCATGGCCGAACGTTTCGTGTTGTTCTCGTCGCGGGCATCGACGGGCGGCGGCCCGTATGTGGTCGAGGACGCCTACGAGCTGTGTGCCTAGCTCGCAGTCGTCCCCCCGCCGCCGATCCGGGCCCCAGCGCTCCGCGACGAACGACATAGTCGGTCCGTCAGCGCAGCCGCGCAAGACCGCTGCCGCGCCTCCGGGACACGAAAGCGCATACCTCTGACCTCATTTCACGACTTGCAATTTCCGCCAGTCTCTGGCGGTAAAAGGGCCATGCTCTCCACGCCCAGTTCCTCATTCCGCGAGGCCTACCAGGCCGAGATCGCGTCCGGCGCGATCGAGCCCGATGCTGCGCAGGCCGAGGTCGCCGAGGCCTATGCGGCGCTCGACCAGCGGCTCGCAACCTACAAGCCGCAGCGCAAGCAGGGCCTGCTCAGCCGCCTCTTCAGCGGGGGCGACAAGGACGAGGCGCCGCGCGGGCTCTACATCCATGGCGAGGTCGGCCGCGGCAAGACCATGCTGATGGACCTGTTCTTCCAGCACAGCACCATCGAGCACAAGCGGCGCGCGCATTTCCACGAGTTCATGGCGGAAGCGCATGAGCGCATCTACGATTATCGCCAGAGCATCGCACGCGGCGACATCGCCGACGGGGACGTCATCGCGCTGACAGCGACCGCGATCTTCGAGGAGAGCTGGCTGCTCTGCTTCGACGAATTCCACGTCACCGACATCGCGGACGCGATGATCCTGGGGCGCCTGTTCGCAAAGCTGTTCGAACTCGGCACCGTGGTGGTCGCGACGTCCAACGTCGCGCCCGACGATCTCTACAAGGGCGGCTTGAACCGCTCGCTGTTCCTGCCCTTCATCAAGCAGATCACCGATCACATGGACGTGGCGCGGCTCGACGCGCGTACCGACTTCCGGCTCGAGAAGCTCCAGGGCGTGCCGATGTGGCTGACACCGGCCGATGCCGATGCGGATGCGGCGCTCGACCGCGCCTGGTCGCGCATGTCAGGCGGCGCCAAATGCAGGCCGCGCGACATCTCGATCAAGGGCCGCATCCTGCACGTGCCGTGCTCGGCCCACGGCGTGGCACGGTTCTCCTTCGCCGACCTCTGCGAGAAGCCGCTCGGCGCATCCGACTACCTCAGGCTGGCGCACGACTATCACACCATCCTGGTCGACCGTATTCCAGTGATGGATTTGTCCCAGCGCAACGCCGCCAAGCGCTTCATCACGCTGATCGACACGCTCTATGACAATGCCGTGAAGCTGATGGCCTCGGCTGACGCGAACCCAATCTCGCTCTACCTTGCCTCCGAGGGCAACGAGGCCAACGAGTTCAAGCGGACCGCCTCGCGGCTGATCGAGATGAGCTCGCAGTCCTATCTGGCGCTCCCCCACGGCCGCAAGGACTCCGCCGCGAGCGGCTCGACCAAGGGGCTGGTGGAGACTTAAGTCCTATTTTCTCCGTTCCCATTGGCGTCATTCCGGGGCGCGACGAAGTCGCGAGCCCGGAATCCATCCCGCTACCGACTCTGCAGCCCGATGGATTCCGGGCCTGCGCCTGCCGGCGCATCCCGGAATGACGAACCGAATGTGGCTGGCGGCTCTCTCGGCAAGCCCGACAAATGGGCATCCACCGACTTGAACGGGGGAGGCGAAAGGGATAACCACCCTCTCAGTTTTCCCCTCCTTACGTGTCTAAAGGACAGGTACACATGGCGCGCGACAAGATTGCTTTGATTGGCTCCGGCCAGATCGGCGGAACGCTGGCTCACCTCATCGGCCTGAAAGAACTGGGCGACGTCGTGATGTTCGACATCGCCGAGGGCGTGCCGCAGGGCAAGGCGCTCGACATCGCGCAGTCCTCCCCGGTCGACGGCTTCGACGCGCACTACAGCGGCGCGAACTCCTACGAGGCCCTCGACAACGCCAAGGTCTGCATCGTCACCGCCGGCGTGCCGCGCAAGCCCGGCATGAGCCGCGACGACCTCCTCTCCATCAACCTCAAGGTCATGGAGCAGGTCGGCGCCGGCATCAAGAAGTACGCCCCCGACGCCTTCGTCATCTGCATCACCAATCCGCTCGATGCCATGGTCTGGGCGCTGCAGAAGGCTAGCGGCCTGCCGCACAAGAAGGTCGTCGGCATGGCCGGCGTGCTGGATTCGGCCCGCTTCCGCTACTTCCTGGCCGACGAGTTCAACGTCTCCGTCGAAGACGTCACCGCCTTCGTGCTCGGCGGTCACGGCGATACCATGGTGCCGCTGGTGAAGTACTCCACGGTCGCCGGCATTCCGTTGCCCGATCTCGTCAAGATGGGCTGGACCTCGCAGGCGCGCCTCGACGAGATCGTCGACCGCACCCGTAACGGCGGCGCCGAGATCGTCAATCTGCTCAAGACCGGCTCGGCCTTCTATGCCCCGGCTGCGTCCGCCATCGCGATGGCCGAGAGCTATCTGAAGGACAAGAAGCGCGTGTTGCCCTGCGCCGCCTATCTCAATGGCGAGTACAGCGTGAAGGACATGTATGTCGGCGTGCCCGTCGTAATCGGCGCCAAGGGTGTCGAGCGCGTCGTCGAGATCGAGCTCGCCGGCAAGGACCGCGAGGCTTTCGACAAGTCGGTCGGTGCCGTGCAGGGCCTGGTCGATGCCTGCAAGAAGATCGCACCCGATCTTCTCGGCCGCTAACTGCGAGCAACGCCCCGCCGGAGCCCGAAAATCGGTCTTCGGCGGTTTCACTTCCGGCGCCCATTGACCGGGCGGGCCCCGGGTTCGACAGTCCAGAGATCTCGAAGTCAACGAAACCGTGTTGCAGTTGTTGTGGTATATGGTATGCCAGCCACAAGACTGAGGCGGGGTCACCGCCCGCGGGTTCAGGGAGCGACCATATGAATATCCATGAATATCAGGCCAAAGCGCTGCTGAACGAGTTCGGCGTGCCGATCTCGAAGGGCGTGCCGGTCCTCAAGTCCGCTGACGCGGAAGCCGCCGCCAAGGCGCTCCCCGGCCCGATCTGGGTGGTGAAGAGCCAGATCCATGCCGGCGGCCGCGGCAAGGGCAAGTTCAAGGAAGCTTCCGCCGGTGACAAGGGCGGCGTCCGCATCGCCAAGTCCGCTGCTGAGGTCACGGAATTCGCCAAGCAGATGCTCGGCGCCACCCTGGTGACGATCCAGACCGGCCCCGCCGGCAAGCAGGTCAATCGCCTCTACATCGAGGACGGCTCCGACATCGACAAGGAGTTCTACCTCTCCCTCCTGGTCGACCGCGAGACCTCGCGCGTCTCGTTCGTGGTGTCGACCGAAGGCGGCGTCAACATCGAGGACGTCGCGCACAATACCCCCGAGAAGATCGTCACCTTCTCCGTCGATCCCGCCACCGGCATCATGGGCCATCACGGCCGTACCGTCGCCAAGGCGCTGAACCTGACCGGCGATCTCGCCAAGCAGGCCGAGAAGCTCACCGCGCAGCTCTACGCGGCCTTCGTCGCCAAGGACATGGCGATGCTGGAGATCAACCCGCTGGTCGTGACCAAGCAGGGCCAGCTCCGCGTGCTCGACGCCAAGGTGTCGTTCGACGACAATTCGCTGTTCCGTCACCCCGAAGTGCTCGCGCTGCGCGACGAGACCGAGGAGGATGCCAAGGAAATCGAGGCGTCCAAGCACGATCTCAACTACGTGACGCTCGACGGCAACATCGGCTGCATGGTCAACGGCGCCGGTCTTGCCATGGCGACGATGGACATCATCAAGCTCTACGGCATGGCGCCGGCCAACTTCCTCGACGTCGGCGGCAGCGCCAGCGTTGATAAGGTTGCGGCCGCCTTCAAGATCATCACCGCCGATCCCAACGTGAAGGGCATTCTGGTCAACATCTTCGGTGGTATCATGAAGTGCGACGTGATCGCCGAGGGCGTCACGGCTGCCGTGCGGCAAGTCGGTCTCAGCGTGCCGCTGGTGGTTCGCCTCGAAGGCACCAATGTCGAGCTCGGCAAGAAGATCATCAATGAATCCGGCCTGAACGTGGTGCCGGCCGACAATCTCGACGACGCCGCGCAGAAGATCGTGAAGGCCGTCAAGGGAGGCTAGGGCCATGACCCAGGACCATCTCGCCGCATCATCCCCGCTCCCCGAGCACGCGCGTCTCGCCGCGTTCGCCGGCGAATGGAATGGCGAAGAGGTGGTCTTTCCGTCTCGCTGGATGGAAGGCGGGCCGGCCACCTCCCGCGTCGTCG
The DNA here is from genome assembly GCF_054602315.1 of Bradyrhizobium cedriense. Lineage (NCBI taxonomy): Bacteria > Pseudomonadati > Pseudomonadota > Alphaproteobacteria > Hyphomicrobiales > Nitrobacteraceae > Bradyrhizobium > Bradyrhizobium cedriense. Next base: position 684,000 of record NZ_JBTSWB010000005.1, on the reverse strand, counting down.
CGCGCATGGACCTGAACGGATTCTACCTGATCCAGGACAGTGTCCAGATGCGCGACGGCAAGCAAGCCTTCGCCACCCACGGCATCTTCACCTACGACCGCGACGACCGGACCTACAAACTGTTCTGGTACGATTCGCTCGGCTACACGCCGCCCTCGCCCGCCTCCGGCGGATGGGTCGGCAAGACCCTGACGCTGGTGCGCGGCTCGCTCCGTGGCAATGCGCGCCATGTCTACGAAATCATCGACGATAATTCCTACTCGTTGAAGATCCAGTTCTCGCCGGACGCGGAAGGCTGGGCCGACGTGCTCACCGGCGTCTATCGCCGCATCCACTGACCTCTCACTCGTTAGTTTCGCGAAAGCAGACCTCATGTCCATCCTGATCGACAAGAACACCAAGGTCATCTGCCAGGGCTTCACCGGCAAGAACGGCACCTTCCATTCCGAGGCCGCGATCGCCTACGGCACCAAGATGGTCGGCGGCACCTCGCCGGGCAAAGGCGGCGCGACGCATCTGGGCCTGCCGGTGTTCGACACCGTGCGCGAGGCGCGAGAGAAGACCGGCGCCGATGCTTCGGTGATCTACGTGCCGCCGCCGGGTGCGGCGGATGCGATCTGCGAAGCCATCGACGCCGAGATCCCGCTGATCGTCTGCATCACCGAGGGCATCCCTGTTCTCGACATGGTGCGGGTGAAGCGCTCGCTGATTGGCTCCAAGTCGCGCCTGATCGGGCCGAACTGCCCGGGCGTCATGACCGCGGGCGAGTGCAAGATCGGCATCATGCCGGCCAACATCTTCAAGACCGGTTCGGTTGGCATCGTCTCCCGCTCCGGCACGCTCACCTATGAGGCCGTGTTCCAGACCTCCCAGGAAGGTCTCGGCCAGACCACCGCGGTCGGCATCGGCGGCGACCCGGTCAAGGGCACTGAGTTCATTGACGTGCTGGAGATGCTGCTCGCCGACCCCAAGACCGAATCCATCATCATGATCGGCGAGATCGGCGGTTCCGCCGAGGAGGACGCCGCCCAGTTCCTTAAGGACGAGGCCAAGCGCGGACGCAAGAAGCCGATGGTCGGTTTCATCGCCGGTGTCACCGCCCCTCCCGGTCGCCGCATGGGCCATGCCGGCGCGATCATCTCGGGCGGTAAGGGTGACGCCGGTTCCAAGACAGAGGCGATGAAATCGGCAGGGATTACAGTGTCCCCCTCACCCGCCCGCCTCGGGCATACGCTTGCCGAAAAGTTGAAGGGCTAATTCACTTCTTCGTGCTTTTCCGGGCGAAGTTTCGCAGCAAATAGGGTAAAGGGTGCCTGTCGCGCCGAGCCTCTGCCGGGGAGCTCGGCGCCAGCGCCGTTTGTTATGCGCGAACCGAAATCGCCAGGAACTCCAGTATGTCTCGCCAGGACGCGAACGCAGCCTTTGCCTTGTCTTCCTTTTTGCAGGGCACCAACGCCACCTACATCGACGAAATCTACGCCCGCTACGAGAAGGACCCGTCCTCGGTCGATACCGAGTGGCAGGAATTCTTCAAGAGCCTCAACGATCAGCCCGCTGACGTCCGAAAGAATGCCGCCGGCCCGTCCTGGGAGCGGGATAACTGGCCGCTGACGCCGAAGGATGATCTGACCTCCGCTCTCGACGGCAACTGGGCCGAAGTCGAGAAGGCGGTCGGTGCCAAGATCGCCGCCAAGGCGCAGGCCAAGGGAGGCGACAAGGGCGCGGACATTTCCTCCGCCGACATCCTCCAGGCCACGCGCGACTCGGTCCGCGCGTTGATGCTGATCCGCTCCTACCGCATGCGCGGCCACTTCCACGCCAAGCTCGATCCGCTGGGCATCGAGGCGCCGCGCAACCGCGAGGAACTCGATCCGCGCACCTACGGCTTCACCGAGGCTGATTACGACCGCAAGATCTTCCTCGATCACGTGCTCGGTCTCGAATACGGCAGCTTGCGCGAGATCACCGCGATCTGCGAACGCACCTACTGCCAGACGCTCGGCGTCGAGTTCATGCATATCAGCAATGCTGCGCAAAAGGCCTGGATCCAGGAGCGCATCGAGGGTCCGGACAAGGAGATCTCGTTCACCCGCGAAGGCCGCAGAGCGATCCTGATGAAGCTGGTCGAAGCCGAGGGTTTCGAGAAGTTCTGCGACACCAAGTTCACCGGCACCAAGCGCTTCGGCCTCGACGGCGGCGAATCCCTGATCCCTGCGCTCGAGCAGATCATCAAGCGCGGCGGCAATCTCGGCGTGAAGGAAATCGTGCTCGGAATGCCGCATCGCGGCCGCCTCAACGTGCTGACCCAGGTGATGGGCAAGGCGCATCGCGCGCTGTTCCACGAGTTCAAGGGCGGCTCGGCCAATCCGGACGCGGTCGAAGGCTCGGGCGACGTCAAATATCACCTCGGCGCCTCCTCGGACCGCGAGTTCGACGGCAACCGCATCCATCTGTCGCTGACCGCCAACCCCTCGCATCTCGAGATCGTCGACCCCGTCGTGCTCGGCAAGGTCCGCGCAAAGCAGGACCAGCACGGCGATCCGCCGGACATGCGCATCTCCGTCATGCCGCTGCTGATGCACGGCGATGCCGCTTTCGCGGGCCAGGGCGTGGTCGCGGAATGCTTCGGCCTGTCCGACCTGAAGGGCTACCGCACCGGCGGCTCCGTGCACTTCATCGTCAACAACCAGATCGGCTTCACCACCTATCCGCGTTATTCGCGCTCCTCGCCCTATCCGTCCGATGTGGCGAAGATGATCGACGCGCCGATCTTCCACGTGAACGGCGACGATCCGGAGGCCGTGGTGTTCGCGGCCAAGGTCGCGACCGAGTTCCGGCAGAAATTCCACAAGCCCGTCGTCATCGACATGTTCTGCTACCGCAGGCATGGCCACAACGAGGGCGACGAGCCGGCCTTCACCCAACCGGTGATGTACAAGAAGATCGCGGCCCATCCGTCGACGCTTGAGCTCTATGCCCGCCGCCTCATCAGCGAAGGGGTGATGACCGAGGGCGAGGTCGACAAGGCCAAGGCCGATTGGCGCGCCCGGCTCGATGCCGAGTTCGAGGCTGGCACCTCCTACAAGCCGAACAAGGCCGACTGGCTCGACGGAAAGTGGGCGGGCTTCAAGATCGCCGACCAGGAAGAGGATGCGCGGCGCGGCGTCACCGGCGTCGATCTGCCTGTTCTGAAGGACGTCGGCCGCAAGATCACCAAGGTGCCGGACGGCTTCCGCGTCCACCGCACCATCCAGCGCTTCCTGGAGAACCGCGCCAAGGCGATCGAGAGCGGCAACGGCATCGACTGGGCGACCGGCGAGGCTCTGGCGTTCTGCACGCTGCTTCAGGAAAACCATCACGTCCGCCTGTCCGGGCAGGACTCGGAGCGTGGCACCTTCTCGCAACGTCACTCGGTGCTGATCGACCAGGAAGACGAGAGCCGCTACACGCCGTTCAACCATCTCGGCAACGAGCAGGGCCATTACGAGGTCATCAACTCGCTGCTGTCGGAAGAGGCCGTGCTCGGCTTCGAATACGGCTATTCGCTCGCCGAGCCGAACACGCTGACGCTGTGGGAAGCCCAGTTCGGCGACTTCGCCAACGGCGCGCAGGTCGTGTTCGACCAGTTCATCTCCTCGGGCGAGCGCAAATGGCTGCGCATGTCCGGCCTCGTCTGCCTCCTGCCGCACGGCTATGAGGGCCAGGGACCGGAGCACTCCTCGGCACGGCTCGAGCGTTTCCTGCAGATGTGCGCGGAAGACAACATGCAGGTGGTCTACCCGACCACGCCGGCGAACTACTTCCACGTGCTGCGCCGCCAGCTTCACCGCGAGATCCGCAAGCCGCTGATCCTGATGACGCCGAAATCGCTGCTGCGCCACAAGCGGGCGGTGTCGCGTCTCGAAGAGCTCGCGAAGGGCACGACCTTCCACCGCATCCTCTATGATGACGCCCAGATGCTGCCGAGCGAGGCGGTCAAGCTCGTGCCCGACGAGAAGATCCGCCGCATCGTGCTGTGCTCCGGCAAGGTCTATTACGACCTCTACGAGGAGCGAGAGAAGCGCGGCATCGACGACATCTATCTGATGCGCGTCGAGCAGCTCTATCCGGTGCCGCTGAAGGCGCTGGTGGCCGAGCTGTCGCGCTTCAAGAAGGCCGAAGTGGTGTGGTGCCAGGAAGAGCCGCGCAACATGGGTGCCTGGCACTTCATCGAGCCCTATCTGGAATGGGTGCTGAACCAGGTGAACGGTGCGAGCCGGCGTCCGCGTTATGTCGGCCGCGCAGCTTCCGCCGCGACCGCCACGGGTCTGATGTCCAAGCATCAGGCGCAGCTGAAGGCGTTCCTGGACGAAGCACTGAGCTGAGAAGTTTTTTAGGACGCTGTCATCGCCCGCGAAGGCGGGCGATCCAGTACGCCGTGACGGCCGTGATGACCACGAACGCCGCGGAGTACTGGATGCCCCGCCTTCGCGGGGCATGACACCTGTGTAATTCATGACCGCATTGGCGATCCCCTTAAGGAAAAGACCATGACTGAAATTCGTGTGCCGACGCTCGGCGAATCCGTCACCGAGGCCACCATCGGCCGCTGGTTCAAGAAGGCCGGCGACCCGGTCGCCGTCGACGAGCCCTTGGTGGAGCTCGAGACCGACAAGGTCACCATCGAAGTCCCCGCGCCCTCCGCGGGCACGCTGAGCGAGATCATCGCTGCCGATGGCACGACCGTCGCCGTCGGCGCGCTGCTCGGCCAGATCACCGAAGGTACCGGCGCTGCCAAGCCTGCCGCCGCTCCCGCCAAGCCTGCCGCTGCTCCTGCAGCAGCCGCTGCAGCTCCGGCGGCTGCCGCCGCTGCGCCGAAGGCGCCGCCGGCCGATGCGCCGCTCGCCCCGTCGGTGCGCAAGCTCTCGGCCGAGACCGGCATCGACGCCTCGACCGTTCCGGGCTCCGGCAAGGACGGCCGCGTCACCAAGGGCGACATGCTGGCCGCGATCGAGCGCGCCGCCTCCGCGCCGACCCCGGTCAACCAGCCCGCCGCCGCCGTGCAGGTGCGCGCGCCATCGCCGGCCGATGACGCCGCCCGCGAAGAGCGCGTCAAGATGACCCGCCTGCGCCAGACCATCGCGCGCCGCCTCAAGGACGTGCAGAACACCGCGGCCATGCTCACGACCTTCAACGAGGTCGACATGACCAACGTCATGGCGCTGCGCGCGCACTACAAGGATGCGTTCGAGAAGAAGCACGGCTCCAAGCTCGGCTTCATGGGCTTCTTCACCAAGGCCGTCGTGCAGGGGCTGAAGGATATCCCCGCCGTCAACGCCGAGATCGATGGCACCGACCTGATCTACAAGAACTACTATCACATCGGCGTCGCCGTCGGCACCGACAAGGGTCTCGTCGTTCCCGTGGTGCGTGATTGCGACAACAAGTCGATCGCCGACATCGAGAAGGGCATCGCCGATTTCGGCCGCCGCGCCCGTGACGGCCAGCTCAAGATCGACGAGATGCAGGGCGGCACCTTCACCATCACCAATGGCGGCATCTACGGCTCGCTGATGTCGACCCCGATCCTGAACGCGCCGCAGTCCGGCATCCTCGGCATGCACAAGATCCAGGAGCGCCCGATGGTCGTCGGCGGCAAGATCGAGGTCCGCCCGATGATGTACCTGGCCCTGTCCTACGATCACCGCGTCATCGACGGCAAGGAAGCCGTCACCTTCCTGGTGCGCGTCAAGGAGAGCCTGGAAGATCCGGCGCGCCTGGTGCTCGATCTCTGATCCCTGTTGCTCTGCGAGCGCCGTCGCGATCAACGCGGCGGCGCGTGTCGAACCATGGAGGTGCGCGTGACGGATAAGGTCGTTGTCATCACCGGCGGCAGCCGCGGCATCGGGCGGGCGACCGCGATCGCGGCGGCCGCGCGCGGCTTTCGTGTCGTGGTCGGCTATGCCAGCAACAAGCAGGCTGCCGACGAGGTGGTCGCGCAGATCGAGGCCAGCAACGGCAAGGCCATCGCGGTGAAATGCGATGTCGCTGAGGAGCGCGACATCATCGATCTGTTCAAGGAAGCTGACAAGTTCGGCACGCTTGGCGCGCTCGTCAACAATGGCGGCATCGTGGGCAAGAGCGGCGTGCGCGTGGACGAAATGTCGGCCGAGCGCATCCAGCGCGTGATGGCGGTGAACGTGACCGGCTCCATCCTCTGCGCGCGCGAGGCCATCAAGCGGATGTCGACCAGGCACGGCGGCCAGGGCGGCGTCATCGTCAACCTCTCGTCTGTCGCAGCCCGGCTCGGCGCCCCCAACACCTATGTCGATTACGCCGCGTCCAAGGGCGCGGTGGATTCCTTCACCGTCGGCCTCGGTTATGAGGTCGCGGGCGAAGGCATCCGTGTCGCCGCGATCCGTCCCGGCCTGATCGACACCGAAATCCATGCCGCCGGCGGCGAGCCCGACCGCGCCCATCGTCTGGCCCATATGGTGCCGATGAAGCGGGTCGGCACCGCGGAGGAAATCGCCAACGCCATCGTCTGGCTGATGTCGGACGAGGCCTCCTACGTCACCTCAGCCATTCTCGATGTGTCCGGCGGACGCTGACGCACCGGCGGACGCTGACACATCCTCATCACGCCAAACCTTACGGGACTTTCTCTCATGGCTACCTACGATCTCGTCGTCATCGGCACCGGACCGGGCGGATACGTCTGCGCGGTGCGCGCAGCCCAGCTCGGCATGAAAGTCGCCGTGGTCGAAAAGAACGCCACGCTCGGCGGCACCTGTCTCAACGTCGGTTGCATGCCGTCGAAGGCGCTGCTGCACGCCTCCGAAATGTTCGAGGAAGCCGGCCATTCCTTTGCGAAAATGGGCGTGAGCGTTTCCGCGCCGAAGCTCGATCTGCCGGCGATGATGAATTTCAAGCAGCAGGGCATCGACGGCAACGTCAAGGGCGTCGAGTTCCTGATGAAGAAGAACAAGATCGACGTGCTCAAGGGCACCGGCAAGATCTTGGGGACCGGCAAGGTGGAGGTCTCCGCCGACGGGAAGTCGCAAGTCATCGAAGCGAAGAACATCGTCATCGCCACCGGCTCGGACATCGCGCGTCTCAAGGGCATCGAGATCGACGAGAAGCGCATCGTCTCCTCGACCGGCGCGCTGTCGCTGGACAAGGTCCCCGGCAAGCTCCTCATCGTCGGCGCCGGCGTGATCGGCCTCGAACTCGGCTCGGTCTGGCACCGCTTGGGTGCCGAAGTCGTCGTCGTCGAATTCCTCGATCGCATCCTGCCGGGCATGGACGGCGAGATCGCCAAGCAATTCCAGCGCATCCTCGAAAAGCAGGGCTTTGCGTTCAAGCTGGGGGCCAAGGTCACCGCGGTCGACGCTTCGGGCAAGACGCTGAAGGCGACGATCGAGCCAGCGGCCGGCGGTGCGGCCGAGACGCTGGAAGCCGACGTCGTGCTCGTCTGCATCGGCCGCGTGCCCTACACCGACGGTCTCGGCCTTAAGGAAGCCGGCGTCGCGCTCGACGCGCGCGGTCGCGTGCAGATCGATTCGCATTTCGCCACCAGCCTGAAGGGCGTCTATGCCATCGGCGACGTCGTCGCAGGCCCGATGCTCGCGCACAAGGCCGAGGACGAAGGCGTTGCCGTCGCGGAGATCATCGCCGGACAAGCCGGTCACGTGAACTACGACGTCATTCCGGGCGTCGTGTATACCACCCCGGAAGTGTCATCCGTCGGCAAGACCGAGGAGGAGCTGAAGCAGGCGGGCGTCGGTTACACCGTCGGGAAGTTTCCGTTCACCGCCAACGGCCGCTCCAAGGTCAACCAGACCACTGACGGCTTCGTGAAGATTCTCGCAGATGCGAAGACCGATCGCGTACTCGGGGTTCACATCATCGGCCGAGAGGCCGGCGAAATGATCCATGAAGCGTGCGTTCTCATGGAGTTCGGCGGCAGTGCGGAGGATCTCGCGCGCACCTGCCACGCCCATCCGACCCGCTCGGAGGCCGTCAAGGAAGCCGCGCTTGCAGTCGGCAAGCGGGCCATCCATATGTAGCCAAGCGCCCAGCTCGGAATCGGGCGGGACAACACATGCTGCGCCGCCTTCTTCAACCGCTCTGGGTCCTGCTTGCGATCGTCTTCCTGATCGAAGCCTGGCTGTGGGACCATCTCGAGCCGATCGTTGCCAAGATCGTCGCGGCAATCCCGCTTGCCCGCTTCAAGCAATGGCTGACGGAGCGCGTCAGTGCGCTGTCGCCGGCCATGTCGCTGATCGTCTTCGCGGTCCCCGTCGTGCCGCTGTTTCCGCTCAAGCTGGTCGGCCTCTGGCTGCTCGCGCACGAATACTGGACCAGCGCGTTCTTCACGATCGTGTTCGGCAAGCTGGTCGGCGTCGGCGTCACCGCCTTCGTGTTCGACGTGACGCGCCACAAGCTCCTGGAGATGCACTGGTTCGAGCGAATCTATGATCTGGTGCTGAAGGTGCGCGCCAAGGCCGCCGAGCTGGTCGATCCGATCAAGCGGCGCATCAGGGAGCTGATCGCCGGCAACGGCGAAGGCTGGTCCTACCGCACGCTGCGCATGATCCAGCGCTTCCGCAGGAGCGTGCACCAGGCGCGGTGAGCGCTGCGGCGTGTTCGGTGTTCGCCACACACTTGCTGTCATCGCCAGGCTTGACCGGGCGATCCAGTACGCCGCGGCCGTCGTGATGAATCTCGCTGCCTCTGGAATACTGGATGCCCCGGTCGAGCCGGGGCATGACACCGTTGGTGTGGCTCCTGCGCGCGCCTCAACGCCTCAATGCAGATGCAGCAGATGCGGCCACCACAGGCCGAGCGAGGTCATGAAGAGACCGGCGATCGTCAGCACGCCGCTAACATAGGCGAGTGCGAGCATGCCGGTGATGATGGTGGCCGAGGCCAGCACGATGCCGATCTGGAAGGCGGCCGAGGCCAGCTCGAAATGGTGGTATTTCGCCGTCGCCTCGTCGCGGGCGTGCTCGGCGTGCTTGGCCTTGTCGGCGAGCTGCTCGGTGCCTTCGCCGGTCTCCGGCTCGGAGCGGTAGCGCTGCGCCGTCTTGGTCCAGTCGTCGATCTGCTTCTGTACGGCCGGCTTCATGGCGGCGTCATCGGCCAGCGAGCCCAGCGTCAGCTTGCCCTGCTCGGCCGCAGTGATCACCACGGTGCGACGGATGCTCTTGGCCTGGAAGAACGCCCAGAGATTGGCGGCCTCGACGTTCTTGCTGATCGATTCGGTCTGGGCGCCCTTGCCGAGCGTCTCCGAGATCGCGAGGAACAGCGCCAGCACCGCGATCAGGAGCGCGATCTTCTTGTTCGAGCCGGACGCGTGTTCGGCGTGCTCGGCGTGCTCCATGCTTTCGTGTGCGCCCATCATGACTCTCCTGCATCGGTTCCCCACGATTTGACCGAACCGTGGTCGCCGCGCAAGAGGCACGCGAGGCATGACGAGAGTGTGTCACCGCCGGGGATGCGCGCTGGCATAGACTTCCAGCAGCCGCTCCGAATCGATGCCGGTGTAGATTTGCGTGGTCGAGAGCGAGGAATGGCCCAGCAATTCCTGGATGGCGCGTAGGTCGCCGCCGCGCGAGAGCAGGTGCGTGGCGAAGGAATGCCGGAGCGCGTGCGGCGTGGCGCTGTCGGGCAGGCCGAGTGCGCCGCGCAGCCGCTCCATCGCGAGCTGGATGATGCGCGGGCTCAAGGGGCCGCCGCGCGCGCCGACGAAGATCGGCCCTTCCGCCGGCAGCGGATAAGGGCACATCGCGACGTATTCTTGAATCAGCGCAAGCACGTTCTGCAGCACCGGCACCATCCGGGTCTTGTTGCCTTTACCTGTCACGACAAGCACGTCGCCTTCGCCGGGGCGCGGCACCTCGCGGCGCTTCAGGCCGAGCGCTTCGGAGATGCGCAGGCCCGAGCCATACAGCAGCGCCATCACCGCGGCATCGCGCGCAAGAATCCAGGTCTCGCGGTCCTCGCCGGCGCGCTCGTCGGCGTCGGCAAGCCGTTTGGCCGAGGCCATCGGCAACGGCTTCGGCAGGCTCTTCGCAACCTTTGGCGCGCGGATCGCGGAGAGTGCACCGACCTTGCCCTTGCCCTCGCGCTCGAGGAAGCGGCCGAACGAACGCAGGCCGGCCAGCGCGCGCATCAGGCTGCGGCCGGCAATGTCGTCGGCCCTGCGCATTGCCATGAAGGCGCGGATATCGGTGGCTTCCAGCGCCGCGAACCGTGCCAGCGTGACCCGCTCGCCCCAATGATTGCTGAGGAAATCCAGGCACTGCCGCAAGTCGCGCCCGTAGGCCTCCAGCGTCTTCGGCGACAGCCGCCGCTCGGCGCCCAGATGCGACAGCCAGCGCGCCATCTCCTGCGCGATCGAGGGATCGGCGCTGGCGAGCTCGATCTGGGGGGCGGCCGCTTTGCTCATGCGCTCTGGACGTGGTGATTCCGCACAGTATATCGCATCACACTCGTTTATCGTTCGCTAAGGCCGGCCCGTGACGCTAGCCTCAAGGACCCCGGTTCCGATTCTCCCCTCATGGATCATTCGTCGCGCAGCCAGACCGCCCCCGCCAACGCGACCGGCATGGTCGACGTGCTGGTGCCGGTCGCGCTCGACCAGACCTACTCCTACAAGGTGCCGCGCGGGATGGAGCTGAAGGCGGGCGATCTCGTCGGTGTGCCGCTCGGCGCGCGCGAGGTGCTGGCCGTGGTGTGGGGCGAGAATGCCAATCCCGATCCGCGCCTGCACAATCGCCTGAAGGAGGTCAGCGAGAAGCTGGATATCCCGCCGTTGAAGCCCGAGCTGCGCTCGGTGGTCGACTGGGTCGCCAATTACACGCTGAGCCCGCGCGGCATGGTGCTGCGCATGTGCCTGCGCATGGGCGAGAATCTCGGCCCGGAGCGGGTTCGCGCCGGCGTGCGCCTGGTCGGGGAGCCCCCGAAGCGCCTGACGCCGGCGCGGCAGCGGGTGATCGCGGTGCTTTCGGACCGGTTGCTGCACGGCAAGTCCGAGGCCGCCAAGGAAGCGGGCGTCTCGTCCGGCGTGATCGACGGCCTCGTCGATGAAGGCACGCTCACGGTCGAGCCGATGCCGCCGCCTCCGCCCCCTCCGGCACCCGATCCGGATTTCGACCGGCCGGATTTTTCGCCGCTGCAGCGTGCCGGCGTGGACGCGATGCGCGCGCTTGCGGCCAACGGCACCTTCCACGTCGCGCTGCTCGACGGCGTGACCGGCTCGGGCAAAACCGAGGTCTATTTCGAGGCCGTTGCGGAAACGATCCGCCGCGGAAGGCAATCGCTGATCCTGATGCCGGAGATCGCGCTGACCGGCCAGTTCCTCGATCGCTTCGCGCAGCGCTTCGGCGTGCGGCCGATCGAATGGCATTCGGAGCTTACGCCGCGCACCCGCGCGCGCAATTGGGCGGCGATTTCCGCAGGGACCGCGCCGGTCGTGGTCGGCGCGCGCTCGGCGCTGTTTCTCCCTTACGCCGATCTCGGCCTCATCGTGGTCGATGAGGAGCACGACCAGGCCTACAAGCAGGATGACGGCGTGCATTACCATGCCCGCGACATGGCTGTGGTGCGCGCGCATATCGCCAGGATCCCCGTCGTGCTGGCCTCCGCCACGCCCTCTGTCGAATCCGAGGTCAATGCGCGCAAGAACCGCTATCAGCGCGTCGCGCTGCCCTCGCGTTTCGGCGGCCAGCACATGCCGCATATCGAGGCGATCGATCTGCGCCGCGAGCCGCCCGCGCGCGGCCGCTTCATCTCGCCGCGGCTTGCCGGCGAGATCAAGATCGCAATCGAGCGGCGCGAGCAGGCGCTGCTGTTCCTCAACCGCCGCGGCTATGCGCCGCTGACCTTGTGCCGTGCCTGCGGCCATCGCTTCGCCTGCACCATCTGCGATGCCTGGCTGGTCGACCATCGCTTTCGCCAGCGCCTCGTCTGTCACCATTGCGGCTTCTCGATGCCGCGTCCGCACATCTGCCCGAACTGTTCGGCCGAGGAATCGCTGGTGGCGGTCGGACCCGGCGTCGAGCGCCTCCAGGAGGAGGCGGCCGCGCTGTTTCCGGACGCGCGTACCATGGTGCTGTCGAGCGACCTCATCACCTCGATCGAGACGATGCGGTCAGAGCTCGCCGAGATCGCGGAGGGCCGCGTCGACATCATCATCGGCACGCAGCTTGTCGCCAAGGGCCACAATTTCCCGCGGCTCAACCTGGTCGGCGTGGTCGATGCCGATCTCGGCCTCAGCAACGGCGATCCGCGCGCGGCGGAACGCACCTGGCAATTGCTCAACCAGGTGATCGGCCGCGCCGGGCGCGAGCAGGGCCGCGGCGTTGGCTATCTCCAGACCCACCAGCCCGATCATCCCGTGATGAAGGCGCTGATCGCCTGCGACCGCGAGGCTTTCTACGACAGCGAGATCGATCTGCGCGAGAAGACGCTCTATCCGCCGTTCGGGCGGCTCGCGAGCCTGATCATCTCCGCGGGCGACCGCCCGAGCGCGGAAGGCTTTGGCCGCAAGCTCGTCGCGCTGGCGCCGCGCGACGAACGCGTCGTGGTGCTGGGGCCAGCGGAAGCGCCGCTCGCCGTCATCAAGGGCCGCTATCGCTTCCGCATCCTGGTGAAATCGGCGCGCGGTTTCGATCTGTCGGACTACTTGCGCAGCTGGCTCGCCGTGTGCCCGAAGCCATCAGGCAATCTCAAGCTCGAAGTCGATGTCGATCCGCAGAGCTTCTTGTAGGGCGCAGTCGCGGCCTCATTCGCCGCCGTCATTCCGGGGCGCGCGAAGCGCGAGCCCGGAATCCATTTCACTGCGGACTTCGCCGCCTGATGGATTCCGGGTTCGATGCTGCGCATCGCCCCGGAATGACGACGGTCAACAAAAAAGCCCGCGGTCCCCCAAGACCGCGGGCTTGTTTCATGCGCGCATCAAACTGATGGAAACTGCGCGTGTGAAAAGAGGCGCTTTATCGCGCCTCAGGAGACGACTTCCGCGGTGACGCGGCCGACGCCGCGACTGGTGAGGCCGATGGCGCGGGCGGCACCCGTGGAGAGGTCGAGCACACGGCCGCGAATGAACGGCCCGCGGTCGTTGATGGTGACGACGACGCTCTGGCCGCCATGGGTGACGCGCAGCTTGGTGCCGAAGGGCAGCGAACGGTGCGCCGCGGTCATGGCGTTCTGGTTGAAGCGTTGGCCCGACGCGGTCTTGCTGCCGGACTCGTTGCCGTAAAAGGAAGCGATGCCGGAGAAGCTGCGGCCCGTGCCGGAAGTCGGCGTCATCGACGCATTGGCGTTGCGCCAATCGGAGGTCGCGTTGGTGTCGGTCTGGGCGTGGTGGCGGTGATGATGGTGATGCCGGTGATGCCGGGATTTGGCGGAAGCTTCGGTGGCGGTTCCACCGACGAAAAGAGTTGCGGCGACGAAAGCGATTGCCGCGCGCGGCCGGGTCACAGAGCCCAGCGTCTTCAAAGACAGCATTTATTGGTCCCTAAGCTAGTATTGCCACATATGTGGCTAGTGGAGCCCTCATCAGTTTGTGAGCGGATTGGCGTTTCGATTCCTAATGAGGCGTGAATTGGGCAGTAAATCCGCTATGTGTCGTCATGAAACATCTTGTGACCCGAACCCGATATTCGATCGATGTCCTTTAATCTTGCGATTTAACGATTTATTAACCTATTGATTGCTTCAAATTACTGTAAAACGAAGTCATTACTTCGGTCGTTTAGAATTGAGTAAGTATTCAGCGAGTGGAACTGGCGAGGCTCGGAATCACGCCTCAGTGATCCGTGTTCATGGCCGCTATGCGCTGATGGCAGGAACCAATGGAGGGGGAAGCGGCAAGGCCCGCGGCAATTCCGCGAGGTGGGATGTCATCGGCCTCATCCCGTCACTGTGCGCTCCGGGGATCACCGGCTGCGACTAACGGCGGCAGAATCGTGCCTTAAACTTTGCGTCATGTTGCGACTGCGCTCCTGCTATGTTAGCAAAGCCGCGATTTTAACGAGCCCGGCACCTCCCGTGCTGGTCGAAAATCGAAGTCCCGCTTGAATTCCAAGGGCTTGGATCGCTAGGCGCCGCTTCGTGGCGACGGTTTTTCCCTTGCGAGTTTGACAGCAAAAAAGAGCGCGTCTGTGGCTGCAGAAGATACGTCCGTTTCAGGTGTGTCGGGTCGTTATGCAACGGCCTTGTTTGAACTGGCCCGCGACCAGAAAGCGGTCGACGAGGTCAAGGCGGATCTCGAGAAATTCGAGGCCCTGCTGGCCGAGAGCGCCGATCTCAATCGCCTCGTCCGCAGCCCGGTGTTCGCGGCCGACGCCCAGTCGAGGGCCCTGTCGGCTGTGCTCGCCAAGGCCGGTATCGCCGGTATCGCCGCCAACTTCCTGAAGGTGCTGACCGCCAACCGCCGTCTGTTCGTGGTGGCCGACGTCATCCGCGCCTATCGCGCCCTGGTCGCCAAGTTCAAGGGCGAGGCGACGGCGGATGTGACCGTCGCGGAAGCGCTTTCTGACAAGAATCTCGACGCCCTCAAGGTTGCCCTGAAATCGGTGACCGGCAAGGACGTCGCGCTGAACGTGAAGGTCGATCCTTCGATCATCGGTGGCCTCGTCGTCAAGGTGGGCAGCCGCATGGTGGATGGTTCGCTTCGCACCAAACTCAATTCGATCAAGCACGCGATGAAAGAGGCAGGCTGATGGACATCCGCGCCGCGGAAATTTCCGCGATCCTCAAGGACCAGATCAAGAATTTCGGCCAGGAAGCTGAAGTCTCCGAAGTCGGACAGGTGCTGTCCGTCGGCGACGGCATCGCCCGCGTCTACGGTCTGGACAACGTCCAGGCCGGTGAAATGGTCGAGTTCGAGAACGGCACCCGCGGCATGGCGCTGAACCTCGAAACCGACAACGTCGGTGTCGTCATCTTCGGTGCCGACCGCGAGATCAAGGAAGGCCAGACGGTCAAGCGCACCCGCGCCATCGTGGACGCGCCGGTCGGCAAGGGTCTGCTCGGCCGCGTCGTCGACGCGCTGGGCAACCCGATCGACGGCAAGGGGCCGATCCAGGCCGAGAAGCGCATGCGCGTCGACGTCAAGGCGCCCGGCATCATTCCGCGCAAATCGGTGAACGAGCCGATGGCGACCGGCCTCAAGGCGATCGACGCCCTGATCCCGATCGGCCGCGGCCAGCGCGAGCTGATCATCGGCGACCGTCAGACCGGCAAGACCGCGATTGCGCTCGACACCATCCTGAACCAGAAGCCGCTCAATGCGCAGCCCGACGAGAACATCAAGCTGTACTGCGTCTATGTCGCGGTCGGCCAGAAGCGTTCGACCGTCGCCCAGTTCGTGAAGGTGCTGGAAGAGCAGGGCGCGCTTGAATACTCGATCGTCGTCGCCGCCACCGCCTCGGATCCGGCGCCGATGCAGTACATCGCGCCGTTCACCGGCTGCACCATGGGCGAGTACTTCCGCGACAACGGCATGCACGCCGTCATCATCTATGACGACCTGTCCAAGCAGGCCGTCGCCTACCGCCAGATGTCGCTGCTGCTGCGCCGTCCGCCGGGTCGCGAGGCCTATCCGGGCGACGTGTTCTATCTGCATTCCCGCCTGCTCGAGCGCGCGGCGAAGCTGAACAAGGACCAGGGCTCCGGCTCGCTGACCGCGCTGCCGGTCATCGAAACCCAGGCCAACGACGTGTCGGCCTACATCCCGACCAACGTCATCTCGATCACCGACGGGCAGATCTTCCTGGAAACCGACCTGTTCTTCCAGGGCATCCGTCCTGCCGTGAACGTCGGTCTGTCGGTGTCGCGCGTCGGCTCCTCGGCGCAGACCAAGGCCACCAAGAAGGTCGCCGGCAAGATCAAGGGCGAGCTGGCGCAGTACCGCGAAATGGCGGCGTTCGCGCAGTTCGGCTCCGACCTCGACGCCTCGACCCAGCGCCTGCTCAACCGCGGCTCGCGTCTCACCGAGCTGCTGAAGCAGCCGCAATTCGCGCCGCTGAAGATGGAAGAGCAGGTCTGCGTGATCTGGGCCGGCACCAACGGTTATCTCGATCCGCTCCCGCTCAACAAGGTGCGCGCGTTCGAGGACGGTCTGCTCTCGCTGCTGCGCGGCAAGAACGTCGATATTCTCAACTCGATCCGCGACACCCGCGACCTCACCGACGACACCGCCGCCAAGCTGAAGTCGGTGGTCGAGGGTTTTGCGAAGAGCTTCGCGTAAGAGAGAACCGTCACGGCCGGGCTGAAGCGCGAGGCGCGTCTTCGTATCTGAAGTCCCGGCATCCACGTCAATCGACGTGTGAGGCGGCAAGTGGATGCCCGGGACAAGCCCGGGCATGACGACTGGGATAGGCTAGCGGTTCGATCAATAAGCGTCGAACCGCCGGGGTGAACGAAGAATGGCGTCACTTAAAGACATGCGCGTCCGCATCGCCTCCACCAAGGCGACGCAAAAGATCACCAAGGCCATGCAGATGGTCGCGGCCTCCAAGCTGCGCCGCGCGCAGACCGCTGCGGAAGCGGCGCGTCCCTATGCCGACAAGATGAGTGTGGTGATCTCGAATATCGCCAGCGCCGCTGTCGGCTCGCCCGGCGCGCCGGTGCTGCTGGCCGGCACCGGCCGGGATCAGGTTCATCTGCTGCTGGTCTGCACCGGCGAGCGCGGCCTCTCCGGCGCCTTCAACTCCTCGATCGTGCGTCTCGCCCGCGATCGTGCCTTGGCGCTGATGGCGCAGGGCAAGGACGTGAAGTTCTTCTGCGTCGGCCGCAAGGGTTACGAGCAGCTGCGCCGCCAGTTCGACAAGCAGATCGTCGAGCATATGGACCTGCGCAGCGTGCGCCAGATCGGCTTCGTCAACGCCGAGGAGATCGCCAGGAAGGTCTTGGCGCGGTTCGACAACGGCGAATTCGACGTCTGCACGCTGTTCTACTCGCGCTTCAGATCGGTAATTGCACAGATCCCGACCGCCCAGCAGGTCATCCCGCTGGTCGTCGAGGAGGGCGCCGCGGCGAATACGACGTCTTACGAGTACGAGCCGGAAGAGGACGAGATCCTCACCCGCCTGTTGCCCCGCAACCTCGCAGTCCAGATCTTCCGCGCACTGCTCGAAAACAACGCCTCGTTCTACGGCGCGCAGATGAGCGCGATGGACAACGCGACGCGCAACGCCGGCGAAATGATCCGCAAGCAGACGCTGGTCTACAACCGTACGCGTCAGGCGCAGATCACGAAGGAACTGATCGAAATCATCTCGGGTGCCGAGGCCGTCTGACCAAGGCGCTTCAGTACCCACCACACGCAACATCCCGGTCAGAACCGACCGTGGTTTAGAAGTTCGGATCGAAGGAGACATTCAATGGCAACCCAGGTCGGTCGCGTCACCCAGGTCATCGGCGCCGTCGTCGACGTGCAGTTCGAAGGCCACCTCCCGGCCATTCTCAACTCGCTCGAGACCAAGAACGGCGGTAATCGCCTGGTGCTCGAAGTCGCCCAGCATCTCGGCGAATCCACCGTGCGCACGATCGCGATGGACACCACCGAAGGTCTGGTCCGCGGCCAGGAAGTGACCGACACCGGCGCTCCGATCCGCGTTCCCGTCGGCGAAGGCACGCTCGGCCGCATCATCAACGTCATCGGTGAGCCGATCGACGAAGCCGGTCCCGTCAAGTCGGAAGGCTTGCGCGCGATCCACCAGGAAGCGCCGAGCTACACCGACCAGTCGACCGAAGCTGAGATTCTCGTCACCGGCATCAAGGTCGTCGATCTTCTCGCTCCCTACGCCAAGGGCGGCAAGATCGGCCTGTTCGGCGGCGCCGGCGTCGGCAAGACCGTGCTGATTCAGGAACTGATCAACAACGTCGCGAAGGCGCACGGCGGTTACTCCGTGTTCGCCGGCGTCGGCGAGCGCACGCGCGAAGGCAACGACCTCTATCACGAGTTCATCGAGTCCAAGGTCAACGCCGATCCGCACAACCCGGATCCGAGCGTCAAGTCGAAGTGCGCGCTGGTGTTCGGCCAGATGAACGAGCCCCCGGGCGCCCGCGCCCGCGTCGCGCTCACCGGCCTGACCATCGCGGAAGATTTCCGCGACAAGGGCCAGGACGTGCTGTTCTTCGTCGACAACATCTTCCGCTTCACCCAGGCCGGTTCGGAAGTGTCGGCGCTGCTGGGCCGTATTCCTTCGGCGGTGGGTTATCAGCCGACGCTCGCCACCGACATGGGCGCGCTGCAGGAGCGCATCACCACCACCCAGAAGGGCTCGATCACCTCGGTGCAGGCCATCTACGTTCCGGCCGACGACTTGACCGACCCGGCGCCGGCGACCTCGTTCGCGCATCTTGACGCGACCACGACGCTGTCGCGCTCGATCGCCGAAAAGGGCATCTATCCGGCGGTGGACCCGCTCGATTCGACCTCGCGCATGCTCTCCCCGCTGGTCGTCGGCGAGGAGCACTATGCGGTCGCCCGTCAGGTCCAGCAGGTGCTGCAGCGCTACAAGGCGCTCCAGGACATCATCGCCATTCTCGGCATGGACGAGCTTTCGGAAGAGGACAAGCTGACCGTGGCGCGCGCCCGCAAGGTCGAGCGCTTCATGTCGCAGCCGTTCCACGTCGCCGAAATCTTCACGGGTTCGCCGGGCAAGTTCGTCGACCTCGCCGACACCATCAAGGGCTTCAAGGGACTGGTCGAAGGCAAGTACGACCACCTGCCCGAAGCCGCCTTCTACATGGTCGGCACCATCGAAGAAGCCGTCGAGAAGGGCAAGAAGCTGGCCGCTGAAGCGGCTTAAGAGGCGAATGGCGAAATAGGGAGTAGCGAATAGTACGCTGCTCCTACTCGCCACTCGCTATTCGCCACTCGCTATTCGCAGGTTCTCCATGGCCACCTTCCATTTCGATCTCGTCTCTCCGGAACAGCTCGCCTTCTCAGGTGAGGTCGATCAGGTCGACATCCCCGGCGTCGAGGGTGATTTCGGCGTGCTGGCCGGACATGCGCCGGTCGTGGCCGCAATCCGCCCCGGTATTCTCACCATCACCACGGGCGGCAAGCATGAGAAGATCATCGTTCTCGGCGGCATCGCCGAAGTCTCCGAAAAGGGTCTGACTGTGCTCGCCGACGTCGCGACGTCGCTGGCCGAGCTCGACCGTGCGCAGCTCGCCGAGACCATCGCTGAGATGGAAGAGGGACTGAAGGAGCACGAAGGCGACGAGCTCGATCGCGCCATCGAGCGGATCGACCACTTCAAGAGCATCCAGCAGCAGCTCAGCTCTACGGCTATGCATTAAGCCCCGGGGCACCGCTCCGGGGCTCAAGCCTAAATTCCTGAACAGGTTCAGCGCTCGTCACGACCGTGGCGGGCGTTGAAACTTTGTTGCGCCACCGCTGGAGCTGCCGCCGATTTTATCTCGATACGTCAAACACTTCCCTACTGTGCATGGGGTTGTTTTCGTATCTTTCAGTTTGTGAAGGTCGCAAACTCCCGCGCCACGGCGCGGTAGACCTCGCGGCGGAACGGCACCACGAGATCGGCCACACGATCGAGGCGCTCCCAGCGCCAGGCGTCGAACTCCGCGGGCTGGTCGTTGCGCGGCGTCAGCGGATCGATTTCGTCGTCGCGGCCCGTGAAGCGCAGCGCGAACCATTTCTGGCGCTGGCCGCGAAACCTTACCAGCCGATGCGTCTGCGGCCCGTCGTAAGGAGGGAATTCGTAGGTGAGCCAGTCGGTCTCGCCGAGATAGTCGGCGCTGACGACGCTGGTCTCCTCCCAGAGCTCGCGCATCGCCGCATCGCGTAAGTTCTCGCCCTCGTCGACGCCGCCCTGCGGCATCTGCCAGTCGAGCCCCGGCAGGATGATCTCGGGACCGTCGCCTTTGAACCGATGGCCGATCAGCACACGGCCGTCGGCATTGAACAGGGCAATGCCCACGTTGGGCCGGTAAGGTTTGTCATTGGTCACGTGTGGATCTTTCGTCGTCATGCCCGGCGATGCATTAGCACCGAACCCGGAATGACAACGGCCTTTATTCCTCCGCCAGCGCGGAAAATTCCTTCACCACGCGCTCGTAGACCGGGCGCTTGAACGGGATGATCAATCCGGTGAGATTCTTCATCGGCTCCCAGCGCCAGCTCACGAACTCGGCCTTGTGGCCGCCACCGCCGGGCTTTTCGACGTTGATCTCGCTGTCCTTGCCGGTGAAGCGCACCGCGTACCATTTCTGGCGTTGGCCGCGGTAGCGGCCCTTCCAGGCGCGCCCCGCAACCGTGCGAGGAATGTCGTAGGTGAGCCAGTCGGGGACTTCGCCGAGCCGCTCGACCGAGCGTACGCTCGTCTCCTCGTAGAGTTCGCGCTTGGCCGCCTCCCAGGTGTCCTCGCCGGGATCGACGCCGCCTTGCGGCATCTGCCAGACATGGGTGTCGTCGACATGCTCGATGCCGCCGGCGCGGCGGCCGATGAACACCAGTCCCTTTGGATTGATCAGCATCACACCGACGCAGGTCCGGTAGGGCAGATCCTCGTAACGCGCCATTCCGCCAGACCTCTCGCATGCCCCAGGTGCGGCTTGATGCGGCCCCGCGGGGGACCCGTGCCGTACCAATTCGTTGATCTAGCTGGATTTTGATTTCAGCATCGCGGTTGTCAATGGCACCAAAAGGATACCTCGGTCGCCCAATGTCTTGGTCCAGGCGGCGATGCGCTCGATCGAGACGGGCAGCGCGGAGGCCGTGCCGACAGCGATGCCGCGCTCGCGCGCCGTCGATTCAAGCTTGTTCAGGGCGCGGTCGATCTCGGCCGGGGTCGGCACTACGTCGATCGCGATGTCGCCCTTGCCGAACGGCATGGACTGACTCGCCGCAGCCTGGGGCGCGATGCTGCGGGGCGAGGAGCCGTCGTCGAAGAAGCCGAGGCCGCGCTTGGCCGCCTCGCGGATGATCGGCTGCATCGCCGGCTCCGTGGCGATGAAGCGGGCACCCATGAAATTGGTGAGGCCGGCATAGCCTTGCATCCGGCTCAGGTGCCAGTGCAGGCGGTCCATGTTCTGGTCGGGGCTGAGCGAGGTCAGGAGCGTCTGCGGTCCCGGATCATTGTCGGGGAAGTCGTAGGGCTCCATCGGGATCTGGAGGAAGATCTCGTGGCGCTGCGCGCGGGCGCGCTCGGCGAGCTTGCCGGGGTCGGTTCCATAGGGCGTGAAGGCCAGCGTCACGGCCGGCGGCAGCTTCATGATGGCATCGGTGGTCTTGGCGGCGCCGACGCCGAGGCCGCCGATCACGATCGCGACCACGGGCATCTTGGCGGCCAGGGCGCGGTCCGCGTCCGCCGCATAGACGTTGAACGGCTTCAGCCCGTCGGCAGCCACCGGGATCATGCCGTAGCGTGATTTCTCCAGCAGCTTCGGATTGATCCCGGCCATGACGGGCGGTGATGCGGAAGCCGTACCAGCACCCTTGTCACCGGCGTCCTCGCCAGCGCCGATCACCACGTCGTGGCGGGCGCCGGTCGAGCCATCGATCATGGTGATGGTCTTCTGCGCGCCGGGAGCGGCCTGCTTCGGCGTCTCCTTGCTGTCCTGCTTGCCGTCCTGGCCATGGCCGGCGGCGGGCTTCTCGTCGTTCGCCTTGTCCGCGGCATCGGGAGCGCGGATCGCGAGCCGGGTCATCGGTTCGCCGCCGAGCGGATCCTTGTTGAAGATGGCGAAGCCGGCAAAGGTGAGGAGGAACAGGCCGAGCAGGGCGGCGATCAGTTGCATGGCCGTGAACGGCAGCCGCAGCCGACGGCTCCGGCGCGGCTTGTCCTGTCCGAGCGGCGCGCTCAGATCATCGGCCGTTTCAGTCATGCGAGATCCCGAATCACTCCAGCCGACGATACCACGCCGAGGTCAAGCGGCGGCAGGCCGGGATAGGCCGGGGGATCGGAGTTGCCAGCAAAAAGGGCGGCTCCGGGAGCCGCCCTTTCCGTCAGATCGCAGACTGCGAGGACTTAGTTCGCCGCTTTGGGCTTGTCGGTCGTAGCCTTGTTGTCGCCGCCCGGCGTGGGCGCGGCGGAGGCGCTGTTCTTGATGCCGTGGAGCAGGTCGCCGGCGAGCTTGAGCGCCTTGTCGTCCTTGGCATCCGGCGGGACGTAGGACTGTGATCCGGTCTTCTCGTCGCCGTCGTTCTTCAGATGGCCGCGCAGCGAAGCCTCGCCCTTGGTGTCGGTGCGCGACTTCAGCTCGTCCGGAACATCCTGCAGCACCTCGATGTCGGGCACGATGCCCTTGGCCTGGATCGACTTGCCCGACGGCGTGTAGTAGCGCGCCGTGGTCAGCCGCAGCGCGCCGTTACCGCTTCCGAGCGGAATGATGGTCTGCACCGAGCCCTTGCCGAACGAGCGCGTGCCGACGATCGTCGCCCGCTTGTGGTCCTGCAGCGCGCCGGCGACGATTTCCGAAGCCGAGGCCGAGCCGCCATTGACCAGCACGATGACCGGCTTGCCCTTTGTCAGATCGCCCGCATGTGCGGTGCGGCGCTGGGTCTCCTCGGCATTGCGGCCGCGGGTCGAGACGATCTCGCCCTTCTCCAGGAACGAGTCGGAGACGGTGACCGCTTCCTCGAGCAGGCCGCCCGGATTGTTGCGGAGGTCGATGATGAAGCCCTTGAGCTTGTCGCCGATCTGGTTCGAGAGGTTGGAGACCTCGCGCTTCAGGCCTTCGGTGGTCTGCTCGTTGAAGGTGGTGATGCGGATATAGCCGATGTCGTCCTGCTCGATGCGCGCGCGCACGGAGCGGACGCGGATGTTGTCGCGCACCAGGGTGACGTCGATCGGATTGTCCTGGCCCTTGCGGATGATCTTCAGCTTGATCTTGGTGTTGACCGGGCCGCGCATCTTCTCGACAGCCTGGTTGAGGGTCAGGCCCTGCACCGCCTCGTCGTCGAGATTGGTGATGATGTCGTTGGCCATGACGCCGGCGCGCGAGGCCGGCGTGTCGTCGATCGGCGAGACCACCTTGATCAGGCCGTCTTCCATCGTCACCTCGATGCCGAGGCCGCCGAACTCACCGCGCGTCTGCACCTGCATGTCGCGGAAGCTCTTGGCGTCCATGTAGCTCGAATGTGGATCGAGGCCGGTGAGCATGCCGCTGATGGCGGACTCGATCAGCTTGGTGTCGTCGGGCTTCTCGACATAGTCGGAGCGCACGCGCTCGAAGACGTCGCCGAACAGATTGAGCTGGCGATAGGTGTCCGCGGTGGCGGCTCGCGCGCTGGAGCCCATGAACACCGCGCGGGGCTGGGTCACGAACAGCGTCAGCGCTGCACCGGTGGCGGCGCTGAGGAGGATTACTGAAGTCTTGCGCATCATCCGCGAACCTTCTCGCCTTCATTTGCGGCCCACCATGGGCCTGGATCGATTGGAGTGCCGTCTTTACGGAACTCGACATACAGCACAGGTTGACTCGCGTTCGTGGCGAGAATGGAGGCGACTTGCGATGTCGACCCCATGGTCGCGACCGGCTCCCCCGTGAGCACAAACTGACCGATGCTGACCGAAATGCGCTCCATCCCGGCGATCAGGACATGATACCCGCCCCCGGCATTGAGGATCAAGAGTTGTCCATAGCTGCGGAAGGGGCCGGCATAGACCACCCAGCCGTCACACGGGGTCGTGACCTGGGAGCCGGGCTTGGTAGCCAGCGAAATGCCCTTCTGGACCCCGCCGATTCCGTCGGAACCGCCAAAGTCCCTGATCTTGTTACCGTTAACCGGTAGAGGCAGGAGACCCTTGGCCGAGGCGAAGGCCATCGCCGGCGTTGTGCGGGACTTGTCCTTGAAAGCGCCGGGGCCGGACTTGGCGCTGGCGGCCGCCTTCGCCTCGGCCTGCCTTGCGGCCTCCGCGGCCTTCTCGGCAGCCTTGGCGGCGCTTTGCAGGTCCTGCTCCATCTTGGCAATCAGCCCCTGGAGATCGCCGACCTGCTTTGATAGCGCGATGGCGCGCGAGCTCTCGGTGTCCAAGTCTTTCTCACGCGCCGCCTGCTGGCGCTGCCGCTCGTCGACCAGGGCGGCGAGCCGGGTCTGGTCGTTGCGGACCTTGTCGCGATCGGAGGCGAGCTGGTCACGCTCGGTGGCGATCGTCTTGCGCAGGGCAACGAGCTCGCCGAGTTCGGCCGCGATCTTCTCGGCTCGGCCGCGCAATTCCGGCACGACGGCGCCGAGCAGCATCGCCGTGCGCAGCGATTGCAACGCGTCTTCGGGCCGCACCAGCAGCGCCGGCGGCGTGCGCCTTCCGGCGCGCTGCAAGGCCGCCAGCACCTCGACGATGTCGGCACGGCGCGAATCGAGCGAGGAGCGCATCTGCTGCTCGCGGCCGTTCAGCGCGCGCAGTCGCGCTTCGGCCTCGTCGATCTTGGTCTCCACGGTGCGAACACTGGCGGCGGTCTCGATCAGCTGCTGATTGAGCTGGGTGCGGTCCTGGCCGAGCGCCGCGATCTCGGCCTTGAGCTTGGCCTGCGCTTCTTCCGCGCTCTTCTGCCTCGCACGCGCGGCCTCGAGCTCCTGCTCGCGCTGCTTGATCGCATCGGGCGAGATCGCCGCGGTCTGCGGAGCCGGTGTTGCCGTCTGGGCTTGCGCGAGGCTTGCGCCGGCGACGCTTGCGATCAGCAACAGGTTGAGGAGCGGCGCTCGCATCGTGTCGGCAAAGGTGCTCGTTGTGGCGCGCATCACGCGCGGTGATAGGGGTGGCCGGCCAGAATGGTGGCGGCCCGATAAAGCTGTTCCAGAAGCATGACGCGGACCATTTGGTGCGGCCAGGTCGCAGAGCCGAACGCGATCGCGAGCTTGGCCTTACGGCGCAATTCGGGCGAAAGTCCGTCCGCCCCTCCGATCACGAAGAAAGTATGTCCGGCACCCTCGTCGCGCCAGCGCCCGAGATGCCGTGCGAATACGGTGGAGTCGAGATTCTGGCCGCGCTCGTCCAGCGCCACCAGGATCGATTTCTCCGGCACATGCGCGCTTATCGCGGCGGCCTCTTCGGCCATCCGCGTCGCCGCGTCGCGCGCACGGCTTTCGGGAATTTCATGGACGGTCAGATCGCGAAATCCGAGCTTGCGGCCGGTCTCCTCGAACCGCTCGAAATAGCGGTCGGCAAGTTCCCGTTCGGGGCCTTGCTTCAGCCGGCCCACCGCAATGACGGCAACACGCATGATCTTCTTCAGGGTCGCGTTTCAAGACCGCACGCCACGGGCGCGCGCACGACGCTAGCATGCGCGTCAGCCGATTCGAAATCGGCTCGATGAGCCTAGATCGCCTTCGCCGCCCCCGGGCCCTGCGTGTACAATCTCTCGAGATTGTAGAACTCGCGGACTTCGGGTCTGAACACGTGCACGATCACGTCGCCGGAATCGATCAGCACCCAGTCGCAATTGGGCAAGCCCTCGACATGGATGTTCTTGATGCCGTTTTCCTTGAGGCTCTTGGTGACGTTCTCCGCGATCGCGCCGACGTGCCGGTTCACCCGGCCGGTGGTGACGATCATGTAGTCGGAATACGCCGATTTGCCGCGAAGGTCGATGGTGACCGTCTCTTCCGCCTTCATGTCCTCGAGGCGGGAGAGGATCAGGCTCAGCGTCTTGTCGGCGTCGGGTTGCGCCTTCAAGGCCGCAGCTTGGGTCGATGTTTTACGCGTTGGCTTGGCAACCTTGGGTAAAACAGACTTTGTCGAAGCTGACTTGGACAATACAGATGTGGCCAGGGACCATTCCTTTCACTGTATCGCGAGCGCCGAATCCGGCGCCCACTGGTTACACTACATCATGTGGGGTTAAGGGTTTCAATATGCCAGAGAGCCCTCAGTCCGCACACTTCGTCTCACTTCGTACCTTTCCAGCTCCCGTCCGGGTTCCGCAGGCCCGTCGAGGACAGATTCAGCTTCAATCCGGTCAGGAATACCCAGGCCGGCGCCGGCCGATCCGCAAGCAGTGCCGCCTTATTCTCCGGCAGCCGGTACCTCGATAACGCCTGGGCGGCGACCGAGCCGAGAGCGCGAAAACTCTGCGGAGGGCGGTCGATGACTGCAATCGGCACCTGTGCGGCGATGCGGCGCCACTCCTGCCAACGATGGAATTGAGCCAGATTGTCGGCGCCCATGATCCAGACAAAGCGCAAGCCAGGAAAGCGGCGGCGCAAGATGTTGATCGTGTCGATAGTGTAGCGCGTGTGAATGACGGATTCGAGACAGCTCACCTCGATGCGCGGATCGTTCGCGATGTCGCGCGCGGCCTGCACGCGTGCGCCGAGCTCGTGCAGCGTGCCGTTCTCCTTGAGCGGATTGCCCGGCGTGACCAGCCACCACACGCGATCGAGCTGCAATCGCTTCAGCGCGAACCGGCTGATGGCGCGATGCGCCTGATGCGGCGGATTGAACGAACCGCCGAGCAGGCCGATGCGCATGCCCGGCGTGTGGGGCGGGACTGCTTGCGCCGGGAAGCGCGGCACGACGAAATTGTTGCTCAATGTCCGCGCCTCGCGACGTCTACGGCCGCGTCTGCCCGGTGCCGTGAACGCGATATTTGAAGCTCGTGAGCTGCTCGGCGCCGACGGGGCCGCGGGCGTGGAAACGGCCGGTAGCGATGCCGATCTCGGCGCCGAAGCCGAACTCGCCGCCATCGGCGAACTGCGTCGAGGCGTTGTGGAGCACGATCGCGGAATCGACCTCGTTCAGGAACTTGTTCGCCGCACGCTCGTCCGCGCTCACGATCGCATCGGTGTGATGCGAGCCGTGGCTCTGGATGTGCGCGATCGCGCCGTCGACGCCGTCGACCACCTTCGCCGCGATGATCGCGTCGAGATATTCGGTGTCCCAATCGTCTTCGCTGGCAGGCTTGACCCGTGCATCGGTCTTCTGCACGGCGTCGTCGCCGCGCACCTCGCAGCCGGCATCGAGAAGCATCTCCACCAGCGGCTTCAGGTTCTTGCCGGCAGCGGCGCGATCGACCAGCAGCGTCTCGGCCGCGCCGCAGACGCCGGTACGTCGCATCTTGGCGTTGAGCACGATCGACTTCGCCATGGCGAGGTCGGCGCTGCCGTCGACATAGACGTGGTTGACGCCTTCGAGATGCGCGAACACCGGAACGCGCGCCTCCTGCTCGACGCGTGCGACGAGGCTCTTGCCGCCGCGCGGCACGATCACGTCGATGGCGCCGTTCAGGCCTGACAGCATCATGCCGACCGCGGCGCGGTCGCGCGTCGGCACCAGCGTGATCGCGGCTTCGGGCAGGCCCGCATCGCGCAGGCCCTGCACCAGGCATTCATGTATGGCGCGGCACGACCGGAAACTGTCGGAGCCGCCGCGCAGGATCACGGCATTGCCGGACTTCAGGCACAGCACCCCGGCGTCGGCCGCGACGTTGGGCCGGCTCTCGAAGATCACGCCGACGACGCCGAGCGGCACGCGCACGCGCTCGATCGTCATGCCGTTCGGCCGCTGCCAGCTCTCCATGACGACACCGACCGGATCGGCGATGCCGCGCACGATGGCGATACCTTCGGCCATGCCCTCGATCCGCGCCGGCGTCAGCGTCAGGCGGTCGATGAAGGAAGCGGTCATGTTGCCGGAGGCGCGTGCCTCGGCGACGTCCTCGGCATTCGCGGCGAGGATCGCAGCAGAGTTTGCGCGGATCGCCCGCTCCATGGCCTCGAGCGCCCGGTTCTTCTGCTCCGGCGGCGCCAGCGCCAGCACGCGCGCGGCAGCGCGGGCATGGCTGGCGAGATCGGACATCAGCGCCAAGAGATCGCTAGTCCGATCGGCATTGCCGTCAACGGCTTTGAGGGGGGCGGCCATGGGGTCAACCTTCTGCTAAGGCGGTGTCCTAGCACGGAAATCCCGCTTTTGCGAAGGGCGGGCGGGGTATGGCAGGTTTCCCTCATGGGTGGCACTGGCCCACCCCGGCCGTCATGGCCGGGCCTGTCCCGGCCATCCACGACCTTTCGCGCGGTACCAAGAACGTAGATGCCCGGGACAAGCCCGGGCATGACGGCAGAGGCCTACCCGCCCACCACCAGATCGTCCCGGTGGATCATCTCCGACCGGCCGCTCATGCCGAGGATGGACATCACGTCCGGGGAGGAGCGGCCCTTGATTCGCTCGGCGACCGCGGCGTCATAGGCGATCAGGCCGCGGCCGACCTCGCTGGTGTCGGGGCCACGCACGATCACGGCATCGCCGCGGGCGAACTGGCCCTCGACCTTGATCACGCCGGCCGGCAGCAGGCTGGCGCCGGCGCGTAGCGCCGTCACGGCGCCCGCATCGATGGTCAGCGTGCCCTTCGGCTCCAGCGTGCCCGCGATCCAGCGCTTGCGCGAGGTGATGGGGTTGGCCGGCGTCAGGAACCATGTGCAGCGGCCGCCATCGGCGATGGCCTGCAGGGGGTGCTCGATCTTGCCGGATGCGATCAGCATATGGGTGCCGCCAGTCGTCGCGATCTTGGCCGCCTCGACCTTGGTGCGCATGCCGCCGCGCGACAGCTCGGACTCGGCGTCTCCCGCCACCGCCTCGATCTCCGAGGAGATGCTTTCGACCACGGGAATCAGCCTGGCGTTCGGATTGTTCTTGGGCGGGGCGTCGTAGAGCCCGTCGATGTCGGACAGCAGCACGAGCAGGTCGGCGCTCGCCATGGTGGCGACGCGCGCGGCGAGACGGTCATTGTCGCCGTAGCGGATCTCGTTGGTGGCGACCGTGTCGTTCTCGTTGATCACCGGGATCGCGCGCCATTCCAGCAGCTTGCCGATGGTGGAGCGGGCATTGAGATAGCGGCGGCGCTCCTCGGTGTCCTGCAGCGTCACCAGGATCTGGCCGGCGCCGATGCCGTGCGCCCCGAGCACCTCCGACCAGATCCGGGCCAGCGCGATCTGGCCGACCGCGGCGGCGGCCTGGCTCTCCTCCAGCTTCAGCGGACCACGCGGCAGCTTGAGCCGGCTGCGGCCGAGCGCGATCGAGCCCGAGGAGACCACCAGCACGTCGCGGCCCTCGCGGTGCAGTTTCGCCATGTCGTCGGCCAGCGCAGCCAGCCAGGACGCCCGCACCTCGCCCTTGTCGGAATCGACCAGCAGCGCGGAGCCGACCTTGACGACGATGCGGCGGAATTGACTGAGTTCGGGGCTGGCCATGTGTATGTGTTGGCGCTGGATGCAAATTGCTCGGGAACGGCGGAGCGACAGGCGGCGCCGATGAGCCCTGCTTTTGCAGCAGGACCGTGACCGGCGCAAGGTATCGGCGTGGTAAACGGCGCAGGTCGGCCTTGTGTCCGGCGTCCGCCTGGCTCTAATGGCCGCCAACGATAACGAGCCGAAAGAGGAAACGCATGGATCGCCGCAAATTCATGGCCGGATGTCTCGGGGGATATCTTGGGCTGCCGCTGCTGGCGCAGGCAGGCGGGGCGCACGCGCAGGCCGGACTTACAAAGGTCATCTTCCCGTTCGCGGCGGGGGCCGGCGGCGACACGTTGTGCCGTCTCATCGCGCAGGAAATGGCGCCGCTGCTGCAACGGACCATCGTGGTCGAGAACCGCACCGGCGGCGACGGCCTGATCGGCATCAAGGCGGTGAAGGGGGCAAGCCCCGACGGCAGCATGGTGCTGGTGACGACCGGCCCGACCATGTACCTGCTGCCGATGGTGGAGACGACACCGAGCTTCGACACCGCCAAGGACTTCATGCCGGTGTCGCTGTTGGCGCGGTTCGAGTTCGCCGTCGTGATCGGCCCGGGGATCGACGCCCCGGATTTCAAGAGTTTCGTCACGTGGCTGAAGGCGCATCCGGACAAGACCTCGTTCGGCGTGCCGAGCAACGGCACCATTCCCCATTTCACGGGCTCCAAGCTCGAGAAGGACCTCGGCATTCCCCTGACCCGTGTGCCCTATCGCGGCAGCGCGCCCATCCTCAACGATCTCGTCGGCGGCCACATCTCGTTCGGCATCACCACGCTGGCAGACGCGCTGCCGCAGCATCGTGCCAAGGGCGTGAAGATCATCGCGGTCTCGAGTGCCGAGCGCTCGCCGTTCGCGCCTGACGTTCCGACGTTGAAGGAGAGCGGCATCGATCTCGTTGCGGATGCCTGGTACGGCATGTGGCTTCCCGCCGGCAGCCCGCCGGAGTTTGCGAGCAAGCTCGGCGCGGCCGCGAGTGCGGCGCTGGCCAAGCCCGAGGTGAAGGAGAAGCTGACGGCGATCGGGATGATCCCGGTCGGGTCGACGCCGGAAGGATTGACCAAGGAGCTCGCCGCGAACACGTCGTTGTGGCAGCCGATCGTGAAGGCGACGGGCTATAAGATCGAGAATTAGCAACCTCGCGCGCTACTCTTTTTCCTCATCCTGAGGAGCCGCGAAGCGGCGTCTCGAAGGATGCAGGCCCCGCTGTTGCAGCTCGGCCTGCATGGTTCGAGACGGCGCTTAGGCGCCTCCTCACCATGAGGGTCTTAGAGCTTCGCGCGTTGCTCGATGCCATCACGAATCGACGCCAGCTCTTTCTCGTCCCAGATGCCGATCAGGATGCCGCCTTTCACCTGGAGCTGGTTGTCGGCATAGGCGGCGATCTTCTCGCGCGACGTGGTGACGTGGCCGTTCGGATGCAGCGCCCAGTCGAACAGCTCGGCCTGCAATCGCGCGATGATCGCGGCGCAATCGGGGTCGTCGCCGCGATCCAGGTACTCGTCCGGATCGGTTTCGAGATCGTACAGCATCGGCCGGAAGCCGGAGGCGTGGATGTATTTCCAGCGGCCGTCGAACACCATGAACAGACGGCAGCGTTCGATCGGCTGGTTCAGCTTCAGCCGCACGTCCTGCATGGCGTAGTCGTATTCGGAGAACGCCACCTTGCGCCAATCCGGCGGCGTTGGCCCGCGCAGCAGCGGGAGCAGCGAACGTCCTTCGAGGATGTGGCCCGGCACCTTGCCGCCGAGATAATCGACGAAGGTCGGCGCGAGATCGATCGCCTCCACCAGCGCATCGCAACGCGTGCCGCGCGTGGCGTCGGCTTCCTTGGAGGGATCGATGATGATCAGCGGGATCTTCGCAGACTGTTCGTGGAACAGGTCCTTCTCGCCCATCCAGTGATCGCCGAGATAATCGCCGTGATCGGAGGTGAACACGATCATGGTGGTGTCGAGCAGATCGCGCGCTTCCAAGAACTTCATCAGCACGCCCATCTGGTCGTCGATCTGCGTGATCAGGCCCATATAGGTCGGGATCACCTTTTCGCGGGCATCGTCGCGCGCCATGTTGCGGGAGTAGCGCATGTCCATATAGGCGCCGAACACCGGATGCGGATTCTGGCGCTCACGCTCGGAGCGGATCACCGGGATCATGTCGTCGGTCGAATACATGCTGGCGTAAGGCTCGGGCGCGATGTAGGGCCAGTGCGGCTTGATGTAGGACAGATGCAGGCACCAGGGACGGCCGTCGGTCTCGGCCTCGCTGATGAAGTCCATCGCCCGCAGCGTCATGTAGGGCGTCTCGGAATGCTCGTCCGGCACGCGCGCGGCCTTGTCGGCATGCACCAGCAGCCAGCCGTTTTGCAACGAGCCGTCGTCGGCCGCGCCTGAATTCGCCCAATGCTCCCACGGATTGGTCGCTTCAAAGCCTTGCCGGCGCAGATAGTCATCGTATTTCGGTCGCGGCCGTCCGGTCGGATGCAGGCCGTCGTCGCGCTCGTAAGGTTCAAAGCCGCATTCGGCGACGTGCACGCCGATCACCGATTCCGGGGGAATGCCGAGTGCCTTCATGCCCTCGAGGTCAGGCGCCATGTGGGTCTTGCCGACCAGCACGTTGCGCACGCCGATCTTCTTGAGGTGATCGCCGAGCGTGGGCTCGCCGACGCGCAGCGGCCAGCCGTTCCAGTGCGAGCCGTGCGAGCGCATGTAGCGCCCGGTGTAGAACGACATCCGCGACGGGCCGCAGATCGGCGATTGCACATAGGCCTTGGTGAAGAGCAAGCCGCGCCTGGCCATGGCGTCGATGTTCGGCGTCTTCAGCGTGGGGTGGCCGGTGCAGCCGAGATAGTCATAGCGAAGCTGGTCGCACATGATCCAGAGAACGTTCTTCGCGCGCGCCATGCGTCCCGCTCCACCCTTCGTTCGCTTGATATAGCGCTATTGATGATGCGAAGAAAACCTCTCCCGTAAGGGGACGTGTGGAGA
Source organism: Bradyrhizobium cedriense (assembly GCF_054602315.1). Classification (NCBI taxonomy): domain Bacteria; kingdom Pseudomonadati; phylum Pseudomonadota; class Alphaproteobacteria; order Hyphomicrobiales; family Nitrobacteraceae; genus Bradyrhizobium; species Bradyrhizobium cedriense. The sequence continues at coordinate 651,823 of NZ_JBTSWB010000005.1, read as the reverse complement.
GAGTGGTGCTTACTTTACGCCGACCACGGCTCCGCTTCGGCCGCGCTCTTCGCCTTGGCGGACACCGGGGCCTCTCCGATCACCTCAGCCAGCGCGCGCAGGGCTTCCTTGACGCCCTGGCCGGTCACGCCGGAGAGCAGCAGCGGCGTCTTCCTGGCGGCGCGCTTGAGGCGGTCCTTCTGCTTCTTCAGCTCATCCGGCTCGACCGCGTCGATTTTGTTCAGCGCGACGATCTCGATCTTGTCGGTGAGCTGCCCGCCATAGGCGTCGAGCTCCGTCCGAACCGTCTTGTAAGCCTTGCCGGCATGCTCGCAGGTTGCGTCGACGAGATGCAGAAGCACGCGGCAACGCTCGACATGAGCGAGAAAACGGTCGCCGAGACCCACGCCTTCATGGGCGCCCTCGATCAGGCCCGGAATGTCCGCCAGCACGAATTCGCGGCCGTCGGCATTCACGACGCCGAGCTGCGGATGCAGCGTAGTGAAGGGATAGTCGGCGATCTTCGGCTTGGCCGCGCTGACCTTGGAGAGGAAGGTCGACTTGCCGGCATTGGGCAGGCCGACGAGACCGGCATCCGCGATCAGCTTCAGCCGCAGCCAGATCCAGCGCTCCTCGCCCACCTGGCCTGGATTGGCATTGCGCGGCGCGCGGTTGGTCGAGGTCTTGAAATGCGCGTTGCCGAAGCCGCCATTGCCGCCCTCGGCCAGCACGAACTTTTCGCCGACCTTGGTGAAGTCGTGGATCAGCGTCTCGCGGTCCTCGTCGAAGATCTGCGTGCCCACCGGAACCTTCAGCACGATGTTCTTGCCGTTGGCGCCGTGGCGGTCCGAGCCCGAGCCGTTCTCACCCTTCTGGGCCTTGAAATGCTGCTGATAGCGGTAGTCGATCAGCGTGTTGAGCCCGTCGGCGACCTCGATGATGACATTGCCGCCGCGGCCGCCATTGCCGCCGGAGGGACCGCCGAATTCGATGAATTTTTCGCGGCGAAACGCCACGCAGCCGTTCCCGCCGTCACCGGAGCGGATATAGACCTTTGCTTCGTCAAGGAATTTCATGGGCCATAGGTAGGCCAGCCGGTCCCGCGCGGCAACCCGGACTTGCCCCTGAATCGGCCGAATTTCCGCGAATTTCGGCCCTTCCTTAACCAGCAGGCCTCCGCCGGATCAGGAATTTCTGCGTCCCCTCCAGCACCAGCTCCTTGCGCTGGTTGAACACGGTGCTTGCGAGCGTCACCGCGCCGGTCGTGCGTCCCGGTACCAGCTCGGTGACCTCGAGTGCGGGATAGATGGTGTCGTCGGCGAACACCGGCTTGAGGAACCGGCTCGATTGCTCGAGAAAGCCGACCAGGGACTCCTCGACCATGAACGGAAACAGGCCGGCGCCGGGCGCGGTGTGGATCAGGGTCTGGAAGCCGTGGGCGAGCAGATGCGGCATGCCGCGGCTGCGGCAATATTCGACGTCATAGTGCACCGGATGGGTGTCGCCGCTCGCGGTCTGGAATGCGGCGAACACCGCCGACGTCTGGGTGCGGCTCGGCAGCACGAAACGCTCGCCGAGGACGAAATCCTCGAACCAGCGCTGCGTCGGGATCATGCGATGCCGGGTGGGATCGAAATCGCTCATGCGCTGCACCATCGGAATGGACCTGGAGAATGATCCGTATCGCGCTGCACGCGGTGCGACAATGCGTTCAATTGATCAAACTCGGACTTGTTTGGTGCCTTGTCGCCATTAAAAGGACCTCACGACGTCCATATTGATCGCGCTGCTGTCCATTCCTCCACTCGCGAGGAGCGCAGCGACGAAGCAATCCAGGCTGCCGCCGTCGTGACAGCCTGGATTGCTTCGCTTCGCTCGCAACGACGCGTTTCCCGAAGCAAACTCTGTCGATGCCCCTGTTCAAGAACCTCTCCGCCTATGACGACCGCTCGGCGCGGCTGGCCGGCATCGCGCTGATGGTGCTGTCGATCTTCATGTTCTCGTTCGGCGACGCCATGGGCAAGTTCCTGGTCGGGACCTATTCGGTGGGACAGCTGCTGTTCCTGCGCGCCTGCGCGGCGCTGCTCCTGCTGTCGCCGCTGGTCTGGAAGCAGCGTCACCAGTTCCTGCATCTGGAGCGGCCGGGCTTGCAGCTGATTCGCGTGGTGCTGTCGACGCTGGAGGTGGCGGCCTTCTTCCTCGCGACCGTCTATCTGCCGCTCGCCGACGTCATCACCTATTATCTCGCCGGTCCGATCTTCGTCACTGCGATGTCGGCGATCTTCCTCGGGGAGAAGGTCGGCTGGCGGCGCTGGACCGCCATCCTGATCGGCTTTTGCGGCGTCTTGATCGCGCTGCGCCCGTCCGCGCAGACCGTCAGCCTTCCGGCGCTGATCGCGCTCGGCGGCAGCCTGTCGTTTGCGACCCTGATGCTGATCACGCGCAGCCTGCGCAAGACGCCCGACATCGTCATGGCGTCCTCGCAATTCATAGGCACGTTTTCGCTGGGAGCCGTGCTGTCGGCCTTCCACTGGGTGCCGCCGACACCCGGCAGCCTCGTGATCTTCGCGCTGGCGGGATGCGTTTCGGTCGCCGCGCTGTTCTGCGTCAACCGCTCGCTCAAGCTCGCGCCGGCCAGCGTCGTCGTGCCCTACCAATATTCGATGATCGTCTGGGCGGTGATCTTCGGTTTCGTCGTGTTCGGCGACGTCCCATCGATCGCAACCCTCGTCGGCGCCGCCATCATCATCGGCGCCGGGTTCTACATCTATCTGCGCGAGCGCGATCTGGGGCGCCCGAGCGCCGACGTGAATCCGCCTGCGTAGGTGTCCACCCTCCCCTCCAGGGGAGGGTTGAGTCACCTCATGCGCCGCGCACTGCTCCAGCTCTTCAGCGACGCCCAGACGCCGCGTGAGAGGCGGAAGCAGTCGACGGGCGTCGAGGAGCCCAGCGCCAGGAAGCGGTGCAGCTGCACGCCGCTCCACTGGAAGCCGCACTTCTCCAGCACCTTGCGCGAGGCGGGATTGGTGACGCGCGCGCCGGCATGGAGGTGCTCGTCCTCGAACTCCTCGAAGAAGAAGTCGATCGCACCGCGGGCGGCTTCGGTCGCATAGCCTCGGCCCCAATGCTCGACGCCGAGCCAGTAACCGAGCTCGGCATTGCCTGATGTGGAGCAGTCGATGCCGACCATGCCGACCGGCCCTGTGTCGTGCTCGATCAGGAACACGGTCTCGCTGCCGAGCGCGGCAGTAGCGCGGATGAATGCGACGGCATCGTCCTGCGAATAGGGATGCGGCAGCCGGCGGGTGTTTTCCGCGATGCGGCGGTCGTTGGCGAGCCGGGCGATGGTCCTGACGTCGGCGAGTGTCGGCCGCCGCAAGGTCAGCCGTTCGGTGGCGACGACGCTGGGTCTCGCCTCCTGCAAGGTCACGCTCGAGAAATCCTGCAACATGTCCGGCTCCGTGAAAGTCACTAAGTCAAAGTGAGCAAGTCAAAGAAAAGGGGAGGCCGGTTTCCCGCCTCCCCTGGAGCCTGCTTGTGGACTCCGCCGGTTCAGTCAGGACCCGGCGGACTCCAAATTTGATCCACCGTCTATTCAGCCGCCTCGGCGATCGGGAGCACCGATACGAAGGTGCGGCCGTTGGCTTTGGCCTGGAACGCAACACGACCCTCGATCTTGGCGAACAGAGTGTGGTCCGTGCCCATGCCGACATTGAGGCCGGGGTGCCAGGTCGTGCCGCGCTGACGCGCAATGATGTTGCCGGGAGTGACGACCTCCCCGCCGAACGCCTTGATACCGAGGCGCTTGCCTTTGGAATCGCGTCCGTTACGCGATGAACCGCCTGCTTTTTTGTGAGCCATGGCTCGTCTCCGAAATCCTGCGTATGTCTAGGTCAATTCCTTGACGGAATCATTTCAAAAGGTCTCACGCATCAATTCGTGAATTGGCGTGATCAGTTCTATTTATTCGGCGGCCTCGGCTGCCGGCTCCTTGGCTACCTTCTCCCGCTTCGGGCGCGGGCCCTTGGTGGGCTTGGCGCCATCCGTCAGGATCTCGCTGATGCGGAGCACCGTGATCTCGTCGCGATAGCCGCGCTTGCGGCGCGAATTCTTGCGGCGGCGCTTCTTGAACGCGATGACCTTCGGTCCGCGCTTGTGGTCGAGCACCTCGACCGCAACGGACGCACCCGCCACCGTCGGAACGCCCAGCACCGGCGTGTCGCCGCCGACCACCAGAACTTCATTCAACTGCACGATCGAGCCGACTTCACCTTCGATCTTGCCAACTTCCAGGACATCATCCGGCACGACGCGGTATTGCTTGCCGCCGGTTTTGATGACTGCGAACATCGTTTTTTTCCTTCGTGTTCAATCCCGGCCTCGCGACAGTTTGTCCGGGCCGGCTTTTTGTCAGTCGTTACGGGTTCATGCGGGTCTGCGCGGGTGGGACGTATCCCATTGAAAACCCGAGCAAAAGCAAGCGGCGCGAGAAACGCCCCGCGCCGGTTGTGGGACTTATAGCCGCTGGATGCCGCAAGTCAAGGAAAACCGCGGGAAAAGGCCCGAGATCTGAAGCATTTGGCGCGTTTGCAAGGGCCGAGGGGAATCTCGGCCCGGGCTGCAACCAACGGGTTCCCTCGCCGTTGTCCTCGCAAATCTCACGCGGGCAAGGGCTATCATGGCAACGGACGAACTGGTCAAGACGACGGGCATCGCCCAGCACGGCGCCGAGCGGCTGCCGTCGGTGGATGTCGACAGCTTCAACATCGAGATCAAGGACGAGGACGGCTTTCTCGGCGATCGCGCCAGCAAGGGCGCGTTCCGGGACGTCCTCGATCACTGGCGCAAGCCGCTGCGCAAGACGGGGGAGGACCCGTTCGGCAAGGTGCCGACGGAGGAGATCAACAAGAAGACGCTGGACGCCATCCTGGTCGGCGACGACACCGAGGCCTCGGCCGTGGTGCACAGCGCCATCGAGGATTTCTCCCAGGAGCTCGCTTATGTCACGCGCCGCTTCCTCAAGACCAAGGCCTGGGCCAAGACCGAGCGCATCGTCGTCGGCGGCGGCTTTCGCGATTCCCGACTCGGCGAGCTCGTGATCGCCCGCGCCGAGATCATCCTCAAATCCGAGGACTTCAAGATCGACCTGCTGCCGATCCGCCATCACCCCGATGAAGCCGGCCTGATCGGCGCGCTGCATCTGGCACCGTCCTGGATCTTCGAGGCCCATGACAGCATCCTCGCCGTCGACATCGGCGGCACCAACATTCGCTGCGGCCTCGTGGAAACCAGCTGGAAGAAGGCCAAGGATCTGTCGAAGGCCAAGGTGGTGCATTCGGAGCTGTGGCGCCATGCCGACGACGAGCCGACGCGCGAAGGCGCGGTGAAGCGGCTCACCAAGATGCTGAAGGGGTTGATCACGGAAGCCGAGAAGGAAGGCTACAAGCTCGCGCCGTTCATCGGCATCGCCTGCCCCGGCGTGATCAATCCGGACGGATCGATCGAGAAGGGCGCGCAGAACCTGCCGGGCAATTGGGAGAGCAGCAAGTTCAACCTGCCGGCGAGCCTGATCGAGGGCATCCCCGCCATCGGCGATCACGACACCGCGATCCTGATGCACAATGACGGCGTCGTTCAGGGCCTGTCGGAAGTGCCGTTCATGCAGGATGTCGAGCGCTGGGGCGTGCTCACCATCGGCACCGGGCTCGGCAATGCGCGCTTCACCAACCGCCGCAAGGAGAACGGTAACGGAAAAGACCGGGAGTCCACGGAGACCGGGAAGAAAAAGGGCAAGGCGGACAAGAGCGACTAGATCAGGACGGGCTTCGGCTGATCGGTGCGCGGGCCGGCACTGACACCTCTCCCTGCGGGACAGGCCAAAGCGTATCGACGATGCGGTCCGGGTGAGGGCCCTTGGGCTGAATGCCCCCGGAGTAACCTTGACCGGTTAGGTTAAGGAGCGGATTGCGTTGCGGCGGCCGGGGTGCACGTTACGGTCGAATCGTCGCTTTCACTCGGCCGGCGAAGCCGCCCTTCCCGGCCAGTATTGCAATGAGCGGCACCGGGACCGCCAGTTTTTACCGCGTCTGGCGGTCCCACCCCGCCTGCTTTCCTTCGGAGCCATGATCCGCGTGTGCGTCCGCGGCCTCGATCCTCGACCGGGCGAAGAGCGAAAACTCCGGGCCGAACCGGCTCAAAGGCAGACCAAAACCCGCCAGCGGTGCCAGCCACCGCGACCGCTGCTGGGTCCGGCGGATAACCGGCCCGATTTTCGTCTTCCGTGCCTTGTCTGGCTCGCCATCCTCGCCTATTAACGCCCCAACCACAGGGGCCGCAGCTCCTTACTTGGCGCCTTCAGGAGAGGTGGCAGAGTGGTTGAATGCACCGCACTCGAAATGCGGCATAGGTGCAAGCCTATCGGGGGTTCGAATCCCTCCCTCTCCGCCAGGTCAAAGATGGTTTTCCAGCCGGTCCGGTCATTGGCCTGTTTCTTCCATGACATCGCCTCCGGCAATCCGCGGCTGCTCAAGAATGTTTGGCCGCCAACAGCGTGAGCAGAACCGCGCCCGAGGTCAGGCCGACCGCGATCATGTTGATCAGGTTTCGCGTGGCCATCAATATCATGGGTGACACATGGGCCGACGTTTGGCTGATCTTGTTCCCGTTGCGCTTTGACTTCGCTGGCGTCTTCGCTCGCATTGCATGCCCCGAAAAAAGGAGGGTCAGGCGCTTGGTGGCCTGACCCTGACGCTTTCCCTGTCGAAGTTTTCCCTCGATCTGCGAGCCACCATGTCATGGGCTCGGCCGTGAAGGCTTAACCGGACTGGTAAACCAAAGCTGACTAGCGTTGTTGGTTTATGAATTCGCCAGCGGCCCAAAACGCGCTGTCTCGATCAGGGAATAAATCGCGCACGAGCGCAGCCCCAGGCGCCTGTACAAGTACCGATCACCCGGAAATCATCGCAACAAATATGAACGGATCCGATGCAACACGTAATGCCACTTGGACAGGTGTCGCGAAGCGTGTCGGCGGGCGGACGGTCATCGACCTTGCTGTCGCCGGGTTCCTCGACCGCGATGGCCACGGCGCCCAGGCGCACTGCAACCCGATTGCTCTCGAGCTTCACGTCATCTGCCGCGAATTGCAGAGTCCCATTGTTGCCTTGAGATACGAGTCGAACGGTGTCGCCGCGTCGCTCGGCTACACCCGCAAAGTCAACGAAATCGGTCATGACCGCCTCCAAACAATCGGCGGGCGCCTCGAGTGGCGGCAACCCGCGTGCCGTGTTCAGTGGGCCGCGCCTCCTGGGGCCAGGAGGCGCGGGTTCTCGCAGGCTAGTGTGTCCGCTGCAGCTGGGGCAACGTCGAGGAGACGACGTTTGCGATCAGGTCGTGCGGCATCGCCAAACCGCTTGGGGCCAGGCTTGGAGCCAATGCCGGTGAGATCGTGCTTGGTCCGGCACCGCTCTTGGTCAGTTCACCGACGATCGTCGGGATGGCAGAGGCCACGACACGGGCGATCGCACCCCAGAACTTTTCATCGCCGGCGCCCGCTCCCGATATTGTTGGAGCGAAGTCCTTGTCCCCCTGGAAATCACCCTTGCGCAGCGCGCCGATGACGGCGGGGAGCGCGGCCTGAACGATGTTCGCGAATGCTCCCCAGAATTTCTCCTCGCCACCAAAGTCCTTCTGCGGCTCGGCGCCGCTTTTCGTCAGGGCCTGAATGACGACCGGCGCCACCGTGCCGATGACGCTCATAAGGGCGCCGAGGAACTTTTCTTGCCCGGCCTGCTGGAAGTCCTTCTGCGGATCGACACCGCTCTTGCTCAGCGCCTGAATGACGATCGGCCCGAGTGTGCCGATAACGCTGGCGATGGCGCCGAAGAACTTCTGATCGCCGGGGGGTACATCCTCGAATCCCTTGACGGGGGTGCCCTGCTTGCTGAGCGCGTTGATAACGACTGGCAGTGTCGCCGAGATCGCGCTCGCAATAGCGCCCCAGAACTTCTCCTCACCGCCAAAATCCTTTTGCGGCTGAATTCCCTGCGCTGCGATTGTGCGGAACAGCGTTGGCATGCAGCTCGTGGCTATGCCGAGGATGGACCCAAGGAACTTCTCCTGACCACCAGAGAAATCCTTCTGTGGTTCGTAGCCCCCCTTGCGCAAAGCCTGCACCACCGCCGGCACAGCGGTCGAGACGACGTTGAGCAAGGTGCGCCAGAACTTCTCCTCGCCGCCCGGAATAGCCGTGAAGTCCTTTTGCGGTTGGAAATCACCCTTTCGCAGCGCATCGACGATGGCCGGCACAGCCACCGAGGCGAGGCTCGCGAGCACACCCCAGAACTTTTCGTCGCCGCTTGCAGCAGGCTGGCCGTAGGATTTGTCTTGCATCATGGTCGGATCCTTTCTCTGGTTGCTGAGTACATCCTGGATGATCCTCGTCATCCAGTCGGGGGAAGAAAATGGAGGCGCGGCCTGACCCTGGAAGAGCAGGAATGACGCGGCGGACAGACCAGCGGGATTGGCGGGTTCGGTGAGGACCGGTGTCTGCCGGAAGCCAAGGTCCCGCAGCATCTTGGTCGTTCCTTCGACGAGCCGCCGGTTCGAGACGTTGGGACCGAGGACAGTGAGTTGCTCAAGGAGAGCGTAGGTGAAGGCCGACTTGCCGCCGGTCTTCGGCGTCGAAGCAGATGCGGTCTCGTCTGCAAGGCAGGCGGAGAACAGCATCCCATTCATCTGCAATTGGCCGGCCTCGTCGAACTCCTTTCCGGCCGTCATTCCGAAGCGATTGCCCATCCTTGATGCTGCGCCGGGCCGCGCGCCGAAGGGCCGGTAGCGCAGTTGAGAGACCTTCTTCGGATCAAGGAATACCTTGTCGCTCTCGATGAACGGCGGGACCTTGAGTACCTTGGTCTGGGCGACGTCCATGTGGCCGTCGGTCATCATGACCTTGTACATGCCGCCTGAGTGGCAGCTGTCTGATATCAGCGTAAAGACGCCAGGAGGCGCCGCCTGGGACTTTTGACTGAGCACGTTATCGAACAGGAACTGGTCGTATAGACACAGCACCTCTTCCAGATCCTGGCCCCGGGCGACCTGGAAGCCGTGGCCGGAGAAAAAGAACACGAGCCGATCATCCGAGCTCGCTCCGTTGAACAGCCAGGACAGTCCGGCCTCGACGTTTTGCAGGGTTGCTTTTTCGTCGTGGTCGAATCGAACGTCTGCAAATTTGTAGACGTCGGTGATCTTCTGATGGAACGCTTTCGCGTCGTTGATACAACTTGGCAGGTTGTTTGCGGGGTTTGGATAATGGTCGATGGCAGCGATATATGCTTTGTAATTTGGCATGATCATTCCTCGCAATTGGTGGTTCGGATTCGGACACTGCGGCCGGCCAAGGTTTGCGGCTCGTAAGCATCCGCACTCCATGACACCGGGCGATTATCGAGCGCTGGTGTCTCGCGCCGGTCACAACCGGAGTGGTCGCGTCTCACAAACTAGGATGCGGGAGAAATTTTTCTTGCCAGGTCGATGCCCGGCGGTATCTCGATAGTTTGGTGCAGTTGCCTCGGGCGAGGAGCCGTCTGCATGATCGAAGCGAAAGCCCGAACTTCCCGGCTGAGTTGATGGAGGTGCTTCTGAATGAGTTCGAGCCGGCGCTCAAAGTCCCGGTCGACATTGGACTCCGGAGCGATCGAATCCGGTTGCTGTGCCCCATCGTCGCGTAGACGACGGAATAGCGCCGTGGTTTCACGGGTTGGCGAGACTCCGAGCTCGTGCCGAAATACGAGCTGAAGCTTCTCATAGTGCCGTAGCGCGGCGACCCGATCGCCCATCATGTCGTAGCAATGCATGATCTCGCGGTGGATGTGCTCGAGGAAGGAATCCTCGGCCAGGATTCGGCGAGAAATGCGGATGGCTTCTCCCCAATCGGACCTGTGCTTTGCCGCAATCAGCAGGGTCTCGAGGCAGGCGAGGAAGCGGCCGCGATAGGCCTCCCTATCTGCCAGGCACCAATCGTAGTTGAGTTCGGGAAGAAGATCGCCACGATAGAGTTGCTCGACGGTTTCCGATGTCGGAAGCGGGTTTGAGGGGATCGACTGCGGTGAGGGCGCCTTGATGCACTGATCAAACGCTTCAATGTCGATCCAGACTTGTTCGTTCGCAGACAAGGACAGCGATTCCGGCCGGGCGTTGATCCACTGCGAGGCATTCTCGCCGGCGTTCGCAAGCGCGCAACGAAGGCGCCATACTTCGGTGCTGAGGTTGCGGCGAAGACGCTCGGCTGGTCCATCGCTCCAAAGACGCGCGACGAGGACGTCACGACTGACGGGTGCCCGTTTCTGCAGGGCAAGCACGGCAAAGAGATGCTTTGAGCGTTCGCTGAGAAACTCAACCCGGGTCCCGTGGCGACCCCAGACTTCCAATTGACCGAACAGTCGGCATATCGGACGCTGGGCTGGTGTGTTCTCCATGACCTGCCTCCTCGTGCGCCCCAACGGAACGTAACGCGAAGCCAAGATTGTCGTGTGAGCTTTTTCACATTTTGGGAGAGCTACGGAATCGCCACTCACGCGTCGTTAATGTCATTGAACCAGCGCGACCCAAGTACGAATCAATCTTGAATTGAAGGTTCAGGATTGGAGGGCCCCCTTCTCGCAAAGGCATTCTTGGCGGCATGACAGGGCCGCAAAGCGCCAAGTTGGACCAGGGGACGGCGCCTCCAGATGCCGCTCCCGAGCAGTCCTGGTCTGGCTCCCTCTTCAACTCGAACCACCGGCCCGGCAACGCCGGATCGGCCATAGTGACCGGACACGACAAAAGGACGTGGACGTTCAGTGCCCGCGCTGCGGAACGCGCGGCCAACTCGCCCGGTCGGATTGCAATGTCCGAGTAATTTCTAGCAACCAGGGGATGGCTGGCGTATTGTCCTGGCATCACCGGCCGCGGCTTGTCCTGTGGGCGTCGGTGGCTGAGAGACCGAGAGCGCTCCCGCCTGCATGGAATGGAGTGCTTCATGGAACGCTATTTCTTTGACATCCAAAGTGGTCGCGATTTCTTTGCGGATGAGGAAGGACTTCGCCTGCCCGATCAAAAGGCTGCCGAAGTCGAAGCCATGCAAACGCTGACCGGGATCGCCAAAGAGTCCGTTTTCAAGAACGAACGTCCCGATCTGGCAGTGGAAGTACGTTCGAGAACTGAACGGCTGTTCTGCGTATCGATAATTTATCGGAACGCGAGCACCAAACACTGAGACCCCTTCGGCCACTATCGTCACTTCTTTCGAGTTTGAAGACCGAGACGAGCGGACGCTTCGCCTGAGCGGGATCGAGCGGGCCGCCGTCGACCGCCCCGCCTGTTCCCCGGAGGAGCTTCGCAGTCTTCCCCGCTGGTTGCTGAAGAACAATGCCGGAATTGCCTCAAGGGCTTTGCAGCGACCGAAATAGTCTGTTCGACGGTCTGGTTAGGTGCTTGCAAGCACCTATATGAGAATCGTCACCGCCCGACCCGAGGCATCCATCGGTGATGAGAACGCCTGTCGCGCTCCCGCCCACAAAAGGGAGCAAACAATGCAGGTTCGTTGCGCATCTCGATCTTCAACATTCGAATACCGCCTCACGCAAGAGGCGGTCAATTTGCGCCAGCAGGCTCAGGGAATGCCTGTCTGCGTCCGGCGCTCCGAGCTTCTTCAGAAGGCTCGGCAGATCGATGTTGCCCTCGAGGTGAATAAGTGGCTGAGTTCCCCGGGATTGCAGCCGCCATTGTAACGAGAAGGGCCAGGAGATGCCTTCGGGCCTCCCGGCGTGGCGCCGACAATCTCTCCAACGGGGCGCTCATGATGATCAGATATTTCTTCGATATCAGAGACGATCGCGAGCTCTATCCGGACGAAGATGGAATAGAGTTTTCCACGCAGCGTGAGGCGGAGATGGAGGCGGCTCACACATTGGCGGGATTGGCTCGCGATTTGGCGGGTCAGGAAGAACGCCCGGACGTTGCGATCGAGGTCCGAACGGAGGACGGTCGCGTATTTCAGGCGGCACTGACCTTCGAAGCCAACAAAGCCAAGCAATAGGCTTTCGCCGCGGCGACGATCATCAGACGAGTTCGTCGGTCCAGACCTTGAAGCTCAGCAGCGTGTTGGGTCCGAACGTCTGGGTAATTGGAACGTCCGCGGCATCGCGGCCTTGCGCGATCAGGACGCGACCGATCCGCGGAACGTTGTTCCGTGGATCGAATGTGTGCCAGCGACCGCCGATATAGGCTTCGAACCATCCGGCGAAATCGCCGGCGGCATATGGAGGCGCCATGCCTATGTCACCGAGATAGCCCGTGCAGTAGCGCGCGGGAATGTTCATGCAGCGGCAGAACGCAATCGCCAGATGTGCATAGTCCCGGCAGACGCCTTTGGTTTCGGTAAACACTTCCCATGCGGTCTTGGTGGAGCGGGCGTGCTCGTAGCCGAAGGAGATGTGGTTATGAACGAAGTCGCAGATGGCCTTGACCCGCGCCCAACCGGGCGCTGTCCTCTCGAACAGCTTCCACGCCACGTCCGTAAGCCGGTCGGTCTCGACATATCGGCTGCCGAGCAAATACACGATGGTGTCCGGCGGAAGATCCTCCACCGCATGCTGCTGTGCTGATGGCACGATCGGATCGGGCAAGCCGCTATCCCTTACCGTGCCATCCGCTGTGAGGACCATGCGGCCCGCGGGCGCGACAAGCCGGCTACACCAGTTCCCGAAGCCGTCGCGATAGGGCGTGATCGGCACAGAAGGGTGGGTGACGAGATGGTCGGGTACGATAACGTCGGATGCGCGCGTGAAGTGCGTGCCGACGACCGCAATCAGGGGTGTCGGCTGCGGAAAGTCGTAGATCATCTCGAAGCCGACACGGATCTTCATGGGCCTGGCTCCAACGCGACGATTGAGGTCGTCGCGAAACATGTCTGCGCATCGTCATCGATGAATGTCGAGAGCGCTCACGCTTGAACAGTATGTCATCCGAGCTCCTATCGCCAGCCGTATGCTCGATCCCGTTTGAGGTCATTCGTCTGGTCCCCAACGGGAACCCATTTCAAACTGAAGGCTTTCTTGAAGATGAAAATGCGATCCGGACCCAAACCCATGTCCGTTCAACCTGCGCAAGACTGGCTCGCGCAGCCTGTTTCCGAGAAGGCGTCCTACCAGGGAGCGCGCCGTACCGTGAACGACGCCGATGCCGACGCTCTGAGGAAACACGCATTGAAGAGGCAACGCGCGCTGATCGACGCCCCCAATGGCCGTGAGCGATCATGAGAGACTTCAAATGTCCTCATTGCCGCCAGCTGTTGGCCTTCGAGCTCACCGAATGCAACAGGTGCAGGCAGCCGGTGATGTTCGATCCCGAGGGCATGGCGATGGTGGGCGTGGAAAGCGGCCGGGAATGCGCCAATCGGAACGTCATCGCGTGCAACTGGTGCGCCGTTGCGACAACTTCCTACTGCCTGTCCTGCTCGCTCACGCGCATCATTCCCACCACCCAAAATCCCCATAACGTGTCGCTTTGGACGCGCGTGGAGGAGGCCAAGCGCAGGCTGATCTACGACCTGCGCCGGCTTCGTCTGCCCATCGCGTTCGAGGGTGGATTTCGGCTGGCGTTCGAGATTCTGTCCGACGAGCACGGGCCGGTCATGACCGGGCACGAATCCGGTCTTATAACGCTCAACCTTGCGGAGGCCGACGACGTGAAACGCGAGATCAGGCGCGTTTCCTTTCGCGAGCCCTACCGCACCCTGCTTGGTCATTTCCGGCACGAAATAGGACATTTCTACTGGAATGCCCTGATACACGAGGCGGGGTTTCGAGCACCATTTCGGCTCGTGTTTGGCGACGAGACCGAGAACTACCAGGCTGCGCTTGCGGCCTACTACGCGCGTCAGGATCGGTCAGACGATCCGGCAAGCCACATCAGCATGTACGCGACGTCTCATCCTTGGGAAGATTGGGCGGAGACATTTGCTCACTTCCTGCACATCGTCTCGACCCTGGATTCCATGGCCGGACTTCCGCTCTCGTTGGACGCGCGCGCTCAGCACACGCTGAGCGACCCGTATCTGGAGAGCGATTTCGGTGCGCTCCTGGAGCTGTGGACTCCCCTCGCGCTGACGATCAACCGCCTCAATCGCTCACTGGGACTTGCCGCTGCGTACCCCTTCGACATTTCACCCGCAGTCGAGGGCAAACTGCATCTGGTCCATATGGCGATCACGGCGTTTAGAAATCGGCCGGAAGGAAACGCAACCGCCCAAGACGCGATGCGATTGGGATGATTTGACCGGCTGTGAACGGCCGAGCGTCTTGCGGACGAGCGGCGCCAATCCCGGGGTTGCCGAAAACCGACAGGAACCGGGATACTGCAAACGAGTTGATGACCATGATCCGCATCTCATGCACGCCTGCTCGATAACGCACAGAGACTCCGCGAAGGATTTGGTGTAAAAAGCGCGTCTACGCTGGTTTGCTTCTCAGGTCCATATTTCGCCCGCGGGTGCTTGCATTCGCTGGCTGGCCGACTGCAGAATGCGATGTTCTTTCTCCTTTGGTGACGTGAGGCAATCGAGTGCCTCGGGGAGAAGAGGGCTTGCCGAACCACTCAAAGCTGCGTCATGCATCGCCACAGAAGCAAGCCCGGGTATGAAGCAATGCGTGGGTTGCCATGGCAAGCGTCTGAGCCACGACCGATATACAATTCCTGGAGATCAAAATGATCAAGAATGAAGCGAAGACTGCCCGGCATCTGCGGGAAGCGAACAACGCCTTCAAAGCCGTCAGGGCGGAAAAACCGATGACCGACTACGCGAAAGACCAGCAGTCCCTGCACGAAAATCACGAGCGTCTGAAGGCAGCCCGATTGGCGCGCGAAGCCAAGTCGAAGGACGCGCAGGAATAGTCCTCGCGCTCGGCTCAGAGCATTGAGAGCACGACGATTCCATCTTCAAGCTCGCCCGAGGCGAGGCGTGCACGGGCGATATGCTCGAATTCTTTTCGATATTTGTGAAGGTAGCTAAAGGCCTGCTTGTCGGTCTGAAACGTCGTCCTGAGACTGCACATCTGTCTCGCTGCGCCAAGCGCAAGCATGAAAGTGATCGTTCCGCCGCCATCTGCTTTGACTCTGGGCACGATCCACCCTGTGGTGCGACTCGGTTTCACGACGTTACTGCGCGCCGTTGGGTTTGACCATTGCGCCAGCTTGCCTCTTGCGTTTCTTCGGTGCGGGGGCCGGCAACGATGCGCGAAGCGCCGTTTCGGCAACTTCCCTGGCCTCACGCAGCTCGCGGAGGCGCGCCATGTTCTTCCGCACCTCGATGGCATGCTTTTCCGCGTCAGCCAGTGCTCGCGCACCGTCCTCGGCAGCCAATCGTTTGCGGTTCGAGCGCGCAATACCTTCGGGCGACGGCTCTGCCGATTTCCTGGCGATCATCCCTCAACCCGCATTCGTATAAACAAAACCCGCTCCATCCGAAGATCGAGCGGGCAGCGTGCCGTTTCAGTACATCCGTGAAAACGACGCTGGCAAATCAAGCCAGCGAAAGGTTTTCAGCGCTAACTTTGCCGCGCATCTTGTCGGTCTTGACCTCGAAGTTGACCTTCTGGCCTTCTGCGAGACCAGCAAGACCAGCCCGTTCGACCGCGCTGATGTGCACGAACACGTCATTGCTGCCGTCGGTCGGCTGGATGAATCCAAAGCCCTTCTGGCCGTTAAACCACTTAACAGTACCTGTCGTCATTTTCGTTCTCCAAAGCGCACGAGCGCATGCCGCGTGAAGATCACGCGATAGTCTTCAACTTCGTCGATGTCTTTGGAAAAGGAGCCCGCGGGCGCGTTCAACAAGGCACAGCGGCTAATCGAATACCTTAAATATACATGACTTTCAGCTTTTTGCAAGGCAACGCCCAAAATTGTTTCCAGTGGTCGTTCCTGGCACCGTCGAGAAGCCCCGGATGGTGCTGTCCAAACGTACGAGCGGCCTCAACCATTGACAGCGCGGCTGACACTAGTCACGGTGCGTCACCGAACTTGATTGCCGCGACGCATGGACCGGCTTGTTCGAGGCTGGCGGAAGAACGCGCCGTCACTCATCCTCACCATCGGCACGAGACTCCTGCGCAATTGGCTGCATGCAGGATTGCCGCATTCCGCAGCCCAGCGAGGAGTTTCAATTGCAGGTACTTGTTCGCGACAACAACGTCGACCAGGCGCTTCGTGTTCTGAAGAAGAAGATGCAACGCGAGGGCGTCTTCCGCGAAATGAAGCAGCGGCGCTCGTACGAGAAACCTTCGGAGCGGAAGACGCGCGAAAAATCCGAGGCCATTCGTCGGGCACGCAAGCTCGCTCGGAAGCAGGCCATCAGGGAAGGCTTGCTGCCAGCACCTCCGAAAAAGAAACTGCCGGAGCGCAAGCCGCCCTTGCCGGACACCACCAGGGCCGAACGCGCTTAGCGAAAGTGCGTCCATCTGGTTGGCAAAGCCATTGACGGCAGGGCGGATAGTTCCGCGAGTGCCGAGGATCGAGCGATGCGAAAGCGGTATTGATCGATGGACCTTCGGTTCATGGCGGTCCGCGTCGATCGGTTCAAGACAGACACTTGATCGAAAGTCGGGCCATCGCCGCTTCCGGGATCTTGGTGACCTCCACGACGCATTGATTCGTCTCGGAGGTCCGCCCTGCCGGCGGTGTCCGTTCGGCGAGTTGTCGAGAGCGAGTCACCTCGCGACCAAACCGCAGGTGCTGCTCTGGCAACCGGGACCTAGCAACTCGCTATGTCCTGAAATCGATCCCCCGCAGCACGATCCCCCGTGGATTGCCTTCAAGCTCGGTCGCTCGATACTTGCCGGCCGCGCGCGCCTCGATGCGGTCGCGCAGGCGCACGAACTGGGCCTCGCGCTGCTCGGGGCGCACCGGCGGGCCGGACTCGAGAGAGTCCATCGCGGTGGTCGAGATCGCGCAAGGAATTTCCTTGCCGTCGTCCTGCATCGAGAACAGCACGATCATCCGGTCATGTTCGTGGCCGATGTAGCGGCCGCTCGTGAGCGTCATGGTTTCCTCCCTTACCGGGCTCCTGGCACGATCGCGCTTCAGCGTTTTGCTCTGCGCTCAGCCTTCCCCGGAGAGCCGGGCGAAATCATCGAGCAGCGCCGCCACCAGCGCGCGATGCCTCGTATCCTCGGCAGGCAGGCTCGCGGCATAGAGGTTGAGCAGATGCCGCGCCTTGACGGCGGCCTCCGGCCACGAAGCGGCAGGCACCGTCATCATGCGGTGTTCGAGTTCGGTCTCCCGCTCGCGCAACTCCCTGACATGGGCTTCGACGTCGGCTAGCGCGCGGCGCAGATCGGTGGCCTTCTGTGCCGCCATGCCGCGATGCTTGTCGAGATCGACCGGCCGGTCAGTCATGGTCGGCGCTCGCATCCGCGGCCTGCGCATTGGCGAGGTCGACCGAGCCGATCGAGAGCATCTCCATGGAATTGCGGACGCCTTCCGCCGGCACCACGATCATCGTCGCGACCCGGCGATAGGCCGAGAAGGTGAGGCCCTCTATTTCCTCTTCGTCGGTAATGACCTCGTAGGCGCCGGCGGGCAGCACTCGCTCGATGCCGCGAATCCTGAACGGACGCTTGAACGCGACGGTCTCTCGCCGTGAGCGGATGGTCATGCACGCCTGCCTTCTTACAAGAGGGGCCGCAACCGACCGGCAATGACAACCATGCGCCCATCAGACGGCAATAGCCAGTACATTCGTCTTTGCTGCGCGCCAACGCTGTAGGGCGGCCCACGCTCGTACGCGGCGTTTTAGCGCTCGCTATCGGCATGCCGCAGGCGTAGGATTGTTACATCACCGTACTCCTCAACGGCATCGACCGGTGACTGAGGGTCACGTGCGCTCCCGCCGACAGAGTTGCAGGAGCGATCGATGTCGCGTTGTCGCGCCTCGGAATGGATCGTCCCGCCGGTGATCGCTCCGCTGCATTTCCTGCTTCTGATGTTTGTTGCGGTCCTCTTCAATGGCTAGGCCAAAGCGCGTGCCCTACCTGGTCACGGGAACCAACGAGTATGGTAGCTCCAATCTCGGCCGTGGCAGCGCCACCGTCGCATTGCGGCTGGCGCGGAAGCTGCTTCGCGACGGCTATATGGACGTCCGCGTCTGCACGCCGCGCGGCCGCATCCTGCAGTCGGACGAACTGAATGAACTCGAACCCCAACAGGAGATGGACATCGTGGCCAAGGGACAGCAACGCGGCAATCGCGAAACCAAGAAGCCGAAGAAGGAAAAGGCAAAGGTGATCGCGGCACAGCCGAGCCGGAAGGAAAGCGCGTGGCAACCGGATTTCGGGCCGGCAAAGAAGAGTAGATAAAGGTCGCAGTTCCGACCTGATGGCTTGGAAGGCTTGAAGCGAAGCTGGCTGGGACGTCAAACCGGGGCCATGGAGAGGCGATCACAGGCTGGCGCAACGCCGCCTGGGGCTGGCGGACGGATCCTCGTGCGGTCCAATTTGACCTTGAGCCGATGGTTGAATTTCGCTTGCCTCCTCGACGGCCCTCGCCGGAGGCCGGACATGTCGGCGCGTCTACGATGTCGTCTGCGTCTCTTCTCGTATTCAGCCATTCAAGAAAGGCAATGCACATGGAGATTCCCGCGCTCTTGCAAGGTGAATCGCGAAGCCGCCTCCTTCAGGGGATCGCCCTCGGCGGCGTCGCGACCGTGACGATCGGTTTCATCTGGGGCGGTTGGGTGACGAGCGAGCGCGCCAGAATCATGAGCGTTGCGGCGGAGAGCAGTGGCCGGATGTCCATTCTCGTACCCCTCTGCGTTAGCCAGTTCACAGCCGCGGACGGGGCGATCGCGCGGTTCAAGACGACCAGTGCCTATTCCAAGGAAAACCTCGTCAGCGAGGTCGTGAGGAATGTAGCCTCCACCAGCATGGACTACTCCTTGGCCAGAGCCTGTGCGGGCGCCATCGATCTCGAGCTCGCAAAGACGGACATGAAGAGCTGAGCAACAAGATCAGGCAATGCGGCGGGATGGTCATGATCGCCGTCGATCCGCGAAGATCGTTTCGGAAACATACCCGGATCGAGCAATCGGGTCGTCTCTCGGTGAGCGCCTCGAAGCTTCCCTCCGGTGGATCGCCGAATACCTGAACTGAGACGGTGCGCGGTCTGAACGCCGTCGCTTGCCCGGCGGGCGTTCTTCGTCGAATCATTATGAATGGCTTTCCATCGGAGAGCCGCAAGAAAAAGCGGCGGACGCTGAGAGCGCACGAACCTGCGCACAGCGTCGAGATGCTGCAAATCAAGATCAGGAGCCGTCATGAAGCTGAACTCAACCCAGATCGAGCAGATGCTCAACCAGTTCAATGCTCACGTCGTCGCTGACGATAGTCCGGCGATTTCCGGTTTGAACGACGTGTTTGGTGACCACACATTTTTCCTTGACGAGAGGGGATTGAATGTCCTGGAGCTGATCGAGGTGCCTCGAATGGAGCCACGGAGCGGGGAGGTCATCAACATCGCCGATTGGAGCGACGGGTCACTCACCAGGTTGCGCGCTCATCAACCCGAACCAACCGGCATCGTGATTCGCCTGAGGGGGACCGAGCACTGATGCGATCTCCCCGCCCTCCATTTCGATCCTGGGCTGAGATCGCGGCGTCGCAGACACGCTCGACAGGGTCCGCAACGGCATATGCGGGATAGACTGATGCTCTCGGCCAGCCTCATCCCATCAATCTCCACCTTCCATCCATGCTCCGCTTCAATACGGGATCGCTCACCCGCACGTGTTCCGCCAGAAAATCGATGAATGCGCGGACGCGCGCCGGGAGCGGCGCGGTGTGGCCGACATAGACGGCGTGGATGTCTTCGCGGTCGCCGGGATTGTAGCCTTGCAGCACCGGGACGAGGCGGCCGGATTCGATGTCCGGGCCGATGTGGAAGAGGGCGAGGCGGGCAAGGCCGACACCGCCCAGCGCAAGGCGCCGGGCGGCTTCGCCGTCGCTGGCGCGCGCGACGGGCGGTGGCACGGCTTCCTCGGTATGGTCGCCGCGCTTGAACGGCCAGCCGCGGATACTGCGCGGAAAAGTCCAGCCTATGCCGCGGTGCTCATTGAGATCCGCCGGAATCTTCGGCGAGCCGAAGCGCGCGAGATAATCCGGCGCGCCGACCACGACCATGCGGCTGCTGCCGAGCTTTCTCGCGACGAGACGTGAGGCGCGCAACGGGCCGACGCGAATGGCCACGTCGGCGCGCTCCTGCATTAGGTCGATCAGCGTATCAGTGAGCACGAGATCCAGCGTGACGTCGGGATGCTGTTCCAGGAAGCGCGGGATTAGCGGCATCACGTGCAGCATGCCGAAGGGAATGTTGCAATTGACCGTGAGGCGGCCGCGTGGCGCCGCGCCGGAGGCCGCCTCGCGCTCGGCCTCCTCCATCTCGGCGAGGATGCGCACGGCGCGCTCGTAGAAGGCCCGGCCTTCCTCGGTCAGCGTCAGCTTGCGCGTGGTGCGGTTGACGAGCCGCGCGCCGAGGCGGGCCTCCAGACGCGAGATCAGCTTGCTGACGCCCGACGGCGTCAGGCGCAGCTTTCGCGCAGCCTGGGTGAAGCCGCCGAGATCGACCACGCGGACGAAGACCTCCATCTCGGCGGCGCGGTTGGTGTCGAAACGGGCCATGTTGAATTCACGTCACAAATGATTTGATTGCGGACATTCTAATGGTTTTGCGGCAGTGCCGCTATCTGCGTGGCTCGTCCCGTCCATTGGAGCTACGCATGCCTCCCGCCGTTCTCGCGCTCACCGCTGGTGCCTTCGGTATCGGCACCACCGAATTCATCATCATGGGCCTCCTGCTCCAGGTCGCAGCAGACATGCACGTCTCGGTGCCGGTCGCGGGCCTGCTGATATCGGGCTACGCGCTCGGCGTGTTCGTCGGCGCGCCGGTGCTGACGCTGGCGACGCGTCGGATGCCGCGGAAGGCGGTGCTGCTCGCGCTGATGGCGATCTTCACGCTGGGCAACGCAGCCTGCGCGCTGGCGCCGAACTACGAATTGCTGATGGCCGCGCGCGTGCTGACCTCGCTCGCCCACGGCACGTTCTTCGGTGTCGGCTCGGTCGTGGCCACCGGCCTCGTCGCCGAGGACAGGCGCGCGTCTGCGATCGCCACCATGTTCATCGGTCTGACGGTCGCGACGCTTCTGGGCGTGCCCTTCGGCGCCTGGTTCGGCCTGATGCTCGGCTGGCGCGCGGCGTTCTGGGCCGTGACGGTCATCGGTGTGATTGCGTTCGCGGTGGTGGCCGCGCTCGTGCCCGGACACGTCGGCAACGGCGACAGGCCGATCTCGCTTGCCGAAGAAGTGGCAGTGCTCAGCCGTCCGCAGGTGCTGCTCGGCCTGGCGATGACGGTGTTCGGCTTTGCCGGCCTGTTCGTCGTTTTCACCTATATCCAGCCGATCCTGACGCGTTTCACCGGCTTCTCGGAGGCCGCCGTCTCGCCGATCCTGCTCGTGTTCGGCGTCGGACTCGCGATCGGCAATGTCGCCGGCGGCAAGCTTGCGGACCGCGGCCTCGGACGGGCCCTGACCGGGACGCTGGCGGCGCTTGCAATCGTGCTGCTTGGCCTGGCCGCCGTGTTGTCGATCAAGATTCTCTCCATCGCGCTGATCCTGCTGCTCGGCATCGCCGCCTTCGCGACCGTCGCTCCGCTCCAGCTTCGCGTGCTGGAGGCCGCCGGCTCGAGCGGCCGCACGCTGGCTTCCAGCCTCAACATCGCCGCGTTCAATCTCGGCAACGCGATCGGCGCCTGGGTCGGTGGCGTCACCATCGATCACGGGCTCGGTCTCTCCGCGTTGCCTCTGGTGGCAGCCGGAATTACCGCCGTTGGTCTCGCGCTGGCGCTGTGGAGCCTCCGGCTCGATCGCGCGCAGGCCGCCGTCGCGGCGTGCCCGGCGGAGTAGAGCGAAAGCGTGAAGCTTACTGGCGATTGGTCCCATCGATCCTTACGTCATCGCGCCATGCAGAAACGGACCTGTACAGGTCCGCATGTCGTCCTTAACCTCCGCCGCGCAATTCAAGGAGATGCTGGCGTGGCGAAGAAGACGACGACCAAGAAGAAGAGCGTATCGAAGAAGGCGGCGAAAACTTCGAAAAAGGCGAGCCCCGGCCGCAAGAGCGCGGCTCCGAAGCCGGCCAGTAAGGCCGTCCGGGGGAAGTCCGCCGCACCACGCCGCCCGAAGGGACCGGCCTGGCAATGGTCGGCGGTCGAGACCGCGGCTGCGATCCGCTCCGGCGCCATCTCCGCAGTCGAGGCGGTCGAAGCGCATCTCGATCGGATGCGCGCCGTCAATCCGCGGCTCAACGCCGTCGTCGTCGACCTCTCGGAGGAAGCGTTGAAGGCTGCACATGCGGCCGACAAGCAGCGCGCCAGGGGTGGCGAGCTCGGCCTCCTGCACGGCGTGCCGATCACGATCAAGGAGAACGTCGATTATCAGGGCCGGCCGAACTTCAACGGCGTGCCCGCCAACAAGGGCCTGGTTGCCCCCTCGGATGCGCCGGTCGTGCGCAACCTGAAGAAGGCCGGCGCGATCGTCATCGGGCTGACCAACACCCCGGAATTCTCCTTCCGCGGCTTCACCGACAATCCTCTGCACGGGCTGACGCTGAACCCCTGGGATCCTGACATCACCTGCGGCGGCTCCTCAGGCGGTGCGGGCTCGGCGGTCGCGGCGGGCATCGGCACCATTGCGCATGGCAACGACATCGGCGGCTCGCTGCGCTGGCCGGCGCATTGCAACGGCATTGCCACCATCAAGCCGACACAGGGGCGGATCCCCGCGTTCAACGAGAGCGCAACGGCCGAGCGTCCGATGCTGGCGCATCTGATGTCGGCGCAGGGACCGCTCGCGCGCCACGTCGCCGACGTTCGCCTCGCGCTGGAGGCGATGAGCCAGCGCGATCCGCGCGACCCCTGGTGGGTGCCGGCACCGCTGGTCGGACCCAGGCCGAAGGGGCCGATCAAGGTCGCGCTGGCAAAGATCCCGGAGGACATGGACGTCGATCCGTCCGTCTCCGCGGCGCTGCGCACGGCTGCCGATCATCTCGAGCGGTCCGGCTACCGCGTCACCGAGGTCGAAGTGCCCGACATCAATGGTGTCTGGCAGACCTGGTGCGACATCATCACCAACGAGACCGTGGTGATGCAGGAGGCCGGCATGCTGAAGGTCACGTCGGAGGATTTCCACAAAGCCTGGGGCGGCATGAAGGCCAGGGCCAACGTGCTCGATCTGAAGGCCTGGATGCAGGCGACGGCCGCGCGCAATGGTCACATCCGCGCTTGGCAGTTGTTCTTCGAAGAGTATCCGGTCGTGCTGGCGCCGACCACGGTGAAGCCGACGCCGGGCCCGCGTGACGACACCGTCAGCCCCGAGCGCGTCCAAGAGATCTTCTGGGGCGAGATCCGCTTCATCTCCGCCATCAACGTGCTGGGCCTGCCCGGCGCCGTGGTGCCGGTGGCGTTGCATGAAGGCAAGCCGATCGGCGTGCAGCTCATTGCCGGGCGCTATCGCGAAGATCTCGCGCTCGATGCCGCGGCCGCGATCGAGAAGCGCGCAGGCGTGCTGACCCGTCAGCTCTGGGAGATGATGGAATAGGGTGACAATGCCGCCCTCTCCCCTTGTCGCGTTCAGATCGGGGGAGAGGGCGGCTCGCCACGGCGATCCTTCAATTCATTAATCCAATTTAACTCGAATGTTCGTCAATTCGCCAACAAGCGTTAGGGTTACTTCCTCGATCTCTATACGAATTATTGTCCGCTTTACCACCCGCCTCTAACAGAGAAACGGCGGACAACGCACGTGCCTCATACAGGCCAATAAGTGCGGCCCGCCCCACGCGGAGGTGGCACGATGCGCAACGAGACGATCGCTATTCACGCCGGTTACGAGCCCGAAGCCACCACGCATGCGGTGGCCGTGCCGATCTACCAGACGGCGGCCTACGCCTTCGACAGCGCCGATCACGGAGCCGCCCTGTTCAACCTCGAGGCTGAAGGTTTTCGCTACAGCCGCATCGCCAATCCGACCAGCTCGGTGCTGGAGAAGCGAATCGCCCAGCTCGAAGGCGGCGTCGGCGCCCTCGCGGTCGCGACCGGCCAAGCCGCGCTGCATTTCGCCTTCGTCAACGTCGCCGATCACGGCGGCAACATCGTTTCCGTGCCGCAGCTCTACGGCACCACGCACACGCTGCTCTCGCACATCCTGCCACGCCAAGGGATCACCGGCCGTTTCGCCGAGAGCGACAAGCCGGATGCGATCGCGAAGCTGATCGATGAGAACACCCGCGCCGTGTTCGCCGAGACGATCGGCAATCCCGCCGGCAATGTCTGCGACATCGAGGCGCTGGCGAAAATCGCGCATGCGCATGGCGTGCCGCTGATCGTCGACAACACGGTGGCCACGCCGATCCTGCTCAAGCCGTTCGACTACGGCGCCGACATCGCCGTGCACTCGCTGACCAAGTTCCTGGGCGGTCACGGCACCACGCTCGGCGGCGCCATCGTCGATTCCGGAAATTTCCCCTGGGCCAAATATGCCGAGCGCTTCCCGGCCTACAACAAGCCCGATGCCTCTTACCACGGTCTCGTCTATGCCGAGCGCTTCGGCCGCACCGCCTATATCGAGCGCGCGCGCAGCGTCTATCAACGCACCATGGGCTCGGTGCTGTCGCCGTTCAACGCCTTCCTGCTGCTCCAGGGCATCGAGACCGTGGCGCTGCGCATGGAACGCCATGTCGAGAATGCGCGCAAGGTCGCCGAATTCCTCCGCGGCGATCCGCGAGTTGCCTGGGTCAATTACACCGGCTTTCCGGACAGTCCCCATTATCCGCTGGTGCAGAAGTACCTGAGCGGCAACGCGTCCTCGCTGTTCACCTTCGGTATCAAGGGCGGCATGGAGGCCGGCAAGACCTTCTATGATGCGCTGAAGCTGATAACGCGCCTCGTCAATATCGGCGATGCCAAGTCGCTGGCCTGCCATCCGGCTTCGACCACCCACCGGCAGATGTCGACGGAGCAGCAGCGCGTCGCCGGTGTGCTGCCGGAGACCATCCGTTTGTCGATCGGCATCGAGCATGTCTCGGACATCATCGAGGACATCGACCAGGCGCTGGAAAAGGCCTGCCCGACGGCGCGCCTCGAGGCCGCGGAGTAGGCGGCGGCGCCCATGACGATCTTGATCGAGAGGGATCAAGTCATCGACGGCCCGGCGCTGGTGCCGGCCGCGCACGATCTCGCGCGCGACGCCGGCGCCGAACTCACCATCGGGCTCGTCAACAACATGCCTGATCCCGCGCTGAAGGCGACCGAGCGCCAGTTCAAGAGGCTGCTCCAGGCTGCCGCAGGTCCGCGCCGTATCCGCTTCCACTGCTTCTCGCTTCCCACCGTGAAGCGGTCGCCGGAAGCGAAGTGGCATGTCGAGAGCGAGTATTCCGAGCTTTCGGATCTCGAGCGCCGGAAGTTCGACGGGCTGATCGTGACCGGCGCAGAACCGATCGCGCCTGAGCTCGACCAGGAGCCATACTGGCGGGACTTGACGAACCTTATCGACTGGGCCAGGGCCAACACACGCTCGACGATCTGGTCGTGCCTTGCCGCACATGCCGCGGTGCTGCATCTCGACGGTATCGAACGGCGGCGGCTGCCGGCCAAATGTCACGGCGTTTTCGATTGCGACGTCGTGACGAGCGATTCGCTGACCCGTGCCGCACCTGCACCGTTCAAGGTCTCGCATTCGCGCCTGAACGAGATCGCCGAAAGCGACCTCGTGCAGGCCGGTTATCAGGTGCTGACCCGCTCGGGCCAAGCCGGCGTCGACGTCTTCGTTCGCCAATATGCCAGCCGCTTCGTGTTCTTCCAGGGCCACCCTGAATATGACGCGCTGTCGCTCCAGCGAGAATATCTGCGCGACATCGGCCGCTATCTCGCGCGGGAGCGCGAGACTTATCCGCGCCTGCCGGTGAGCTATTTTGACGCAGCAACGGAAGAGAAATTGGCTCGCTTCGAAAAGAAGGCGGCACACCAACGCCACCCGGCGCTTACCAACGAACTGCCTGGATTGAACCTCCGCGCCGATATCGGTGCTGGCAGTGCCGCGGCGGTGCTGTTCCGCAATTGGTTGCGCTATCTCGGAGCGCATTCGGACGCGCCGGTGGCGGCGCGCTAGTCGAAGCGATCTTGGTGCCCCGTTAGGATTACTCGGGCGTTAGGCTTGCCTCGGCCCGGGCGCGAATGTTTCAGTACAGACACGGAATCACAGGAAACTCAGTTCGTGTTGTCGGCACTCCAGGGACGCGTGAGCAATCGGCTGGCCCGGCATTTCCGTGTCGCGCCGCACCGACTGCCCGCGCATGCGCCGATGGTGAGCTTCACCTTCGACGATGCCCCCGATAGCGCCGCAAGTGAGGGCGCCGAGCTTCTGGAGCAACATGGCGGCCGCGGCACCTATTACCTCGCCGGCAGCCTGATCGATCGTCCTTCGGACCATTGGCGTGGACTGTCGAACGAGGCGATCTTGCGACTTCACCGCGCCGGGCACGAGATTGCCTGCCATACCTTCTCGCACCAATGCTCGGCCGATCTGGACGAAGCCGCCATGGCGCGCGAGATCGATCGGAACCGCAGTCATTTCCGCGCTATCGATTCCTCGATCAAGCTGGAGAACTTCGCCTATCCCTACGGGATCGCCTCGGTCTGGCGCAAACCGCAACTCGCAAAAGCCTTCCGTTCCGCGCGCGGCATCCTTCCCGGCGTCAATCGCGACGTCATCGACCTCCAATTCCTGCGCGCCTCGCCGCTCGTGAATTGCGAGATCGACCCGGCGGGCGTTGACCGCTATTTCGACGAGGCAGTCGCAAGTGGCGGGTGGCTGATCTTCTACGGCCATGACGTCGCCGATACGCCAAGCCCCTTCGGCTGCACGCCGCGCCTGATGCGTCATGCACTCGAGGCCGCCCGAAAGCGCAACATGCCGATCGTGACGGTCGCGGAGGCGTTGCGACGGATCGGAGCCTAACTTCTTCCGTTCCGCGGCGCGCCCACCCGAACGCTCTTGCCACGCCGGCGCCGCCATGCGACTGGCCTTGTGACGAATCTCACGGCACGATGCTGTTCCGCCCATGACCGCTCCCTTCACCGCTCCGCTCCCTGCGCCGGCCGCCGGCCGCGACGCGCTGTCGGTGCTGCATTCCGTGTTCGGCCTGCCCGGCTTCCGCGGCGAGCAGGGTGAGATCATCAAGCACGTCACGGATGGCGGCAATTGCCTGGTGCTGATGCCGACCGGCGGCGGCAAGTCGCTGTGCTACCAGCTTCCGTCATTGCTGCGCGAGGGCTGCGGCATCGTGGTCTCGCCGCTGATCGCCTTGATGCGCGACCAGGTCGCCGGGCTGATCGAGGCCGGCGTCAATGCCGCCGCGCTGAACTCGTCGCTGACGCCGCAGGAGGCATCGGACATCGAGCGACGCCTTCTTGCGGGCGATCTCGACCTGCTCTATGTCGCGCCGGAACGCCTGGTCACGCCGCGCTGCCTGTCGCTGCTGGCGCGGGCGAAGGTGTCGCTGTTTGCGATCGACGAGGCGCATTGCGTCTCGCAATGGGGCCATGACTTCCGTCCGGAGTATGTCGGCCTCTCCATCATCGCTGAGCGGTTTCCCGACGTGCCGCGCATCGCGCTGACCGCGACCGCCGACGAGCTGACGCGAAAGGAAATCGTCGAGCGGCTTGGGCTCACGGGCGCGCCGCAATTCGTCTCGAGCTTCGACCGGCCCAACATCCGCTACGAGATCGTCGACAAGCGCAACGCGGTGTCGCAGCTGAAGGAGCTCATCCACGAGCGTCACGCGGGCGATGCCGGCGTCGTCTATTGCCTGTCGCGCAATCGGGTCGAGGAGGTCGCTGCCGCGCTTCAAGACGCCGGCATTGCGGCGCTGCCCTACCATGCCGGGCTCGACGGCAGCGTGCGCTCGCGCAACCAGGACCGCTTTCTCAACGAGGACGGCATCGTCATCGTCGCGACCGTGGCGTTCGGCATGGGCATCGACAAGCCCGACGTGCGCTTCGTTGCCCATCTCGACCTGCCCAAGAGCATCGAGGCCTATTACCAGGAGACGGGGCGAGCGGGCCGTGACGGCAAGCCGTCGACGGCCTGGATGGCCTATGGCCTCTCGGACATCGTGCAGCAGCGCCGCATGATCGACGAGTCCAACGCCTCCGACGAATTCAAGCGGGTCTCGATCGGCAAGCTCGACGCGCTCGTTGGCCTTGCCGAAACGCCGCACTGCCGGCGCCGGCGGCTGCTCGCCTATTTCGGCGAGATCGTGCTGAGCGAAAGCTGCGGCAATTGCGACAATTGCCTGACGCCGCCCAAGATGCGCGACGGCAAGGTGCTGGCGCAGAAGCTGCTCTCCTGCGTCTATCGCACCGGCCAGCGTTTTGGCGCGATGCATCTGATCGACGTGCTGGTGGGGCGGCAGACCGAGAAGGTGACGCAGTTCGGCCACGACAAGCTCTCGGTGTTCGGCATCGGCCGCGAGCTCAACGAAAAACAGTGGCGCACGGTGCTGCGGCAACTGGTGGCGATGGGTCACCTGCACAGCGACAGCGAGGCGTTCGGTGCGCTGAAGCTGATGGACTCCGCGCGCGGCGTGCTGCGCGGCGAAACGGAGGTGTGGCTGCGCGAGGAAGCGCCTGGCACGCGCATCCGTTCGAGCCGGGCCAAGTCCCGCCGCGGCGACCTCGCGCCTGCTGCGAGCGCGCCGCAAGGCGATGTCGATCCAGAGCTGCGCGCGCGACTGCGCACCTGGCGTTCAGACGTCGCGCGCGAACGCGGCGTCCCGGCCTATGTGGTGCTGCACGATGCGACGATCGACGGTATCGTCCGGGCCTGGCCGACGACGCTGGACGAACTCCGCAACGTGCCGGGAATCGGCGACAAGAAGCTTGAGCATTACGGCGACGAGCTGCTGCAGATCATCAGGACGCGATAGCAAGCCAAAAACTCCGCCGTCATCCCGGACAAGCGAAGCGCAGATCCGGGATCCATAACCACAGGTCGATGTGGTGACGACAGGCTGGCAACTACGAGCCTTCGCAAAACTGTTGCTGCAGCGTATGCGTCCCGGATCAGCGCTCCGCTGCGCTTGTCCGGGACGAGAGCTGTGTATGAGGGGAGAGCGACGGCTTCATTCAGCCATTCCTGAACGCATAAGCATACCCGTTCAGCGCGGGTGCGCCGCCGAGATGGGCGTAGAGGATCTTGGCGCCCTTCTCGAAATAGCCCTTCTTCGCAAGATCCATCAGGCCCTGCATCGACTTGCCCTCATAGACGGGATCAGTGATCATGCCTTCGAGCCGCGCGGTGAGGCGGATCGCCTCCTTGGTCTCCTCCGACGGCACGCCATAGGCGGGATAGGCGTAGTCCTCGATCAGCACGACGTCATCGGCGACCAGCTCCTTGCCGAGCTCGACGAGCTCAGCGGTGTTCTGCGCGATCTCGAGCACCTGTGCCTTGGTCTGCGCCGGCGTGAAGGACGCGTCGATGCCGATCACCTTCCGGGCACGGCCGTCGGCGGCGAAGCCGACCAGCATGCCCGCATGGGTCGAGCCGGTGACGGTGCAGACGACGATGTAGTCGAACTTGAAGCCGAGTTCGGCCTCCTGCTTGCGCACCTCCTCTGCGAAGCCGACATAGCCGAGGCCGCCAAACTTATGCACGGAGGCGCCGGCGGGAATTGCATAGGGCTTGCCGCCCGCCGCCTTCACCTCCTCGATCGCCTGCTCCCAGCTCTTGCGGATGCCGATATCGAAGCCCTCGTCGACCAGGCGCACGTCGGCGCCCATGATGCGCGAGAGCATGATGTTGCCGACGCGGTCATAGACCGCGTCCTCGTGCGGCACCCAGGCCTCCTGCACGAGGCGGCACTTCATGCCGATCTTGGCCGCGACCGCGGCGATCATGCGGGTGTGGTTGGACTGTACGCCGCCGATCGAAACCAGCGTATCGGCGTTCGAGGCGATGGCATCGGGAATGATGTATTCGAGCTTGCGCAGCTTGTTGCCGCCATAGGCGAGGCCGGAATTGCAGTCCTCACGCTTGGCATAGATCTCGACATTGCCGCCGAGATGTTTTGACAACCGCTCCAGCTTCTCGATGGGCGTCGGGCCAAAGGTCAGCGGATAGCGCGGATATTTGTCGAGCTTCATGGGTCATCCCGAGTGGCGTTGATGCTGCTGGCTGCGTAGCATCGTCCCGGGAAAATGTGCTCTCGAATATTGCACGCATGCTGCACGTTTTGTTGCATCTAAAGCGGTTCTTGATAAGGTATCTTCCATGATACCGCATTCATATGGAAGTTTCTTTCATGTCTGCCCGGCTCGACCGCACCGACCTTAAGATATTGAGATTACTGCAGAATAATGGTCGGCTGAGCAACGCCGAGCTGGCCGAAACCGTCGCCCTCAGCCCCGCCACCTGCCATCGCCGCACCCAGCGCCTATTCGAGGACGGGTTCATCGCCACCGTGCGCGCCATGATCGCCCCCAAGAAGGTGGCGAAGGGCACGCTGGTGATGGTCGGCGTCGTGCTCGACCGCTCGACGCCGGAGAGCTTTGCCATCTTCGAGCAGGCGATCGCCAGGCTGAAATTCGTGCTCGACTGCCACCTCGTCGCCGGCGACTTCGACTATTTCCTTAAAATCCGCGTCGGCGACATGGAGGACTTCAACCGCATCCACGGCGAGCAGCTCATCGCACTGCCCGGCGTGCGCCAGACCCGTACATTCTTCGTGATGAAGGAAGTCGTCGACAACGCGCCGCTGGAGTTTTGACCGGCCGGACGTGCGCAATCGGTCACTCAGGGACGACGCTTGCTCTGGGGCCGCGCGCATCTGCATGCCACTTGCAAAATGGCACGGCCGTCACGGCAACTTCACTTGCCCTGCGCACGCATGCAGGTGACGGTTGCCTCTTCTCAACGAGGAGATCCCATCGTGCGCCTTCCCATTCTCGATCCCAAGGATCTGACCGACGAACAGAAGCCGCTCTATGACGACATGCGGGCCGGCATCAAGGACCACTTCAAGGGCTTCGTGAACATGCGCGACGACGGCGCGTTGCTCGGGCCCTGGAATCCCTGGATTCGCGAGCCGCGCTTCGGCAAGCCGGTGTGGGAGCTGGTCAAGGCGATTGCGTCGAACCCTCTGCTGCCGGCGCCGGTGCGCGAGGTTGCGATACTCGTCACCGGCTCGCATTTCCGCTCCGGCTACGAGCTCTATGCTCATGTGCTGGTCGCCGAGCAACGTGGTCTCTCCGACGAGAAACTCGCGACCATCGTTGCGGGGCAGCGGCCGGTGGACCTCACCAGGCAGGAGGCAATCGCCTTTGACATGGCCTCGGCCCTGGTCAGCGGTGGCGTGCTGCCGGAACTGACCTATCGTGCGGCCGTGAAGGAGTTCGGCGAGCACGGCGCGGCCGAACTGTCCTATCTGGTCGGCGTCTACTGCATGGTGTCGGTCACGCTCAACACGTTCGACGTGCCGGTTCCGGAGTAGCAGCAGCTTTGTATCGTTTGGGCATGATCCTCTCGCGAAACCGCCGCGACTTCTCAGGGATCATGCTTAGTTGCGCACGGCGTAGAGCGGCGTACGCAGCGTTAGCTGGTAGGACGCCTTCGGTGTCCAGGCGATCTGCGCGGTGACGCCGAACAGGCGGTTGTCGTTGTCGTCCATGCGGTCGAGGTCGAGCCGCAGGACCGGCTGGGTGAAGGACTCCGCCAGCGTCCGTCCGGCGAACTGCGCGCCGCCGAAGGACTGCATGCCGAGGCGCCCGGTGAACTTCCAGTTGCTCGGCCATTGGTAGTAGCCGCCGGCATAGAGGATCGTGTTCGGCCGAATGCTGGCGAACGGGCTTGCGATGGTGGTGGTCGTGTATTGCATGCCCGCCAGCCAGCCCCGCGTCTCGTCCTCGTCGAGCGCGTAGTCGAATTCCAGGATGTTGTTGAACGAATTCGTCATGCCCTGTTCGTTCGGCACCGACTGCGTCAGGGTCGATTGCAGCGTGATGGTCGGTATCTTGCCGCCGTTCTGCTGGTAGAGATCGGCCTGCACGCCGATGTTCCAGCTCGTGATGTCAAAGGACGACCAGCCGCCGCCGATGTCAGTCGTCGAGCCCGACACGCCGCCATAGAGCGAGACACGGTCGCTGACGTCGACGGTCAGCGGCAGGTCGACGGCAATCGACTTCGCCGCCGGCAAGCCGTTCGGCAGAGTTGCGCCGCTCCGCAGCGCCAGGGCTTGAATGGCGGACGACACCGACGTGTTGCCGAAGCCGAGTCCGAGCGTGCCCGCCGGGATCATCGCATAGATCGTGCGCAAATCGAGATAGATGTTCGGGATCGCCGGCTTTGCCGGTTCGTCGTCATCGGTCTCGGCGAAGACGGCGCTTGACGAAATCGTCAGACAGACCAGCCCCGTCGCGACAGCGCGCAAAGCCGGACGGTGCGATGGGCTGCGACGTGACACGTGACAATCCGTGGGCCTGTGGTGACGTAATCGTGTGCCAGATGGAACTTGATCGCCGCCGTGGTCAAGCGCTATCCGCAATGATGGACTGTATCGATGGGCGCGGCTACCCTGTGCTTATAGCACCGACGCTCTCGACGGCCAGAGTGCAGGCCGGACAATGGAGGACGACAGCCATGAACACGTCACGCCGCATCGTGCTCGCCGGAATGGCGGGCCTCGCCGTCGCTCCGGCCGCTGTGGCGGCTGCTCCGGCCCCAATGCTTGATGACGTAACCGTCGCCGAAGAGCGCTTTGCGCGCATGATCGCCGCCGCGCACGCGCCCGACGTCGGCTGCGCACGGCAAGCCGAACGTTACGCGGACTCGCATTGGCCTGAATATGTCGTGGCAGCCCGGGCCGTTCTCGACGCGCGCGTGTGATGCGCGCTCTCACGTCTTCACTGCCCTCCGCACCTGCTCGCCGATCTGTGACAGCACGAGCTGCGCCTGCGGCAGGATAGCGCCCATGGCGTGGAAATTGTGGACCATGCCGTCGTGGCAGACGTGCTCGACGGCGACGCCCGCGGCGAGCAGCTTGCGGGCATAGGCATTGCCTTCGTCGCGCATCGGGTCGAATTCGGCTGTGTGGATGATCGCGGTCGGCAGGCCCGTGAGCCGTGTCGCGCGTAGCGGAGAGACGCGGGGATCGGCGGCGTCGATGCCGTCAGGCAGATAATCGGAGAGATCGGCTTCGATCGTGACGCGATCGATCAGGTGGCCCTCGGCAAATGCCTCGCGCGAGGGCGAGGTCTCCTCGAAGTCCAGCACCGGGCAGATCAGGCATTGAGCGGCGATGGAAAGGCCGGCGGTCTGCACCGCCTGCTGGCACACGATCGCGGCGAGCGTGGCGCCGGCGGAATCGCCGCCGATCACCAGGCGATCTGCGTCGATGCCGAGCGATGCTGCCTCGCGCGCCACCCATTCGGTGCCGGCGATCGCGTCGTCGACGGCGGCGGGAAATCTGTGCTCGGGTGCGAGCCGGTAGTCGATCGACACGAGGCGGCAGCCGGTGGCATGCGCCAGCGCTGCCGCGATGCGGTCATGTGTGGCGATGCTGCCGGCGACGAGGCCGCCGCCGTGAAAAAACACGAAGCCGGGCGCGAGCTCCCCGGCGCTCGCCGGCGTGTAGAGGCGATAGGGCATCGCGCCGCCGGGACCGGGCAGCATCCCATCGGACGTCGTCACATCCGGCGCTTCGGCACGCGTGAACTGCATCAGCTTTGCCAGCGATTGGCGCCGCGCCTCCACGCTCGGCCGGCTCCGGGCCTGCGGCCCAGCCGCAGCCATCATGGTCAACAAACGCTTTGCGAGCGGATCGAGCGGCATGGCGTACTCCGTATCGTTATCCGCATTATAGCCGGTTTGGCCTGTCTTAACCCAGCGCCGCCAAAGGGGGAGGGTGGCTCATCCCCGCAGCAAATCGTTTAGAAGTTGGGGCAATAGTGCCCGGATATTCCCAAGGGGAGGCCGGTCATGGCCGAGATCAAGAAGCCCATCGTCTACTCGCCGAGCTGGACCTTCTTCGAAGGCAAATGGCACGACGGCAATGTGCCGATCATGGGGCCGCGCACGCATGCGGCCTGGCTCGGCTCGATCGTATTCGACGGCGCGCGCGCGTTCGAGGGTGTTGCGCCCGATCTCGATCGCCACATCGCCCGCGTCAATCAGTCAGCGATCAATTTCGGCCTGAAGCCGGTGGTCGATACAGACGCCTGGCTAACGCTCGCGCAGGACGGTATTGCTCGATTTGCGCCTGATGCCGAGCTCTATATCCGTCCGATGTACTGGGCACAGAACGGAAGCGGCGGCGGCGTGCTGTTCGACCCCGAGACCACCATTTGGTGCCTGTGCATCTACGAGGCGCCGATGCCAAAGCCCGCAGGCAACGCGATCACGCTGTCGCCGTTCCGGCGGCCGACAGCCGAATGCGCACCGGTCGAGGCCAAGGCTGCCTGCCTCTATCCGAACAATTCGCGCGCGCTCGCCGAGGCCGCCGCGCGCGGCTTCAACAACGCGCTGATGCTCGACATGCTCGGCAACGTCGCCGAGTTCGGCAATTCCAACGTGTTCATGGCCAAGGACGGCGTGGTGTTTACGCCGGTGCCGAACGGCACTTTCCTGAACGGCATCACGCGCCAGCGCGTCATCAGCCTGCTTCGCGGCGACGGCGCCACCGTGGTCGAGAAGACGCTGCGCTATGCTGATTTCCTGGCCGCCGACGAGATTTTCTCAACCGGCAATTTCGCCAAGGTCGCGCCCGTGATCCGCATCGACGAGCGCGAGCTGAAGCCCGGTCCGTTCTATACCCGCGCGCGACAACTCTATTGGGACTTTGCGCACGACGTGAAGCTCGCCGCTTGAGAGGCGTTAACCGCTCCTCCGAAACCGGCTGAATTGAAACGCCTGCGTCGAGTCCCACGGCGTATGATGCGTCTCGCTGCGAGTCTCGATCAGCGCGAACTCCGGTCCAAGCTCCGCCGCAAGGCTGGCACTGTCATGGCGCTGCACCGGCAGGCCGCTGCATTTCTCGGGACCATCGGGTGCAAACGTCGCAATGATGACGTGGCCGTCGGTCGCAACCGCCGACCGCAGGCGCTCGACATAAGCGACCCTGTCGCGGGGATCGGTCAGGAAGTGAAACGCGGCGCGGTCGTGCCAGACGTCGTAGGTCTTCGCCGGCTGCCATGACGTGGCGTCGGCAACGATCCAGTCGACCCTCGAAGCAGCTCCGCCGATCCGCTTCTTCGCCGCGTCGAGCGCATTGGCAGAAAGATCCAGCACGGTGACGTCGCGATGTCCGTCCTGCAACAACGCATCGACCAGCCTTGATGCTCCGCCGCCGATATCGATGATAGCTGCACGAAGATTGGGGGTGGCCGCGCGGATCATCTCCAGCGAGGTCGCCGGGCTGTCCTGATACCAGCTGACCTCAGCTTCGCCCTTGCTGGCGTAGACATGGTCCCAATGGGTGCTTCGGTCAGACACGGCTCGTCCTCCCGCTCGCTGACACCGGTACGAATATGAAGGACTATTCGTCCTTCTTCGACATCTGCTCCAGGCGTTCCTGCATTTCCTTCATCTGCTGGCGCAGGTCGTCGATGTTGCTTTCCTTCGGCGCCTCGGCACTCGGATCTGCCTCCGGCTCGGTGGTGGCGGCCGAACGGGGCGCTGCGAACGGCTTGAACATCGAGAAAGTCTGCTGGAACAGCTCCATGTTGCGACGAACTTGCTCTTCCAATGGGGCAAAAGGAGTGCCGGACAGCGTATTGGCGATCTGCTTGCGGAACTTTTCCTGCTCCTGGGTCAGGGTCGCGATCGACTGCTCCAGATATTTCGGAACCACCATCTGCATGCTGTCGCCATAGAAGCGGATGAGCTGGCGGAGGAAGGTGGTCGGCAGCAGGTTTTGGCCGGCCTTGTTCTCCTGTTCGAAAATGATCTGGGCGAGCACGGAGCGGGTGATGTCGTCGCCGGACTTGGCATCATAGACCAGGAAATCTTCGCCATTCTTGACCATGGCGGCGAGGTCTTCCAGCGTCACGTAGGTGCTCGTTCCGGTGTTATAGAGCCGGCGGTTCGCGTATTTCTTGATGGTCGTGGGTTGGTCTGATTTCGCCATGGGCTCTCACTTGCAAACGCGGAGAACGGGAACCTGTCGGCCATGCCGCAGGGCGGGAAGAGTACGCAACGCAACAAAATAAGCATTTTCAAAGGGCTCACGCTACCGTTTTGTGCGGCACGGTTAATCGCAGAGCAAAATCGTGCTTGCGAAAGCGCCAAGAACGCTATTTTGAATGCGCTGCGGCATGAATTCGGTCGCCGTCCGATTGACATGCCTCAACGACGTTAACAGGATGCAAGTCGAGACTGGCGAGCCGTTTCCCCAGCCCCGTCTGCCCCAATCAACCCCAGGAGATGCCCATGTCAGACGATGTCGTCATCGTCAGCGCCGCCCGCACCCCGGTCGGAAGCTTCAACGGAGCGTTCGCGACCCTTCCCGCCCACGATCTCGGTGCCGTCGCCATCAAGGCCGCGCTCGAGCGCGCGGGCATCGAGCCCGGCCGGGTCTCCGAGGTGATCATGGGGCAGATCCTGACCGCCGCCCAGGGCCAGAATCCGGCCCGTCAAGCTTCGATCGCCGCCGGCATTCCGGTGGAGAGCCCGGCCTGGGGCGTGAACCAACTCTGCGGCTCCGGCCTGCGCACGGTCGCGCTCGGCTATCAGGCGCTGCTGAACGGCGATTCCGAGATCGTCGTCGCGGGCGGCCAGGAATCCATGAGCATGGCCCCGCACGCCCAGTATCTGCGCGGCGGCGTCAAGATGGGCCCGGTCGAGTTCGTCGACACCATGATCAAGGACGGATTGTGGGATGCCTTCAACGGCTACCACATGGGCAACACCGCCGAGAACGTCGCGCGGCAGTGGCAGATCACCCGCGCCCAGCAGGACGAGTTCGCGGTCGCCTCGCAGCAGAAGGCCGAGGCCGCGCAGAAGGCCGGCAAGTTCAACGACGAGATCGTTCCCGTCACCATCAAGACCCGCAAGGGCGACATCGTGGTCAGCGCCGACGAATATCCGCGCCATGGCGCAACGCTCGACGCGATGGCGAAGCTGAAGCCTGCCTTCGAGAAGGAAGGCACGGTCACCGCCGGTTCGGCCTCCGGCATCAACGACGGCGCCGCCGCCGTGGTGCTGATGACCGCGAAGCAGGCGGCCAAGGAAGGCAAGAAGCCGCTTGCGCGCATTGTGTCCTGGGCTCAGGCCGGCGTCGATCCGAAGATCATGGGCTCGGGCCCGATCCCGGCTTCGCGCGCCGCGCTGAAGAAGGCCGGCTGGAGCGTCGGCGATCTCGACCTGATCGAGGCCAACGAAGCCTTCGCGGCGCAGGCCTGCGCCGTCAACAAGGACCTCGGCTGGGACACCTCCAAGGTCAACGTCAATGGCGGCGCGATCGCGATCGGCCATCCGGTCGGCGCGTCCGGCGCACGCGTGCTGGTGACGCTGCTGCACGAGATGCAGAAGCGCGATTCGAAGAAGGGCCTGGCCACGCTGTGCATCGGCGGCGGCATGGGCATCGCGATGTGCCTGGCGCGCGACTGACGACGCTCCGACACGCAGCTGACGCGTGCGCCGCACACGTCAGCGCGTGCGTTGCACGCGACTAAAAAGGCGGCGGTTGCAAATCAAATATTCTTCGCAACCGTCCACGCCTCGACTAAAGAGAAACGCCCGGCTCGACGCCGGGCGTTTTGTTCTTGATGTCCGTCAAACGTCCCGCATAATCCGCAGCTAAAAAGCGATCTCAGAAACGTCCGACGAGTCCAAGGGAAGGAATACGACATGGCACGTGTTGCATTGGTGACGGGTGGTACGCGGGGCATCGGAGCGGCGATCAGCAAGGCGCTGAAGGCGGCGGGTTACAAGGTTGCGGCGAGCTATGCCGGCAACGACGCGGCGGCGGAGAAGTTCAAGGCCGAGACCGGCATCGCCGTCTACAAATGGGACGTCAGCAATTTCGATGCCTGCGCCGAGGGCGTGAAGAAGGTCGAGGCCGATCTCGGGCCCATCGAGGTGCTCGTCAACAATGCCGGCATCACCCGCGATACCGCCTTCCACAAGATGACGCTCGAGCAGTGGAACGCCGTCATCAATACCAATCTCGGCTCGCTGTTCAACATGACGCGTCAGGTCATCGAGGGCATGCGCGCGCGCAAGTTCGGCCGCGTCATCTCGATTTCCTCGATCAACGGCCAGAAGGGGCAGTTCGGTCAGGTCAACTATTCCGCGGCGAAGGCCGGCGACATCGGCTTCACCAAGGCGCTCGCACTCGAGAACGCCAAGGGCGGCATCACCGTCAATGCGATCTGCCCCGGCTACATCAACACCGAAATGGTGCAGGCGGTGCCGAAGGACGTTCTGGAGAAGAATGTGATCCCGCAGATCCCGGCCAGCCGGCTCGGCGAGCCTGAGGAGATTGCGCGCGCGGTCGTGTTCCTCGCGGCCGACGAGGCCGGCTTCATCACCGGCTCGACGCTGACGGTCAACGGCGGCCAGTACATGGTGTGATGCGATCGCATCACGAGCGCCGATAAATTTCCACATCGTCATGCCCGGGCTTGTCCCGGGCATCCACGGCCTTACAACAGCCGTCGCCACGGAAGAACGTGGATGGCCGGGACAAGCTCGGCCATGACGGAAGCATTGGGCCGATGACTCCCCGCACGGCAACACTGATCGGATTGACCGCGATCCTGATGTGGTCGCTGCTGTCAGTGATGACGGTGGCGACCGGAAAGATCCCGGCGTTCCAGCTCGCCGCGATGACCTTCGCGATTGGCGGTGTCGTCGGCCTGCTCACCTGGATCGGGCGGAGCGAGGCGGCGAAAAGCCTGCGTCAGCCGCTCGTCGTCTGGGTCGTCGGCGTCGGCGGCCTGTTCGGCTATCACGCGCTGTATTTTCTCGCGCTGCGCTTTGCGCCGCCGGCCGAAGCCGGCCTTCTGAATTACCTGTGGCCGCTGCTGATCGTGCTGTTCTCGTCATTCCTGCCCGGCGAGCGGCTGGCCGCGCATCACATCTTCGGCGCGGTGCTCGGCCTCGTCGGCACCGTGCTGCTGTTCGCCGGCAACACCTCGGGCTTCGCGCCGGGCACGCTGCCGGGATTGATCGCGGCCTTCATCGCCGCCTTCGTCTGGGCAACCTATTCGGTGCTGTCACGCCGGCTGAAGGCGGTGCCGACTGATGCCGTCGCAGGCTTCTGCCTCGTCACGGCCGTACTGGCTGCGCTGATGCATGGTCTGCTTGAAACCACGGTCTGGCCGGAGACCACGGTGCAATGGCTCTCGGTCATCGCACTCGGCATCGGCCCGGTCGGTGCTGCATTCTACGCCTGGGACATCGGCATGAAGCGCGGCGACATCCGCGTGCTCGGCGCCGCCTCCTACGCGACGCCGCTGCTGTCGACCGGCTTCCTCATCGCTGCCGGTTTTGCCAAGGCCAGCGCCAACATCGCCATTGCCGCGATCCTGATCGCCGGCGGCGGCCTGATCGCGGCGAAGGACATGGTGCTGCGAAAGCGATGATCATCGTTCCGGGGCGCGCGGAGCGAGAACCCGGATCCAGAACCTGGATCCATGTATCCACGTCAATCGTGGTGAAGTCGGTTCAATTTCCTCGCTCGGGCGTCACCCGGGAAGTGGCGAGCTAAGGCTCCCAGTCCTTCGGTGCGAGCTCGAACTTCGCGAACTCGAACGCTGGCGCCACGGTGCAGCCGACCAGTGTCCACTCGCCGGTGGTCTCTGCCATCTGCCAGGCATTGGCCGGCACGATTCCCTGGGGCCGCTCGCCGCCCATGAGATCCGTACCGAGCCGCACCTCGTGCTGCGAGCAGCCGTCATGGGCGATGCGAAGCGTCAGCGGGCTGCCGGCGTAGTAGTGCCAGGTCTCGACCGCATCGACGCGATGCCAATGCGAGCGCTCGCCGTGAGCAAGCAGGAAGTAGATCAGGGTTGAGCGCGAACGCCCGTTGGCGTCCGTGGCCTGGTCGCGAAACGTCTCGCGATAATGGCCGCCCTCGGGATGCGGCCGCAATTCGAGGCGCGCGATGATCTCGGCTGCGGTCGGCATCGATCCCCGTCAGGACTTGTTTTTACGCTCGCGCAATTCGCCGAACACC
The DNA here is from genome assembly GCF_054602315.1 of Bradyrhizobium cedriense. Classification (NCBI taxonomy): domain Bacteria; kingdom Pseudomonadati; phylum Pseudomonadota; class Alphaproteobacteria; order Hyphomicrobiales; family Nitrobacteraceae; genus Bradyrhizobium; species Bradyrhizobium cedriense. The sequence goes on along the minus strand of NZ_JBTSWB010000005.1, from coordinate 611,534 downwards.
GCGGCGGCGTCCGCACCCTTCATGTGTAGCCTGGCTGCGACCTCGGGCGCATCAGCCCGCAGGAACACGTTTGCTCGCTTCTCGTCACCAAGCAGTGAGGGAATGGTGGGCTTGTTCTCGGCCCGCAACCTCGTCACCTCGGCGGCGCGTGCCTGGAGCGCTGCATTGTCGGGGTCGACGGTGAGCGCGAACTTCACGTTGGACGCGGTGTATTCGTGGCCGCAATAGAGCTTGAAGTCGTCGGGCAGGGCCCGCAGCTTCAGAAGCGAATCCCACATCATCGGATAGGTGCCCTCGAACACGCGGCCGCAGCCGATCGAGAACAGCGTGTCGGCAGCGAATACCGTCTTCTCGGTGTCGAACACGTAGGAGACGTGGTCGAGCGTGTGGCCGGGCGTCTCCACGACGCGCGCCAGCAAATTGCCGATCTTGACCACGTCGGCATTGGCGACGCGCAGGTCGACGTTTGCAATCTTCGTTGTTTTGTCATGCGGCGCGACGACGCGGCAATCGTATTTCTGCTTGAGTTCGGCGACTCCGCCGACATGATCGCCGTGATGATGGGTGATCAGGATGTCGGTGAGCTGCCAGCCCTCGCGTGCCAAGGTCTCGAGGATGGGGCCGGCCTCCGGCGCGTCGATCGACGCCGTCGCCTTGGTTTCCACATCGTGGATCAGATAACCGAAATTGTCATTTAAACAGGTGAAAGTACGAATTTCGGCGGCCATGTCATCTCCATCGCGCTCAGCCCCGTCAGACAAATATGGCGTTAACGTTGCGCAGGCAATGCAATATTCCGCGCGCGGCGGCCTGCTCGCGCATGTTACATTGGCGTCATGACCATCGATGTCGTCGACCTCCGTGAGTTCTATTCCCGCCGTCTCGGGATCGTGGCGCGGCAAATGATCAATCGCGGCATCAGGGAGCGTTGGCCCCGCGCCGAGGGTCAGCGCGTGCTCGGCATCGGTTATCCCACACCCTATCTCGGACTGTTCCGCGAGGACGCCGAACGCTGCATCGCTTTCATGCCGGCGGCGCAGGGCGTTCTGAAGTGGCCGACGGGACGGCCGGCGCTGGCTTCGTTGGTCGACGAATTCTCGTTGCCGCTTCCCGACGCCGCGGTCGACCGCATCCTCCTGGTGCACGCGCTCGAGATGTCGGACGATCCGGCGGCGCTGCTGCGCGAGGTGTGGCGCGTGCTCTCGCCGTCCGGGCGCGTAATCGCTGTGATTCCGAACCGGCGCGGAGTGTGGACCCGCACCGACAGCACGCCGTTTGGCCACGGCCGGCCCTATTCGCGCTCGCAGATTACCGAACTGCTGCGTCAGACCTGGTTCACGCCGACTGCCTGGGGTGAGGCGCTGTTCATGCCGCCCTATGCCGGCGGCTGGGTGCTCAAATCCGCGCAGATGTGGGAGCGTGCCGGTGCGGCCTTGTCGCTGCCCTTTGCCGGCGTCCATATCGTGGAGGCGACCAAGCAGGTCTACCGCGCGATCCCCGCCAAGCGCGAGCGCGCGCGACTCATTCCCTCGCTCGCAAAGCCTGTGCTGGTGCCGTCCCAGACGACGGTGACGCGCAGCTAGCCTCGCCTCTCGCGACGGGAGAGGGCCATCCTTGCCTGCAGTTGCGAACGGAGCAGTTAACGGACAGCCCAAAATCGTCCCGACGAGGTCGGGACGATTCATGTCAGAAGATCCAGAAGAGGCTTACTCGCCGGGTGCGACTTCGTCGCTGGACGCGGCCGGGGCCGCTTCGCGCTCGGGGCGCGGACCATGCGGACGGCGCCGCCGTCGCGGAAAGCGCTCACCGCCTCCGCCGCCTTCGAAACCACCCTGGCCGCCATTCGCGCCGGCATTCACTTGCGGCTGCGCGCCGGTGATGAAGGAGGGCAGGCGATCGACGCCGCCGGCATCGGCGATGACGGGCTGCGGCTGGTTCGCGGGCAGCGGCTGCGGCTGCGGCTGATATTGCGGCTGCGGACGATGATCGCGTTCGCGGTGCTCGCGCGGTTGCTGGTTGTCGCGCTGATAGGGCTGCTGGCCGTCGCGGTGCTGATGGTCGCGCTGGTGGTGATCGCGCTGGCCATCCCGGTCTCGCATGAAGGGCTGCTGCTGGGGCTGCGGGACGAAGCCCGGCTCCTGGCCGAAGGCCGAGAAATTCTCGCCGTCGTCCTCGCCGTCGTCGCTGTTGCTGCTGATGGGCTCATCGCCGCGCGGCTGCTGGTTCTGGCGGAACTGCTCCTGGGCCGCCGCGATCAGGCGGAAATAATGCTCGGCATGCTGGTAGTAGTTCTCGGCCGCGACGGGGTCTCCGGAGGAGCGCGCGTCACGCGCAAGCTGGAGATACTTTTCGGCGATGTGCGAAGCGGTGCCGCGGATCTTGATGTCCGGCCCGTTGGACTCGTAGACCCGGGTCATCGGGTTCTGGCCGCGCCGGTTGTTGTTGTTGTTATTGTTATTGCGGTTGCGCATCCGCTGCTTGTTCTGACCGTTTCTCATGTCCTGCCTTTAATTCCAGCCCTAAAGGTTGCACGCATTACTGATCGCTAGGAGTGCCTCGGTGACAGCGGTTCACGTCTCTCGCGCGCACCGCGCGGGAGGGCGGATCGAGCCCTGCAAATGTTCGCCGACCATCGCGTTCAACAAAGACGCGTTCCCCACCCGCCAGCATTCATTTGCCAGCGAACCCATTCATTTCGCTTGCCGAAACAAGCCCAGCGGTCTTGCGTAAGTGTTCAAGCGCAATATCTGGCTTTCGTTCACTTTGCGGTCGGAGAGCAGCGCAGCTCCATGGCCATCGCGCTCAACAGGACCTGCGGCTAGGAACCTATAATCAGTAAAGCTCTCGCCCGAGAGCCCGGCTTTTGCCCGTAGGTGTGTACGGGGCCGGCACCGATGTGTTGAACGGAACGTAGTCGTTCCCAGGCGATATTCCAAGAGGTTTTTGCAGCCCAATCCGGCTTTTATGGGGGCATTTTTCGGGCCGAAACGGCCCGCGGAATGCCCGCGAGGTCGGCCTTGGGCGGCCGGTCCACGGACAATGCGGCGCCCCTCATCAAGGTTCCGATAGTCTGGGCCTGGCCCCGTCCGGCCTCGACGATCAGCGCGCCGCCGGGGGCGAGGCGCTCGCTCGCCTGCGGGATCAGGGCGCGATAGGCGTCATATCCATCGTTGCCGCCGTCGAGCGCCAGATGCGGATCGTGCTCGCGCACCTCGATGCTCAATTTCGGAATCTCGGCCGAGGGAATATAGGGCGGGTTCGACACGATGAGGTCGAACGGACCGCGGAGTGCCGCGGCGTAGGAGCAGGCGACGAAGACGGCGCGGTCCGCGAGGCCGAGCGCCGCTGCATTGTCTCTGGCGGTTCTGAGCGCGTTCTGGCTGAGGTCGGTGCCCACGCCGACAGCATCCGGTATTTCGTGCAGCAGCGCGAGCATGATCGCGCCGGACCCGGTGCCGATGTCGGCGATACGCGGCGGATGAGATGCCTTCCTCTCGCGAATAATCTCGAGCGCGAGCTCGACCACGGCCTCGGTATCAGGGCGCGGGACCAGCGTCGCTTCCGACAAGCGGAACGGCAGGCCCCAGAATTCGCGTATTCCGAGGATGCGCGCCACGGGTTCGCCGGCGATGCGGCGCTGTGCATGCTGCGCGAGCCGCGATGCCTCGGTCGTGGTGAGGGGACGGGCAGCCTGCGTGATCAGGCCGGTGAGGTCGAGACCGAGTGCCGCGCCGACCAGGATGCGCGCGTCGAGCTCGGCTTCATCGAGCCGTGCCGATTTCAGTTGTGCGGCCAGTCTGCGCCGCGCACCCTCGATGGATTGTCCGGTGAAGGAGTTGCTCACGCCTCAGGCCGCCGCGCCTTGCGCAGCGAGCTGTGCAGCCTGGTGCTCCGTCGTCAGCGCGTCGATCAATTCGCCCAGGGCTTCACCCGCGATCACCTGCGGCAGCTTGTAGAGCGTGAGGTTGATGCGATGGTCGGTGACGCGTCCTTGCGGGAAGTTATAGGTGCGGATGCGCTCGGAGCGGTCGCCGGAGCCGACCTTCTCCTTGCGCTCGGCCGAGCGCGCGGCGTCGACCCGTTGCCGCTCGGCGTCGTAGATGCGGGAGCGCAGGATGTTCATGGCGGAAGCCCGGTTCTTGTGCTGCGAGCGGCTGTCCTGCATCATCACCACGATGCCGGTCGGGATATGGGTGATGCGGATCGCCGATTCGGTCTTGTTGACGTGCTGGCCGCCCGCGCCTTGCGCGCGCATGGTCTCGATCCGCAGGTCGTCATTCTTGATGTCGACGTCGACGTCCTCGACCTCCGGCAGGACGGCCACCGTCGCTGCCGAGGTGTGGATGCGTCCTTGCGTCTCCGTATCGGGCACGCGCTGCACGCGGTGCACGCCGGATTCGAATTTCAGCTTAGAGAACGCGCCGCGGCCCTGCACCTCCGCGATGATTTCCTTGTAGCCGCCGACGGTGCCTTCACTCGCCGAGATCACCTCGACCTTCCAGCCCTGAAGGCTGGCAAAGCGCTCATACATCCGGAACAAATCGCCGGCGAACAGGGAGGCCTCGTCGCCGCCGGTGCCGGCGCGGATTTCCAGCACCACGTTGCGGTCGTCCATGGCATCCTTCGGCAACAGCGCGACGCGGATCTTCTGGACCAGCTCCTCGATCTTTTGCGTCAGCTCGTCGCGCTCGGCCTGCGCCATGCCGCGCATGTCGGCATCGGTCGCGGGATCGGCGATCAGCGCCTCGGTATCCGCGAGCTCCTTGACGGCAGAACGATAGGTTTTGACTGCCTCGATCAGCGGCGTGATCTCGGCGAGCTCGCGCGTGATCTGCACATAGCGCTCGGAGGAGAGCTGTCCCAGCGATTCGGCCTCGAGCGAGGCGTGATGCGCGAGCAGAACGTCCAGTTTGGCTTCGGGAAGTGACGACATCGGTTCGGTCTCAATAGCGGCAAGAGGCGGGGCGGCAGGACGCGGTAACGGGCCCGCTACAAGGCCAGGCCTTCGGCCTCGGCAAATTCCGTCAGCTTCTGCCGGATCGAGACGCTGCCCGCGGGCGCGTCCAGCAACGGACCGAGCACAGCTTCGGCCTTCTTGGCGTCGAGATCGAGCACCATGGCCTTGACCGGGCCGAGCGCAGTCGCCGAGAGCGACAGCGAACGATAGCCCAGAGCGATCAGCGCCAGCGCGCCGATCGGCTTGGACGCCATCTCGCCGCAGAGCGAGAGCGACTTCTCGGCAGCGTACGCCTTGCGTGCAATGTCGCGCAGTGCGCGCAGGATCGGCGCAGACATGGTGTCGAAGCGCTCGGAGACTTTGGCATTGCCGCGATCGACCGCGAACATGAATTGGAACAGATCGTTGGAGCCGACCGAGATGAAATCGACCTTCTTCAGGAGCTCGTCGAGCTGATAGAGCAGGGCGGGCACCTCGACCATGGTGCCGATGTCGATCCGTTCCGGCAGCGTATGGCCGTGCTGGCGCAAATAAGTGAGCTCGCGCTCGACCAGTGCCTTGGCCGCATCGAACTCGGCGACCTCCGAGATCATCGGGAACATGATGCGCAGCGCGCGGCCGCCGCCGGCGCGCAAGAGCGCGCGGATCTGGCCGCGCAACAGGCCGGGACGGTCGAGCCCGAGGCGGATCGCGCGCCAGCCGAGCGCGGGATTCTCCTCGATCACCGCTTCCATGTAGGGCAGCGCCTTGTCGCCGCCGATGTCGAGGGTGCGGAAGGTGACGGGTTTGCTGCCGGCGGCATCGAGCACGGTGCGATAGAGCGCGAGCTGGTCGCTGGTGCGCGGCAGGCTCTGGCCGACCATGAATTGCAGCTCGGTGCGGAACAGGCCGATGCCGGCGCTGCCGGTATCCTCGATGTGCGGCAGGTCGATGGCCAATCCCGCATTGATCATCAGCTCGACCTTCTGGCCGTCCTTGGTGACGCAGGGCCGGTCACGCAGCGCCAGATACTGTGCCTGGCGGCGGGCGCGGAAGCGCACGCGCTCCGCGAAAGCGGCCTCGATCTCCTGCGACGGGCGCACATAGATCGAGCCCGAGGTGCCGTCGACGATGATGGCATCGCCGGGATCGGCAATGCCGGGCGCGTTCGGGACTTCGCCGACCGCGGGAATGCCGAGCGCACGCGCCACGATCGAGACATGGGAATTGGCGGTGCCTTCCTCCAATACGATGCCGCGCAGGCGCTTGCGGTCGTAGTCGAGCAGCGCCGCCGGGCCCATCGCGCGCGCAATGACGATCGCGTTGTCGGGCAATTGTTCACGCGAAGGCGCGTGATCCTGGCCGACCAGCTGCCGCATCAGGCGGTAGCCGAGGTCTTCAAGGTCGTGCAGCCGGTCGCGCAAATAGGGGTCGGTCGAGCGCAGCATGCGCGCGCGGGTGTCGGACTGCACGCGCTCGACGGCGGCTTCCGCGGTAAGACCGGTGGCGACCGCCTCGTGCAGCTTGTGTGACCACCCCTGGTCGTTGGCGAACATGCGGTAGGCTTCCAGCACCTCGCGGTGCTCGCCACCCTCGGCGACGTCGCCGCGCTCCAGCATGCGATCGAGATCGGCCCGCAGCTTGGCAAGCGCGGTGTCGAGCCGCTTGATCTCCTTCGGCAGGTCTTCGGCGATGTAGTCCTTGATGACGACGCGCGGCTCGTGCAGCACGACATGGCCGAGCGCGATGCCCTCGGACAGGATCGCGCCAACCTTCTGCGCGGAATGGCGCGCCGCCGGCTCCTGGCCCGGCTGGGCCAGCGCGGACAGCTCGCCCGAGGCGATCAACTCGGCCAGCACCATGGCGGTGGTCTGGAGCGCCTCGAGCTCCTCCTCGACATAGTTGCGCTTGGCGCGGTTCTGCACCACCAGCACGCCGAGCGTGTTGCCGGCCCGCAGGATCGGCACGCCGAGGAAGGAGTGATAGATTTCTTCGCCGGTCTCGGGTCGGAACGAGAAGGCGGGATGGCTCTGCGCGTCGCTTAAGTTGAGCGGCGTCGCCTCGCTGGCGACGAGGCCGACGAGGCCCTCATGGGCGCTCAGCACGGTGTGGTGCACCGCCTCGCGGTTGAGGCCTTCGGTGGCGTAGAGCTCGAGCGTGTTGTCGATGCGCAGCACGTAGACCGAGCACACCTCGGCCACCATGTTGGCGGCGATCAGCACCACGATCTTGTCCAGCCGCTCCTGGGCCGAGACCTGCTCCGCCATGGTTTCGCGGAGCCGTCTCAACAAGACGCGGGGACCTCCCGACGCGCTCCGCATGAACCGTCAATCTCCTCCGTCTGCCGGGCCCGGCGGTATCGGCCGGCGGCTGGCCCAAAATTCCAGAAAAACAACCAAATTGTTCGTCCGGCGCTGGCACAAACCCAAAATCTACTTGAGATCAGCGCTTGTACCGAATCAGCGCCGCCTGAACTGGGACACAGTCTGCGGCAGCCCACCCTGTTCGCCGTATAGCGAATTGAGGCTTGTTTTGCCAAGCAAAACGCCTGCCAAACGCGAAGGTGTGTACACCTTCGCGTTTGCTGCGACCGCTAAGAGAAAATTAGCCTATGCATGGTCCGGAAAAGTGCGAAGCGGTTTTCCGGAAAGACCATGCTCTAGCAACAATCTGAAGCGCGACGATGGTCGCGCTTTAGCCCTGGTCGAGGCCGTAGAGCGTATGCAGGGTACGCACCGCAAGCTCGGTATAAGCCGTGTCGATCAGCACCGAGAATTTGATCTCGGAGGTTGTAATGGCCCGGATGTTGATGTTTCGTCCGGCGAGGGCCGAGAACGCCTGGGCGGCGACGCCGGCATGGCTGCGCATGCCGCTGCCGATCACCGAGATCTTGGCCACGTCGGTGGCGGTATCGAGCCGCGCATAACCGATCTTGGCCTTGGCTGCGGTAATCGTATCCTTGGCGCGGGTGTAGTCGGCGGCCGGCACCGTGAAGGTCAGGTCGGTGGTCTTGCCGTCCTCGGAGACATTCTGCACGATCATGTCGACGTTGATGTTGGCATCCGCCAGCGGGCCGAAGATCGAGGCCGCAACGCCAGGCTTGTCCTCGATCTGGCGCACCGAGATCTGGGCCTCGTCCTTCGAAAAGGCGATGCCGGTGACGACGTGGCTTTCCATGATCTCCTCCTCGCTGCAGATCAGCGTGCCGGGCGGCTGGTTGGCATGCGGGTCGATATCCTCGGGCTTGTCGAAGCTCGAGCGGACGAAAATGGGCATGTTGTGGACCATGCCGAGTTCCACCGAGCGAACCTGGAGCACCTTGGCGCCCTGCGAGGCCAGTTCCAGCATGTCCTCGAACGCGATCTTGTCGAGCCGCTTGGCCTTCGGCACGATTCGCGGGTCGGTGGTGTAGACGCCGTCGACGTCGGTGTAGATGTCGCAACGGTCCGCCTTGACGGCGGCAGCGATCGCCACGGCCGAGGTGTCGGAGCCGCCGCGGCCGAGCGTGGTGATGCGGCCTGTCTCGGGGTTGATGCCCTGGAAGCCGGCGATGACCGCGACCTCCTTGCGCTGCTTGAAGCGCTTGATGATCTCGCTGCCGTCAATGTCCTCGATCCGGGCGGAGGCATGGGCGTCGCTGGTCTTGATCGGAATCTGCCAGCCCTGCCACGAGCGGGCCTGAATGCCCATGCCCTGCAGCACGATTGCGAGCAGGCCTGAGGTCACCTGTTCGCCCGAGGCGACCACGGCGTCATATTCGCGCGCATCGTGCATCGGCGAGGCCTCGGTGCACCAGGCCACCAGCTCGTTGGTCTTGCCGGCCATGGCGGAGACGACGACGGCCACTTCATGGCCGGCATCGACCTCGCGCTTCACATGGCGTGCGACGTTGCGGATACGTTCGATGTTGGCGACGGACGTGCCGCCGAATTTCATCACGAGGCGGCTCATGACGACGCGTGCATTCCTTCATAAGGATCAGTATGGTGGCCCGCACTGGACGGGTGCCTCGGGGACACCGACCGCGCGTATACAGAGCGGCGGGGCCGGGGGCAAGCGGGTTCCTGCGGGTGGGTTGCAGGGGTAGTGGGTTAACCGAGGTCATGGCGCGCTATATCGACGAGATCCTGCAACCGGGCGAGCGGGTGCTGTATTCGACCAATGCGCACTGGATCTTTTACTTTCCGGCCATCGTGGCCTGGATCGTGGCGCTGGCCCTGTTCGTGCTGTCCCGGCAGGCGATCGCCGACTGGCTCGTCTTGCTTTGCCTCGGCGCGGCGGGGCTGGTGGCCCTGGCAGCCTTGTACTGGACCATCAAGGGCTGGTTCCATCGCTTCACCACCGAGACCGACGTCACCAACCTCCGGGTCGTGCACAAGACCGGTTTCATCAAGCGCCGCACCTTCGAGATGGCGCTGGACAAGGTCGAGAGCGTCGATGTCGACCAGACCATTCTAGGACGTATTCTCAACTACGGCGACGTGACGATTCGCGGCGTCGGCGAGGGGATCGAGACGATCAGGACAATCGCCTCGCCGCTCGCCTTCCGTAGCTCGATCACCACGCGGTAGGACCGCGCGTAACCATGAGCATGCAGCAAAATACTTCCCTTTCTGCCCAGCCGGGCTCGACCGTCGACGCCGCCGAGATCGCGAAGTTCTCAAAACTCTCGGCGGAGTGGTGGGACCCCAAGGGCAAGATGGCGCCGCTGCACCGGATCAACCCGCTGCGGCTCGGCTACATCCGCGACGCCGCCTGCCGCAAGTTCGAGCGCAACGTGCGCAGCCTCAATTGTCTCGGCGGCCTGCGCGTGCTCGACATCGGCTGCGGCGCCGGCCTGCTGTGCGAGCCGTTGTCGCGGCTGGGCGCACAGGTCATCGGCATCGACCCCTCGGCGAGCAACATCGCGGCTGCGAAGCTGCACGCCGACAAGAGCCATCTTGCGATCGACTATCGCTGCACCACGGTGGAGGAAGTCGACCCGCGCGAGCGCTTCGACATCGTGCTGGCGATGGAGGTGGTCGAGCACGTCACCGATGTCGGCGTCTTTCTGAAGCGCTGCGCCGCGATGCTGAAGCCGAACGGCCTGATGGTCGTCTCGACACTGAACCGCAACTGGAAGAGCTTCGCCCTTGCCATCGTCGGCGCCGAATATGTTCTGCGCTGGCTGCCGCGCGGCACCCACGAATGGAACAAGTTCGTCACCCCCGACGAGCTCGCGAAATATCTGCTCGACAACCGCCTCGTCATCACCGAGCAGACCGGCGTCGTCTACAGCCCCTTCGCCGACAAATGGTCCCTCTCGTCCGACATGGACGTGAATTACATGGTGGTGGCCGAAGGCATGGTGTGAACTACCGTGGGTGAGGTGCGGGCTGTACTCCGAATTTGTTGCGAGAGCATCGCACCCATGACATCCGTATGATTGACCTGCTTCGCTGCTAGGGTCAGGTTGGCCGAAATCTTCTCCCTCCCACCGCCACCACCCCATGCTCACCATCGCCAGCCTCTGGATTCCCTTCACCGTCATTGCCGCGCTCGGGCAGGTCGCGCGCAATGCGATGCAGCGGTCGCTGACGAAGCCGCTGGGGACCTGGGGCGCGACCAACATCCGCTTCCTGTTCGGCTTTCCGTTCTCGGTGCTGTTTCTTGGTGTGGTGCTGCTGGCGACCGGCGATCATGTCGGCATGCCGCCGACCGTGTTCTGGCCGTGGCTGTTGTTAGGAGCGCTCAGCCAGATCGTTGCCACCGGCCTGATGCTGCTGGCGATGAACGACCGCTCCTTCGTGGTGACGACGGCGTATCTGAAGACCGAGGCGATCCAGACCGCCGTCTTCGGCTTCATCTTCCTCGGCGATCATCTGACCTGGCTCAAGGTGCTCGCGATCGTGATCGCGACGGTCGGCGTCGTCATCACCGCGCTGAGGCCGGGCGGCGAGAAGAGCTTTGCCGAGCTGAAGCCGACCATTACGGGCCTCATCGCCGCCGCGGCTTTCGCGCTGTCGGCGGTCGGCTTCCGCGGCGCCATCATCAACGTGCCGAATGTGTCGTTCGTGACGGCAGCGTCCTTCACGCTGGTGCTCGGCCTGTTCGTACAGACGCTGGTGCTGACCACCTATCTGCTCTGGCGCGCGCCAGACGTATTGCGCGGAATCCTCGGATTATGGAGGCCGTCGATGCTCGCCGGCTTCACGGGCGCCTTCGCCTCGCAATTCTGGTTCCTCGCCTTTGCGCTCACGGCCGCAGCCAATGTCCGTACCCTCGCACTGGTCGAGGTGCTGTTCGCGCAGGCCGTGGCCCATTACTCATTCAAACAGCCGATCGCTACGCGCGAGATTCTTGGCATCGTGCTGATCGTGGCCGGCGTGGCGCTGTTAGTCGCGGCCTGATCGTTCAAATGCCGTCATGCCCGGGCTCGTCCCGGGCATCCACGTTCTTCGTGGGCTGGGCAAGGCGTGGATGGCCGGGTCAAGCCCGGCCATGACGAAGAAGCGTGCGCGTCAATTCCGGTCTTCCGGCAGCACCGGCAGTGGCGAGACTTCGATGCCTTCGTCGATCAGCGACTTCGCCTCTTCCGGCGAGGCCTCGCCGTAGATCGGACGGTGCTCCTTGTCGCCGTAATGCATCGCGCGGGCTTCGTTGGCGAAGCGGTCGCCGACATTGTCGGCGGACTTGACGATGTGGTCACGCAGCTCCTTGAGCTTGGCGCGCAGCTCGCGCTCCTGCGCCATCAGCAGCGAGGTCGGTCCTGATGACGCAGCGTCGGGCGTCGTGGCCGTGGTGACTGGCTCCGGCGGCGGTGTCGCGCGGCCACGGCCCTTCTTGCCGACGATGCGCGGCGCCATGATCGCCTTCTCGACCTTGGCCGAGCCGCAGATCGGGCAGGTCACGAGCTTCCGCTTCACCTGCGAATCATAGGCGGACGAGCTCTGGAACCAGCTCTCGAAGTCATGGTCGCGGTCGCAGCGAAGTGCGTAGCGGATCATGCCGATCCCCGCACGAGGTGCAGGTGGTCCGGCCCGGCCTTGGGATCGGAGACGCCGAAGCGGCGGCCATGCTGGAGCGACGGGATAGCCCGACGGGCGGTCTCGACCTTGGCCGGGTCGATCTTCGCCATGATGATGCCGGGCTCGACGTCACCCTCGGCGAGAATCTCGCCCCAGGGATCGATGATCAGCGAATGGCCATAGGTCTCGCGCTTGTTCTCGTGCAGGCCCGCCTGGGCCGCGGCGAAGACGAAGCAGCCGGTCTCGATCGCGCGCGCGCGCAGCAGCACGTGCCAATGCGCTTCGCCGGTCTTGCGGGTGAACGCAGAGGGCACGGTGATGAAGGACGCACCGCTCTCGGCGAGCGCGCGGTAGAGTGCCGGGAAGCGCACGTCGTAACAGATCGTCAGCCCGACGCGGCCCCAGGGCAGGTCGGAGATCACGGCCGTCTCGCCCGGCTGGTAGTTGGCGGATTCGCGGTAGCTCTCGCCGTCCGGCAGCTCGATGTCGAACATGTGGATCTTGTCGTAGCTCGCGAGCACGTTGCCGTCGGGCCCGATCAGGAAGGAGCGGTTGACCGCCTTCTCCGCCGAGAAGCGCAGCGCCAGCGAGCCGACATGGAGGTGAATCTTCAGCTCCGCCGCGAGCGCCCGGTACGCCTTCAGCGAAGTGTCGTCCTCTTCGCTCTGGAGATGCTCGAACAGCGCCTTGCGGTTCAGCTGCATCATGTTGCTGACTTCGGGCGTCTGCACGTAGTCGGCGCCATTGGCCGCAGCCTGCCGGATCAACCTCGTTGCCTGTTCGAGGCTCGGCCCGGGCATCAGGCCAGTGCGCATCTGCACCATCGCCGCGGTGAATGTGCGGTTCTCGCTCATGAGATGGCCTTGACGCTCTCGAGCATGCCGTCGAGCTTGCCTTCCCGATCGAGCGCATAGAGCTCGTCACAGCCGCCGATATGGGTGCCGCCGATCCAGATCTGGGGGAACGTCGACCCCTGGCCGGCACGACCGTACATTTCCTCGCGCCAGGAGGGGTTCTTGGCCACATCGAATTCGGTGAAGGCCGCCTTCTTGCGGGTCAGCAGCGACTTGGCGGCGGAACAATAGCCGCAGCCCGGCCTGGTGTAGATCTCGACAGCAGCAGTCATGGCGTCCAGCGCTCTCATGTCATGAAGTCATTGAATTATATGGGACGGGGGCCGCTCTCGACAACCCGGGCGAAGACCAGCACGTCGACCTGGGCCGCTTTGGCGCGCAGCAGGACCCGCGCGCAGGCATCCAGCGTTGCCCCCGACGTCAGGACATCGTCTATCACGATGATGCGGCGGCCCTGGACGTCAGCCTGACGGTCGGGAGATACCTGGAATGCACCCTGCACATTGGTGGCGCGCTGAGCCCGCGACAGGCCAATCTGCTGCTCGGTCGGGCGTACCCGGCGGAGCACCTCGCCTCGGACCTTCACCCCGCTCTGCCGTTCGATGGCACGCGCGAGCGCTCCGGACTGGTTGTAGCGCCGGCGCCAGGCTCGCCGCCAATGCAAGGGAACGGGTACCAGCATGTCGGCGCCGGCGAGCAGTTCGCCGCCCGCGCGCGCCATCCAGCGGCCCATGGCCGGTGCCAGGTCCGTGCGGTCCTGGTATTTCAGCGCGTGGACCAGCGTACGCGCCACATCATCGTAGCGCACCGCCGCCCGCGCTCGCTGGTAGGCCGGCGGGCTCGCGATCGCCTCCATCGACAGCATATCGGGGCCGGGGTCATAGACGAAGGGAATGCCCAGCCGCGGGCAGTAGGGCCGCTCGATGAACGACAACCGCGCCCAGCACGAAGCACAAACGCCCTCGCCGTCGACCGGCTCGTGGCAGGAGACGCACTGCGTCGGCAGCGCAACGTCGAGCGCGAGCCGTGCTGCGCGCGACAGCACGTGGCGGCCAGCCGTCCACGCCGCCCGCAGCGGGGAGGCGAAGGAACGGATGCGGGTGGTTTCGGCTTCCATGAGGGAAGGCTAGCGTTCCGCAATCATCCGCTCAAGCCTCGGTCTCGCGCGCCGGACGTAGCGCTCTTCGCCGCTGAGCCGGGGCCCAGAGAGCTGCACGCGCGGATGCGTGGCTCCGGCTGCGCAGCAGCGCAAGAGTGCTGCAACGGACAGGAGAGCGTTGCCAGAACCGTCGTGATCAGCGTAACCAGCAGCATGGCTCAAACCCCGCAAACCCCGCTCGCCTTGTTCGATCGCGCCTTGCTGAACGCGCGGCAGCGGCGTGCACGGGCGCTGGGCGAGGTCACGTTCCTGCTCGATCGCATCGCCGAGGACATGACCGACCGGCTGGCTGCGGTGGTGCGCGAGTTTCACGCTCCAGCCGATCTCTGGACGCCCGGCGACGGGCTCACGGCGTTGCGCACACGGCTTCCGACAATCGCGCGGATTGCACCCGATGCGACGGGCGCGGAGGCGCTGCCCTTTGCGCCGGAAAGCCTTGATCTCGTTGTCTCGGCGCTGGCTCTGCAATTCGTCAACGACCTTCCCGGCGTGTTCGCGCAGGTCCGGCGCGCGCTGAAGCCGGACGGGCTGCTGCTCGCTGCGATGATCGGCGGCGACAGCCTCACGGAGCTGCGGCAGGCCTTTGCTGCCGCCGAAGCGGAATGCGAGGGCGGCGTGTCGCCGCGCGTCGCGCCGTTCGCGGACTTGCGCGATATCGGCGCGCTGCTGCAGCGCGCGGGCTTTGCGTTGCCGGTGACCGATGTCGACCGTGTCGTGGTGCGCTATGCCAATGCGTTCGCGCTGATGCAGGATCTGCGCCGCATGGGCGCGGCCAACGTGCTGATCGAGCGGCGGCGGACGCCGAGCCGGCGCGCGACTCTGCTGCGGATGGCCGAAATCTACGCTGAGCGCTTTGCCGATGCCGACGGCCGCGTCCGCGCGACGTTCGACATCATCTGGCTGTCCGGCTGGGCCCCCCATGCGAGCCAGCAGCAGCCGCTCAAGCCCGGGTCGGCCAAGGCAAGCCTGGCGGAAGCGGTGAGGAAGGCGGGAGAAACGTAGGTTATCCATCGTCATTCCGGGGCGATGCGCAGCATCGAACCCGGAATCTCGAGATTCCGGGTTCTCGCTTCGCGAGCTCCGGAATGACGATGCAAGAGCATCATCACATCAGCAAATCGATCAAATGCGGGATCAGCGGAATGTCCGCCGGCGGCATCGGATAGTCGCGCAGCTTGTTGGTGCGGACCCAGGCGAGGTTCTGGCCCTCGCGCGGCGTCACCTGCCCTTCCCAGCGCCGGCAGATGTATAGCGGCATCAGGAGGTGAAAGGTCTCGTAGCCGTAGCTCGCGAAAGTCAGCGGTGCGAGGCATGGCTCGGCTACGGTGATACCGAGCTCCTCGTGAAGCTCGCGGATCAGGCTCTGCTCCGGCCGCTCGCCCGCTTCGAGCTTGCCGCCGGGAAATTCCCAGAGGCCGGCCAGCGCCTTGCCCTCGGGGCGCTGCGCGATCAGGACGCGCTTGTCGGCGTCGACCAGCGCGCAGGCCACCACCAGTGTCAGTTTCAGATCGGCCATCCGTGACTTTCGATTGCTGAAGTCCATTCGCAACGGATTGTTTACCCCATTGCCGTCCGTGTTCTGGGGTCTCCATAAGTCATATTTAATCGGCGGTTCCTAGAGTGGAACAATCAAACCACTCCGGACCGAGTCATGCGCGCAGCGATTTCCACCATCATCCACCGGTTCGTCCATGACCGGCGCGGGAATATCGCGGTCATTTTCGCGCTGTCCTGCGTTCCCTTGATCAGCGCCGTCGGCTGCGCCGTCGACTATTCGCGCGCGACCCACGCCCGGTCCAAGCTTCAGGCCGCGGCCGACGCCGCCAGTGTCGGCTCGATCGCCAAGGCTTCCCCGGCGTTCAAGGCGGCCGGCGCCATGACTTCGGACGGCTCGATTGCCGTTGGCGTCACTGATGCCGAGAACATCTTCAACGCCAATCGCGCCAATCTGTCCGACTACAAGCTCACCAGCCTCACGACCACGGTCGTCAAGTCCGGCTCGACCGTCACCTCGACCGTTGCGTTCAGCGCCACCATCAACACCATGTTTCTCGGCCTGATCGGCAAGGCCGCGCTGACCATGACCGGCACGTCGAAGGCGACGGCCAGCATGCCGCTCTATATCGACTTCTATCTGATGCTCGACAATTCGCCGTCCATGGGCGTCGGTGCGACGCCGGCCGACGTGCAGAAGATGGTCAACAACACATCGGACAAGTGCGCTTTCGCCTGCCACGATCTCAAGGACAAGAACAATTACTACGACCTTGCCAAGAAGCTTGGCGTGACCACCCGGATCGACGTGCTTCGGAGCGCCACGCAGTCGTTGATGGATACGGCGAGCGCCACCCAGACCTATTCGAACCAGTTCAGGATGGCGATCTACGATTTCGGCGGCTCCGCGAGCACGCTCGGCCTGCGCAGTCTGTTTTCGCTGTCGGCCTCTCTCTCCAGCGCCAAGACGGCGGCAGGTAAGATCGACCTGATGTCGGTGAACGGCCAGAACGAGAACAACGATCAGGACACCCCGTTCACCGCGGTATTTCCCGCGATCAACGGTCAGATCAGTGCGCCCGGACCGGGCACGTCGTCCAGTCCGCTCAAATATCTGTTCTTCGTATCCGACGGGGTCGCTGACGAGAACAACACCGCATGCCTGAAACCGCGCTCGGGCACCACGCGTTGCCAGTCGCCGCTCAATCCTGCGCTCTGCAAGGCGATGAAGGATCGCGGCGTCAAGATCGCCGTGCTGTACACGACGTACCTCGCGCTGCCCACCAACACCTGGTACATGAATTGGATCAATCCGTTCAATGCCGGCCCCTATGGTCCGTCGCCGAACAGCGAGATCGCGAAGAACATGCAGAGCTGCGCCTCGACCGGGCTGTATTTCGAAGTGAGCCCGACGGAAGGCATCGCGGACGCGATGAACGCGTTGTTCAAGAAGGCGGTCGCGGACGCGAGGCTCTCGGGCTGACGGCTTTGCCGTCATTCCGGGGCAATGGCTCGGCATTGATCCCGGAATCTCGAGCTGCATGACGTCAGGATTCCGCGCGGCCTCGCTTCGCGGGCCCCGGAACGACTGCCTCGAGCCCTACGACCTGTAATCCCCGTTGATCGCGACGTACTCCTTGGTGAGGTCGCAGGTCAGCACGCGATCACGGCCCTTGCCGAGGCCGAGCGAGACCTTGATCGCGATCTCCGGCGCCTTCATTGCTTCCGACACCTGGGCTTCGTCATAGTCCGGATCGCGCGCGCCGCTCTTGGCGACGCGGATGCCGTTGAACGAGATGGAGAGCTTGTCGCGATCGGCCGGCTCGCCGGCCTTGCCGACCGCCATCACCACGCGCCCCCAATTGGCGTCCTCGCCGGCGATCGCCGTCTTCACCAGCGGCGAGTTTGCGATCGACATTGCGATCTTGCGCGCCGAGGCCTTGGTCTTGGCGCCCTCGACCGTGATCTCGATCAGCTTGCGCGCGCCTTCCCCGTCCCGCGCCACCTGCTCGGCGAGATTGGCGAGCACCTGATTGAATGCCTTTACGAAGGCCTTCAGCCGGGGGTCGCTGGCGCGGCTGATCTTCGGCGCGCCCTGCTCGGCGGCGGCTCCCGTCGCGAAGGCGAGCAGGGTGTCCGAGGTCGAGGTGTCGCCGTCGATCGTCACCGCATTGAACGTGTCCTCGACGCCGCTCTTGAGCAGCGCCTGCAGGGCCGCCGGCGCGATCGGGGCGTCCGTGAAGATGAAGGACAGCATCGTCGCCATGTCGGGAGCGATCATGCCGGCGCCCTTGGCCATGCCGTTGATGGTGACCTTGGCCTTGCCGAGCTTGACGGTCGCGGTCGCGACCTTCGGGAACGTGTCGGTGGTCATGATCGCCTTGGCCGCGGCGAGGTAATGGCCGGGCTCGGCGGTCTCGGCGAGGCGGCCGAGCACGCCGTCGAACTTGGTCGCATCCAGCGGCTCGCCGATCACGCCGGTCGAGGCCAGGAAGATCTCGCCCTCGCTGCACCCGATCGCCTTGGCCGCGATCTTTGCCGTCAGCGCCGTGGAGGCGCGGCCGGTCTTGCCGGTGAAGGCGTTGGCATTGCCGGAATTGACCACCAGAGCGCGCGCCTTGCCGCCCTTCAGCTTGGCGCGGCACCATTCCACCGGCGCGGACGGGCATTTCGATTTGGTGAAGACGCCGGCGACCGCGGTGCCCTTGTCCATCACCGCCAGCAGCACGTCGGTGCGGTTCTTGTAGCGGATGCCGGCTTCGGCCGTCGCAAGACGGATGCCCGCGATCGCGGGCATGTCGGGAACGGTCGTGGGAGCGAGCGGGGAGACGGTGGAGGACATCGTGGGGCGCCTTGGTGAGGTCTGGACATGCAGATGGCCGGGGGATGCCCGGCCATTGCGATGCTTAGATACTCTCGGCGTCAGCGAAGTGACAGCGAATTCTTACTTCTTCGCCGGCGGCGCCATCTTGCTGTCGGACGGCTTGGCCGTGTCCGCGGGCTTGGCGTCCTTGGATGCACCCGCCGCCGGCTGGTCCAGCCGCTCGACCTTGGCTTCCGTGCGCAGCTTGGCGACATACTCGGCCTGGGCCTTGCGGGTCACGTACTGCTCGATCTGGGCCTTGACCTGCTCGAAATCAGGCGCCTTGCGGTTGCGCTTCTCCTCGACCTTGATGACGTGCCAGCCGAACTGCGACTTGACGGGATCGGAAATCTTGCCCGGCTCCAGCGCGAACGCGACGGCCGAGAACTCCGGCACCATCTGCTCCTTCGTGAAGAAGCCGAGGTCGCCGCCATCGGCGGAGCCCGGGTCCTTGGACTTCTTCTTGGCGAGCTCGGCGAAATCGGCGCCCTTGTCGAGCTCGGCCTTCACTGCCTTGGCCTCATCCTCGGTCTCGACCAGGATGTGGCGGGCGCGCACCTCCTGCTCGCCGGTGATCTGCCTGGAGGCCTCCTCATAGACCTTCTTCATGGCGTCCGGCGTGGTGGCGGCCTTGCCCTCGCTGGCGAGCAGGCTGTCCATCAGAAGCCGGTTGCGGGCGAATGCCAGGCGCTTCTTGAACTCCTCGCTGTCGGCGATCTTCTTGTCTTCGGCAGCCTTGCTGACGATCTTCATGTCGATCAGGAAGGACAGGACGTTCTCATCCTTGGTCGCCGGGTCCATCTGGGCGAGGCTCGCCCCGAGTTCCTCCTCGGCCATGGCGACGTCGCTCTTCTTGATCTCGGCGCCATTGACCTTCGCCAGCACCGGATCGTCGGCAGCCCGGAGCGGGCCCGCGATCGCCAGGGACAGCGCCAGAACGAGGCAGCCAGCCAGGGCGGATGCATGGCGGAAGCGCTGGCCGGTGATTACCGGGGACGAGGTGGTCATGGAAAATCCTTTTGTTGAAGCAGGGGGCTGCTCGAGCGGGGCGGACACTCGCCCAATTCAGGGGGGCTTGGCAACGCGAAAAGTCTGTCAAAATGATGAATTAGCCGCAATGCGCCCGCCGTTGACAAGGCCCTGACCGGGCCATATCTCTGCCCGGTCGCGACCATGGCGATGGCTTTTATTTTGCTGCGTTTTTGGCCGTTGAACCCAGACTTGCCCAATTCCCACCCATATGGCGGATGACCGCAGTCCGGGCTCTGACGCCGCGAAGCGTCACGGTGAGTTGATAGGCAGGCGGGTGACAACTTCTCGGCTGCAACGCGGTTAAATCGCGAACACAGGAACTAGGCATGATCGGCGCGCTCGCCCGCAAGTTTTTCGGCTCCGCCAACGACCGGCGGGTGAAGGGATATCAGTCCCGCGTCAACGCGATCAACGCGCTGGAGCCCGAGGTCTCCAACCTGTCCGATGAGGCGCTGAAAGCGCGCACCGCTGAATTCAAGCAGCAGCTCGCGAACGGCAAGACGCTCGACGATCTCCTGGTGCCCGCCTTCGCGACCGTGCGCGAGGCGGCCAAGCGCACGCTCGGTCAGCGCCATTTCGACGTCCAGCTGATCGGCGGCATGGTGCTGCACGAGGGCGACATCGCCGAGATGAAGACTGGCGAAGGCAAGACGCTGGTCGCAACGCTCGCGGTCTATCTCAACGCGCTCGCCGGCAAGGGCGTCCACGTCGTCACCGTCAACGACTATCTCGCCCGCCGCGACTCCGGCTGGATGGGCCAGATCTACGGCTTCCTCGGCATGACCACCGGTGTGATCGTGCACGGGCTCGACGATGCCGAGCGCAAGGCGGCCTATGCCTGCGACATCACTTACGGCACCAACAACGAATACGGCTTCGACTATCTCCGCGACAACATGAAGTACCGGCTCGAGGACATGGTCCAGCGCCCGCACTTCTTCGCCATCGTCGACGAGGTCGACTCCATCCTCATCGACGAAGCGCGCACGCCGCTGATCATCTCCGGTCCGCTCGACGACCGCTCCGACTTCTACAACACCATCGACGGCTTCCTGCCCAAGCTCGACAAGACCGACTACGACGTCGACGAGAAGCAGCGCACGGTGACGCTGACCGAAGCCGGCATGGAGAAGATCGAGACGCTGCTGCGCGATGCCGGCCAGCTCAAGGGCGAGTCGCTCTACGACGTCGAGAACGTCTCCGTCGTGCACCACATCAACCAGGCCCTGCGCGCCCACACGCTTTTCACGCGCGACAAGGACTACATCGTCCGCGACGACGAGGTCGTCATCATCGACGAGTTCACGGGACGCATGATGGCCGGCCGCCGCTATTCGGAAGGCCTGCATCAGGCGCTGGAAGCCAAGGAGCACGTCCAGGTCCAGCCCGAAAACCAGACGCTGGCCTCGATCACGTTCCAGAACTATTTCCGGATGTACGAGAAGCTGGCCGGCATGACCGGTACGGCGCTGACCGAAGCCGACGAATTGTTCGACATCTACAAGCTCGAGGTCGTGGAAATCCCGACCAATCTGCCGGTCGCTCGTCTGGACGAGGACGACGAGGTCTATCGCACCCAGAACGAGAAATACGCCGCGATCCTGGCGGAGATCGAGCGCGCCAATGCTCGGCTGCAGCCGGTGCTGGTCGGCACCGCTTCGATCGAAAAATCGGAAGTGATCGCCGAATACCTGAAGAAGCACGGCTACAAGCAGATCGATTTCGGCAGCGAAAACGCGATGCAGAAGCTGTATGCCGCGGCCCGCGCCGGCAAGCCGGCAAAGCTGTTCGCGGTGCTGAACGCGCGCTTCCACGAGCAGGAAGCCTATATCGTCGCCGAAGCCGGCGTGCCCGGCGCGATCACGATCGCGACCAACATGGCCGGCCGCGGCACCGACATCAAGCTCGGCGGCTCGCTCGAAATGCGGATCCAGCAGGAGACCGCCGGGATCGAGGACGAGGCCGAGAAGGCCAAGAAGATCGAGCAAATCAAGGCCGACATCGAGCACTTCCGCGACATCGTGCTGAAGGCCGAGGAGACCGTCGAGATCGAGCCGGCGAAGGGTTCCAAGCCCGCCAAGACCGTGAAGAAGCCCGGCGGCCTCTACATCATCGGCTCCGAGCGCCACGAATCCCGCCGTATCGACAACCAGCTGCGCGGCCGTTCCGGCCGTCAGGGCGACCCCGGCCGCTCGAAATTCTTCCTCTCGCTGGAAGACGATCTGATGCGCATCTTCGGCTCGGACCGCCTCGACAGCATGCTCCAGCGTCTCGGCCTGCAAGAGGGCGAGGCCATCATCCATCCCTGGATCAACAAGGCCCTGGAGAAGGCGCAGCAGAAGGTCGAGGCGCGCAACTTCGACATCCGCAAGAACCTCCTCAAGTTCGACAACGTCCAGAACGACCAGCGCAAGGTCATCTTCGACCAGCGCATCGAGCTGATGAAGGACGAGAGCGTCGCCGAGACCGTCACCGACATGCGCCACGCCTTCATCGACGACCTCGTCGCCAAGCACGTGCCCGAGCATGCCTATGCCGAGCAGTGGGACGTTGCGGGCCTGAAGGAAGAGCTGAAGCGCGTGCTCGATCTCGACCTGCCGGTCGACGACTGGGCCAAGGAAGAGGGCATCGCCGACGAGGAGCTGCTCTCCCGCATCGAGACCCGCGCCGACGAGCACATGGCTGCCAAGGTCGCGCAATGGGGTCCCGACGTGATGCGTTACGTCGAGAAGACCATCCTGCTCCAGACGCTCGACCATCTCTGGCGCGAGCATCTGATCATGCTCGACCATCTGCGCCAGGTCATTGGCCTCCGCGGCTACGGCCAGCGCGATCCCTTGCAGGAATACAAGACCGAAGCCTTCAATCTCTTCCAGGAGATGAGTGCGCATTTGCGTGAGGCGGTCACGGCGCAGCTGATGCGGGTCGAGATCGTCCCGCCGGAGCAGGAAGCTCCCGTCCTGCCGCCGATGGAGGCGCATAAGTTCGACCCGAATACCGGCGAAGACGAAATGGCGCTTGCCAGCGTCACCCTCGGCGCCCAGGCCACGGATGCATCGCTACGCGATCCGAAGAACCCCGCCAGCTGGGGCAAGATCGGCCGCAACGAGGACTGCCCGTGCGGCTCGGGCAAGAAGTACAAGCACTGCCACGGCAGGTATGCCTAGCCCGAGCATCGGCCGGGCTGCCGGCCGGCTCGCTTTGGTTCCATTGCTGCTGCGGCGCCAGCGCCGCAGGCATTGGCGGAACCCTCTTTAACAAATGTTGTTGTCATGTCGTGACCTTGCGGGGACGTGCGCTCGTCTCGCAAGCAAGGACGATGTCGTCCGCCGCTGCCTGACCAACTCCGACGATCGGGTGCAAGTCGGGACGGCTTAGCGGGGGTAGGCCGCCACACCGCCGGCGATGATGGGGTGTCGCTTGATGATGGCTGCGCTGGCGCGGGGTTAAGACCTTTTCATGAGTTCCGCAGACAATCTCATGCCGTCGAGAACCGAAATTCTCGAGGCGCACGATCTCGAAAGCGTCGCCGATGAGGCGGGCTTCGGCGAACTGACGTCCTTCACGGCGGCTCTGTGCGACGTGCCGATCTGTCTCGTCAGCGTGGTGGGCGACACGATGCAGCGCTTCGTGGCCAAACATGGCCTCGACGTCTCCGAAACGCCGCGCGAATCCTCGTTCTGTGCGCATGCCATGCTGGGCTCCGACCTGATGGTCGTGCCCGATGCGACCAGGGATCCGAGGTTCGCCGAAAATCCCCTGGTGACGGGAGACCCGTTCATCAGGTTCTACGCCGGCGCGCCGCTCGTGACGGAGGACGGGTTTCCGCTCGGCTCGCTCTGCGTCATCGATCGCGTGCCCAGGCCGGGCCTGACGCCGCTGCAGCAGCAGGGTCTGCGGGTCATGGCCTCCCAGGTCATGGGCGCGATGGGGCACCGCAAGAAGACGAAAATCCAGCAGGCCAGCGAGGCCGTCGCAAAGCAGGCGCTGTCGGAGACCGAGCAGAAATTTCGTATTCTGGCCGACACCATGCCCCAGATGGTGTGGTCGACGTTGCCCGATGGTCACCACGATTACTACAATGCCAGATGGTACGAATTCACGGGCGTGCCGGAGGGCTCCACCGACGGCGAGGGCTGGAACGGGATGTTCCACCCCGACGATCAGGACGCGGCCTGGGAGCGCTGGCGGCATTCGCTGAGAACCGGCGAGCCCTACGAGATCGAATACCGTTTGAGGAATGCCGAGGGCAACTATCGCTGGACTCTCGGACGCGCTCTGCCAATTCGCGATGCCGAAGGCAACATCACCCGCTGGTTCGGTACCTGCACCGACATCCACGAGCAGAAGCTGCTGATGGAGCAGCGCGAGATGATCAGCCAGGAGCTGAGCCATCGCATCAAGAACATCTTCTCCGTGATCAACGGGCTGATCGGCCTGTCGACGCGCACGCATCCGGAGCTCAAGGGGCTGGCGGACGAGCTGCGTTCACGCATCATGTCGCTCGGCAAGGCGCACGACTTCGTGCGTCCGCACAGCGCCCGATCGCAGCCGACCTCGACGCAGGCAACCCTCAAGGGCCTCCTGGAGCAGCTTCTGTCGGCCTATCAGTCGGAGGCGCAGCGGGTTGCGATCACCGGCGGTGATTTTCGCATCGACGACCGCTCCGCAACGCCGTTGGCGCTGTCGTTCCACGAACTGGCGACCAACGCTGCGAAGTACGGCGCGCTCTCGACGCTGGAGGGACGCGTCGCCATCGACATCAGCGTGGCGGACGAGGATGTCGTCATTGCGTGGACGGAACGCGGCGGTCCGCGAGTCGAGGCGGCGCCGGCCGTGGAAGGCTTCGGCTCCAGGCTGATCGCCTTGAGCATGTCGAACCAGCTCGGCGGGGCGATCTCATACGCCTGGAAACCGGAGGGGCTGCGAGCCGTGGCTACGATTCCAAAGGCCTCGATGAGCCGGCCGCTGCCGCAAAGAACGTGACGTCGGGGGAACGGGGCCGAGCCACCTCGCCGGCGGCGTGATGAACCGCGGTCAGGATCGCATCATCGCTGAAGGGCTTGCGGATGAATCCAATCGCGGTCTCCGCCCGGGGCGCGATCTGCGCGGGATTTGCGGTGACGTAGACGATCTTGGTTCCGTAGGTGCGCGACAGGTCGAGTGCGATCTGCGGCCCGGTCGACCCGTCGCGCAGATTGACGTCCACCAGCGCGATCTGCGCCCTGGGCCCTGCTTCCAGGGCCTCCTTGCGATCCGCAGCGATCGCAGCGACACGATAGCCCGCGTCTTCCAGGATGCGGGCAATATCGCTGGCGACGAAGATTTCGTCTTCGACGATCAATACTGAGCGTGTCATTCGCGACCCGTGGGTGGCCTCAAACAGACGGGCCCGGCTCGGTGGATTGGCTCCTCACGGCCGTACGCGCCCGGGATCAACCATCAGTTCCGCTTTTTGTTCCGCCACGCCGCGTGTCATGATCGGCCTTCGGCCCGCCCAGCCGCACCTCAATCCGAGCTGTCGACTCAATTCGAGCTGTCGATAAGGCTCTCCAGAAGCCGCTTCAATTCGCTCGTCGACTTGTCGCCGTAGCTCTCCAGGATGTGCTCCTCCTGGTCCACCGCGAGCGAGTTGAGCTTCTTGCACAGCACCTTGCCGCGGTCGGAGATGAACATCAGGACCTTGCGGCGGTCGTTCGGATCCTGCACGCGGTACACCAGCGTGTCCGAGACCATGCGGTCGATCATCTTGGTCAATGTCGGATGGTTGAGCAGCACGGCATCCGCAAGCTCGCCCATCGAATGGCCGTTGCCGTCCGACAGCACTTTGAGGATGCGCCATTGCTCGACCGGCACGCCCTCCTTGCTCAACCGCAGTTCGAGCTGCCGGTTGATTTCGCGGTTGGCTTGCGCGAGCAGGTAGGCCAGGTGTTCGGTGATGGGGGAGTTTTCTTTCGACGGTTTTGCCACGGCTAAGACTTCGTCTTGACCCAAATGAGTGAATGTCTTGCAATCAATGCTGCATCTATATGCACTTCAATTGTTGAATATTCAATGTTTTCAAAATAGGATCATTGCCCAACAAAAGGGCGGAAGCCGCGACCGCCTGCTCAATGTGCTTTCAGGTCTGGTGTCAGACAGGAGTTGGCGTGCGCGCGACGGTAAAGTTCCCGGCTCACGGCGGCCCGGCGTTGCCGCCGTCCCTGCTGTTCAGGAATTTGTCGTCATCGGCGGCGGACTTCGACCTGTCTCCGGTCGATGCGCATTTCATGAAGCGGCGGGGCGCGCGCAACAAGCTGCGTATCGGCAATTTTCTCACCTTCACCGGGTCGCCCGGGATATGGGGCCCGAGTTCCACCAACAGCGCGATGCTGGCGGTCGCCGAGATCAACA
The DNA here is from genome assembly GCF_054602315.1 of Bradyrhizobium cedriense. Taxonomy (NCBI): domain Bacteria; kingdom Pseudomonadati; phylum Pseudomonadota; class Alphaproteobacteria; order Hyphomicrobiales; family Nitrobacteraceae; genus Bradyrhizobium; species Bradyrhizobium cedriense. Next base: position 585,796 of record NZ_JBTSWB010000005.1, on the reverse strand, counting down.
AGCGCGGTGGCATTCTGGGCCGCGAGCTGGAGCTGTCGATCTACGATTCCGGCGGCCCGATCGACGAGGTGGTTCGCCGCGCCGAGCAGGCGATTGCCTTCGACGAGGTCGATCTCATCATGGGATCGCACATCAGCGCCGTCCGCGTCGCGCTGCGCAAGGTCACCGGTAACCGCATCCCCTATATCTACACCCCCGTCTATGAAGGCGGCGAGCGCACCCCGGGGGTCATGGCGATCGGCGAGACGCCGCGCTGGCAGAGCCGACCGTCGATCCATTGGCTCGCGGAGGTCAAGAAGGCGGCGCGCTGGTACCTGATCGGCAGCGATTACGTCTGGCCGTGGCAGTCGCATCGCGCGGTGAAGCGCTACATCAAGGAAGCGGGCGGCCAGGTCGTCGGCGAGGAGTTCGTCCCGGTCGGCGAGGACAATCACGAGCCGCATCTGGCGCGCATCCGCGCCGCCAAGCCGGACGTGGTGCTGATCTCCCTGATTGGCACCGACAGCATCACCTTCAACCGCGCCTTCGCGGAAGCGGGCCTTGCCACCTCGACGCTGCGGCTCGGGGGTGCGATGGACGAGACCGTGCTGCTCGGCATCGGCGCCGACAACACCGAAAATCTGTTCTGCGCCTCCGGCTATTTCAACTGCATGGCTTCGCGCGCCAACGACGAGTTCCTCAGCGGATACGAAGCCATGTTCGGCGCCAATGCGCCGCCGGTCGGCTCGGTCGGCCAATCGAACTATGAGGGGCTGCGCTTCCTCGAATCCGTGGCCACCCGTGCCGGCTCGCTGGCCTTTCGTGCGCTCCTGAAGGCCGCGCGCAACACGGTCTACTCGGCAGGCCGCGGTCCGGTGACTCTTCGCGATGGCCGCGCCGAGATGCCGATGTACCTTGCCGAGGCCGACGGTCTCGACTTCAGGATCATCAAGACGCTCTGAGCGCCCTTTGCCGATACGCCGCAGCGGCGTTGCGAAATTATACTTGAAAAGGAAAATATTTCTGTCTCTAGTAACGTCGTGAAGCCGGTTGGCCCGCGCCGTGCAGGTGAGAGCGAAAGGCTTCCGTCCACGCCAGGAATCAAGAAGCCTTCAAGGAGAGCGCCGTGACAGTTGTCCTTCCCACGCCCGACCAACTTCGCAGTGTCGCCGAGCAGTGTGGCCTTTCGCTGACCGACGACGACGTGACCTCATTCCGCGGCCTGATGCAGGGCTCGATCGAAGCCTACAATCTCGTTGCCGCGATGCCGGACGAGGTGCCGGAGGTGAAATATCCGCGCACGCCGGGCTACCGGCCGTCAGCCGAGGAGAATCCGCGCAATGCCTGGTATCGCAAGTCGACCGTGAAGGGTGCCGCCAGCGGCAAGCTCAAGGGCAAGACCGTCGCCCTGAAAGACAACATCATGCTGGCCGGCGTTCCCATGACCAACGGCTCGTCGACGCTGGAAGGCTATATGCCCGATTTCGACGCCACCATCGTCACGCGCATGCTGGATGCCGGCGCGGAGATCAAGGGCAAGGTGCATTGCGAGCACTTCTGCCTGTCCGGCGGCAGCCACACCGGCTCCTATGGGCCGGTGCACAATCCGCACAAGATGGGTTACTCGGCCGGCGGCTCGTCTTCGGGCTCGGGCGTCGTGGTCGCGCTCGGCGAGGTCGACATGGCCATCGGCGGCGACCAGGGCGGTTCGATCCGCATGCCGTCGTCGTTCTGCGGCATCTACGGCATGAAGCCGACCTGGGGTCTTGTGCCCTATACCGGGATCATGCCGATCGAGATCTACGTCGACCATACCGGCCCGATGACCGCGACGGTCGCCGACAACGCGCTGCTGCTCGAAGTGCTTGCCGGCGACGACGGCTACGATCCGCGGATCAAGGCACCGAAGGTCGAGGAATACACCAAGGCGCTCGGCCAGGGCGTCAAGGGCATGAAGATCGGCATCCTGAAGGAAGGTTTCGAGCAGCCGGGCGCAGAGGCCGCGGTGAATGAAAGCGTGCGCGAGGCGGCAAAGCGCTTCAAGGATCTGGGCGCCACCGTAGAGACCGTCTCGATTCCGATGCATCTCCTGGGCGGCGCGATCTGGACCCCGATCGGGACCGAGGGCCTGACCCAGACCATGATGTTCGGCGACGGCTACGGCCTCAGCCGCGGCGATCTCTATTCGACCTCGCTGATGGATTTCCATCGCGGCTGGCGCGGGCAGGCCGACTCGCTGTCGGAGACCACGAAATTGTTCATGATGCTCGGCACCTACATCAACAACAATTTCGGTCCGCGCTTCTACGGCAAGGCGCTCAACATCTCCCGCCGGCTGACCGCGGCCTACGACAAGGCGTTCAAGGATTACGATCTGCTCCTGCTGCCGACGACGCCGATGAAGGCGACCAAGCTGCCGGAGCCCAATGCCAGCCGCGAGGAATACGTCGCCCGCGCGCTGGAGATGATCTCCAACACCGCGCCGTTCGACATCACCCATCATCCGGCGATGTCGCTGCCCTGCGGCATGGTCGACGGCCTGCCGGCCGGCCTGATGCTGGTCGGCCGCATGTTCGAGGAAACGACCATCTACCGCGCCGCGCATGCTTTCGAGCAGATCGGCGACTGGAAGAAGATGTGAGAGGCGCATCGATGCAGGCGAGCGGAAACGCAGCGCATGGCTAACGCGTTCGTCGCAGCGTTCGAGATCCTGAGCTTCGGCGCGATCATCGTCCTGATCGTGCTGGGGCTCGGGATCATCGCCAGCATGATGGGCATCTTCAACTTCGCGCAAGGCGAGTTCGTCCTGCTCGGGGCCTACATCACCTATCTCGCCTATGCCAAGGGCCTGCCGATCTGGACGGGCATGGTTGCAGCGCCCTTCGTGGTCGGCGCGCTCGGCTTCGTGCTGGAGGCGCTGATCATCCGCCGCTTCTATGCCGCTCCGATCGTCGCCATGCTCGGCACCTATGCGCTCGGGCTGATCATCCGCGAATCCGTGCGCGGCCTGATCGGCGGCTTCTATCTCACCGTGCCGGAGCCGATCGGCGGCTCGATCGACATCGGCTCCATCCACATCTCGGCCTGGCGCTTCACCATCATCGTCGTCACGCTCCTGGTGATGGCCGGCTGTTACCTGCTGCTCTCGCGCACCAGCTTCGGCCTGCGCATGCGCGCTACGCTGGAGAACCCGTCGCTGGCGCGCGCCTCCGGCATCTCCACGCCCTTGATGTATGGCGCCACCTTCGCGTTCGGCTCCGCGCTCGCAGGGCTTGCCGGCGCGCTGATCGTGCCGGTCTTCAGCCTCTACGCCGATCTCGGCCTGCGCTTCCTGATCCAGGGCTTCGTCGCGGTCATGGTCGGCGGTGTCGGCTCCTTCATCGGCCCGGTCGCGGGCGCCGGCGTCATCGGCACGCTCAGCGCCGCGCTGCCCTGGGTGATGGCACCCGTCGTCGCCGACGTGCTCGTCTTCGTCCTTGCCATCGTCTTCATCAAATTCCGCCCGCAGGGCATCATCGCTGGAAAAGGGGTTTAGTCACATGTTCGACCGCACTCAGCTCTCACGCCGCCGCTTTCTTTCGAATTTCGCCTTTGCTTCCGGCGCGGTTGCGACCGGCATCGGCAGCTGGGTGATTCCGGCCGGCTGGGCCAATGCGGCGGAAGGACCGATCAAGGTCGGCATCGCCACCGACTTGACCGGCCCGATCGCCTATGCCGGCAATGCCGACGCCAATGTCGCCAAGATGGTGATCAAGGAGATCAACGCGGCCGGCGGCCTGCTCGGCCGGCCGCTCGAGCTCTACATCGAGGACACCGCGTCCAACGAATCCGTCGCCGTCGGCAACGTGCGAAAGCTGATCCAGCGCGACAAGGTCGACATGGTGCTCGGCGGCATCACCTCGTCGATGCGCAACGCGATCAAGGACCCGATCGTCGCTCGCGGCAAGACGCTCTATATCTACCCGCAGCTCTACGAAGGCAAGGAGTGCACGCCCTATCTGTTCTGCACCGGCCCGACGCCGGCGCAGCAGTGCGACGAGTTCATCCCCTGGCTGATCAAGAACGGCGGCAAGAAGTTCGCGCTGCCGAGCGCCAATTACGTCTGGCCGCACACGCTCAACGTCTACGCCCGCAAGGTGATCGAAGCCAACGGCGGCGAAGTCGTGTTCGAGGAATATTACCCGCTCGACCAGGTCGACTTCTCCTCGACCGTCAACCGCATCATCTCCAACAAGGTCGACGTCGTCTTCAACACCGTCATTCCGCCGGGCGTCGGTCCGTTCTTCAAGCAGCTCTATGAGGCGGGCTTCCTCAAGAACGGCGGGCGGCTCGCCTGCGTCTACTACGATGAGAACACGCTCAACATCAACCAGGCCGCCGAGATCGAGGGCCTCGCGAGCTGCCTCGACTATTTCAAGGTGCTGACCAAGGAAAATCCGTTCGACGCCAAGATCCAGGCCGCATACGAGAAGGATTTCCCCGGCAACTTCCTGTTCGCCGCCGGCAGCGCCGCCACCGGCACCTATCGCGGCCTGAAGCTGTGGGAAGCCGCGGTCAAGGAAGCCGGCAAGATCGATCGCGAATCGGTCGCCGCCGCGCTCGACCACGCCAAGATCGCCGAAGGCCCGGGCGGACCGGCCGAAATGGTGCCGGGCAAGCGGCACTGCAAGATGAAGATGTACACCGCGGTCGCCAAGGGTGGGAACTACGAGATCGTCGCCCGCAGCAACGGCCTCGTCGACCCCAAGGAATGCTGACGACAAATGCCGGGTCATCGTCAGTTTGGCTTGCATCTGTGCCGGCCGACAGGCTCTCTGTTCATCTCTCCCCGTTGGGGAGAGGTGAATCACGACCAGGCGGACTGATCCCACGATGTCGAATTCGAAATGCTGAAGTCCATGGGTGCAGCTAAGCAGGCTGTCCACGCCAAAGTTGGCAGCGAAGCGGCCCTTCCGGTGGCCAAAAGCGCATCGGGGGGCCGAAAAGTCCTGCCGATCGTGGAGGGCCTCGTGCTCCTCGCGGCGCTGTTCGCGCCACTGCTGTTGCAGGACTATCTCACGGTGTTCGCAACGCGGGTGATCATCCTCGCGCTGTTCGCGCTGTCGTTCGACCTGGTCTGGGGCTACGCCGGCATCATGAGCTTCGGCCAGGCGCTGTTCTTCGGATCGGCGGGCTATGGCGTGGCGCTGCTCGCGCGCGACCTCGACATCACCAACATTTTCCTGGTGCTGCCGGCAGGGACCGTCATTGGTCTCACCTTCGCGCTGCTGCTTGGCGGTTTCCTGCTGCTCGGACGGCATCCCTCCAGCGTGATCTTCGTCTCGCTCGGCACGCTCACCGGCTCCTACGCCGCGGATCGCCTCGCGCGCGGCTGGTACTATCTCGGCGGCCAGAACGGCATTCCCTCGATCGCGCCGATGTCGCTCGGCGGTTACGAGTTCACGGAAGGGCCGTCCTTCTACTATCTCGTGCTCGGCATCCTCGTCGTCGTCTACCTGCTCTGTCGCTTCCTGGTACGCTCGCAGTTCGGTCTGGCGCTGGCCGGCCTGCGCGAGAACGAGCAGCGCATCGCCTTCTTCGGCTACAAGACGCAGCATCTGAAAGCCATCATCTTCGCCATCGGGGGCGCCGTCGCCGGCCTTGCCGGCAGCCTCTACGCCTTCCACGAGGGTTTCGTCTGGCCCAACATGGTGGGCGTCGTGGTCTCGACGCAAGTGGTGCTCTACGTGCTGTTCGGCGGCTCCGGTACGCTGATCGGCGCCGTCATCGGCGCGATCATCGTCGAGGGTGTCAGCTTCTGGCTGTCGGACAATTATCGCGAGATCTGGCCGATCATTCTCGGTGTCCTGCTGCTGCTCGTGATCCTGTTCCGGCCGCTCGGCCTGATCAGCTTCGTGCTCGGCGAGCGCGAGCGGGTCGGCAGCTTTGGTGCCAAGGCCAAGGAGACGAAAAAGGAGAAGCGCAATGCCGCTCCTTGAAGCCGTCGGCATCAAGAAGGTCTTCGGCAAGCTCACCGCGCTCGACGGCGCCGCGCTCACCGTCGGCGAGAACGAGTTTCACGGCCTAATCGGCCCGAACGGCTCCGGCAAGAGCACCTTGATGAAGTGCATCGCCGGCGCCGAGGTGCCGACGCAGGGCAAGGTCTCCTTCATCAACACCGACATCACCGCGTTCACGCCGACCGAGCGGGCGCGGGCCGGCATGAGCCTCAAGTTCCAGATCACCAGCGTGCTGCCGACGCTGACGCTCTACGATAACATCCTGCTCGCGCTGCAGGCGCAGTGCTCGCTGTTCGACCTCGTGTTCTCGCGCACGCGCGGCGCGTTGCACGACCAGGTCATGACCATGCTGACGCAGTTCCGTCTCGCCGACCGCGCCTTCGATGCAGCCGCGGCGCTGTCGCACGGCCAGCAGCAATGGCTGGAGATCGCGATGGCGCTCGCCGGCAAGCCGAAGCTGTTGCTGCTCGACGAGCCCACCGGCGGCATGAGCCTCGAGGAGCGCCGCGTCACCGGCGAGCTGCTCCAGCCGATCAAGCAGCACTGCTCGCTCGTCATCGTCGAGCACGACCTCGATTTCATCCGAGACATCTGCGATCGCCTCACCGTGCTCGACCAGGGCAAGGTGCTGGCCTCGGGCACGGTGTCCGAGATCCAGGCCAACAAAGCCGTCCAGGAGATCTATCTGCGCCGTGCCTGAATTTTTGGACATCAAGCATCTCGACGCCGGCTATGGCCGGAGCCAGGTCCTGTTCGATATCAACCTCGGCATTCCCTGGCGCGGCGGTGTCGCCGTGCTCGGGCGCAACGGCGCCGGCAAGACCACGCTGATGAAGACCATCGTCGGCGAGCTGCCGGCGTGGAAGGGCGAGGTCGCCTTCGACGGCCGCGACATCAGCCGCCGGGCGACCCAGGAGCGCGTCCGCGCCGGCATCGGCTACGTGCCGCAGGAGCATTCGGTGTTCGCGCGCCTGTCGGTGCGCGACAATCTCGCGGTCGGCTCGCTCGCGAGCAAGAAGGCCGACGCAGTCGATCACGTGCTGACCATCTTCCCCAAGCTCGGCCAGCGCCTCGACCAGCCCGCCGGCACGCTCTCCGGCGGCGAGCGCAAGATGCTCGCCATCGGCCGCGCCATGCTGGGCGATCCCAAGCTGTTGCTGCTGGACGAGCCGACCGAAGGCGTCTGGATCGGCGTGATCGAGGAGATCACCGAGCGCCTGATCGAGCTCGCGAAGACCATCGCCGTCATCATCGTCGAGCAGCACCTCGACCTCGCCTTGCGCGTCGCCGACTACGCCTACGTGCTCGACCGCGGCAGGGTCGCGCTGCAGGGGAACGCAGGCGAGGTCAGGGACAATCCGGAGCTGATGCGGTATCTGGCGCCGTAGTACGTTGCAGCGTTCTTTGAGTGAGGCGCAGGGTCCTCACCCCGATCCCACCTGTCATGCCCGCGCACCGAAGGGGCATCCAGTACGCCGCGGCGTCTCGATGAACAAACTCTGTCTCTGCAATACTGGATTCCCCGCCTTCGCGGAAATGACGGCATGAGGCCAGGATAGGGCGCCGTGCCGCCCTACTTCACCGCCCCAAACCGGCTGTCGAACGAGTTCGACTGCACCACTGGCGCGGCGCCCATGATCTGCGTCGCTTCGCCCGCGCCATCCGAGACGGACGGCTTCAGCGCCGGACGCGTCGCGGCGAGGCGCGTATCTGGCTTCGCCGGCTCGGCCGGCTTGGCGGCGACGGCAGAAGGCTTTGGCGCGTCCTTCGACGTATCCTTGGATTTGTCATGCCCCGGCACGAAGCGGGTCACTGCGGCCTTGAGCCGGGACGCGGCCGTGGCCGGCGTCGTCGTGGTGGCCGGGGCGACGGAGGCGGTGGCTTGCGGCGGTGGCGTGGTCGCCGTCGTGTCGGACGAGCCCATGCCCATCTTGCGGCCGAGGTTCGAGAAGAAGCCGCCGCCTTGCGATTTCTCGGCTTGGGGTTTCTCGGCAGGCGCAGCCGCGGCGACGCGGGTGGCTGCGGGCGCGCTGACGGCTGCGACCGGCACGTCCTGCGGCGCTGGCGCGGCCGCCACCGCATCGAGATTCGGCTTGGGCGGATTGACGTGGCCGGGGATCGTGCCCGGCGCCTTCGCCATCGCCAACATCTGCAGCGTGGTGCCTTCGGCGCCCTCGGACAGGCCGGTCGAGCCTTCCGGAATCTTCGCGGCGAAGATCTTGTTCATGCCGCCGTCGATGCCGGTGTTCATGCGCGCCACCGGCGTGCCCTTGGCGACGAGCTTGGCGTATTCCGCCTCGTCCTTGGCTTGCTTGCCGCGCACGGCGCTGGCGATCTCCTCCGGGATCACATAGGCCGGGCATTTCGCCGAGGCGTCGAACACCAGGTCGCGCTTGGCGTCAGCCGGCTTCGCCGCGTCGAAGACGTATTTCTTCTCGCAGAAATCGACCTTCGGCTCCTGCCGCGTCACCTCGAAATGATCATAGCCTTCCTTGATCATCTTCCAGAACGGCATGTTCGGATTGTTCCGGTGCCTCGCCATGTTCACCGGCGTCATCTTGAACGGATAGGCCTGGAGCTGGAACGCCTTCTGGCCGCCGAAGAAGGATTCGCGCCCCAACGAATAGATCTCCGCGATCTGCTCGTCAGTCATCGCGTAGCAGCCGCGCGATGAGCAATCGCCGTGCACCATCAGCTGCGAGCCGGTGCGGCCCAGCGCCTTGTCGAACGCGTTCGGATAGCCAGTGTTGAAGGAGAGGTAATAGGCCGACTGCGGATTCATCTGGCCCGGATTGATCGAGTAGAATCCCTCCGGCGCCTGGCGGTCGCCTTCGCGCACCTTGGGGCCGAGATCGCCCGACCAGCGGCAGATCGGGTAGGTCTTGAGCAGCGCGAACTGGCCCGAGCGGGTCTGCTTCCAGATCTCGAGCTCGGCCTCCTGCTTGAACAGGCGGACCAGGATCGGCGATTGCAGATCCATGTCCTTCTCGGCCATCGCAGCGATCAGCTTCGGCGGCACCGGCTGGTTGGCCTTGGCGTTGGTCGCGAGCGAAACCTGGTCGGTGTTGCAGCCGGTCAGCAGAACGCCGGCCGTCATCAGCGCAACCGAAGCCAAGAGCGCGCGAGCAAGCGAACGAGAAATCAAGTTGGACCCCACACCGTGCCGGGCAGAGAGCGCGAACCCCAAATCCTTTGGAGCATGATCCGACCGGCGAACCGGACCCGTCAACGGGCTATTTCAGACCACGCTCCAGCGCTTATGCCCTGAAGCCATTGATTAAAATTCTAACCTCTGGGTCATGTGGTCGCAACCCGAGCGGGGATCACGAGGGCGTTGGCCCAAAGGTGTGGTCAACAGAGACTTAAACTGGGCCGGAACTTGGACCGCGCGGCCAAACCACCACTGAGATCGCCGATTTGGGCAAAAAAAGGGTTAATGCGGGGTTACCGGGGGCGGGGGGAGGGAGCGCACCGCCGTCTGGGAGCCGCAAGGAAGCCAAATCAGCCCAGTTTTCGGCCGATCTCGAGGAATTTCTGGCGCCGCTGCTTGCGGATGGCCTCGCCGTCGAGGTCCCGGAGCTCGTCGAAGGCCTTGGCGATGGCCTCACCCGTCGTGGCGATCATGGCGGCGGGGTCGCGATGGGCGCCGCCGACCGGCTCCTTCAGGATGGCGTCGATCACCCCGAAGCGCAGCATGTCCTGGGCGGTGATCTTCATGTTGTTGGCGGCTTCCTGGGCCTTGGTGCCGTCGCGCCAGAGGATCGAGGACGCCGCTTCCGGCGAGATCACGCTGTAGATCGCGTGCTCCAGCATCAAGACCTTGTTGGCGGTGGTGATGGCGATGGCGCCGCCCGACATGCCCTCGCCGGTGATGATGGCGACGTTCGGCACGGTCAACGCCAGGCAGGCGTCGGTCGAGCGCGCGATCGCCTCGGCCTGTCCGCGCTCCTCTGCGCCGATGCCGGGATAGGCGCCGGCGGAATCGGCGAGCGACAACACGGGGAGGCCGAAGCGCTCGGCCATCTCCATCAGCCGCACGCATTTGCGATAGCCTTCCGGCCGCGCCATGCCGAAATTGTGCCGGATCCGGCTCTCGGTGGAATCGCCCTTCTCCTGGCCCATCACGCAGATCGGCTCGCCGCGGAAGCGGCCGAAGCCGGCGACCAGCGCCTCGTCCTCGCCGAACTTGCGGTCGCCCGCGAGCGGGGTGAACTCGGTGATCAGGCCCTTGATGAAATCGTTGAAATGCGGCCGCTGCGGGTGGCGCGCGACCAGCGTCTTCTGCCACGGCGTCAGGTTCTGATAGAGGTCGGCCAGCGCCTGCGCCGCCTTGTCCTCGATCCGCCCGATCTCGTCGCTGATGTCGGTGCCGGACGCCGCGAGCGCCCGCAATTCATCGACCTTGGAGTCGAGCTCGGCGACGGGCTTTTCGAAGTCGAGATAGCTGCGCATCTGGTCTTGCATCAACTCAATATAGGGGGACGGGGCCTTGGAGCGAAGCGAGGTTAGGGTCGCGGAAAGAAGTCTAGCGTCTTCAATGGCTTGGCTTGTGTGCTCGTGTGGCGCCAGCCAAATCAATCGTAAGGCCCCGGCTCTTTCTGCGGAGATGCGCCCGAAGTCAAGGCGGTTAGTTTACCTCTCCCGCTTGCGGGAGAGGTCGCGCCGAAGGCGCGGGTGAGGGTTTTCTCCTCTTGGGGAGTGTCCCGTCGTGGAGGCACCCTCTCCCAACCCTCTCCCGCAAGCGGGCGAGGGAGCGCACCTCCCAAGCCTATTTCTCCGCCAGCGGGTGCAGGTCGCGCACCAGGCTCTTCAGCCGCTCCTCGACCACATGGGTGTAGATCTGGGTCGTCGAGATGTCGGTGTGGCCGAGCAGGGTCTGCACGATGCGCAGATCGGCGCCATTGTGCAGCAGGTGGCTCGCGAAGGCGTGGCGCAGCACGTGCGGGGAGACCAGCCGGGCCTGCAGCCCGGAGGCGACCGCGAGCTCCTTGAGGTCGCGGGCAAAATGCTGCCGCGTCAGATGTCCGCTCTCGCCGAAGGAGGGGAATAGCCATTTCGAGGCGGCCACGCTGTTCTGCTTGTCGGCTTTTGCCGCTTCGGTCGCGGCGAGATAGTCCGCCATCGCCTGCCGCGAGGCCTCGTTGAGCGGCACCAGGCGCTCCTTGTTGCCCTTGCCGCGCACCACGATCATGCGGGCGTCGCGCTTGGCCGCCGAGCGCGGCAGCGCCACCAGCTCGGAGACGCGAAGGCCCGTGGCATAGAGCACCTCGAGCAGGCAATAGAGCCTGAGAGCGCGCAGCCGCTTCGAGGGCGAGGCATCTTCCGCCTCGCTCAACTCCTTGGCGCGGCGGAGCATGCGGTCGACATCGGCGATCGACAGCACCTTCGGCAGGCCGCGGCCGCGCTTGGGACCGGACAGGATCGCCGCGGGATCGTCGCCACGGATGCGCTCGTTCAGGAGGAAGCGGTAGAGATGCCGCATCGCCGACAGGCGGCGGGCGACGCTGGTGGATTTGAAGCCGCGGGTGTCGAGATCGGCGAGATAGTCGCGCAGCGTCTGCGTTTCCGCGTCCACGAAACTGCGGCCGACGCGGCCCAGGAATTCCGAGAAGTCGCTGAGGTCGCGGCGATAGGCGTCGAGCGTGTTGGGTCCGGCGCCCTGTTCCGCCGCGAGCATGTCGAGGAACAGGCCGATGAGCTTGGCATCTGAGGGCTTGGTGCGCATGCCCTGGAGGCTAGCTCCTATTTCTTGAGAAACTTATCCGGCGGAATCGTCACCGTCATTTCCCGCGGCTTCGGATTGACGAAGTTCGCCAGCGCGAACACCACGCCATAGACGATGCCGGCGATCACGGCGACGACCGTCAGGAAGCGGAACAGGCTGGGCATCGTTCTGGGGTCCGGGCGGGCAAATTAATCAATGGAATCATCCAACATGTTCGCCGTTTCGTGGCAAGAGTCCTCTGGCGAGGCCCCCTGCGGGGTCGTATAGGTGGCCAAAGGATGCCGCCTTTGGTGGCAGGTTGAGCGAGATTCATGTCCGACGCCGCGGTGCCAGCACAAGCGACCCCTGAGGCCGACATCCTGTCGGCGCTCGGTGCGCGCTCGATCGTGCTCGTCGGCATGATGGGTGTGGGCAAATCCACCATCGGCCGGCGGTTGGCGGCGCGGCTCAAGCTGCCCTTCGTCGATGCCGACACCGAGATCGAGGCGGCAGCCGGCATGACCATACCCGAAATCTTCGAGCGCCATGGCGAACCGCATTTCCGCGACGGCGAGGCCCGCGTGATCGCACGGCTGCTCGACGGCGGGCCGATCGTGCTGGCGACCGGCGGCGGCGCCTTCATGCGCGAGGAGACGCGTGCACGCATCGCGGCGAAGGCCATCTCGATCTGGCTGAGGGCGGACCACGACGTCATCATGCGCCGCGTGCGGCGCCGCGCCGATCGCCCGCTGCTCCAGACCGCCGATCCCGAAGGCACCGTGACGCGCCTCCTCACCGAGCGCGAGCCGGTTTATGCCAATGCCGACCTCACCATCGCCTCGCGCGACGTGCCGCACGACAAGATCGTCGAGGAATGCATCGAGACGCTGCACGCCCATCTCTGCGGCGAGCAGGCGTCTCAGCCACCTGCCGACGTTGCGAGTGCCGTACGATGACTGCCCCGTTGAAACATTCCGACCCCGTCAATGTCGACGTCGCGCTCGGCGATCGCGCCTATGACATCGTCATCGGCCGCGGCGTGCTGGCCTCGCTCGGCGAACGGGTCGCTGCCTTGCGGCCGGGCGTGCGTACCGCGATCGTCACAGATCGGACCGTCGCGAAACATTGGCTCGAGCCGACCGAGGCGTCGCTTGCAGCCAGCGGCATTCCGACCTCGCGCATCGTCGTCGAGGAAGGCGAGATCTCGAAGACCTATGCGGGCCTCGAAAAGGTCAGCGAAGCCCTGATCGCCGCGAAAATCGAACGCAACGATCTCGTCATCGCGCTCGGCGGCGGCGTGGTCGGCGATCTCACCGGCTTTGCCGCGGCGATCCTGCGCCGCGGCGTCGATTTCGTGCAGGTGCCGACCTCGCTTCTGGCGCAGGTCGATTCATCCGTCGGCGGCAAGACCGGCATCAATTCGCCGCAGGGCAAGAACCTGCTCGGCGCCTTCCATCAGCCGGTGCTGGTCATCGCCGACACCGCCGTGCTCGACACGCTGTCGCCGCGCCAGTTCCGCGCCGGCTATGCGGAGGTCGCCAAATACGGCGTGCTCGGCGACGAGGCCTTCTTCACCTGGCTGGAAAAGAACCATTCCGACATATTCAAGGGCGGATCGGCCCGCGAGCATGCGATCGCGACCTCCTGCCGCGCCAAGGCCGGGGTCGTCTCGCGCGATGAGCGCGAGACCGGCGAGCGCGCGCTGCTCAATCTCGGCCACACCTTCGGTCACGCGCTGGAAGCGGCGACGGGCTTCTCCGACCGTCTGTTCCACGGCGAGGGCGTCGCCATCGGCATGACGCTGGCGGCGCAATTCTCGGCCCGGCTCGGCATGATCGGCGAGGCCGACGCGGCGCGTGTCGAGCGCCACCTGATCGAGGCCGGCCTGCCGACGCGCTTGCAGGACATCGCCGGCTTTGCGCAGGAAGGGCTCGCCGACGCCGACGCGCTCATGGCGCTGATGGCGCAGGACAAGAAGGTCAAGCGCGGCAAGCTCACTTTCATCCTGCTGGAGGCGGTCGGCCGGGCCGTCATTGCCAAGGATGTGGAGCCGGCCCTGGTGCGCGATTTCCTGAAGTCGAAACTGTCGCAGTGATGGCGGAATTGTCCGGACGTGCCGCCCGCGAAGAGGTGCGGAAGGTCGAGGCGGTCGCGAGGCAAACATGAGTTCGATCTCGATCAATCTGCTGCTTGCGGTTCTCTTGCTCGCCGCCAATGCGTTTTACGTGGCAGCCGAATTTGCGCTGGTGAAGAGCCGCGGCTTTCGCGTCAAGGCTATGGTCGAGCAGAACCGCTTCGGCGCACACCTGCTGCAGAGGATGATGGGCAACATCGAATCCTATCTCGCCTGCTGCCAGCTCGGCATCACCATGGCCTCCCTTGGTCTCGGCTGGATCGGTGAGCCGACCGTTTCCGCGCTGCTGAGCCCGATCCTCAGTCCGCTCGGATTGTCGGAGGCCACGCTGCACTTCACCTCCTTCGTGGCGGGTTTCCTGGTTTTCTCCTCGCTGCACATCATCATCGGCGAGCAGGTGCCGAAGACGCTTGCGATCAGGGAGCCGATGCCGGTGTCGCAGTGGATCGCGTATCCGCTGCATGCCTCCTACCTAGTGTTCTATCCGCTGAGCTGGTGTCTCAACGCGGCTTCGGGCGCGATCCTGCGCCTGATCGGCGTTCAGGAGTTTTCGCAGCACGAGATCCTGACGGATTCCGAGATCGAGGGCTTGGTCGAGGAATCGGCCGTGCACGGCAAGATCGAAAGCGGCGAGGCCGAATACATTCATAATGTCTTCCGCCTCGGCGAGCTGACCGTGTCCGACGTGATGGTTCATCGCACCGCGATGGTGATGATCTGCGCCGACCTGCCGCCGGAGGAGCTGGTGCGGGAGGTGCTGGCCACCGAGTACACCCGCATTCCGCTGTGGCGCGAAAAGTCGGAGAACATCATCGGCATTCTGCACGCCAAGGATCTCTTGCGCGCAATTCGCGCCTCGGACGGCGATACGTCGCGCATCGACGTCACCACCATCATGCTGCCGCCCTGGTTCGTGCCGGAAATGCGGCCGATATCCCAGCAGCTCAAGGCGTTTCGTCGTCGCAAGACCCATTTCGCGCTCGTCGTCGACGAGTATGGCGAGGTCGAAGGGCTCGTCACGCTGGAAGACATTCTGGAGGAGATCGTCGGCGACATTTCGGACGAGCACGACGTGGTGGTCGCCGGTGTCCGCCGTCAGCCCGACGGCTCCGTCGTGGTCGACGGCTCGGTCCCGATCCGCGATCTCAACCGCGTGCTGGACTGGCACCTGCCCGATGAAGAGGCAACGACGGTCGCCGGCCTCGTCATTCACGAAGCGCGCTCGATCCCCGACCGCGGCCAGAGTTTTACCTTCCACGGCTTCCGCTTCCGCGTCCTCCGCCGCGAGCGCAACCGCATCACCGCGCTCCGTATTTCACCGTTCGCACGCGAGGCCGAACTGGAGGAGGCCAAGCCGAGGCGGGCCGGGACGTCGTTCTAGAGTCTAGGTTCTGCTTACGTTGCAACAGCATCGTCATTCCGGGGCGCCCGAAGGGCGAACCCGGAATCTCGAGATTCCGGGCTCGATGCTTCGCATCGCCCCGGAATGACGGCCTAGTCTTCCCCCGGCGCCTGCGCGTGGATCGCGAGCGCATGCACGCCGCCCGAGAGTTCCGCGGCCAGCGCCGAATTAATCATGCGATGGCGATCGACCCGGCTCTTCCCTTTGAAGGCTTGCGACACGATATAGACGCGAAAGTGCGTCTCGCCGCCCGGCTGATGGCCGGCGTGGCCCTCATGCAAATGTGACTCGTCGACGACCCGCAGGCTTTCCGGCGTGAAAGCTTCCTGCAACTTGTTGCTGATAGTGTCTTTCATGACCATGAGTGCCATTAAGGGACGCGATCGCGGCCCGTCAACTCCCCGGGCTTCACGCTAATTGCAATGTCAAGACTTGAAGGTTTTGGCATTGCGTAGTCAAAGTCAGCCATGCCGATCGATTCATCAAAGTTCTTCGACTCCATCCGCGTCAAGCCACGCGGCAAGCAGGCGGAAGCGAAGCCGCGCGACAGCGTGGTCGCCTGCGAGTGGACCGGATGTCAGAACAAGGGCAGCCACCGCGCGCCCAAAGGGCGCGAGAACCAGCGCGAGTACTGGCACTTCTGCCTGGACCACGTGCGCGAGTACAACCAGAACTACAATTTCTTCTCCGGCATGAATGCCGACGCGGTCGCGCGTTACCAGAAGGATGCGCTGACCGGTCACCGTCCGACCTGGAAGATGGGCGCCAATGGCGGCGTCAAGAAGGGCGCGGAAGCCGAGATCGACGGCGCGTTTGATCCGTTCAGCATGTTCCAGGAGCTCAACGGGCGCACGGGCTGGCGGAAGGGGCCGGAGGCGCCGCCCAAGGCCGAGACGCGCAAGGTGATGAACGCCGAGCGCAAGGCGCTCCAGGTCATGGGCCTCGGCCCCCAGGCTACGCTGGCCGACGTCAAGGCCAAGTACAAGGCGCTGGTCAAGCAGCATCACCCCGACGCCAATGGCGGCGACCGCTCCACCGAGGACCGCCTGATCGAGATCATCAAGGCGTATAACTATCTGAAGACGGTGGTGCGCGAGGCGTAAGGCCTCACTGCGCTTGGATGCCGTCCGCCCGGAAGCGGACGGCACCTTCAAGATTACCGTGTCCGGCAAACACGGACGCGCTTGACGACGCGGCGTCCATGATAGCCGCGCGTGACCACGGTGCGTACGGTGCAGACCCTGCGCGGAACGTAATGATAGCGTGCGTTCACGACGTCCCCCGACACTGAAGCGTTTGGGATGGGATGCGCCGGCAGCGCATGGGCTGGCACTGCGATTGACGATAGAGCGAACAGCGTTCCGGCAGCGAGGGCGTAGGAGAACTTCTTCATTACCATTCCTTTTCGTGACTGCCCCTGAAGACATTCGTAGGGGCGAGCGTGAATGCGCGGCCAGCGTCTTTGTTCCCGCTTGCCGCTGAGTCGTTCCGTCGCGTGCTCGAAAGGCCCGAAAATCCTGCCTGCGCCTAATCTGCAGGCATCGCCCCCACATACGACGAGCTCGGCCGGATCAAACGTCCGGTCCGCTGCTGTTCGCGCGCATGTGCAGTCCAGCCGGCGGCGCGGGCCACCGCGAAGATCGGCGTGAAGGCCTGTCTTGGAATTGCGAGCGCGTCGAGCAAAATCGCAGTGAAGAACTCCACATTCGTCTCCAGCGGCCGCTCCGGATTCTTCTTGCGCAGCGCTGCGCGGATATAGGCTTCGACCTCGCCGGCGAAGGGCAAATCGGCGCCGTTCGCCGAAAGCCGCTCGATCGCGGTCTTCAGCACGTCGGCGCGAGGGTCGCGCACGCGATAGACACGATGGCCAAAGCCCATCAGCCGTTCGCCGCGCGCGAGCGCCGCATCCACCCACGGTTGGATGCGTTCGCTGCTGCCGATCGCATCCAGCATTTCGAGCACCGGCTCCGGCGCGCCGCCATGCAGTGGACCGGTGAGTGCGCAATAGCCGGCGGTCACCGCGGCGAACAGATCGGCCTGCGTCGAGGCCACCACGCGCGTGGTGAAGGTCGAGGCATTCATGCCGTGGTCGCAGACGGTGACGAGGTAGGCATCGAGTGCTGTGGTCTCGCGCGGCTCCGGCGAGGTGCCGCGCAGCATCCGCAACGTATCGGCGGCATGGCTTGCATTCGGGTCGGGCGCGACCGGCTCGAGTCCCCTGGCGCGCCGGACCAGCGCGCCGGCGATCACCGGAAACGCGCCGACGATGGTCGCCTCATGCTCCAGCCCGTTCTCGGCGCGAAGCCCCGCGACCGCGGCGCGAAACCCGTCGACGATGCTCATGCCGCGCGTCGCCGGCAGCAGGTCAGGCAGCCGCGCGAAGGCGCGCTCGCGCGCGGAGCCCAGGCTCGCCCGCACATCGGCTTCGCTCAGCGCCGCCTTGGTCGCGCCGTTCCAGAGCCGGGCGGTGACGCCCTCGAAGCTCGACTGGCTCGCCAGCCGGCCGACATGCTCCCCGGCTATGATCAGCTCGCCGCGCTCGCCGTCGACATGGCTCAGCACGGTTTCGGCCGCGGGAACGCCGTCGAGCCCGATCTGGCTTTTGGTCAGGTGGATGTTCATGGCCTCTTCTCCCTTTCACGGAGGAAAGGTCGGGCCTCTCGACTCGTTGATCAATCTTGATTACATAAATCAATATGAAAAAATCCGATGGGCTGTACCTGTCCGCCCGGGAAGCCTCCGCCGAGCTCGCGATCTCCCCGGCCACCCTCTACGCCTATGTCAGCCGCGGCCTGATCCGCTCCGAGCCGACGCCGGATTCGCGCAAGAACCGCTATCGGGCCGAGGACGTCCGCGCGCTGAAGGAAAGGCGTGTTCCGTCGCCGGAGCCGCGCGGTCTGCGCAGCTTCGACGCCGATCTGCCGGTGATGGACACGGAGATCTCGACCATCACCGAAGAGGGTGCGATCTATCGCGGCGTCAATTGCGTCGATCTCGCCGAGAGCGACACGCTGGAGCACGCGGCGACGCTGCTCTGGGACGTCTCCGGTGTCGATCCGTTCGGTCCGGACAATCAGCCGGAGATATCCGAGGAGATGCGCGCGATCGGGCAGGCCGCGCGCCGGGCGGCGCCGATCGATCGCGCCATTGCCGTGCTCGCTCTGGCCGCCAGCGCCGATCCCCGCGCCTTCACCCGTGCGCCCGATGGCCGCGCGCTGGTCGGGGCGCGCATCGTCCGCCTGCTGTTTGCAACCATGCTCAACGCCGAGTCCTCGGCCGAGCCGCTGCACCGGCAGGTCGCGAAGGCCTGGGCGGCGGACAACAAGCATGCGCCCGACCTCATCCGCCGCGCGCTTGTTCTGCTCGCCGACCACGAGCTGAACGCCTCGACCTTCACCGCGCGCTGCGCGGCCTCGACCGGCCTCAATCTCTACGATTCGGTCATCGCCGGACTCGCCGCGCTGAAAGGGCCGAAGCATGGCGGGGCCGGCGTGCTGGCCTCGCAGCTCGTGAAAGCGCTGGTCGACCGCGACGTCGAGCCGATGGTGCGCGAGCGCGTCGCGCTGGGCGAGCGTTTCGCCGGCTTTGGCCATGGCGTCTACAAGCGCGGCGATCCCCGTGCGCAGTCGCTGCTCAATGCGCTCTCGCGTGCCGGCGCGCCGCGCAAATTCACCCGCGAGGTGCCGGAGCGGATCGCGGAGGCGACTGGCGAGTTCGTCAACATCGACTACGCCCTCGCCGTGCTCGTGCACGCCCTGCGCCTGCCGGCGGGCAGCGAGCTTGCTCTGTTCGCGATGGCCCGCAGCGTCGGCTGGATCGCCCACGCCAGCGAGCAATTGCAGTTCGGCAAGCTGATCAGGCCGAGAGCCAGGTATGTCGGGCCGGCGCCGGGGCGGAGGGTGGCGGCCGCGAACGTCAGCGTGCCAACGCAAAGCGGACGTCTGCGGCCTTGAGCGTGACCGGCAGTTTCCGGACCCGCAGGCGATCTCGGAACGGGACAAAGAAACGGCTGTTGCGTACTTTCCCTTAGGGGGCCCACCCGAATTTTGTGGCGCTTCATCTCCTGCTATCGACAACCAGGGAGAGGAGGCGAGCATGCGACTGGGATTAAAGCTCATCGTTCTTGGAATGATCCTTCTGCTGCCGAAGACAAACGTCTATCTGTCCAGCGCTGATATCTCGGAAACGCAACCTTCACAGCGCCAGATATCAAGCCAGGCAGCGCACCGGGATGCTGACTCGGCGGGCCGGTTCACGGTCTCTGCGGCCAATACCCAATGAGTGTGCAGCGCAGCCAGCGCACGACGGCAGCAACGGTGTGGCCTTTCACGCGACGAATGCGCGTCACGCCCGCGATTTCACTGCCCTGACGCCGTTGCGGCGGCGACGAACCCACAGCACCAGCGCAAGCACGATCGCGCCGGCGGCGACGGTCAGGATCCAGATGTGCTTGCCGACATGCTCATGATGATGCAGCCCCGCATATTCGTGCAGCGCCGACACTGCCAGCACCCCCGGCAGCACATGGGCGGGGGCCCAGGCCAGGATGGCCGGGATGTTCACCGCGTAGAATCGGGCCGGCGCCATGCCGAGCGCGCCGGCGGTCACGGGAACGAAGGCTCGGACCGGCGGCACGAAGCGGGCGAAGAACACGGCCCAGGTGCCGAAGCGGTTGAAGAAGCTCTCGCTCTC
The DNA here is from genome assembly GCF_054602315.1 of Bradyrhizobium cedriense. Lineage (NCBI taxonomy): Bacteria > Pseudomonadati > Pseudomonadota > Alphaproteobacteria > Hyphomicrobiales > Nitrobacteraceae > Bradyrhizobium > Bradyrhizobium cedriense. Next base: position 565,886 of record NZ_JBTSWB010000005.1, on the reverse strand, counting down.
GGCGACCACGCGCGGATAATTGGTCAGGGGCCAGGTGTTCAGGATCTCGCGCTGGCGCCGGTGCCCGATCCAGTAGGCCGAACCGTCGCCGAGCAAGGCGCCGAGCGCGGCCGCCAGCAACACCCATTGCAGCTTGAGTTCGCCGCCCGGGACCAGCGCGCTCAGTGCCAGGATGATGGTCGAGCCGGGAATCACCGATCCCACCACCGGCACGGCTTCGAGCAGCGCCGCCAGGAACAGCGCCAGATAGCCCAGCCATGGATGGGCCGAGACGAAGGAGATGAGCGGATCGAGGAAGGACGTCACGTCGTCTCTGCGGCGGGCTGGTGCATCGGAGTTCAGACCCTACCTAAGTAAGCACGTGCGGCAACAGTGCCAATTGGGCAGGCAGCGGCGTTACCCAGCCCGAAATTCGAGCGTGATTCGCAAGGCAGCCCTCCAAAAACTGCGCTCCTTGCCTATCTAAATGAAAAGACGATGGAACTTTGATTGGAGGGCGGGCTTCTGCCCGCCACTGGTCTCTGATAGGTTGCTGTCCAGCACCCAGCCGCAGCCAACGTGCGAATAACCGGTTTCGGGACCGCCCGGGACCTCGGAGGATTGATGACGACCGCCGCCATGTCCAAAGTTGAGGAAGTTTCCGGTCTGCCCGACATGAAAGTGTCGGTGCGCCAGGTGTTCGGGATCGACAGCGATCTCGAAGTGCCGGCCTATTCCGAAGTCGATCCTCACGTGCCCGAAGTCGATTCCGACTACCGCTTCGACCGCGCCACCACGCTCGCCATTCTCGCCGGCTTCGCCCGCAACCGCCGCGTGATGGTGACCGGCTATCACGGCACCGGCAAATCCACCCATATCGAGCAGGTCGCCGCCCGCCTGAACTGGCCCTGCGTTCGCGTCAACCTCGACAGCCACATCAGCCGCATCGATCTCGTCGGCAAGGACTCGATCGTGGTCCGCGACGGCAAGCAGGTCACAGAATTCCGCGACGGCATCCTGCCCTGGGCGCTCCAGCACAACGTCGCGCTGGTGTTCGACGAATATGACGCCGGCCGCCCCGACGTGATGTTCGTGATCCAGCGCGTGCTGGAGGTCTCCGGACGCCTGACGCTGCTCGACCAGAACAAGGTCATCAAGCCGCATCCGGCGTTCCGGCTTTTCGCCACGGCGAATACGGTCGGCCTCGGCGACACCTCGGGCCTCTATCACGGCACCCAGCAGATCAACCAGGGTCAGATGGACCGCTGGTCGATCGTCACCACGCTGAACTATCTCAGCCACGACGAGGAGGTGGAGATCGTGCTGGCCAAGGCCAAGCACTATCGCACGCAGGAAGGCCGCGACATCGTCAACAAGATGGTGCGCCTCGCCGATCTCACCCGCAACGCCTTCGCCAATGGCGATCTGTCGACGGTGATGAGCCCGCGCACGGTCATCACCTGGGCGGAGAACGCCGACATCTTCGGCGATATCGGCTTTGCCTTCCGCGTCACCTTCCTCAACAAATGCGACGAGCTCGAACGTCCGCTGGTCGCCGAGTTCTACCAGCGCTGCTTCAACGCCGAGCTGCCGGAATCGTCGGTGAACGTGGCGCTGAGCTGAGGCGTGGGATGTCGTCCCGGACAAGCGAAGCGCAGATCCGGGACCTCCGCGCGTGCGCTTGCGCTCGTCGCGAAAACCACAGGACGTCGTTGTTGCGAAGATCGAGGTTGTCAGTGTGCTCAATAGCCGCTCCCTGTGGTGATGGGTCCCCGCGTTCGCGGGGACGACGGACCAAGCTGAGCCCGGGACGACGGTGAGATCGAGATGAGCACCACCTCCAACTCCAAATTCCGAACCAACAAGGAAGCGCCGACCGAGCCGTTCAAGCGCTCGGTGGCCTCTTGCCTGAAGGCGATCGCGAAATCGCCCGAGCTCGACGTCTCCTTCGCCGCCGAGCGGCCGGGCCTTGCGCCCGGCAAGGCGCGGCTGCCCGAGCCTGCGCGGAAAATGACCAAGCGCGACGCCGCGATCGTGCGCGGCCATGCCGATTCCATCGCGCTCAAGATCGCCTGTCACGATCCCAAGGTTCACCGCAAGCTGATGCCGGGCAATCCGCAGGCGCGCGGCGTGTTCGAGGCGGTGGAGCAGGCGCGGGTCGAAGCGATCGGCGCACGCCGCATGGCGGGCGTTGCGAAGAACCTCACCGCGATGCTCGACGACCATTTCCATCGCGGCAAGTTCGACGAGATCACCGACCGTGCCGATGCGCCGCTCGCGGACGCACTGGCGATGCTGGTGCGCGAGCGCCTGACCGGCATGGCTCCGCCGGCCGCGGCCAAGAAGATGGTCGATCTCTGGCGCCCCATCCTCGAGGACAAGATCGGCAAGCGGCTCGACCGGCTCGACGGCGTGCTCGAGGACCAGGCCCGGTTCGGCGATGCCGTGCACGACCTGTTGTCGGCGCTCGAGCTCGGCGACGAGCGCAATGCCGACACCGACGACAACGACGAGAACGACGAGAACCAGGACGGCGACAACGACCAGTCCGGCGCCGAAGGCTCGCCCGATTCCGACGCCGCGCAGGAGATGAGCGCCGACCAGGCGCAGGCCTCGTCCGAAGAGATGAGCGAGAGCGCGATGGAAAGCGCGCAGGCCTCGACCTCCGACACATTCGACGACGGCGAGCTCGGCGACGACGAGACGCCGGGCGAGGCGACGCGTCCGAATTCGCACGGCAAGAACGAGCCGCGCGGGCCGGAGTACCACGCCTTCGCGCCGAAATTCGACGAGATCATCGCTGCCGAGGACCTCTGCGACCACGACGAGCTGGAGCGGCTGCGCGCCTATCTCGACAAGCAGCTCGCGCATCTGCAGGGCATCGTCGCCCGCCTCGCCAACCGGCTGCAACGCAAGCTGATGGCGCAGCAGAACCGCGCCTGGGAGTTCGATCTCGAAGAGGGCATCCTGGACCCTGCGCGCCTGTCGCGCGTCGTCACCGATCCCTATCACCCGCTGTCCTTCATGCACGAGAAGGAGGCGACGTTCCGCGACACCGTGGTGACGCTGCTGCTCGACAATTCCGGCTCGATGCGCGGGCGCCCGATCACGGTCGCCGCAACCTGCGCCGACATCCTGGCGCGCACGCTGGAGCGTTGCGGCGTCAAGGTCGAGATCCTCGGCTTCACCACGCGCGCCTGGAAGGGCGGGCAATCCCGCGAGGCGTGGCTTGCCGCCGGCAAGCCGGCCAATCCCGGCCGCCTCAACGACCTCCGCCACATCATCTACAAATCCGCCGACGCGCCCTGGCGCCGTGCGCGGAAGAATCTCGGCCTGATGATGCGCGAGGGCCTGCTGAAGGAAAACATCGACGGCGAGGCGCTGGATTGGGCGCACAAGCGCCTGCTCGGCAGGCCCGAGCAGCGCAAGATCCTGATGATGATCTCGGACGGCGCCCCGGTCGACGATTCCACGCTGTCGGTCAATCCCGGCAACTATCTCGAGCGGCACCTGCGCCACATCATCGAGGAGATCGAGACCCGCTCGCCGGTCGAGCTGATCGCGATCGGCATCGGCCACGACGTGACGCGCTATTATCGCCGCGCGGTGACGATCGTGGACGCCGAGGAACTCGGCGGCGCCATCACCGAGAAGCTCGCCGAACTCTTCAGCGAGACCAACACGGCGCCCACGCAAGCGGCCGGCCGCCCCCGACGCAAATTGCATTCGTGAGCACGCTTTCATCCCGCCGCAGCTTTCTAGGCTTTGCAGCGGCGGGATTTTCCACCCTCGCCGTCTCCCGCCTTTCGCAGGCGAGGGCCGAGCCGCCGCCAAGAACAGCTCAAGTCCCGCTCCAGGTCGAGCATGCCGTCGCCGCCCCCGTCAGCGTCGAGGTCAATGCGCGCCCGATCCCCAATTTCGACCCGCGTGACCGCTCGCGCACGCGCTTCGGCGCGCTGGAGTATCGCAGCGGGCTGGTGCTGACCTCGTCCTATCGCGGCTTCGGCGGCTTGTCCGGCATCCGCTTCCTCGACGGCAAGGGCGAGCGTTTCCTGTCGGTCTCCGACCAGGGCGGCTGGTTCACCGGCGCCATCCGCTATTCCGGCCGCGAGATGGTTGGCCTCGCCGACGTCGAGGCCGCGCCGCTGCTCGGCGCCGAGGGGCGGCCGATCACGGAAAAGCACCTCTGGTGGGATTCCGAATCGCTCGCGCGCGACGGCAACCTCGTCTATGTCGGGCTCGAGCGCGTCAACCAGATCCTGCGCTACGATTTCGCCAAGGGCGGCACGAGCGCCCGCGGCGAGTCGATCGCCATTCCGCCGGCTTTGCGCAAGCTGCCCTACAACAAGGGGCTGGAGGCGATGGTCTTCGTGCCCAGGGCCCAGGGACAGGGACAGGGACAGCCGCTCGCGGGCACCCTGATCGCCTTCTCCGAGCGCGGGCTCGACGCCGACGGCAATCTCGTCGCCCTCCTGATCGGCGGCTCCACGCCCGGCCAGTTCAGCGTGCGGCGCACCGAGAACTACGACATCAGCGATGCCGTGCTGCTGCCTTCGGGCGAGCTGCTCATCCTCGAGCGCAAATTCTCCTGGTTCACCGGCGTCAACATCCGCATCCGCTCGATTCCGCTCAAGTCGATCGCGCCCGGTGTGCTGGTCGACGGCCCCGCGCTGTTCGCCGCCGATCTCGGCCACGAGATCGACAACATGGAGGGCATCGACGCCCACGTCACGAGCGAAGGCGAGACGGTGCTGACCCTGATCTCCGACGATAATTTCTCGATGCTGCAGCGAACCCTGCTGCTGCAATTCACGCTGGCGGAGTAGGGCAGTCTCTCCCCGTCATTGCGAGCGCAGCGAAGCAATCCAGAATCGTTCCGCAGCGGCAGACTGGATTGCTTCGCTGCGCTCGCAATGACGATGCGGAGGCCGATTCGCTCGCCATCTTCCGGCAATGCATTCCGTCACGCCGGCCATTCCTGCTATACCGCTGGCAATCGACGCCTCCGTCACTACACTCCCATCATTGCCCCTCCATCCCCCGGAACTCCCCGCATGAGCGCCCTGTTTTCCCCGATCAAGCTGCGCGGCCTGACGTTGAAGAACCGCATCGTGGTGTCGCCGATGTGCCAGTATTCGGCCGATGACGGCGTCGCCACCGACTGGCACTTCACCCACATCAACAATCTCAGCCTGTCGGGCGCGGCGATGTTCTGCATCGAGGCCACCCATGTGGAGGCGATCGGCCGCATCACGCCCGGCTGTCTCGGGCTCTACAGCGATGCCTGCGAAGCCGCCCTGAAGCCGATCCTCAATTCGGTGCGCAAGCATTCCTCCACCGCGGTCGCGATGCAGCTCGCCCATGCCGGCCGCAAGGCCTCGAGCGCGCGTCCGTGGGACGGCGGCCAGCTGATTCCGGTCAGCGAAGGCGGCTGGCAGACGGTGGGCCCGTCGGCGCTGCCGCACAAGGAGGGCGAGGCCGCCCCTGCGGCGCTGGACGCGTCCGGCCTCAAGCGCATCCGCGAAGCCTTCGTCGACTCGACCCGCCGCGCCGCGCGGCTCGGCATCGACGCCATCGAGGTCCACGGCGCGCACGGCTACCTCCTGCATCAGTTCCTGTCGCCGATCTCCAACAAGCGCACCGACGAATATGGCGGCAGCCTCGACAACCGCATGCGCTACCCGCTGGAAGTGTTCGACGCGGTCCGCGCCGCGTTTCCCGACGACAAGCCCGTCGGCATGCGGGTGTCGTCGACCGACTGGGTCGAGGGCGGCTGGGACCTGGAGCAGACCATCGCGTTCGCGAAGGCGCTGAAGGCGCGCGGCGTCGACTGGATCGATGCCTCCTCCGGCGGCGTCTCGCCGCTGCAGAAGATCCCGCTCGGCCCCGGCTATCAGGTGCAGTTCGCTGACGCTATCCGCCGCGAGACCGGCCTGCCCACCATCGCCGTCGGCCTGATCACGGAAGCAAGGCTCGCGGAAGAGATCGTCGCATCCGGCAAGGCCGACATGGTCGCGCTCGCCCGCGGCATGCTCTACGACCCGCGCTGGGCCTGGCACGCCGCCGCCGAGCTCGGCGGCGAGGTCGAAGCGCCCCCGCAATATTGGCGCTCGCAGCCCTCGACGCAGAAGGCGCTGTTTGGCAAGACGACGTTCGGGGCGCGGTAGGCAGCGCGCTGCCGCCCCCCGTCATTGCGAGCGCAGCGAAGCAATCCAGAATCCCTCCGCGGAAAGACTCTGGATTGCTTCGCTTTCGCTCGCAATGACAATGGGAGGCAGGCGTGCACCAGGTGATTCAGATGTTCCTCACCCCTCCGTAGCTCCCCGAGCTTCCACGGCCCTCAAAACTGGCCTAGCCTCGCGCGGTCGAGGCAATGGAGGGGCTGCCCATGCGTTATCCTGTCCGAAAAGCTGCGCACGTGTTCGAGCGCGTCGGCCTTGCGATGGCCGGGGCGGCCTGCGGGCTGTTCGTCGGCGCCTATGTGGGGGCGGCCATTCCCGCGCTCACCACGCAGGGCTTCCTGCTCCTGATGATGGTGCTCGGCGGGATCGGCTTCTATCTCGGCATCGATACGCCGCAACTGCCGTTCGACGATGCGCACAGCCAGATCGACGCGGCCGAATTCATGAGCTCCGCCGGCACGCTCTGCGCCACGCTCATCGCCTTCGTCTCCGTCGCGATCATCGTGCTCCGGCTGGAGCCGCACATCAGCTACGCCTGGCTGGCGCTCGTTGCCTGGCTCGCCGGCGTCGCAATGCAGATCGTCGCGGGCGCCAAGGCCAGGATGCGGAAGTAAAAGCGCTTATTGCTGCAGTGAAAGATCGCGCCACAAGCACAATGCATTCCCTCCCCCCTTGTGGGCAGGGCGATCGCATATGACTTGTCGCGACGGCCGGTGCGCACGCCTCGTCCTTCGAGACGACCGCTGCGCGGTCTCCTCAGGATGAGGCTAGACAGCATCCGTGCTCGTTGAAACGGTCGCCACGACCTCGGTCCTCATCCTGAGGGCCCGCCAACGGCGGGCGTCTCGAAGGATGGCCACAGGCGAGACCGCCTATATGCGATAGCCCTGCCCTTGTGGGGGAGGGCTAGGGAGAGGGGTAGCCACACGACGAGCTCTTGCGAGTTGCGCGGCGCTCTGTGGCCGCCACCTCGCATGCGACCAACACCCTTTGCTGGGCCACCCCTCTCCCCAACCCTCCCCCACAAGGGGGGAGGGAGCCGAGCGGAGTGCTTGGCGAGCCTTTTGTTTACCAGCTACAGCGCTTCTCAGAACACCACGCCCACGCGCGTGCCGCGCTTCCAGGCGATGCGGCAGCGCTTCTTGGTGTTGACGTGCAGGAGCTCGAAGCGATCGGGAATCTTCACCTGGCCGCCGAGATCGACGCAGGCCCCGCCGGGCGAATAGTCGATCAGCGTGCAGGGGATCACCGGCGCGCGCGGGTCGGTGATGATCTTGGCCTGCCGGGACACCAGCCCTGCAGGCTTGACGCGGACATGGCGGCGCGGATGCATTGGCACTCTCCTCCAATTCCGCATCTAGCGGCGGGTTCGGGTGACGATGATGCCGGGGAGTTGATGCGAAGCAGCTAAGGCCGGCAGAAGAATTTTAACGAAAAGTGCCGGCGAAGGCAGAAAAGCGGCGGTAGCGGGCCACCCTGCCCTGGAGGGTCGGGGACGAGCGAAGCTCGCTCAGTGGATCGCGCCGCGCGAGTGGGGTGGGTGATGTCTCGGCAGGGGGCCGTGCTCAACGCGAGAGACCGTCACCGGTCCCACCACACGGGTCCCCCTGGCACTTGGCGCCTATGATCCGTCACGGCATACGCTGGCCATGTAGATGCCCAGCTCGTTGGTTCTGATGAGCTCGTACGGATCAGTCACGCCTTGTTCCCGCAGCCATTCAATCTGCAGTTCGTAGGCCTGGCGTTCGTAGGCAGCGATACAGGGGAGGACGATGTTGTTTGCCCTCTGCACGTGGTGCACCACTTCATGCACCAGAGTGCTTTTCTGTCGCAGATCATCGGGTCGCCAGCCCTGAGGCAGGTAGATTGCCCCCTCGTCGCGATTGTAGAGCGCCTGCAACTCCAACCCGCTATTTTCCGGCGAGCCGTGTCGCATTGCCATGTCCGCCGATGTCACGAAGTGGATCTGCGGATGATCAGGAGCCAGCAAGCCGGTCTTGGCAACGATCCATGCGATGTAGATTGCGATCAGGCTATCCAAGCAAACGACCTCCTGCGGTGAGACCGCAGCGCGGCCTGCCGGTGGCGAGGATTCTCCGAGTTTCGGAATTCCGGCCAGGTTGGCCCTGCGGCGGCTTGCTCGGGACGCGCGATCAAATGATCGTATTGACGCAGGATTCGATCCGCCTGAAGGCGCCGTGAGCTTCGCAGCGCCGACTTGATGGAAGCAAGGAAGCGTCGCCATTCATTCCCGATCTGAAACGACGCAAGAGGCGGCAGTGCGGACGAAGGCTGCGAAGTGCTCTTCATCGTCAGGACACCAGGGTCGGTTGACGATTTGAAGCGTTGTCAGCACGATATCTGGAGCCATTGCCATCGACGGCCGGCCGCGCGATGGCGGCAGTTGCAGGGGCGCGGTCCGGGATCGGCAGGCGCTTCAGCGTGATCGGTTGCCAGAAGAAGCGAAACGCCTCGGCATGCGCTTCAAACACGTCGACGCCGATATCGCGTAGAAAATCAGATCTGTCCCTGATGTCCGCACGTAGCTTCGACCGGAAGCGGGCGCGCTCCCACCACGTGAAAGGCAGTCGCGCAATCGGATGGTCGGCGTGACCACGCTCAATCATGTAAATTTGCAGGAAAACCTCCTGAGGCAATGTGGTCCGCGATGACGTTTACGAAAAGAATGCGCTTGGATGCTCACCGCTCGAAGCCGATTTGCGCTCCGGGTGTGAGTCTCGAGAAAAGCACACCTGCGTCCCGCAGGCGCGAGATGGTGCGATCAATCGCACTGGAATACGAACGGTGAGGACCCGTTTCCCAACAACCGAGCTGACTATCGCGCCGATTGAACTGTCTGAGAACTACCTGGAAAGGTGGTGCATTGTCCTTTATGGATACTCGAGCAGTCGGCGGCCTGCACACGCTTCGGGAATGACATGCATCTCTCCACGGATCCCATCGATCCGCAAAACCAAGAAGTCTATGCACTCTGGGATCAGCTGGCCGACTTCTCGGTCGCCGACGGTGACGCCGCGCTGACACACCTGCTGTCCGCACTGCGGACCATGTTGTCGGCACGCAATGTGCTGTGGGGGGCGGTCGTGCGATTGCCTTCGCGTAAACGGACCGATCCCTTGCTTGGCTGGCGTCCGCGCCTTGTCCGGGTGCTGGACCCGATACCGGCCGTGGCGGCATCCGTGCAGAAGCAGTACGATACGCTCTGGTCCGGCAAGGTCGACCTGTCCCAGATTCTTTCCACGTCCGGTGATGAGCCGTTCCGCGTCCGCCTGCTGTTCGAAGCGCTGCCGCCGGAATGGTTCGAGGGCGAGCATTATCGTCGGCACTATCTGGACGTCGGGTTCGTCGACAGCATTTCAGTGCGCATTGCGCTCAATGAGGACGTGAGGATCCGCCTGTTCGTCTTTCGCGATGCGCAGGCACCGCGCTTCTCGGCGCAGGACGGCGAGCTTCTGGGCTTTACGATGCGGGGGTTGAGATGGTTCCACCGCCAACAACTGCTCAGCCACGGTCTGCTCATAGCCAACGCCGCCCTGACACCGGCTGAGCGCAAGGTATTGCTTTCACTGCTCGACGGGCACGCGGAAAAGGAGATTGCGCAGAAGTTTGGCCAAAGTCCGAACACCACGCACTTCCACGTCAAGTCGATCTACGCCAAGTTCGGCGTGCGCAACCGCGCGGCGCTCGCCGCGCTCTGGCTCGGCAAGCTGCGATGATGCATCGAGCCCGAACGTCGGCCTAAGAGGCAATCTCTGAGCAAGGCGCACGCAAGCGGGAGAGGGAATGCACCTCCATCTGTTGCATCGATCACGCCTCATCCCATCATGCTTAAGGGCTTCTGCTCACCCTCCAAGGCAGACATCATCCGGTCCGCCCGGCAACGCAGCTGAGGACCAAAAGCAAGAAACGTGTCCGCCCGCCCTATCGAGGTTTTCGGGGGTCGTCCGCGGCGTTGAGATAATCGATACCTGTTGGCCCGACGCCGGTGATCTGAAACACGACCTCTTCATCCCTTGTTTCCGCAAACTGCCATACCTTGGCCGGCACATGCGAGAACGTACCCGGAGGAAAGGCCATCAGCGTCGAGCTTTCGACCTTGTCCCCAATCGCAGAATAGTAGGTGCCGGAAATGATTGTACGGACGCGTTCGTCCGGGTGAGAATGCACCGGCAGCTTGAAATTCGCGGGCAACTTGACGCGGATCGTAAACAGGCCAGGCTTGGCGGGACTGCCATGGAGCACGGCAATCTGTGCCCCCTTGGGCATGGAGGGTAGTGCGCTCCACTTGATGTCAGCAGGCACGACGCGGGCATACGCAGGTGATTGCGCTTGCGCCATCGGAGATCCGAACCAAGAAACTATAATTATGAAACCAATCGTCAGCTTGGAGGACGGCATCGTTGCGCTCCTGCTAGACTGAGGTCTCCTAATGCTACGATAGGTTGTGGCCGTCCGCTAGGGGCACAATCCGCCGTCACGCCCAACATTTGAAACTTTCGCTGTGCCTCGGCAGGCTGACGTCGACGTTTCCGCGCCCTAGCTCGTCTTCGGCTCTCCAGCCGGCGGCGAAGCCGCGCCCTCCATCTCCGCCGTTGCCTCCGCATGCCCCGGCTCCACCGGCATCGGCACCGTCACATACGCCTTCGGCATGTTCACCGGCCGGTAGTCCGGCTCCACCGCCATCCGCTTCAGCACGCTCTCATGCACATGCGCGCCTTCGGGGATGAGGCGCGGCTCGCAGTCGGGGATGTAGAAGCCGAAATAGACCTTCCGCTCCGGCCATTCCTTGTATTTCGCGCTCTTCGGCAAATACTCCAGCACGCGCCAGGCCGCCGTCATGGAATCGTGCAATTGGCCCGTCTTCCCCGTATAGGCCGGCGCGACGTAGTGGAACGGCGAGTTCTTGCGCTGGACGCCCCACGCGAGCTGGTTCACCGTGCGCGGGTTGAAGTTCAGCCCGGCCTTGGCGGCCTCCTCGATCATCCAGATCAGCGGATATTTGGAGTCGCCGCTCTCGGCCTCCGGATAGCCGCCGCCGACGTCGCCATGCACGCCGGCGAACCACACCTGCAGAATGTCCTGCGGCACCTTCTTCTCGTCCGGCACGTAGCGGTTGCTCCAGAAGTCCTGCGGCTCGCGGTACTGCTTCAGGCGGAACATGCAGCGCCGTTCGTCGATCGCGATCGCCTGCCGGAAGATCCTGACGCTGGGATTGCGCAGCGTGAAGGCGAGCTCCTCCAGGCTCGGCCAGAACAGCCGGTCGGCGCGCGGCACGATCACGCTCGCCACCGTGTCCCAGACGCCGATGAAGTGGATGGTCGGCCAGCGCGTCGAGGTGATGCGCGCGAACTGCGCCGCGAGGTCGAACGCGTCCTTCGGCAGCGGCCCCTGGTCGTCGAACGCGACGTTCTCGACGTCCTCGACGGCGTTGCCGCGCCCGGTGCCGGAATATTGCTTGTAGGCGATGAGGCCGCTTCCCGCGAGGTTCGCCTGCTCCGGCGAGATCAGCCCGATCTTGTGGATCAGCCCCGCCAGCACCCGCACCGTATAGGCCCCGCGCGAGAAGCCGAACAGATAGATGCGGTCGCCCGGCGCATAATGCTCGACCAGGAAGCCATAGGCCGACAGCACGTTGTCATCGAGCCCATAGCCGGTGGCGAGCCCCAGCACCAGATTGACGTTGGCCCTGAGCCGGTGCCACGTCGTCGGCTCCGTCAACGTGCCGACCCCGGGGTCGTAAAACACCATCTGCCGCGGCGACGTCTTCGCGGTCTTGCGCAGGCAGCGATAGAGCTTCAGGACGTTGGAGATGTTCTCGCTGATCTCGTTGCCGGTGCCGTCACAGCAGATGACGAGGTGTTTTGGCTCGGGCTTGCGGTCGGTGGTGTGCGCCGGCTCCATGGGATGCGCCTCCGGGTGATGCTACCGGGGCGAGTATAGCGGAAAGGGAGGAAATAGGGACCCCTCTACAGCCCGGTACAGTGGCTTGTCGAGTGCATCTTGCAGCGACCATCAATCGCGACTTGCGAAAATCAATTGGATTCCCAATGCCCACAGTTCAAGGCCTAGAGCTGCACTAACGGCGTCATCTTCGGTCCGCGCTCGCTTCCGCAATTGCTCCAAGCGTTGGTTGCGCTCCTGCTTCCTTTTTGGCTCGGGAGTTCGTTCGCCGATAGACCCAGCACTGCTCAATGCCTGCTCGCCCTGGAGTGTTGCATCTGGCCGTAGCCGCCTAATTGACGACCGGTGATCGAACCCTTCGTATATTCTTCGAACTGTCTTGGCCAAATTTTCGCCTTCAGCGACCACTCGCTGGACGACGCCTTCCACAAGCGAAGTCTTTCGAGTGTCGCTGACTTGATAAGGCTCGGAGCATACGTACACGGAGTTTGTATCATACACTACACGATGCATGCCGTCCGGCGAGCCTTGCGCGACAAGAGCATTGCGGATCGTGCTTGGAGTCACGAGTATAGATTGCTCGAGCACAGCGCCGGTCTCAAATAAACGTGCGTACTCAGGCCAGTCCGCAAATCTAGGCGCCACGTAATATGTCTCTGCTCCATCTTGCTCAGCCTTTAGCAGCGTCTCGAACTGTCCATCGGGCTCCGCCGTATCCACCGAAAATCGGAAGAACGGCTTATCCAATGCGGGAACAACAAAGCAATTATATCCCCGCACGAAGCGGCGGAGAGATTGGCCCAATTTGAACTGAAGCAAGAGAGCCGCACCCGGTCTGTTGAAGCCCACATCAAAGCCCAACTCATCTTCCTGGATGAGACTGGGCATGAAGGGTACAGTTTCAATTGCGACGTCAGACAGAAGGTTCTGTACTTCTCTGGTAATTCCATAACCGTACGAAAACTCAGAGAGGCGCTCGTGAAGATCAATCACTACTTGGTTCCAACCTTATGGGTTGACGTCCCACTCAAACTCTCGCGGGGAGTGGTCTCGTTACGGCTTTGAAAACGAAAGAATAACTTCTCGCCGCATTCGGGTATCCAACGAGGCGGCAGTAAGGTGTTTGGCAGGGGGAGGAGGGAGATAGCGCCGGTTAGCTGGAAGCGTTCTTGCCCGCCGTTGGTCAATGCTGAGCCCCGACCTCTCTGCCACGGTGGCTACAATCTTGGCATTCGGAATGAACGTACCCCGAACAGTATTTTCGCCGACAACGTATACGGCCTTCCCGCCCGGCGAAAGAACACGCGCGGCCTCGCCCACGGCTCGCATCATATCATCGACATAGTGCGCCAGTACCGCTTCGTGACGAGCAGAAAGCTTAGGTGTTAACCGCAACTCCGAAATGATCTTTCGAATGCCTTCATTCTCGCGTGCATCTTGATCGCCGCATTCTGTGCCTACGCTTTCGGTGCGAATGTTGCCCAACTCACTGACCGTATATCCCATCCAAACCAGTGAGAATTTACTGCACCGCATGTAGTCGATTGCGTTTAGATATGGCGGAGAGGTCAGCACAAGATCTATCGAGCCGGCTCTGATTGGAAGGTCGCGAGCATCGCCAAGAAGGGTCCGGGTTGGCGGCCCCCTATCGGGTTTGTTCTTGGCGATACAATTCTTAATAACCAACTCGACTGCTGCAAGGAACTTATTGAACGGCTTTATTGGCGCATTTTCGAATGCACGATGGGGACGGCTGTGCGACAAATCCATCGCCAATGACGCGCCAGCCTGCTTAGTGATGATGAGACGTGAGAAGGCGCACCACAATGCCTCTCTCACAGGCTCGTCCTTGACGTCGAAGATCCCTTCAGCAAGCGAGCTCAATTGACGACGGGCGTAATCGTCGAACCAGTATCGGACGAATCGGCGAGTCTCCAAGTCTGCGTTTCGTGGATATCCGGGTTACGTCGCTCTTGTTGATCAATGCGTTTGGCGTTGCGAAGTCGGCCTCATCATCCACGATCACCTTACTGCCAATTTTCTCCAGCTTTTGATTTAGTTTCGTGAGGTCGCTCGCATTCTTTTTGCAGAAGATGACGTGATACCCTGTCGATAGGGAGTACTCTGGGTCGATAACCTCCGAGAAGTTGCGGGCCGCAGGTGAAAGCTTCGACCGTTGAAAGCGATCTAGGTTTTGTTGGAGAAGCTGCACGCTGTCATTCAGAAGGTGCACCACAATTCGATGCCCATCATCCAGGAGCCTCGCGGTCAAGCAGATCATCATCTCGGTCTTGCCGCTCTGCGGCTCACCGTAGATCACGAACGATGTTGTCTTGGTGCTAAGGGTCTCGCAAGCACTCGCAACAGCCGCCTCGATACATGACGTCTGTTTGCCTGCTGCTCTTAGGCGAGACAGTTGCGTTTGATATCTATCGCGCTGCTGCGCAATGGCGCGTAGCTCGGTGATGCTGAGCCCCAATCGATTGCCCCCTAGTTGAACTATCGTTTTGCACGATCATAGCGAGCATTAGATTCGGAGCAAGCTAGGCGGAGGTATAATGAGGGTGAGCAAAAACAAAAACGGCCGGATCTTCCGATCCGGCCGCCACTCAAACTCTTACTCGGCTAAGCCTACGCCACGCGACGCAACCTAGCCCCCGCCCAATTTCCGAAAAACTCAGCTCGCCTTCTTCTCCGGCGCCGGCGTCGGGCCGACCTTCTTCTGGATGGCGCGCTTCAGCTCGAGGGCGCGCGGCGACAGATTGTCGGCGTTGGCCTTGAGCAGGAAGGGGTCGAGGCCGCCATTGTGGTCGACGCTCTTGACCGCGTTGGTGGAGACGCGCAGGCGCACGTTGCGGCCGAGGGCTTCCGAGATGAACGTCACGTTGACGAGGTTCGGCAGGAAGCGGCGCTTGGTCTTGATGTTGGAGTGGCTGACCTTGTGGCCGACGAGGGGGCCCTTGGCCGTCAGTTCGCAGCGGCGAGACATGGCATAATCCTTATCCTGAACCCCCAACGAGTGCGGCCGCCATTCGGGGCGCCACGGGGGCAAATTCTCTGTCCTTGCAGGGAGCGGGCGGACGTATAGGGGGGAAGGGGCGGGACGTCAAGGTTTTGGGCGGGGATTCGTACCCCGCAACAGGTGTCATCGCCCGGCTTGGCCGGGCGATCCAGTACTCCGCGACGGTGCGGCTGGAGGCGAGGGGCCGCGGCGTACTGGATGCCCCGGTCAAGCCGGGGCATGACAGCTGAGGGGGCCGCGAGAGGTGGGAGCCCGCGGATACCGCCAGATCACCAAAACGGCAATGTTTGTCGCGCTTTACCATCACATAAAGGGCGTATTCACCGCCGAAGAGTCCAGTGAAGTTCCCGGGTCAGGACGCCTGGACACATTGTTTGCCGCGGTTTTTGGCTTAAGTAACAGCGCATCGCGCTCCGATTGGATTGTTTCGTGCATTCAACGCTCACTTTTGCGCAAGATCTGCGTCCGGTCCGTCCGCGCCGTGCCGGCTGGCTGACGGCGCTGTGCGCCCTGACTGTCGCGTGGGGCGCGGTGCCGGCCGCGGCGCAAGGCAAGCTCGAGGCGCAATATGAGGCCTCGCTCGCGGGCATTCCCGTCGGCAAGGGCGCCTGGAACATCGACATCCAGGACGACGTATTCTCGGCGGCGGCCTCCGGCGGCACCTCGGGGCTGCTGAAATCGTTCACGGGCGGGTCCGGCACCGGCGCCTCGCAGGGGCGCATCATCAACGGCGCGCTGGTGGCGACCGGCTACCAGGCCTCCACCACCACGCAGAAGAAGACCGAAGAGATCCGCATCACGCTCGACAAGGGCAATGTGAAGGAGTTCGCGATCCTGCCGGAGCCGCCGGTCGATCCTGATCGTATCGTCGTCACCGAGGCGCATCGCCGCGGCGTCTGGGACCCCATGACGGCCTCGCTGCTGCGCGTGCCCGGCACCGGCGACCCCGTTACGCCCGACGCCTGCCACAACTCCGCGCCCGTGTTCGACGGCCGCATGCGCTACGAGCTCAAGCTCGATTTCAAGCGCATGGAGAGCGTGAAGGCGGAGAAGGGGTACAAGGGCCCGGTCGTGGTGTGCTCGATCTATTTCGTGCCGGTCGCCGGCTACATCCCCGATCGCCCCGTGATCAAATACCTCGCCGCCCAGCGCAACATGGAGATCGCGTTTGCCCCCATCGCCGGCACGCGCATCCTGGTCCCGTTCTGGCTGAAAGTGCCGACCCCGCTCGGCCCCGCCATGCTGGAAGCCACCAGCTTCATCACCGCGGCCCAGCCGCCGCGCGTGGCGAAGACGCAGTAGGCGAGAGGGCCGCGCCTTCTCTCTCGGCCGTCATTCCGGGGCGCGCCCCTTGGCGCGAGCCCGGAATCCATCGTGAGACAGTCGCTGCGGCCCGATGGATTCCGGGCTCGCGACTGCGTCGCGCCCCGGAATGACGAAAGAAATGGGGTTCGGAATCGACTCTTAATAAAATCAATGACTTACCTACTGTGCATGGGGTTGTTTTCGCACTTTTTATTTTGGCGGGCCGCGAGGCCTGGAATCCATTTGACTCCGCCCCGATTCTGATTCGACTCCGCGCCGTCCCCAGCTTTAACGATTTCGCCCTCCAGACGCCGCTTGTGCGGCAGCCCGAACCTCCATCTAGTGCACAACCAACACGAGTCCCGCGACATGTTGCGAGAACGGAACGGGACTCAATCCGGAGTCAGCGATTCGGCCGCGATTCGTTCTAGAGTCGTTCCGAAGCTTAAAGCGAACCGAAAAAGCGTCGCAAAGTGAGACAGTTGCGCAAGGTTCGGGGAGGGCGCTTCCATACGCACGGTGTCATCGCCCGGCTTGACCGGGCGATCCAGTACGCCGAGGCGGTTGTGATGGAGTGGAGAGGCTGCGGCGTACTGGATGCCCCGGTCGAGCCGGGGCATGACAGTGGAGTGCATGGTTGCTGCGCAGCGTTCGGAGACATGGCCGACACCCAGCCCCCGGCCCGCCTCATCCGGCACTGACATTCGCCCCAATTGCTACTACCTAATCGATAGACATGGCTTTTTCTCCCTCCCCCTTCGCCTCCGAGCGCGCACTTCACGATCGAGTGCCCGGCGCGGGCGTCACTGCGGTGCTCGGGCCGACCAACACCGGCAAGACCCATCTCGCCATCGAGCGGATGCTCGCGCATCCCTCGGGCATGATCGGCCTACCGCTGCGCCTGCTCGCGCGCGAGGTCTACAACAAGATCGCCGCCAGAGCCGGTGAAGCCAGCGTCGCGCTGGTCACCGGCGAGGAGAAGATCAAGCCGAAGAACCCGCGCTATTGGGTCTCCACCGTCGAGGCGATGCCGAGGGATCTCGACGTCTCCTTCCTCGCCGTCGACGAGGTGCAGATCGCCGCCGATCTCGAACGCGGCCACGTCTTCACCGATCGGCTGCTCAACCGCCGCGGTCGCGACGAGACGCTGCTGCTGGGGGCCGCCACGATGCGCCCGATCATCGAGCGGCTGCTGCCGGGCGTCTCCATGATCACGCGGCCGCGCCTGTCCCAGCTCGAATTCGCCGGCGACCGCAAGATCACCCGCCAGCCGCGCCGCACCGCCATCGTCGCGTTCTCGGCGGACGAGGTCTACGCCATCGCCGAGCTGATCCGCCGCCAGCACGGCGGCGCCGCCGTGGTGCTGGGCTCGCTGTCGCCGCGCACCCGCAACGCGCAGGTGGCGATGTTCCAGAACGGCGACGTCGACTATCTCGTCGCCACCGACGCCGTCGGCATGGGTCTCAATCTCGACGTCGACCACGTCGCCTTCGCCTCCGACCGCAAGTTCGACGGCTACCAGTTCCGCCGCCTGACGCCGTCCGAATTCGCGCAGATCGCCGGCCGCGCCGGACGGGCCACGCGCAACGGCACCTTCGGCACCACCGGCCGCTGCGCGCCGTTCGAGCCCGAACTCGTCAACGCGCTGCAGAACCACACTTTCGATCCCGTGAAGGTGCTGCAATGGCGCAATTCCAGGCTGGACTTCTCCTCGCTTGGCGCGCTCCAGGTGTCGCTGAACCTCGCTCCCGGCCACGAGGCGCTGACGCGCGCGCCGATCGCCGAGGACATGCGCGTGCTCGATCACGCCGCGCGCGACGTCGAGGTGCGCGATATCGCGCATGGCAAGGCCGCGGTGGAACGGCTCTGGGAGGCCTGCCAGGTCCCGGACTACAGAAAATTGTCGCCCGCCGCCCATGCCGAGCTGGTGACGACGCTGTACGGCTTCCTGATGCGGAAGGGATGCATTCCCGATTCCTGGTTCGAGTCCCAGGTCACCCAGGCCGACCGCATCGACGGCGACATCGACACGCTGTCGGCCCGAATCGCCCAGATCCGCACCTGGACCTTCGTCGCCAACCGACCGGACTGGCTGAAAGACCCCGAACGCTGGCAGGGAATCGCGCGCGAGGTCGAAAATAAATTATCGGATGCGCTCCATGAACGCTTGACTGAGCGTTTCGTTGATCGCCGGACCAGTGTATTGATGCGCCGCCTGCGGGAGAACACGAGCTTGAATACGGAAATCGGCAAGACCGGCGAAGTCATCGTCGAAGGCCATGTCATCGGCCGCCTCGATGGCTTCACCTTTGCACCGGATGCGGCGGAAGCCGGCTCCGATGCGAAAGCCTTGCAGGCTGCAGCGCAAGCGGTGCTCGCCGGCGAGATCAACGCGCGTGCCGAAAAGCTCGGCAATGCACCGGACGAGCAGTTCGTGCTCACCTCCGAAGGCATCATCCGCTGGACCGGCGATGCCGTGGCGCGGCTGTCTGCCGCAGACCAGGCGCTGCATCCGCGCATTCGCATCATCTCCGACGAGCGCCTGACCGGCGGCCCCCGCGACAAGGTGCAGGCGCGGCTCGAGCTCTGGCTCAAGACCCATATCGAGAAACTGCTCGGGCCGATGTTCGAGCTGTCCAAGGCCGAGGACGTCACCGGCATTGCCCGCGGCATCGCCTATCAGCTGGTCGAGGCGCTCGGCGTGCTCGAGCGTCCCAGGATCGCCAACGAGCTGAAGGATCTCGACCAGCCCTCGCGCGCGGTGTTGCGCAAATACGGCGTCCGCTTCGGCGCCTACCACATCTATTTCCCGGGCCTGCTCAAGCCTGCCGCACGTGCGCTCGCCGCACTGCTCTGGGCGCTGAAGCAGGACAATGTCGATCTCTCGTCGCTCTCCGGCGCGCAGCATCTGGCATCTTCGGGCCGCACCTCGTTCCCGGTCGACAAGGCCCTGCCGCGCGATGCCTATCGCGTGCTCGGCTACAAGCAGGCCGGCGAGCGCGCCGTGCGCGTCGACATCCTGGAGCGGCTCGCCGATCTGATCCGCCCGGCGCTGGCCTGGCGCGAGAACTCGCCCGGCGAAAAGCCCGCCGGCGCGTTCGACGGCCGCAGCTTCGTCGTCACCCAGGCGATGACCTCGCTGACGGGATCGGCCGGCGAGGACTTCGCCTCCGTGCTGCGCGCGCTCGGCTATCGCATGGAGAAGCGTCCGCCGCTGCCGCAAAAGCCGGTCGTCGCCGAAACCGTTGCAGCGGAGACGCCGCCCGTCGAAGGCAGCGCCGAGACTTCGATCGAGACTTCGACAGAGACTTCGATAGAGACCTCGACCGAGACTGCGGCTGAGGCCGTTGCGGGTCTGCCGGAAGAGGCGGCTGCATCCGAGACGCCGGCCGCGGACGTGGCGGCTGAAGCCGTCACCGTCGAAGACGCGCCCGGCGTGGAGCCGCAGGACGAGGCCGCGCCGGCCGAGCCGGCGCTCGAGGCCTCGCCCGAAGCGCCCGTCACGCCCGAAGATGCGCCCGGCATCGCGCCGTCCACTGAGGAGACCGCTGCGCCGGCCGAGGCCGCCGGCCTGGAAGCCGCCGCCGCCGAGACGGCAGCGATCGAAGCCGCTGCATCGCCCGACGCTGCCGCACCCGAAGCTGCGACGCCCGAGGTGGCGACCGCCCCGGCGGAGCCTGAACTCGTCGAGGTCTGGCGTCCCGGCGGCCGTCACGAGGACCGCAAGCCGCGCCACGAGCGCCATCGCCACCAGCGTCACCATCAGCCTCGCCCTCAGGCGGGTGCGGAAGCTGGCGGTGCGGCGAACGCCGCGCCCGGCGAAGCTGCCGAAGGCGCGAAGTCCGGACATCGCCACGGCGGCGGTCGCCGCGATGGCGGCAGGGACTTCCGCAAGCCGCGCGAAGGCGGTGGGGAAGGCGCGCCGCGTCCCGAGGGCCGCGACGACAGGAATCGTCGTTTCGAGGGCAAGGGCGGCGACAAGGATCGCAACCGTGACAAAGGCAAGTTCGGCGACAAGGGCCGCGACAACCGTGGCCGTGACCGCGACAAGGGCCGCGATCGTCGCGACCGCGAATCCGGACCGTCGCTGCGTCCCTACGCCTCCAGCGCGACCCCGCGCGAGCGCGACCGTCCGGTCGATCCGAACTCGCCCTTCGCCAAGCTCGCCGCGCTGAAGGAGCAGCTCTCCGGCCGGAAGGAGTGATCCGACGACCGAGCGGCAGCGCATCGACAAATGGCTGTGGCACGCGCGGGTGGTGAAGGCGCGCACCTCCGCGGCCGAGCTGGTCGTCAGGGGCCACGTCCGCATCAACGGCGTGCGCGAGACGTCGGCCGGACATGCGGTCAAGATCGGCGACGTGCTCACCATCGCGCTCGATCGCACGGTGCGCGTCCTGAAGGTGACCGGCTTCAACGAACGCCGCGGCGATGCTGCCTCGGCACGGGGGCTCTACGAGGAGCTCGGGATGCGCAATTAATTGCGCTTCGCATTCATTTCTTGGCCGATCAACAGCGCAAAGCCGTCATGATCGGACCTTCACGACCTTGCGGCGCCGGGCCATCCGCGCTACGCAAGCCGCGACTTTTAAAAGAGCTTTTCGGAGCGTTGGATGACTTACGTCGTCACTGAAAACTGCATCAAGTGCAAGTACACCGACTGCGTCGAGGTCTGCCCGGTCGACTGCTTCTACGAGGGCGACAACATGCTCGTCATCCACCCCGACGAGTGCATCGATTGCGGCGTGTGCGAGCCGGAATGCCCCGCCGACGCCATCAAGCCGGATACGGAACCGGGCCTGGAAAAGTGGCTCCAGGTCAACGCCGACTACGCCAAGAGCTGGCCCAACATCACCCAGAAGAAAGAATCACCCGCCGACGCCAAGGAGTTCGACGGGATGGACGGCAAGTTCGAGAAATATTTCTCTCCGAACCCGGGCTCCGGGGACTAATTCGCGCCCAAACTTAACCCTAATAGCGGCGCTGCCGCCGAAAACCAGGCCTGAAGACCCCTAAATCATTGATTTTTGCGGGAAATGTGCTATATTGGGCACATTAAGCCGAACCCCGTCAGCCGGTTGGCCCCTCTGGGTTCCCGTGAAACCAAATGTCGAACAGGGGCGTGGCAGTTTCCGCGCGCAGGCTGTGTCACAGAAAACGCGTAAAAAGAGTACTTCAGCGAGGGCTTCCCATAAGGAGGCCAAAAAAGTCGCCGCGGCCAGCCGTAGCGCATCCAAGGGTCGGACCGCGACGAAGGCGCCGGCTGCAAAGTCCTCGAAGAACAAAAGAAGCGCAATGCCTAACAAGACTGCCAAACCGGCCGCGAAAGCGACCGCTGCCAAGCCTGCTGCCGCCAAGCCTGTGACCGCCAAGGCCCCCGCTGCCAAGCCCGCGGCGAAGGCCCCTGTTGCTGCTGCGCCTGCCAAGGCTCCCGCCGTCGCCGCCAAGCCGGCTGCCAAGCCCGCTGCTCCTCCGAAGGTCGAGGAAAAGAAGGTCGTGACCCAGCGTCAGGGCTTCAAGGCCAACGAATTCGTCGTCTATCCCGCTCACGGTGTCGGCCAGATCCTGGCCATCGAGGAGCAGGAGATCGCCGGCGCCAAGCTCGAGCTGTTCGTCATCAACTTCATCAAGGACAAGATGACGCTGCGCGTTCCGACCGCCAAGGTCGCCAATGTCGGCATGCGCAAGCTGTCCGACCCGGCGCTGGTGAAGAAGGCGCTGGAGACGCTCAAGGGCCGCGCCCGCGTCAAGCGCACCATGTGGTCGCGCCGCGCCCAGGAATACGAAGCCAAGATCAATTCGGGCGACATCGTCGCGATCGCGGAAGTCGTGCGCGACCTCTACCGCTCGGAATCGCAGCCGGAGCAGTCGTACTCCGAACGCCAGCTCTATGAAGCGGCGCTCGACCGTCTCTCCCGCGAGATCGCGGTGGTGCAGCACTCCACCGAGACGGAAGCGGTCAAGGAGATCGAGGCCCAGCTCGCCAAGAGCCCGCGCCGCAACGCCAAGGCGGAAGCCGCCGAGGGCGAAGCCGATGCGGATGCCGAGGGTGAGACGGACGATACCGACGGCGACGACACCGCCGTCGCCGACGAGGCCGCGTAAGCACCTCGCGCGTCGATCGCAACAGATCAAAAGCCCGGCCGTTCGGCCGGGCTTTTTTTCGTCACGGATACTGCCTCGAGCGGCCGCTGCTCCCGCAGCCGTCTGCCTCGAAGATCGACTGCACCTTCGCCGCTCGGGTCGCGGTGTGTGATGCCAGGCACTTACCCTCGCCCCGCTTTCCGCCAGAGTGCTGCCCATGCGCCGGATGTCCCGGCTGCAGATGCCAAGGGAGAAGGGTGATGAAGTTTCCTCGTTTTGCTATCGCCGCTTTCGCAGCCATCGTCGGAATCGGCTTGCTGGCCGGCTCGGCCTCATACTCGCCCGCCGCTGCAGGCGCATTTGGCCCGGAGTACAGCTGGATGGGCAATCGGAAGTACATGGACTGCCTCAAATATGTGGGTGCGTTCGGATCCAACTATCCGGGCCGCGACAAGAACATCGCGATCTGCAAGAGAGAGTATCTTCCCGGCGGCCGCTGATCGCGATCACCTGCCGCGTCGGCGGCAGCGCTCGACGCCTACTTCACCGGACGCTTCTCGAGCTTCCGCGCCAGCGTCCGCCGGTGCATGCCCAGTCGTCGTGCTGCTTCAGAGATGTTGAAATCCGTCTCGATCAGGGTCTGGTGGATGCGCTCCCATTCCAGCGTCTTGATCGAGGTGGGCCGGGCGTCGAGCGCGACCTCGGCGTTGCCCTCGGCCTTGTTGAAGGCGGCCTCGATGTCGTCGGTGTTCGACGGCTTTGCCAGATAGTGGCAGGCACCGAGCTTGATGGCTTCGACGGCTGTCGAGATGCTGGCAAAGCCGGTCAGCACCACGATCAGCATGTCCGGATCATGCGTGTGCAGGAGCTCGACGCAGGCCAGCCCCGAGGCTCCGCCGAGCTTGAGGTCGACCACGGCATGGCCGAAGGAGCGTTGCTCCAGCACCTTGCGCACCTCTTCGATCGAGGCGGCGAGCACGACCTCGTAGCCGCGGCGTTCGAAGGAGCGCTTCAGCGTGCGGGCGAAGCCGGCATCGTCCTCGACGACGATGAGCGAGCGGTCAGGCGTCAAAATTCCCTCCGATCGCAAGCGTTGCGAGCGGCAGCGTCAGGCGCACCGTGGCGCCGCGCTTCCTGTGGTTCTCGGCGGTCACGGTGCCGCCCAGCTTGCGAACGACGTTCACCACCAGAAACAGGCCGAGCCCGCCGCCGGCGCGGCCCTTGCTTGACTGATAGGGCTTTCCGAGCTGCGCCAGCATCTCCGGTGCAAAGCCGGGGCCGCGGTCGCTGATCGCCAGCACGAGATTGTCACCCTCGCGCTCGGCGACGAGTTCGACCCAGTCACGCGAGACCTCATAGGCGTTGTCGAGCACGTTGAAGATCACCTGCTTCAGCGCGACGTCGGAGACGATCGCGACGTCCTCGCCGAACGTGTTGACGAAATAGAGCGTGCGTGCCGAGCGCGCGTCGCGCCATTCCTCCACCAGCGCGGTGACGAAGGCCGTCACCGTCGTCGGCGAGGAGCCTTCGCCGCGCGCTTCGCCCGCCGACACCAGGATGCCCGTGACGATCGATTTGCAGCGCTGCAGCGAGGTCTCCATCTCCGCAAGGTCCTCGGCGAGTTCCTGATCCGCGGCAAGATCCGGCATGCGGCGCCAGTCGCTGAGGATCACCGAGAGCGAGGCGAGCGGTGTGCCGAGCTCGTGCGCCGCGCCGGAGGCGAGCAGGCCCATGCGGACGATGTGGTCCTGCTCGGCGGCATGCTGGCGCAACGCCGCCAGATGCGCGTCGCGCTCGCGCAAATTCCTGTTGATGCGGGTGACGAACACCACCATCAGCACGGCATTGAGGACGAAGCCGAGCAGCATGCCCGTTACAGTGAGGCTGTAGGCCTCGCTGAGGGGATTTGGCGGCAGGTCGAGTGGCCGGTAGGCAAGCGTCAGCCACACGAAGCTCGCGCAGGTCAGGGCCACCAGCGACCAGGTCGAGCGGGCATCGAGCAGCACCGCACCCAGCGTCACCTGGAGCAGGAACAGCGAGGTAAAGGGATTGGTGGCGCCGCCGGACAGGTAGAGCTGCGCGGTCAGCGCGGCGACGTCCAGCATCAAGGCGACCAGGAGTTCGTTGTTGGTGATCGCAGCGCGGTGGCGCACCCAGACCAGGCTCGAGACGTTGAGCAGCACCAGCGCGCCGATCACCGCGGCCATCCGCTCCAGCGGCAGGGGAATGTCCAAGCCGAAATGCACGACGCCGATGGTCACGATCTGGCCGATCACGGCGGTCCAGCGCAACTGGATCAGCAGCGCCATGTTCTTGCGATTGGTCTCGTCGTCGGTGAGCGCTGTGCCGATCAGCTCACCGCGCGCGTCCGTCTGCGATTGCCGCGTGACGACGGTCTCGCCACGCGCAAGTGTTTGGGAAAGCGTCTTCCCGTCGTCAGCCAGGCTCGACGATCGTTCCAGCATCTGATCCCGTCCTGCGGACGGCGGCAGCCGAGCCGTCTTCCGGTTCCTGGACGAAGCGCTTGCGGCGGAACAGCCCGCCGCCGAGTGTGACGAAAAGCCTGCCGGCCAGCATGAACGCCAGGGCAAACCACGTCAGCGCGTAGATCAGGTGGTTATTGGGAAAGCGGATCACGGTCAATCCGCCGATAGGGCCGCCGGCAATTTGTGATCCGGCGTCGGCATCCATGAAGAAGGGTGCGACATCGCGGAGGCCACGGGCCGCCGCAATGGCGGCGACGTCCCGCGAGTACCAGCGGTTGTGCTGGGGCACGTTGTTCCGGAGAAATCCGCCATTCGGTTCAGTCATGCGGAGGAGGCCGGTGATCTCGACCTGACCGTCTGGATTGCCGTCCCTGCGCGTCGATGCGTCGCGCCGCTCGGGCGGCACGAAGCCGCGGTTGATCAGCACCAGCGTGCCGTCGCTGCGTTTCAGCGGCGTCAGCACCCAATAGCCGGGGCCTTCCTCGGTGACGGCCTGAACGAGCGTCTCGCGGTCATGCAGGAAGCGGCCGTTGACGGTGACGTGCCTGTATTCGTCGTCGGCGGTGGAGACTTTGGGCCATGCTGCCGGCGAGGGTATCGGCCCCGCCGGGGCATGGACGCGCTGGTCGACGCGGTCGATCAGCGCCAGCTTCCAGGCGCGGCGCTCGATCTGCCAGACGCCGAGCGCGATCAGGGTGGCGAAGGCCGCGAGCGAGAGGACCGTAAGCCACAGCGAAGGGCGCACGGCAAGGCTGCGCGTCCCCTCTGCCTTGCCTGTTACGATCCCGCGTTCGCTCACTTCATCCCGCTCATCTGGTGCATCGGCATCATGTTGCTGTTGAGGTGGCTCATCACCCACAGCGAACCCGACAGCGCGATCACCACCATGACGATGGTGAAGATCAACGCCATCATGCTCCAGCCGTTCTCGGATGCCGTGTTCATGTGCAGGAAGTAGATCATGTGCACGACGATCTGCACGACCGCGAAGGCCATGATCACCAGCGCGGTGACCTGCTTGCTCGGCAGCGTACCGCTCATCACGAGCCAGAACGGGATCGCCGTGAGCACGACCGAGAGCACGAAGCCGAGCATGTAGCTCGAGAAGGTGCCATGGGCGTGGCCGTCGCCATGGTGATGGTCGTCCGCGTGAGCGGCATGGATATCGGTGTTCATCGCAGAACTCCCAGGAGATAGACGAAGGTGAAGACGCCGATCCAGACCACGTCGAGGAAATGCCAGAACATCGACAGGCACATCAGGCGGCGGCGGTTGGCCTCGATCAGGCCGAACTTCTGGACCTGCACCATGAGGGTCACCAGCCAGATCAGGCCGCAGGAGACGTGCAGGCCGTGGGTGCCGACCAGGGTGAAGAAGGCGGACAGGAAGGCGCTGCGCTGCGGGGTGGCGCCCTCGTGGATCATGTGGGCGAACTCGGTGAGCTCGATGCCGATGAAGGCGAGGCCGAACAGGCCGGTGATCGCCAGCCACGCTTGCGTCTGCGCGACCTTGTTCTGCTGCATCGTCAGCATCGCAAAACCATAGGTGATCGACGACAGCAGCAGCATCGAGGTGTTCACCGCGACGAGGTTGAGGTCGAACAGATCCTTCGGGGCGGGGCCGGCGGCGTAATTACCGCCGAGCACGCCATAGGTGGCGAACAGGATCGCAAAGATTAGGCAGTCGCTCATCAGGTAGATCCAGAAGCCGAGCGACGTGCTCCAGCCTTCCGGGTGCGGATGCTCGTCGGCGAGATAGAAGACCGGCTCGCCGGTTTGCGAGGGATGGACAGCGACAGTCATTTACTTGGCTCCGGCGAGCAGTTTCGTGCGCGCGTCTTCGGTCCGGATGACGTCCTCAGCCGGAATGTCGAAGTCGCGGTGATAGTTGAAGGTATGGCCGATGCCGACGACGAGCATCGCGATGAAGCTCACGGCGGCGAGCCACCACATGTACCAGATCAGGCCAAAACCCATTGCGGTGGCGAGGCCGGCGAGGATGATGCCGGTTCCGGTGCTGCTCGGCATGTGGATCGGCTTGAACCCGGTGAGCGGACGCTGGTAGCCGCGCCTCTTCATGTCCCACCACGTGTCATTGTCGTGAACGACGGGGGTGAAGGCGAAGTTATAGTCCGGCGGCGGCGAAGATGTCGCCCATTCCAGCGTGCGCGCGTCCCAGGGATCGCCGGTGACGTCCTTGAGCTGCTCGCGCTTGAGCAGGCTGACTGCGAACTGCATCAGCATCGAGAGAATGCCAATGAAGATGAAGAGGGCGCCGATCGCGGCGATGACGAACCAGATCTGAAGCGAGGGATCGTCGAACACGCGCAGGCGTCGGGTCACACCCATCAGGCCGAGCACGTAGAGCGGCATGAAGGCGAGGTAGAAGCCGGTGACCCAGAACCAGAACGACATCTTGCCCCAGAACGGATCGAGCTTGAAGCCGAACGCCTTCGGGAACCAGTAGTTGATGCCGGCGAACGCACCGAACACCACGCCGCCGATGATGACGTTGTGGAAGTGCGCGATCAGGAACAGGCTGTTGTGCAGCACGAAGTCGGCCGGCGGCACCGCGAGCAGCACGCCGGTCATGCCGCCGATCACGAAGGTCAGCATGAAGGCGACGGTCCACATCATCGGCAATTCGTACCGGATGCGGCCGCGATACATTGTGAACAGCCAGTTGAACATCTTCGCGCCCGTCGGGATCGAGATGATCATCGTGGTGATGCCGAAGAAGGAGTTGACGCTGGCGCCCGAGCCCATCGTGAAGAAGTGGTGCAGCCAGACGAGGTACGACAGGATGGTGATGACCACCGTGGCGTAGACCATCGAGGTGTAGCCGAACAGCCGCTTGCCCGAGAAGGTCGAGGTGACCTCCGAGAAGATGCCGAAGGCGGGGAGAACAAGGATGTAGACCTCTGGGTGGCCCCAGATCCAGATCAGGTTCACGTACATCATCGGGCTGCCGCCGAAATCGTTCGTGAAGAAATTGGTGCCGACGTAGCGGTCGAGCGACAGCAGCGCGAGCACGACGGTCAGGACGGGGAAGGAGGCGACGATCAGGACGTTGGTGCAGAGCGAGGTCCAGGTGAACACCGGCATCTTCATCATCGTCATGCCGGGGCACCGCAGCTTGACGATGGTGCAGATCAGGTTGATGCCGGACAACGTCGTTCCGACGCCGGCGATCTGAAGTGCCCAGATGTAATAGTCGACACCGACATCGGGACTGTAGCCGATGTTCGAGAGCGGCGGATAAGCCAGCCAGCCGGTGCGGGCGAATTCGCCGATGAACAGCGAGGCCATCACCAGCACCGCGCCGCCGACCGTCATCCAGAAGCTGAAATTGTTCAGGAACGGGAACGACACGTCGCGTGCGCCGATCTGAAGCGGCACGACATAGTTCATCAGGCCGGTGACCAGCGGCATCGCCACGAAGAAGATCATGATCACGCCGTGGGCGGTGAAGACCTGGTCGTAATGATGGGCGTTGAGGTAGCCTTCGGAGCCGCCAAAGGCGAGCATCTGCTGGCCGCGCATCATCAGCGCGT
Source organism: Bradyrhizobium cedriense (assembly GCF_054602315.1). Taxonomy (NCBI): domain Bacteria; kingdom Pseudomonadati; phylum Pseudomonadota; class Alphaproteobacteria; order Hyphomicrobiales; family Nitrobacteraceae; genus Bradyrhizobium; species Bradyrhizobium cedriense. Next base: position 537,356 of record NZ_JBTSWB010000005.1, on the reverse strand, counting down.
CGGCGAAGCCGCGCAGCAGCATCACGATGCCGAGGATCATGTACATGATGCCGATGCGCTTGTGGTCCACACTGGTGAACCATTCGCGCCAGAGATAGCCCCAGAGACGGAAATAGGTGAGGCCGCCGAGTAGCGCGGCGCCGCCGAGCGCGACCACCACGAAGGTGCCGACGACGATCGGCTCGTGCAGCGGCAGCGATTCGAAGCCGAGCCGGCCGAAGATGAGCTTGAGAAGATCAGGAGACATGCGGGATCTCTGCTAGGAGTCTGATTTCGGACGCAGTCCGAGGAAGAAGGACGAGGACTTGAGCGGCGTGAACGACGGCCGCTTCAGGCCGGCACCGATGAGCGGCGCGGTGTCGGTCGGGGCCGTGATCGAGGCGGTAGTCCTGCCCTGCGGCGCATCCGGCGTGCAGGTGTCGGCGACGAAGCTCGGCTCCGGCCCGAGCGCGGTGCCGCGGCGGGCGTATTTGTCGTAGGCCAGCGGCAGCGTGTTGTTCAGGCCCTGATGGCCGGCGCCGCCCTTGGCGTCGATCGCCATCATCTCGCTCTGGCACATCTTGCCGGTCTCGACGCACATGTTGAGGATCAGGCGGTAGAGATCGGCATCGACGGTGCCCCAGCGCCGCACCGGCTCGTTCTGGCTCGGCTTTTCGAGCTGGAGATATTCGGCGCGGCCTAGCGATCCGCCGGCCGATTTGGCGCTGGCGATCCAGGCGTCAAAGCCCTTGTCGTCGAGGCCCTGGAAGTTGAAGTGCATGCCGGAGAAGCCGGCGCCGCTGTAGTTCGCCGAGAAGCCCTTGTAGGTGCCGGGGTGGTTGACGACGGCGTGGAGCTTGGTCTCCATGCCCGGCATTGCGTAGATCTGGCCGGCGAGCGCGGGGATGTAGAACGAGTTCATCACCGAGGAGGCGGTGATGCGGAAGTTGATCGGACGATCGACGGGCGCGGCCAATTCGTTGACGGTCGCAATGCCGTAGTCCGGATAGATGAAGAGCCACTTCCAGTCGAGCGCGACGACGTCGACTTCAAGCGGGGCCTTGGACTGGTCGACGGCGCGGTCGCCATGAATGCGGCCGAGCGTGCGGTACGGATCGAGCAGATGCGTGCCCATCCATGTCAGCGCGCCCAGGCAGACGATGATCAGAAGCGGCGCGGACCAGATCACCAGCTCGAGCTTGGTCGAGTGGTCCCAATCCGGCTCGTAGCGAGCGTCCGTATTGGACTGCCGGTAGCGCCAGGCGAACAGCACCGTCAGCGCCATCACGGGGAGGACGATCAGAAGCATGAGGACGGTGGAGATGATGACGAGGTCGCGCTGCTGGATGGCGATGTCGCCGGCTGGCGCCAGCACGACGTAGTTGCAGCCGCTGAGCGCAACCGCCAGGGGTAGTAGCGCCAGGATCTTGAAACGAGACACGGGCCGAGCCTTTGAGAATGAGTTTCCTTTGCGGGGCCAACGGGTAGCTGCGGCGCAACAATCCGGACATTGGACAATTTGTCCAATGTTGCAGTGCGGAATGTTGAGCCAGACACGGCCGGATGCCCGGCCTGCCGCCGGGCGGTCGGCTTTGGTTTTCAGGACGTTAAGGGCGCACGAATGGCGACGGCACAGACCCCCGCAATGGCAGACCTCCACACGGGTGAGCACGGCCACGACCAGGCCAGTCCCGGCGAGATCGCCATCGGCGTCATCATCGGCCGCACCTCGGAATTCTTCGACTTCTTCGTCTTCGCGATCGCCTCGGTGATCGTGTTCCCGCGCCTGGTCTTCCCGTTCGCGAGCGAACTGACCGGCACTCTCTATTCCTTCATGATCTTCGCGCTGGCCTTCATGGCCCGGCCCATCGGCACCGTCATTTTCATGACGATCGACCGGACGTACGGCAAGACGGCGAAGCTGATCTCGGCGCTGTTCCTGCTCGGCACCGCCACCGTGGCGCTCGCGTTCCTGCCCGGCTATCACGAGATCGGCGTCGCCGCGATCTGGCTGCTGGCGCTGGCGCGTATCGCGCAGGGTCTGGCCTGGGGCGGCGCCTGGGACGGCATGGCTTCGCTGCTGGCGCTGAACGCTCCGCCCTCCCAGCGCGGTTGGTACGCGATGGTGCCGCAGCTCGGCGCCCCGCTCGGGCTGATCGTGGCGAGCGCGCTGTTCGCCTATTTCGCCGGCAATTTGTCGGCCGATGATTTCTTCGCCTGGGGCTGGCGCTATCCCTTCTTCGTCGCCTTCGCCATCAACGTCGTGGCGCTGTTCGCGCGCCTGCGCATGGTGACGACGGAGGAATATGCCACGCTGTTCGAAACCCGCGAATTGCAGCCCTCGCGCATCTCCGAGACGGTCGCACGCGAAGGCCAGAACATCATGCTCGGCGCCTTTGCGCCGCTCGCGAGCTTCGCGCTGTTCCACATGGTCACGGTGTTTCCCCTGTCCTGGGTGTTCCTGTTCACCCACGAGAGCCCGGTGCGCTTCCTGATCATCGAGATCGTCGCCGCCGTATTCGGCGTCGCCGCGATCGTGATCTCCGGCATCATCGCCGACCGCGTCGGCCGCAAGTCACTGCTGATGGGATCGGCGATCGCGATCGCGATCTACAGCGGCTTTGCACCGCAGCTGCTCGATGCCGGCGCGTTCGGCGAGACCATCTACATGGTGATCGGCTTCATTTTGCTCGGCCTGTCCTTCGGCCAGTCCTCGGGTGCGATCGCCTCGAACTTCAGGCAGACATACCGCTACACGGCTTCGGCGCTGACTTCCGACATGGCGTGGCTGTTCGGCGCCGGCTTCGCGCCGCTGGTGGCGCTGCTGCTCGCGAACAATCTCGGCGTCATCGCCTCGGGTGCGTATCTGCTGTCCGGCGCGTTCTGGACCCTGCTCGCGCTCTGGCTCAGCGGCCAGCGCGAGGCCGGCGATATGGACGCGGGGCGCTGATCGGTTCGGAGCCGGCAGGGTGGGAAAAGGCGCGTAAGCGCCGTGCTCACCATCTCTAAACGATTGTGATCGTGAACGGTGGGCACGCTTGCGCTTTGCCTGCTCCGCGGCAGCTGCGGCTTAGCGCACGTCAGTCAGCCACGATCTTCACGCGGTCGCGCACCTTCACCTGCGCGTTGCGCTCGAGGCCGTTCAGGACACGGAAGCGCTCGGCGGGATGATCGACTCCGGCCATGCGGTGGGAGAGCGATTCCACGGTATCGCCGGGCTGCACGGTGATGACCTTGATGCGCAGCGGGCGCGCAGCCTGGATCTCGTCGAGCGTCAGGCGACGGAATGAGTTGACGGTCTCGCGGGCGTTGCGGTCGCTCTCGGTCGACTTCTGCCGCGTCGCGAAGATGAAGCGGTAGACGTCGCTGCCGAAGCGCAGCGCATAGACCTTGAACTGCCACTGGTCGCCCTTGGCGGTGGCGGACGCCGCCGGAAAACCGTTGATCGTGATATCCTCGGTCGACGCCTTCTCGACGCCTTCCATCCAGCCGGAATTGAGGTAGTCGCCTAGCGATTGTTCGGCCGGCACGCGCACGACGTCGAAACGCATCGCCTGTGCGCCGCCCTCGCGCACGCCGATCACGGCCTGGGCTGTATTGTCGAGCGTGAAATTGTCCGGCGCCTGGAAGGTGAAGCCGAGCTTCGGATGCAGGAAACGCCGGCCGCGCACGAAACCTTCGCTGGGATCTTCGCCATAGACGAGGTTGTCGATCGCGGCGAGATAGCTTTCGCGATCGCGCTCGGCGCCCTCCGGCGCAGTGTATTGCCGCGCGATGTTCTGCGCATTCTGCACACGTTCCGGGGTGGCCGGATGCGACGAGGTGAAATCCTGCGCGCGCGGATCGAGCGAGCTCTTGCCGGCCTTCAGCTCCGCATTGCGTTCCATCGCGGACAGGAAGCGTGCGGCACCGTAAGGGTCGAAATGTGCCTTGGCGGAAATGCCCACCCCGATGCCGTCGGCCTCGATCTCCTGCTTGCGCGAGAAGCTCGCCATGGTGAGCTTGGTCTTGGCCAGCGCGAGCGCGGTGAGATCGGGATCGTTGCTCATGTCGGTGACGACGCGGGTGACGATCGCGGCCTGGCGGGCCTGGTCCTCGCGCATCGCGGCGTGCTTGGACAGCACATGCGCCATCTCGTGGCTGAGCACGGAAGACAATTCGGAGGTGTCGCTGGCGAGCGCGAGCAGGCCGCGGGTGACGTAGAGCTGGCCGTTGGGCAGCGCGAAGGCGTTCACCGCGCCGGAATTGAGGATGGTGACCTTGTAGCCCTGGTCGGGGCGGTCGGAAGCCGCCACCAGCCGGTCGACGGTCTTGCTGACGAGCGCCTCGAGCTTGGGATCGTCGTAGGTCCCGCCATAGCTCGCCAGGATGCGCTCGTGCTCTTTTTCCGTGGCGGGGGTCTGTGCGATGGCCGGCTTCGGCTTCGGCATCGCGACGGTCGCCGGGGCCGCGGCGGTCTGGAACCTCCCCATGTCGCCGCAGCCGCCGAGAGCCGCGCCCAGGACAAGGCATAGCGCGGCCGGCGCCGCCCGCAGTCGGCGGCGTTCGGTGCGTACGTGCCGTTCTAGCACCCCATCCACGTCGTTAACCCGTGCCTGGCCTGATCTAAGGCCTTACCCCTGTCGGCTCGTTTGCGCCCAGCAACTCGATCTGCCCCACGAGGCGAACCTCGATGCGCGGCCCCGTATTCCCCTCAACCCAGCCCCGAACGCGAATGCGCCTATTTTCCAGGGACTTAAGGGCTATTCCAGCGCTTTCGAACGCCGATAGTGTACGCTTTGAAATAGTCACGGCAAAGCCACGTGTCCAGTTCCGCCCGAAGTTAAGGTAGGTCACCGCCCCAGCCTGACGGACCGACAGGATCTTGCCCTCGACCACCGTAAAGCGCCCGATCTCCGCCAAAATATCGTCCGGACTTTCCGCGTTTTTTATGGCCGACAGGTCAGCCCAGCTGCCCATTTTTTGGCGCCGTGCTGCGGCTTCGGACGCCATCAGGGAGGCCGCACAGTCCTTGTCCGTGATGTCGGCGGAGGCAATGGCATCGCCCTGGGCGAGCAGCGTCGCCTGCACAGGGACCTTGCTTTCACCGACGAAGAGCAGCGCGCCTTGGCGGCCGTAGCGGTCGGGCGTGTCGTCGGTGCCTCGGAGCGTCACGTCGCGGCCGGCGAGCAGCGATGTCAGCGTCTGCTTCGTCGTCGACGTCGGTTCGATGCCGGTGAGGCGGATCTCGCGGCCGTCATCGAGACGAACGCTGCGCGCATCGACGATCGCGGCAACGCGGGCTTCGCCCTGGGATTCGAACTGGCACGGATTGGCGAGCGCGGTGCGACTCGCGATGAGAAGACATGTGACGAAGAGATGAAGCCGTCGCTTCACGTGACCCGGAGAGGTTGCGTTATACGTTCATCTTAACTCATGCGTGGTTGGACGCGAAGAGGCTTCGTCAAACTCCGTCATTGCGAGGAGCCCTTGCGACGAAGCAATCCAGACTGCCGCCGCGGAAGGCTTCTGGATTGCTTCGCTCGCTCGCAATGACCGGGAGTAGAGTTCTCCGCATCTCACCATTCCGTTTTGCGGAAAACGTACGCGCCAATCGTGCGCTCTCAACGTCCATGCGCTTGCTGCGCTGTTGCGCATGCGGCAGGATTGCGGCAATAGCGATAGCGAACAGCTGTAGCCAAGAGCAACAACCAAGCCGCCATCAGAGTACGGCGCGATAAGGAGGTCTTTTTCCATGAAGAATATTTTGTCGGGCATTTTTGCTGCGTCGCTTGCCCTGAGTGCGAGCGTCGCGCAGGCCCAGGACAAGCCGCCACTGAAGATCGGCGGCATTCTCGACATGTCGAGCCTGTATGCCGACATCACCGGCTCGGGCAGCGAGACCGCGGCCAAGATGGCCGTGGAGGATTTCGGCGGTGAGGTGCTGGGGCGCAAGATCCAGGTGCTGGCGGCCGATCATCTCAACAAGGCCGACCTCTCCGCAAACATCGCCCGCGACATGCTCGACAACCAGGGCGTCGAGATGATCTACGACGTCGCGGCCTCAGCGACCGCGCTTGCCGCCGGCGAAATCGCGAAAGCGCGCAACAAGATCATCATGTTCAACGGCCCGGGCTCGATCCGTCTCACCAACGAGGCCTGCGGTCCCTACACCATCCACTATGTGTTCGACACCTACGGCCAGGCCAATGTGACCGGTCTTGCGGCTGTGAAGTCGGGCCTCGACAGCTGGTTCTTTCTCACCGCCGACTACGCCTTCGGCCAGGATCTGGAGAAGGACACCAGCGCCGTCGTGACGAAGACCGGCGGCAAGGTGCTTGGCAGCGTCCGCCATCCGCTCAACACGTCGGATTTCTCGTCCTTCCTGCTCCAGGCCCAGGCTTCCAAAGCCAAGGTCATCGGGCTCGCCAATGCCGGCGGCGACACCATCAACGCCATCAAGCAGGCGGCGGAGTTCGGCATCACCAAGGGTGGTCAGAAGGTCTCGCCGCTGCTCGCCTTCGTCACCGATATCGACTCGATCGGGCTCGAGACCGCGCAGGGCTTGCTGCTCGCGGAAGCGTTCTACTGGGATCTCAACGATGATACGCGCGCATTCTCGAAGCGCTTCATGGAGCGCACCAAGCGGGTGCCCACCTCGGCGCAGGCCGGCGTCTATTCCTCCGTCACGCACTACCTGAAAGCCGTGAAGGCAGCCGGCACGACCGACGCCGCGGCGGTGATGAAGGTGATGAAGGAGACGCCGATCAACGACTTCTTTGCCAAGGGCGGCAAGATCCGTGACGACGGCCGCATGATCCACGACATGTACCTGTTCGAGGTGAAGAAGCCGTCGGAGTCCAAGGGCCGCTGGGACGACTACAAGCTGCTTGCCACCGTCCCCGGCAACGAAGCCTTCCAGCCGCTGGAGCAGTCGCGCTGCCCGCTGGTGAAGAAGTGACGCGAAGCGTCATCCCGGGGGGCGCCTGAGCGCGAGCCCGGGATCTCGAGGTCCGGGTCTCGTTGCGCGAGACCCGGAATGACGAAGACATATAACAACAAGGGAGACGCCCTGTGAGCAACGACATGGTTCTGCAGAAGCTCGAAGCCGGGCTGCTCACGATCACCATGAACCGTCCCGAGCGCAAGAATGCGCTCAACCCGGACATGGTGCGCGGGCTGGTCGAGGCGGCGCGGCGCGCGGCCGACGATCCGGAGGTGCGGGCGGTGCTGTTCAAGGGCGCCGGCGGCTCGTTCTGCGTCGGCGGCGACGTCAAGTCGATGGCGGAGGGCCGCGCGCCGCTGCCGTTCGAGCAGAAGCTCGCCAATCTGCGCCGCGGCATGGAGGTCTCGCGCATCCTGCACCAGATGCCCAAGCCCGTGGTGGCGCAGCTCGATGGTGCGGCGGCCGGTGCGGGCCTGTCGATGGCGCTGTCCTGCGATCTTCGCATCGCCTCTGAGTCCTGCAAGATCACGACGGCCTTTGCCAAGGTCGGATTCTCCGGCGATTACGGCGGGACCTATTTCCTGACGCAGCTGCTCGGCAGCGCAAGGGCGCGCGAGCTCTATCTGATGTCGCCGGTGCTCACGGCGAAGGAAGCGCATGCGATCGGTATGGTGACCAAGGTCGTGCCGGATGCGGAGATCGATGCCGCCGCGCACGAGCTCGCGCTGTCGCTGGCGCAGGGTCCCTCGATCGCGCTCGGATTCATCAAGCGCAACATCAACAATGCCGAGCATCTGGCGCTGGAGGATTGCTTCGACGGCGAGGCGATCCATCATACCCGCTGCGGCGACACCGAGGACCACAAGGAGGCCGCCAGGGCCTTCGTCGAGAAGCGCAAGCCCACATTCAAGGGCGCATGACCATGGCGCCCTATATGCGGCTGCGGCAGATCTGTCTGGTCGCGCCGCAGCTCGCGCCCGTGATCTCCGACATCGCGGAGATCATGGGCCTCGCTGTGTGCTATCGCGACGGCAATGTCGCGAAATACGGCCTGGAGAACGCGTTGCTTCCGGTCGATACGATCCTGCTGGAGGTGGTCGCGCCCTTCAAGGACGGCACCACGGCCGGCCGGTTCATCGAGAAGACCGGCGGCCGCGGCGGCTACATGGCGATCTTCTGCTGCAACGATCCGGACGAGCGTGGACGCAACGCCAACGCCATGGGCGTGCGAACGGCCAATGTCATCGACCATGCGCCCTATCACGGCGTGCAACTCCATCCGCGCGACTGCCGCGCCGCCTTCATCGAGTTCAACCACACCGAAGGCAGCGACGACATTCACGGCGCCTATCCGCCGGCGGGACCCGACTGGCAGAAATTCATCCGCAAGGATGTGACGCAGGCGCTCACCGCGGTGGAGATGCAGAGCCCCGATCCGCAGGGCCTGGCCGCGCATTGGGCCAGGATCATCGGCATTGCGCCGGAAGACGCCGAGTTGAAATTGCCCAACGCCACCTTCCGCTTCGTGAAGGGTGACAGCGAGATCATGAGCGCGCTGGAGTTTCGTGTGACCGACGTCGCGCGCGTGCTGGACGCGGCGAAGGCAAAGGGAATCGCGGTGTCAGGCAATGCGTTTCCGCTGGGCGGCGTGACGTTTCGGGTGAGCTGAAAGGCCGGGCGGATTTTCCCCTCTCCCCTTGTGGGACCTTGTGAGAGAGGGTGGGTCGCCGCGAAACGGCGAGACGGGGTCTCTCGCCGCGCAGCAAGTTGCTCGCTCGTGGAGAAAGACCCTCATTCGGCGCTTCGCGCCACCTTCTCCCTGAAGGGAAAAGGAAAGGGCTCACCGCCCCCTGAAACTCGCCACCCGCCGCTCTTCGGTGGCCTTCACGCCTTCCTTGAAATCTTCCGTCGCGCGCAGGCGAGTCTGCTCGGCGAGCTCGTGGTTGGTCGCGGCCATGACGCGGTCGGCGAGGCCATTGCGCATGGTCGCGCGGGTGGAGAGCAGGCCGAGCGGGGAACATTCGGCGATCTCGCCGGCGAGCTTCATCGCAGCCGATTTCACCTGGTCCTGCGGCACCAGCTCGTTGGCGAGGCCCCATTTGTAGGCCTCCTCGCCGGTGACGCGGCGGCTGGTGTAGAACATCAGCTCGGCGTTGTTCTTGCCGATCAGCTCGGGCAGCGTCACCGTCAGGCCGAAGCCGGGATGGAAGCCGAGCTTGGTGAAGTTTGCGGAGAAGCGCGCCTCGGGGCAGGTGACGCGGAAATCGGCGGAGACCGCGAGCCCGAGGCCGCCGCCGATGGCGGCGCCCTGCACGGCGGCAACGATCGGCTTCTTGGCGCGGAAGATGCGCACGGCCTGGATGTAGAGATGGTTGATCGGGCCGAGGCTGTCGGCCGGGTCGCCCTTCTTGTCGGCCTCGCTCGCCTCTTGCGCCTGCCGCGCCGGATCGCCGAAGTTCGCACCGGCGCAGAACGCCTTGCCCTGTGCCGACAGAACCGAGGCGCGGATCTCGATGTTGCGGTCGAATTCGTCGAGCGCATCCGCGATCTGGTTGATCAGCGAGATGTCGAAGAAGTTCAGCGGCGGACGGCGGATCTCGATGGTGCCGACATGCCCGACCTTCTCGACGCCGATATCTGTGTAGGTGCTCATTCTTTGCCTCCCATAGCTCGATGTATCCGTAGCGAAGAACCACCTCTCCCATTGGGAGAGGTCGGCGCCTAGCCGGGTGAGGGGTTTCAGTCCCTCGATGAAGCCCAGCCCCTCACCCGATTTTCTGGTGCAAATCGACCGCTCCCTATGGGAGAGGTGATCGGAGCGAGCCGTGATAGCGTCGTCCACCCGCGTCAGCACGCCAAGTCCGCGCGACTAGCGCAAGCCAAGTCCGCGGGCGATGATGCCGCGCAGCACCTCGGTGGTGCCGCCCTGGATGGTGAGCTTGGGCGCGGTCTTGATGGCGAAGTCGAGCTGCCGCTCCAGCGTCTCGCGGTTGGTCGCGGTCTCCTCGACGAAGGCGGCGAGATCGCGCACGCGATGCGGCAGCTGCTGCTCCCAGACCGTGCCGATGTCCTTGACGATGGAGGCCTCCACCACCGGCTCCTTGCCGGCTTGCAGCATGCCGGCGACCGAAACCGACATGCGCCGCATGGTGTGGAGCTGCGCGACCAGGCGCCCGATGCCCTCGGCACTGCGCGTATCGGGATTGGGACCGACCGCGCGCACCAGCTCGGTCAGCACGTAATAGGTCTCCAGGAAACGCTCGGGACCCGAGCGCTCGTAGGCGAGCTCCGATGTGGCCTGCTTCCAGGCGCCGTCGACCTCGCCGAGCACGTGATCATCCGGGACGAAGAAGTCGGTGAAGACGACCTCGTTGAACTCGTACTGGCCTGTGATCTGGCCGATCGGGTTCACCTTGATGCCCGGCTGCTTCATCTTGACCAGGAACTGCGTCAGGCCGTGACGGCGGTTCTCCTTGGTCGGTGGCGAGGTGCGGAAGATCGCGATCATGTAGTCGGCGATGTGCGCCGACGAGGTCCAGATCTTGGTGCCGTTGATGAGATAGCCGCCCTCGGTCTTGGTCGCGCGCGTCTTCGCCGCGAACAGGTCGGAGCCTGAGTTCGGCTCGCTCATGCCGATGGCGAAGCAGATCTCGCCGCGGCAGATGCGCGGCAGGATGTCCATCTTGATGTGCTCGGGCGCGTATTTGATCAGCACCGGCCCGCTCTGGCGGTCGGCGACGAAGAAACGCCGCGTCGGCGCGTTGGCAACGCGCATCTCCTCGGTCACCACGTAACGTTCGAGGAAGGAACGCTCCTGGCCGCCATATTTCTTGGGCCAGGTCATCCCCAGCCAGCCCTTGGCGCCGACCCGGCGGGAGAATTCCGGCGCGTCGGTGTCCTCGCGGTTGGGCTTGTGCGGATCGAAGGTGCCGGCGGCGATTTCCTCGGCGAGGAAAGCGCGCACTTCCTTGCGCAACTGCTCGCATTCGGGCGGCAGGCGAATCGGATCGAAACGAAGGGCAGCGGTCATAGGTCTCGTTCCCTGATCAGCGCGAAGCCACGAGCGGCCACAATTCGTCGGCGCCGCGATTTGCCACGAGCTTGCCGAGCTCGACGGCCCAATGGCTCTCCGAGCCGAAGTCGTCGCGCCAGGCCAGCGCTCGCAACGAATAGCGGTGCAGGATGTGCTCCATGGTGAAGCCGATCGCGCCGTGCACCTGGTGCGCGATGGCGCCGCCCTTTTCCGCGGCTTCGGCGCATCGGATCTTTGCCGAGGCGGCTTCGAGATAGACCGCGTCGTTGAAGGATTCTGCGTTGGCGATCGCGTCGGCGGCCGACGTCGCCGCCGCAAGCGCCGCGGCGGATTCGCCGGCAAGGCGCGCGAGATTGTGCTGCACGGCCTGGAACTTCGAGATCTTCTTCTCGAAGGCGACGCGTTCGTTGGAATAGCGTACGGAGATGTCGAGCATGGACTCCAGCGCACCGGCGATCTGAAGGCTGCGCGCGACGCCGCCCATCAGCATCAGCGTGGTCTGGTCAAAGACCTTCGATGCGGGCCTGATGGCGATCGGCTGCACCCTGTCGAGCGTCACGGTGTCGCTGTGGTCGTAGCCGACATTGAGGCCGGCCTCGATCCGCGCCCTGGCCGCGTCGACCAGCGCGATCACGGCGCCGTCCTTGCCGTGCGCCAGCACCGCAAGATGTTTCGCTGTCTTGGCAAAGGGCACGCCGCGGGCGCGGCCGGAGAGCGCGCCCTCGACATCGATGGTGATACGATCCTTCGGCGAGGCCGGCAGCACCGTCATCTCGCCCTCGGGCGAGGCGATCTTCGCCTGTGCCAGCAACCAGCCCGCCAGCATGGTCTCGGCCAGGGGCACCGCGACCGCGAAACGGCCGGCGGCGTTCAGGAGCGCAAAACCGTCGGCAAGGCTGGCGCCGGAGCCGCCGAGGTCATCAGGCACCCACGACAGCGGCAGGCCGGCTTCGCTCAGCGCCTGCCACAGCGGCGCTTGCCACGACTCCGCCTTGTCGTTGTTGATGGTCTGCGGATCGGCGAGATCGGCGAAGATCTTCTCCGCGGTCTCGACGACGATATTGTCACTCTCCGCCACAGCGTTCCCCGTGTTTTACCCTTGGCGCGCCCCCTCAGACGAGGCCAGCGCGCAATTCTTCTTGCGCCCGATGATCGGAAAAAGCCATGGCCCTGACAAGCGTTGATCGCAGGCCAACCTGCGGTGTGGGCATGGGCGTGAGGGCCCGCAGGCGGCTAATTCCGCTTAGCGGAGTTTGCTCGATTTGCAGGGCGCGGCAAACTCGCTAAAGAGAACGCCAATGTCACAACATGGGAAATCCGGGATGGCAAAGGACAGTCTGTGCGCAATCGTGACGGGGTCGGCGTCCGGGCTCGGCGCGGCAACTGCGGAGATTCTCGCGCGGAGCGGAGCGCGGCTCCTCATCAACTATTCGTCGAGCCAGAAGGATGCCGAGGCCACCGCGGACCTTTGCCGCAAGGCCGGCGCTGCGGAAGTCCTGGTCGCGCAGGGCGATGTCTCGAAGGATGAGGATTGCCGCAAGATCGTCGCGGCGGCCGCCGGCTGGGGCCGGCTCGACATCCTCGTCAACAATGCCGGCACCACGAAACATGTCGCGCACGCCGATCTCGACGGATTGTCGGCGGAGGATTTCCAGCGGGTCTACGGCGTCAACACCATCGGCCCGTTCCAAATGGTGCGCGCCGCGCGCAGCCTGCTGGAGGATGCAGCAAAGGCCTCGGGGCGTCCGTCCGCGGTGGTGAACGTGTCCTCGGTCGCCGGCATCAGCGGCGTCGGCTCGTCAATCGCCTATGCCGCCAGCAAGGGCGCGCTCAACACGATGACCTTGTCGTTGTCGCGCGCGCTAGCGCCGCTGATTCGCGTCAACACCGTTTGCCCCGGCTATATCGACACGCCCTGGTTCACCAAGGGCCGTGGCGAAGCCGGCGCCAAGCAGGTGCGCGACAGCGTGGTGGCGAAGGTGCCGCTCAAGGTTGCCTCATCCGCCGAAGACATCGCGCAGCTCGTCTGCTTCCTGGCGATGCCGGCTTCCAGCAACATGACCGGCGAGGTCGTGCGGATGGATGCGGGGATGCATCTGGTTACGTGATGACGTCCCCCCCGCCCGCTTCAATGTCATGGCCGGGCTTGTCCCGGCCATCCACGTGGTGCCGCGGATTGAAAGACGTGGACGCCCGGGGCAAGCCCGGGCATGACGACGTGGTGGCGAAGTGCCGTCCCTCGGCCCCCTGAGCGCTACCCCTTGATCACGCCGCTCGCCACCAGCCGGTTCCAGATGAACAGCACCACCACGGCGCCGATCGTGGCCATGATGAAGCCGGCGCCCTGGTCGGGGCTGTAGTGGCCGATGGCCTGGCCAATTAAGGTCGCCAGAAATGCGCCGGCGATGCCGAGGATGGTCGTGAGGATGAAGCCGCTCGGCTTGTTCGGCCCCGGCGCAAGCCAGCGCGCGATGAGGCCGGCGACGAAGCCGACGACGATGATCCACAGCAGGCCGCCCATGCTCATAGAATGCTCCCCCTTCCCGAGAATGCGTCGATCGGATTTTGACTAGATCCTGCCCGAGATCTCATTCTCGCTCGGCAGCCGTCCTTCCGGCGTCAGATGGTCGACCACCTGCGGCAGGTACTGGCTGAGACCGGAGAGCAGCTCCTCGCGCGACAGGCCGCTCTGGGCGGAGAGGCTTTCAATCTGGTCGGCGCCGAGTGCGCTGGCGAGATCTCCCGGTGCAATCGGCTTGTTCTCGCCCCGGCCGACCCAGGAACTCGCGGCGTCGCCGTGGCCGCTCTGCTGGAGCTGCTTGAGGAGATCGGCGAGCCCGCCGCTCAGTACGGTACCGGCGGCGCCGCCCGCAAGCAGGCCGCCAAGGCCGCCCTTGAGCATGTCGCTCAGACCGCCACCCGCACCGGCGTTCACCGGCGGAGGCGCGGGCGTCGGCGACGGCTGCGGCGCTGAGCCGGACGGGTTGTCCGTAAAATGCTTGAACGCCTTCCAGGCGAGCAGGCCGAGCAGCGCCATGGTCATCGGCGACATGCCGCCGGAGGATTGCTCGGAGCTCGGCTTGCTCGGGCCGCGGGGGCCGTTCTGCATGCCGTTGAGGACGTCGAGTAGACCCATGGTGCTCTCCTTTGGCGTCTCGTTCGGCGAGCGCTCGCCGTGCCCCCGGGGCAAAAACATATGGGGCACTCATGACGGTTACAAGGCGGTTGCGACGCGATGGGCAGCCGGCCTCGCCTCTGCTATCGAAGGCCGGTCACTCATGGAGCGAGCTCAGTGGTTTCGGATCGATCGATCGTGGTGGCTGGCGCGGGCGCCATTGGCTGTTTCGTCGGCGGCATGCTGGCAGCCGCCGGCCGCCGCGTCGCGTTCCTGGTGCGGCCGCGGGTGAAGACCGAGATCGAACGGTTCGGTCTGCGGCTGACCGATTTCGACGGCTCCGAGAAGAAGCTCGGCGCAGGTCAGCTCGCGCTGTCGGACGATGCTGCGATCTTCCACAGCGCCGGCGTCGTGCTGGTCACGGTGAAGAGCGCCGACACCGCCGACGTGGCGGACCAGATCGCGCAGCATGCGCCGCAGGATGCCGTGATCGTGTCCCTGCAAAACGGCATCGGCAATGTCGCGGTGCTGCGCGAGCGGCTTGGCGGACGCCGCGTGCTCGCCGGCATGGTGCCGTTCAATGTGATCGCGATGGGTGAGGGCCGTTTCCACCGCGCGACCTCAGGCGACATTCATGTTGGGGAGGACGAGGCGAACACGGCTGCGGCGCTCTCGGTGCCGGGGCTCAGGATGCACGCCAGCCGCGACATCTCCGGCGTGCAATGGGGCAAGCTGATCATCAATCTGAACAATGCGCTGAGCGCGCTGTCCGACATGCCGCTCGCCGCGCAACTGGCGAATCGCGACTGGCGCAGATTGTTCGCCGACCAGATGGCCGAGGGGCTCGCCGCGCTGACTGCGGCCGGCATCACGCCCGTCTCGGCGACGCCGATCCCGATGAGGTGGACCCCGGCCTTGCTGCGGCTGCCCGATGTGATCTTCAACGCGGTCCTTGGCCGCACCATGAAGATCGATCCGGAAGCGCGCTCCTCGATGTGGCAGGACCTGAAACAGGGCCGCAAGACCGAGATCGACCATCTCCAGGGTGCGGTCATCGCGCTGGCCGAGCAGAACAATGTCGATGTGCCGCTGATGCGCCGCATTGTTGCGCTGATCAAGGAGGCCGAGGCGGCCGGCGACGGCCCGCTGCGGCTGACGCCACAGCAGATCCGCGCCTCGGCGTGAGTTGCGAAGGAGGAGCGCGATGAAGCGTTGTTTGACGATCGGGCTCGTGCTGACCGCCTTCTGCGGTTCATCAACGCTCGCCTATGCGAGGCCGCCGACGGTGATGAACTCACCTGGCTATGACAGGCGATTGCAGGAGAGCCGGTCGCAGTTGGGGAGTTCGCCGACGGTGACAGAGCCAGCGACTGCGCCGGTGGCGAAGCCGAAGCAGGGCAAGAAGAAGCGCACGAACTGAGGGTCGGAGCTGATCTCCATCCAACGCGTCATTGCGAGCGTAGCGAAGCAATCCAGAATCCCGCTGCGGAAAGACACTGGATTGCTTCGTCGCAAGGGCTCCTCGCAATGACGGTTGTGGGTGCAGCTCAGCCCTTCTTCGCGGGCTTGCTCGGCGTCGGGTTGAACAGCTTCTTCAGATCGTTCAGGCTTTCCGATAGCCGCGGCCATTCGCAGGAGAATGAGCCCTTGATGCAGGTCGCGCCCTTCGGCCTCGGGCCTGCCGCCTGCTGGACCTTCGGCCGCTCGACCGGGAGAGGCACGCGCTCGACTTCGGTTCGCAACGCGACCTGCTGAAGCTGCTGCACCTGTTGCTCTTGCTGCTCGCGCTGCTGGCGGGCCATGGCTTGGGCCGCCTCATTGCTGCGGCGCTGGCTGGCGAGGTAGGCGGTGTAGGCTTCGTCGATCTTCCTCTGCTCCTCCGGCGTCGGGTTCGGCCCGGCGATGTCGAAGGTGCGATCCTGGAGGAAGTCGTAATAGGAATAGCCGCCGCCGGGCTTGCGGCGGCCGGCAAACTTGGCATTGCAATCGGCAAGCGCCGCCGTCTTCTCCGCCTTGGTTGCGGCCTTCTCGGCGGCGTCGGCGCATTCCTCGAAATCGACAGGTGCGCGCTTCCACCATTGCGCCTCGGCACGCGCGTGCGTCAGCAGGAAAAATCCCGCTGCGGCAACGAGAAACAGCGCTGCACGACGCGATGAAGCTACAGTCGACATTCTACGAGAGCATTCCTTGCAAGACTCAACCCAGACTGAGTCGAGCCGGATTTTTGCCCCTTTATCGCGGCCTTGTCACCCATGGAATGCGGGAATTTCATGTCTGGGATGCTGACATTTTGTACTTGACGTGGCTCGGGAGTCACAGCGTTGCGCCCGCATGCTGTTACACTTGGACTGCGAAGGCCTCACTTCCGAGCCGACGCCAAGAACACGAAGTGGAAATGCCCGATGCTGCTGCCCCTGTCCGACGTGCCGCGCTGGTACGCCGAACGCAAACCACATGGCACGATCGCTGTCCGTCACGGGCAGGACACGCTGACATGGGACGAACTCGAGCGCGGCGCCAACCGGCGCGCGCGGGCCTTCATGGCGAGGGGCGTCAAGCCCGGCGATTTCGTCGCGATCGGATTGCCCAACGGTAACGCGTTCTTCGAGACGTCCTTTGCGGTGTGGAAGTGCGGGGCGACGCCGACCTCGCTGTCATGGCGGCTGCCGCGCGGCGAAGCCGCCGCGGTGCTCGACATCCTCAAGCCGGCGCTGGTGGTCGGCGGCGAAGCCGATTGGAACGCGCCGAACCGTCTTCCCGCTGATTTCGTGCCGCAGGGTTTCTCTGACGAGGGGCTCGATCCGCCGGTGGCCCGGTACTGGAAGGCCATGACGTCAGGCGGCTCGACCGGCCGTCCCAAGGTGATCCTCGATCATCAGCCGGCGGTGACCGACACCGCGGTCGCGCCGCCGCTCAACATCCCCGTCGGCGTCTCGCTGCTCAATCCCGGTCCGCTCTATCACAATGCGCCGTTCATCGTGTCGCATTACGCGCTGTTCACGGGTGGACAGCTCACTGGCCTGACCAGGTTCGACGCCGAGGAGACGCTGCGCCAGATCGAACGCGAGCGCGTGCAATGGGTCAATTTCGTGCCAACCATGATGCACCGGATCTGGGCTCTGCCGGAGCACGTGCGCAACGCCTACGATGTGTCGAGCCTGCAGACAGTCTTCCACATGGCCGCGCCGATGCCGCCCTGGCTGAAGGAGAACTGGATCGCCTGGCTCGGGCCTGAGCGGATCTGGGAGCTCTATGGCGGCACCGAGCGCCAGGGCGCCTGCATCATCTCCGGTACGGAATGGCTGATGCACAAGGGTTCGGTCGGCAAGATCGGCGACATGGCGAAGCTTCGCATCATCGGCGAGGACGGCAACGACGTCGCGCCGGGGGAAACCGGCGAGATCTATTTCCTCAACAACGACGGCAAGGATGCCACCTACCACTATCTCGGTGCCGAGCCGAAGCGCCGCAGCGACGGCTGGGAATCGCTCGGCGACATCGGCCGGCTGGACGCGGAGGGCTATCTCTATCTCGGTGATCGCCTCGCCGACATGGTGCTGCGCGGCGGTGCCAACATCTATCCGGCCGAGGTCGAGGCTGCCGTCTCCGCCTGTCCCGGCGTGCGCTCATGCGTCGTGGTGGGATTGCCCGATGCGGAACTGGGCCAGCGAGTCCATGCCATCATCGAGCCGGAGCCGGATGCCGATGGCCAGGCCGTCGCAGACGGCATGGCCGAGTTCCTGAAGGACAGGCTGAGCCGCTACAAGCATCCGGAAACTTTCGAGTTCGTCAACGCCCCGCCGCGCGACGATTCCGGAAAAGTCCGCCGCACACTGTTGCGCGACGAGCGCGCGGCGTGGATGAAGGAGGGGCGCGCGTTCCGGATCTGGCCGGCGAAGGCACAGGCGTCGGTCGATTGAGCGGCTAGCTGGAGAGCGAGACGCGCGGGGATCCCTTGATGTCCCTGCATCTCTGTCGTTGAGATTCAGTCGAGCACAGGCTTCTTCGACCATCGCTCCGTTAGGATAACGGCGGTGCCGATCACGATTCCCAAGACGATGCCGACAGGAATTCCATAGGCGGCGCCCCCTTTTGCCAGGGCGGCCATGTTGTCATAGTTGTCCTCGAGATACGTCTTAACGGCGTTGGCGATGCCGAGCAGATATAGAGGGCTGAAGATGACGACAGCTGCCATCGCGCCGACGCCGAGAGCGATGAGCGAAGCTTTCACACTTTGCCAGATCCTGCGCGCGCTCAACCGCTCGAAATCGAAATTCACGACCGAGAAGATGAAGATGGACGCGCCCAAAATCGTTCCGGGCAGCAAGAGATCGGGTGTCATCGGGGGGCGGTCAGGCGTCGGACCGAAACGCATCATAATGAGGGGCGTCGCGATCAAGCCAGCCAGGATGCCGCCGAACGTCGTGCCCAGCAGGATTCGAGTGCGTGATGGGGCCGCCGAGATGATGAGCCCCCCAAGGCCGATCGAAGCGCGCGCCCAAAACAGGCTGAGCACGCCGAGGAGACCGGCGGCTAGTGTTGTCGCGATGGTGATTTCGAGTGGAACGCTAGCAAATGAATCGTAATCCATTTCCCAGTTGAGATAATAAAGTGCGCTCAGAAGCATTGCGCTGACTGACGATCCGAGATAGCCGCCCAGGATGCCCTTCTGTGCGGATGTGGTGAGATGGCGCCGAACCGTAATCGCGTCGTCAGCCTCTCTTACATATCGCCCTCGTAGTCGCGAATAGACGCTTTGCATGCCGAACAACAGAACGCATAGCGATATGGTTGGCATGACCAAGCCGGTGGCGACCCATGGCCACGTCAACTGGCTCCAACCGAGAACCATCGAGTAGGGAATGATGGAAACAATCAAGCTGACCAGCGCCATGAGATTGCCGGTGAACAGAAGGAGGCTACCGGGATTGAAGTAGAAGGGCTCCATCAAGGACGACTGATCCCAGGACTTCTGGTTGTTCTCCGTGCGAGCCAGGACGTCGTGCCGCACGCGGCTGGTGAGGTTGGAAATCGGCAAGTCGACGGAATCGATGTATTTCAGGAAACTGGCCGTGAACGGGCTGAGCGATTCACCGACGTTTCCTTCGAAAGCCACTTTGCCCGGCGCAGCCGCAAACGCGATGAACGTGTTGATTTCGGCCTGCATCGACGCAAGGCCATTTGCCGTGACCAGTTGATCCCCCTGGAAAACGTCCTTGTCGATCTTGAGCCCCTTCGCGGAGGGTACGTGCTCGACAAACGTTTGAGCGTCGGCATTGCTGCGGCAGGCATCGAGCAGAATGATGCGAACGGCCGTCGCGCTCGTCATTTGCTCGACGATAGACTGAACGCTGACGAACGGGATTTCCTGGTACTTTTTGAGCGGATCGAAATCGACCGGGATCATGTAGTTCCGGTCGTTGATCTGCACGCCGTGGCCGGAGTAGTAGAGCAAGGACGTCGTCGTCGCGGGATCGTTCACAAGCCGGATGAAGTTGCCGACGACGGACCGCATCGCGGCGAAATCGAGGTCAACGCCGAACGTGGTAGTCACGTCGAAGCCGAGCTCGGTCAGGCTTTGTCTGATTCGAGCGGCGTCATTGGGCGGGCATCTGAGCGCAAGGCGGCCCCGGTAACCGCCGTTGCCGATCACTAGCGCCCGTCTCGACACGACCATGCCTGCGTCTCCTCATTTTAAGATGAGATCATGTAAAGACGTTCTGTCTCTTCCAGGCGGTCCAGCTTGTCAGCACATTGGTCGGATAAATCTTCAGGACACGCTTCTCTCCCGCCTCGCGCAATGTCGTATTGTTGTCCCACGCCGTTTTGCCGGCAACGTGGACGGCATTGTAAATGACCGCGATCTTGGCGGCCGGCACTCTCATGTCCTCCATCGCGGCTTTGAATACGGCGTCGGCCTGCGCACGCTCGCACGGCTGAAACCAGTAGAGATAATCGTGAATGATGGCAGGATAGGAGTATCGTGCGCCGGGCGGGAGTATGCTCCAGAAGATGGCAGGAATACTCGCGAGATCTGTCACGAAGCCGGTCGGCACGATCACCGAGGCCGGCATTCCTTCGACCGGAGGATTGGCGCGCCATCCTAGAGGTTGGGTTGTGTAGTAGTAGTCCCAATCCGCGAAGGGCACGATGGCCGGCGGCTGCGTTGTGATGTCTCTGGAAGGCCGCAGCTCCAGTTTCATGAACGAGATCTTGTCGGTTGCCATGCTCGGCTCTCAAGGAAAACTAAGGTGCCGTGATATGCCGCGACGGAACTATCTCTCGGGCCAATTCTCCCAATTGTGAACTGCTTCACAATCTGTGCAGTATCTTCGCGGACATTGGGACATCGTTGCAATGTGCAGGCCAGAATTGACCTCCTTCAAATAGGCATCCAGGAAGGACGAGCATGACGATCACCATTGTAGCCAACAGCGTACCGAAGCCGCCGGCCGACATCATCGCAGGCTTTCGCGATGCGCCGACCTCGGTCATCTCCGATAATCTCGCCCGGCTGCCGGGCGCGGTGGGGCTGAAGCCCTATCATCGCGGCGGCAAGCTGGTGGGGACGGCCTTCACGGTGCGTACCCGTCCCGGCGACAATCTCGCCATCCACCGCGCGCTCGACCTGGTCGGGCCCGGCGACGTCATCGTTGTCGATGGCGGCGGCGACGAGACGCGGGCGCTGGTCGGCGAGATCATGAAGAACATCGCGCAGTGGCGCAAAGCCGAAGGCTACGTCATCGACGGCGCGATCCGCGACGTCGCGGCGTTCGCGGCCGACGACTTTCCCTGCTACGCCCGCGCGGTGATCCATCGCGGCCCCTACAAAAACGGCCCCGGCGAGATCAACGTGCCGGTCTCCATCGGCGGCAGCGTGATCTCGCCCGGCGACATCATGGTCGGCGACGAGGACGGCGTAGTGTCGTTCCCCGCCGCCGGCGCCGCCGCGCTGCTGAACGCGGTGCGTGCCCAGGTGGCGCGCGAGGAGGAGACGATGAAGGCGATCCGCGAGGGCCGATACCAGGGTTCCTACGGCAAAGCCTGAAAGCGATGAATGAAGGGAGGGTGACGTGAGCCAGAAGGAAGAATTCCACAACATCGACAATCCCGCCGACGGGCTGTTCCGCGAGCTCGCAGCCGGCGTGACCACGCGCATCTTCTCCGGCGAGCAGGCGATGCTTTCGGTGGTGATGCTGGCGCCGCACGCGCAGGGCACGCTGCATCACCATCCCGAGGAGCAATGGGGCGTGCTGCTCGACGGCTCCGCCATCCGCGTCCAGGGCGGCGAGGAGATCCCTGTGAAGAAAGGCGACTTCTGGCGCACGCCCGGCAACGTGCCGCACACCATGCGCGCCGGCCCGGACGGCGCCCGCGTGCTGGACATCTTCAGTCCACCGCGGCCAGAATACAAGAAAGCGGGGTCGGGCTTCGGCACGACCTGAAGCGCTTCGCGCTTCAGGTATTCATCTTGAGCATGATCTTTCGGAAAGCCGCTGCACGCTTTTCCGGATCACGCTTTGGCGCCAAAGAGCAAAAAAGCCGGGCGCAACAACAAGGGAGGGAAGACCATGACGATCACAAGACGGGCGCTGCTGGCCGCGCCTGCCATCCTCGCGATGGCTCCGGCGAGCGCGCAAGCTTCGAAGATCACGCTGGTCGTGCCGTTCCCGCCGGGCGGATCGACCGACGCGATGGCGCGGCTGCTCCAGAGCAATTTGCAAACCAAGCTTGGCCGAATCGTCGTGGTCGAGAACAAATCGGGCGCCGCCGGCGCGCTCGGTGCGGCGCAGGTCGCCAAGAGCCCGGCTGACGGCTCGACATTCCTGGTGACGTTCGATTCCCACGCGGTGATCCCGTCTATCCTCGACAAGCCGCCGGTCGATGTCGAACGCGAGCTGATGCCGGTGCTGCTGATCGGCACAGCGCCTTACGTGATCGCCGCGGGTGCCGGCCGTCCCTACAAGAGCTTTGCCGACGTGGTCGCGGCCTGCAAGGCGACCCCCGGCGCGGTGAAATACGCTTCCGTCGGCATCGGCACGCTCGGTCATCTCGCCATGACGGTGCTCGGCAGCAAGGCCGGCGTCGAGATCATGCACGTGCCCTATCGCGGCGGCGGACCGGCGATGAACGACGTGCTCGGCGGCCATGTCGATCTCATCGCGGGTTCGGCCGCGCTGGTTGCCGCCCAGCTCGGCACCAACATGCTGCGCCCGATCCTGCAGCTCGGCCGCGAGCGGCTGCCGGCCCTGCCGGACACGCAGACCGCGATCGAGGCCGGCTTTCCCGATTTCGAGACGCTGGCCTGGTGGGGCATGTTCGCGCCCGCAGGCACGCCTCCAGATGTCGTCGCGGCGATGGCGACGGCGTCCAGGGATATCCTGAGCGAGCCCGCGACCGCCACCCAGCTGAAGGAGACCCAGCACATGACGCTGCTCCTCCAGGACGGCGCCGCCTTCAAGACCTTCTTCGACAAGCAGGTCGCCACTTGGGGCAAGGTGGTGAAGGACAACAATATCAAGGCGTGAGGCTGTCGGATGGGGTCTGCCTTGATCGAGGCGAGGGCTTCCGATTCGGCCCTCGCTTTGATATGTACACCTCCAGGCAACCCGCCGATGAGCGGGTTCCGCGGTCCCGTAGCTCAGCCGGATAGAGCGGCGGTTTCCTAAACCGTAGGTCGCATGTTCGAGTCATGCCGGGATCGCCAGTCTCCGACCACGAGAAACCCTTTAATTAATGGGGATTCTGCGCCGTACGCGCTCCGTTCCGGTATAAGATGGGCGCCAAAACGATATTACCGCCCATTACGCTCAGTACCACCGATTACAATGGGTTACGCCCCAGCACCGTCCACTCAGTGCAACACGGATGCAACACGGACGAGGTGTCGCGTACGTAATTCGTTTCCCGTCCGATAGATCATTCGAAGCTCGTTTTCTGGACATTCCAGTCCGACAAATGGCCCTGTGTTGGAATGAGATCGAAGGCGGCTTTGAGACTTCCGCACGAGTTACAGATGACCCGCCCAGGGCGCGCGCCGCGAAGCGTGCGCGATGGCGGATTCAGCTACTCGAAACACGGCGCGGCTTCGCAGACCGAAGTTGCTGTTTTTGGGGAAATGTCTGCTAAGTTGTGCCGGCAGCAATCTCATCGAACTATTGGCTCGAGATATGGAATTGGACGCAAAGCCGCCCGTCGAAGGCAGAAATTTTCGATTCACGATCTTGGGCGGTATCGGCACCACCCGCATTACTGTGCGACTGAACGGCAAGGTGGTTCACGACAGCGATTGCCCCGACCCGCCGTGTCACGAGGAGATGCGCATACCAGCCGGAGAAGGCGGAGCCGAACTGGTGGTGATCGCCAAGGACTCTGCGGGCAAGGTGCTGGAGCGGAAGTTCATCGTCGGGCGGACCGAAGGGCAAGCCGGCGGTTTCATGTCGGCGTGAGATCCCAAGCATGAGCGCGATACAGGATTTCTTCGCAGAACTATCCAAGCTCGATTCGACCAAGTTGGCGGGTGTCACCGCGCTGGCCGGAGCGACCGCCACGATCGTCGGCGCGATAATAACCGGGATAGCCGCTAAGTTCTTCGTAGGCGCCCGCGACAAGCAAGATAGGGAAGTCGAATGGCGAAAACACGCCATCGAACTCACCAAGCTGGATCTAGATCGCAAGTTGAAGACGAGGTCGCCGACGGAAACGCAGCCGATACGGCCGAGCATTCTGGACTTTCTCGCCAACTATCGAGACCTACAGGATCTCGACAAAGCGTCTCCCCGGGATCTCTATGTGACGATCCAAGCCATGCGCATCAAGAAGAAGAGCCCGGCGGCGGCCTCTCCCGGTAACGCTCCCAAGGCCGGTAGTGAGGCGACAAGCAGTTCCGAATTCGACGACTGATACCAGGATCTCGCAATCGCTGTCCTGTGGGTTCGACTTGGCCGGTGTTAGGCCGGCGAGGCGATAGGAGCCTCACTCGTCTTGGTCCGAAGATCGACTTTCCAAAGCTGCCGGCGGTCGCGCCCGCAGCCTGCGAGTGGCCGCGAACCGTGGTGCCGTGGCGAAAGCTCACTCAAACCAAATTCCCACTTTTCGTAGCGCTCATGTACGCCGCGCAATGGCAGCCGACCCGAAGAACATCCGGCAAGCCGTTCAGATGTTGCCGAGTATCTTGCGAGGGCCGAGACTAACTTCGTCTTCGAGAATGCTGACGCGTATGGCCCCCCTTGCGATCACACTAGAGTGAGAACGCTCCGACATGGTCGGCCGCCGCCAGCAACGAGGCCACCACGCGCCGCTGGAAACCGATCAAACAGTCAGATGGACATTCCGCTTGACAACGACAGCACCATACGCGATTGTACCAATCGGTACACAAAGTACCAAGTGGTACAAATGTCTTGATTAGAAGGAAGATGAAGATGTCACGTCCCCCA
This sequence comes from Bradyrhizobium cedriense, assembly GCF_054602315.1. NCBI lineage: Bacteria > Pseudomonadati > Pseudomonadota > Alphaproteobacteria > Hyphomicrobiales > Nitrobacteraceae > Bradyrhizobium > Bradyrhizobium cedriense. Next base: position 512,865 of record NZ_JBTSWB010000005.1, on the reverse strand, counting down.
TTCCCCCCTTTCACCCGCGAAACCGCCATCGAAAAGATTCGGTTGGCTGAAGACGGTTGGAACACTCGCGACGCGGCCAAGGTCGCTCTGGCCTATTCGCTCGACACCCGCTGGCGAAACCGCGTTGAATTCGCGAGCAATCGTGAAGAAGCTCAGGCATTTCTGACACGTAAGTGGAACAAGGAGCACGAATACCGCCTCATCAAGGAGCTTTGGGCTTTCACCGGTAACCGCATCGCGGTACGCTACGCTTATGAATATCGCGACGATGGCGGCCACTGGTACCGCGCTTATGGTAACGAGAACTGGGAATTCGCAGACGACGGTCTGATGACGCACAGGCACGCGAGCATCAATGAAATGCCGATTGCAGAAAGCGATCGTTTGTTCAAATGGCCCCTTGGCCGTCGGCCGGATGATCATGCCAGCCTCAGTGATCTGGGCCTCTGATCATGGCCCGCATGGTCGCTGAGAGATCCGACGCCATTGCACCGTTGGCCGAAGTTTTCCGCGAACATGGCTATGAAGGCGCAAGCCTTGCCTTGATCGGCAAGGCGACTGGTCTCGGCAAGGGCAGCCTCTACCACTTCTTCCCAAACGGAAAAGAGGAGATGGTGCGGGCTGTTCTTGACGAAATCAGCCAATGGTTTGAGGATGCCATATATTCCCCGTTGCGTAACGAGAGTGATGTCAACGGCGCCATCGGTGCCATGCTCGACTCGACGGACCGATATTTCAGGTCCGGCCGGCGCGTGTGCCTTGTCGGTGCATTGGCTGTCGCCAATACGCGTGACCTCTTCGCGCAAGCCATCCGAGGTTATTTCGTAGCCTGGGTGGAGGCGTTGCATTCAGCGCTTATTCGGCAGGGCCGTAACGTCGATCAATCGCGCATCCTCGCGGAGGAGGCCGTTCTTGCTATTCAAGGAGCGATTGTTCTTTCCCGGGCAATGGACGATCCGGCTGTTTTTCAACGTGCTATCGCCCAACTCCGGGAACGATTGGTGATCGAGGAAGATGCTTCTAAGAAACAAAGGCGCAATCGACGATTCACCGCAAAATGAAGGTCGCCTCGTCTGAGACCGCCGGAGATAACAACATAGCGTCGGAGCGGCGGGATTTCGGGCATTCTCGCCACTTCACGAGCGGTCAAAGGCCAGTGGCAGGAGTCTCAGCAAAGTGTCTGCAGGGAAAGCTCCTGACGTCGGGCCGCAGGGTTTCGGGGCTCCGAACCAATCGGAATGAGGAGGGAGGCGTTCGGCACCGAAGTTCTGCGCATGAAGCGCCCTTGCCATCCCGCGGCACGTTCTCAGGAGAGCGTGAAGTCGAACGGCGACGTTTGTTGATGGCTGCGGTGATCCAATTGCAACATAATTGCAACTCGCTATCACTAACGCATTGATATCGCTGTCTTGATCACGGTTTCCTAAGCCGTAGGTCGCATGTTCGAGTCATGCCGGGATCGCCAGTTTGTTAGAGGAATGGTCGCTGTTCGGCGGGCCCTTCGGCGCAGGAATTGCTAGAAGCAACAGACTCTTCCTGGTCTGGCTGATCTGCCAGCCACATTTCGCTACCCCCTCCGGAGACCACCATGCCTTTCGACTTGATCCTGCGTGGCGGCCGCGTGGTCGACCCGTCGCAGAAGCTCGATGCCGTGACCGATGTCGCCTTTTCCGGCGGCAAGGTCGCCGCGATCGGCGCCGGGCTCAAGGCGGATCCGGGCACCGAGGTGCGCGACGTCTCGCAGCTCATCGTCACGCCGGGGCTGATCGATCTCCATACCCATGTCTATTGGGGCGGCACCTCGCTCGGCATCGATGCCGAGGAATTCTGCCGCCTCTCCGGCGTCACCACGGCGGTCGACACCGGCAGCGCCGGGCCCGGCAACTTCGCCGGCTTCCGCAAGCACGTGATCGAGCCGAGCCAGGTTCGCATCCTCGCATACCTGCACGTCTCGCATGCCGGCATCTTCGGCTTCTCGCACCGGATCATGGTCGGCGAGAGCGAGGAGTTGCGGCTGATGAATCCGATCGAGGCGGCCAAGGTGGCCGATGCCAATCGCGACCTCATCGTCGGAATCAAGGTGCGCGTGGGCTTGCACTCGTCGGGCACCTCGGGGGCCGTGCCGCTCGACATCGCGCTGGAGGTTGCGAACGAGGTCGGCATGCCCCTGATGGCGCATATCGACCATCCGCCGCCGAGCTATGAGGAGGTGCTGGCCCGTCTGCGTCCCGGCGACGTGCTCACCCACGCGTTCCGTCCGTTCCCGAATACGCCAGCGACCGCGCAGGGCACGGTGAAGAAGGCGGTGCTGGATGCGCGCGAACGCGGCGTGCTGTTCGACATCGGCCACGGCAAGGGCTCGTTCGCCTTCAAGACCGCGCGCGCCATGCTCGCCAACGGCTTCTATCCCGACACGATCTCGTCCGACATCCACCAGCTCTGCATCGACGGCCCGGCCTACGACCAGGTGACCACCATGTCCAAGTTCCTGTGCATGGGCATGGAGCTGTCCGATGTGATCGCTGCCTCGACCGTGAACGCCGCGATGGCGCTGCGGCGCCCCGAGCTCGGCAGCCTCAAGCCGGGCAGCGTGGGCGACGCCACGCTTGTTACGGTGAGGCAGGGCCAGTTCGACTACGAGGACGTCGTCGGCGAGTACCTGATCGGCGATCGCAAGATCGTCTCGGAAGGCGTCGTCATCGGCGGCCGCTGGTGGCATCCGAATTGAGTGGCGCTCACGGATGGTGAGCGCCGTCACGGGACGCCCCAGTCAGTCGCGTCCCGCCTCCATGATTGCCTTGGCGAGCCGCGCCGGATCGGAGAAGCACAGCTCGTGGCTTCCCGGCACCTGCACCAGGCGGAACAGGCCGAGCTTCTCCGACAGACGCGGATGCCAGCCATGGCTGTGCGGCAGGGCGGTGTCTTCGGTGCAGTTGATGTAGGATTTGGCCAGCGGCATCTCGGCCGGATTGGTCTTGAGCGTGATCTTGTCGGTGAAGGTCGCGAGTGGATGCGGATTGAGGACGTCGTAGGCCTTCTGCGCCAGCGCGATATCGGCATCGTTGATGAAGGCCTCGCGCCAGATCGGGAAGGGCAGCACCACCGAACCGTCGCCGCGCTCGGCCGCGATCGCGTCGAACAGTCCGATATAGTGCGGCGGCACCATGTCGTTGAGGCATTCGCCGTTGTTGGGCACGAAGGCATTCCAGTAGACCAGGCGGCGGATGCGCTCCGGCGCGAGGTCGGCAACGCCCGTAATGATCATGCCGCCATAGGAATGGCCGAGCAGGATGACGTCCTTCAGATTGTTCTCGGCGAGGTAGTCAGCGATCGACTGGATCGCCTCCTTCAGCCCGGTCGTCTTGGCATCGCCCGGTCGGTTGCCCCTGATGGTGGGGGTATGGACCTGATGCCCGGCCGCGCGGATCGGCGCGGCGACAGGCTCGAACTCGGCTCCGGTGTGCCAGGCGCCGTGGACGAGAACGTAGGTCGACATGTTGTGGCTCCTCCCGAGGATGTGGTTAGATTAAGGCCGCGCCGCTTGGTCGGTGCAGTGCTGCCGTGCGTCAATTGTGGACCGGCCGGCCATCTGCCGCTTGGCTGGAAGTGAACCGGATTGGTCTCGGAGTGAACCGATGCAGCAGATCGAGCGCGCCGTTCCGTCACGTCAATCGGCCTGGAATACCGCGGGCGTGCGGCCGCCCGAGCAATTCGCCTATTATCGCGAGGCGATCTGCCAGGCCTTCATGAATCTGACGCCGGAGCCGGCGGCCGTAACCGGCTTTCCCGCCAGCGTCGAGCACGTCCGCCTCGGCGATGCCGCGATCAACCGCGTCAGCTTTCCCGAGCATGTGGTGCGGCGCTCTGCGGCCGACATCGCGGCATCCAACCGCAGTTGCTTCTACCTCAACCTGAAGCTGGCCGGCCGCTGTCGCATTCAGCAGGGGGATCGCGAGATCAGCCTGTCGCCCGGACAGGTCGGCATCTTCGATAGTGACCGGCGGTTTGCGCTTCTGCACGATCGGGGTCCGCAATTGCGCGTCGCCTCGTTCTGGGTGCCGGCAGAGGCCCTGCGCGAACGGCTGCCGGCCTCGTTCGACGTCGCTGCGGCGCGCGTCTCCGACGATCCGTTCGTCGGTCATCTCGTCGCCGAGACGGCGCGCGCGCTCAGCGAGGGGGCGCTGCGCATGACCGAGGACGAGGGCGTGCGGCTGTTCCGGGCGTTGATAGAGCTCGTCGCCGTGAGCCTGTCGCGGCGGAGCCGGGCAGGCGCTGCGGAGTCCGAGAGTCTTGCCGACGCAACCACGCTGGCGTTGAAGCGTGCCATTCACCGGCGGCTCCGCGAGCCCGGCCTTGCAGTCGCCGATGTCGCCGAGGCCGTCGGCATCAGCGAGCGGTACGTGCACAAGCTGCTGGCACGATCAGGCTCCAGCTTCACTGATTACGTCATCGACCATCGGCTCGACGGCATCGCCAGGGATCTCGGGGATCCCGCGATGGCGGACCGTGCGATCGGCGCCATCGCGTTCGACTGGGGCTTCTCGGACCTCTCCCACTTCACCCGGCGTTTCAAGCAGCGCTTCGGCTGCCGGCCGCGCGACTGGCGTGCGCGGTGATCTACAGCGACCTCGCGATCAGCAGCTTCATGATCTCGTTGGTGCCGCCGTAGATCTTCTGGATGCGCGAATCGATGAAGATGCGCGAGATCGGGTATTCCTGCATGTAGCCGTAGCCGCCGAACAGCTGCAGGCATTCGTCTGCGGTCTCGACCTGCTTCTCCGAGCACCAGTATTTCGCCATCGACGCGGTGACGGTGTCGAGGTCGCCGGCGACCAGGCGCTCGATGCACCAGTCGACGAAGACGCGCGCGATCATCGCTTCGGTCTTGCGCTCGGCGAGCTTGAAGGCGGTGTTCTGGAAGTCCATCAGCGGCTTGCCGAACGCCTTGCGCTCCTTGGTGTAGTCGGTGGTGAGCTTGACCGCGCGTTCCATCGCGGCGACCGCGCCGACCGCGAGCGCAAGGCGCTCTTGCGGCAATTGCTGCATCAGCTGGACGAAGCCCTGGCCCTCTTCCTTGCCGAGCAGGTTCTCCGGCGGCACGGTTACATTGTCGAAGAACAGCTCCGACGTATCGGACGCATGCAACCCGATCTTGTCGAGGTTACGCCCGCGCTTGTAACCATCCGCGCCCGCCGTCTCGACCACGATCAGCGAAATGCCCTTCGCGCCGGCATCGCCGGTGCGCGCGACCACGATGACGAGATCGGCGGCCTGGCCGTTGGTGATGAACGTCTTCTGGCCGTTGATGACGTAGGAATTGCCCTGCTTCTTCGCCGTGGTCTTGACGGCCTGCAGGTCCGAGCCGGTGCCGGGCTCGGTCATGGCGATGGCGCCGACCATCTCGCCCGAGGCCATCTTCGGCAGCCAGCGCTTCTTCTGCTCCTCCGAGCCGTAATTGAGGATGTAATGCGCGACGATGGCGCTGTGCACGGAGACGCCGGTCGTCAGCTCCGGCACGGTGCTTTCGAGGTCGTCAAGCACCGCGGCGTCATAGGCGAAGGTGGCGCCCAGGCCGCCATATTCCTCCGGCACGCTGGCCAAGAGCGCGCCCATCTCGCCGAGCCCGCGCCAGGCAAAGCGGTCGACCATCTTCTGCTCGCGCCACTTCTCGGCATGCGGCGCGAGATCCTTGGCGAGATATTTCCGGAACTGGTCGCGAAACGTGTCCAGCTCCTCGGTCATCCATGACGATCGATAATGCATCGGGGCCTCGTTCTCAGACAATCAGGCCGCCGCCGGCGACGACCACCTGGCCGCTGATATAGTTGGATTCCGGACTGCAGAACAGATAGACCGCGTCGGCCGCCTCTTCCGGCGTGCCGCCGCGGCCGAGCGGGATCATGCGCGACATGGCTTCCAGCATGTGGGGCTGCACGCCGACCTTGATGTCGCGGCCGGCGACGTCGATGGTCTTCTGCTGCGCCTCGATCGGCTGGGTCAGACGGGTGTTGATGAGCCCGAAGGCGACGCAATTGACGTTGACCTTGTAGCGGCCCCACTCCTTGCACATGGTGCGGGTCAACCCGATCAGCGAGGCCTTGGCCGAGGAATAGCTAGCCTGTCCGGCATTGCCGTAGAGGCCGGCGATGGAGGAGATGTTCACGACCTTGCGGAACACCTCGCGCCCCTCCTCGGCCTCCTTCCTGGCGAAGACGCGGATCGGCTCGGCGGCCGCGCGCAGGAGCCGGAACGGGGCGACGAGATGGACGTCGAGCATGGCCTGGAACTGCTCATCCGTCATCTTCTGGATGGTGGAGTCCCAGGTGTAGCCGGCATTGTTGACGATGATGTCGAGCCCGCCGAACTTGTCCAGTGCGGCGCCGACGAAGCGGTCGGCGAAACCCGCTTCCGAGACGCTGCCGTTCACGGCGACGGCGTCGCCGCCGAGCGCCTTGATCTCCGCGACCACGGCATCGCCGGGCTCGGCATCGAGGTCATTGACGACCACCCTGGCGCCCTCGCGCGCGAGCTTGAGTGCGATCGCACGTCCGATGCCGCGGCCCGAGCCGGTGACGAGCGCGACCTTTCCCTGCAGTTTTGCCATTTGCATGTATCCTCTTTGCCGTCACAGCGCGATGACGGCGTTGCCTTGGAGCTTGACCTCGCCGCGATCGTCCCTGGTGGTGAGCGCCAGCCTTGCGCGCCGCTCGCCGTCTTCGGCGAAAAGCTCGGTCACGGTGCCTTCGCATGTGAGCTTGGCGCCGAGCTGGGTGATCGCGACGAACCGGGTCGCAAAACCGCGGAGCTTCGATGGCGGCACCGCATCCGTGAGCGCCTGCCCGAGACAGGCCATCGCCAGCATGCCGTGGGCGAACACGTCGGGAAATCCGGCCGACTTGGCGAAGTCGATGTCGACGTGGATCGGATTATGATCGCCCGATGCACCGCAATAGAGCGCGAGCGTGTGGCGGGTGATCGGCGGAAAGACCTTATGGACGATGCGGTCGCCGGCCTTGATGTCTGCGGATGCCGTCATGACGCAACCTCGTTGCGGACCACGATGGTGCGCGCGGTATCGGCGACATGCACGCCATCCTGGTTGGTCACCTCGCATCGGATGCCGATCAGCGTCATCGCGCCGCCCTTCTTGTCCGTCACGCTGGTCACGGACGGCCGAAACGTCAGGGTGTCGCCGACCAGAACCGGTGCGTGATAGACGAAGCTCTGCTCGCCATGCAGCACGCGGGCGAGGTCGATGCCGAGCGCGGTGAACATTTCGAAGGGGTCGTCGACGTCCATCATCTCCAGGCAGAACAGATAGGTCGGCGGCACCGGCGTGCCGGCGAATCCGAATGCGCGCGCGGCATCTGCGTCGCGATAGACCGGGTTCTGCTCACCCAGCGTATTCAGGAAGTAGCGAAGACGACCCGGCTCCACGCGGGCGGTGACGGGCGTGAAGCAGCGCCCGACGGCGGACTGATCGACCATGGCGGAGATCAGTGCCGCTGGTAGAGGGTGACGACGCAGGCGCCGCCGAGGCCGAGATTGTGCTGGAGCGCGACCCTCGCCCCCTCGACCTGCGAGGGTCCTGCCGTGCCGCGCAATTGCCGTGTCAGCTCGTAGCACTGCGCAAGCCCGGTCGCCCCGAGCGGATGTCCCTTCGACAGCAAACCGCCGGACGGATTGGTCACGATCCGGCCGCCATAGGTGTTGTCGCCGTCATTGATGAACTTGCCGGCTTCTCCTTCGCCGCAGAGCCCGAGGGCCTCGTAGGTGATGAGCTCGTTGTGAGCGAAGCAGTCGTGCAGCTCGACGACATCGAGATCGCGAGGGCCGATGCCGGCGCTTTCATAAACCTGGTCTGCCGCCTCCTTGGCCATGTCGTAGCCGACCAGTTGCATCATGTCGCCGGCCTTGAAGGTGGAGGGCGTGTCGGTGGTCATGGCCTGCGCCGCGATGCGCACTTGCTTGCCGATGCCATGCTTGTCAGCAAATCGCTCGGATACCAGTACGGCGGCGGCGCCGCCGCAGGTCGGCGGGCACGCCATCAGGCGCGTCATCACGCCGGGCCAGATCACCTGGTCGTTCATCACGTCGTCCGCCGTGATTTCCTTGCGGAAGAGGGCGAGCGGATTGTTCCTGGCATGACGGCTCGCCTTGGCGCGCACCTCGGCGAAGGCGTCGAGCGGTGTGCCGTACTTCTTCATGTGGCTGAGCCCGGCGCCGCCGAAATAGCGCAGCGCCAGCGGGATGCCGGGGGCGTCGATCAGCTGGTCCGCAGCCGCGTCAAATTCTTCGAAAGCGCTCGGGCGATCGGTATAGACGCTGCCGAGGGCGCCCGGCTTCATCTGTTCGAAGCCGACCGCCAGCACGCAATCGAGCGCGCCGCTCGCGATCATCTGCCGCGCCATGAACAGCGCGGTCGAGCCGGTCGAGCAGTTGTTGTTGACGTTGACGATGGGGATGCCGGTCATTCCGACATGGTAGAGCGCGCGCTGCCCGCAGGTGGAATCGCCGTAGACGTATCCGACATAGGCCTGCTGGACCGTCTCGTAGCCGAGGCCTGCGTCGGCCAGCGCGAGCTTGACCGCCTGCGTCCCCATCTCGTGATAGGGCGCGCTGGCGCCCGGCTTGGCGAAGGGGATCATGCCGACCCCTGCGACGATGACGTCAGACATCGCTTCCTCCAAATAAATTACCCATTGGACTTTTTCTTACCCGTGGGTAACATATCGCCCGATGCCCACCAGAGTCAACCGATCGAGCATGGCTTCAGCGCCGTCCATTCCGCCGCCCCCGCCGCCGCCTTCCCCCTGGCTGCCGTTCGAGAGCAGGCGCCGCGCCCGCGACGAGAAGCGCGAGGCGGTGCTGCGGGCTGCGGTACAGCTCTTCCTGGAGCAGGGCTATCATCGCGTGACCCTGAACGAGGTCGCCGATCGGCTGAACATCACCAAGCCCGCGCTGTACAATTACTTCCGGAGCAAGGACGAAATCCTGTTCGAGTGCTGGTCGATGGGCGCCGAGCTCGTCGACGGCGTGATCACGGAGATCAACGCCGGCGGCGGTTCGGGCCTCGCCAAGCTGCGCAAGCTCGTGCACGCCTATGCCGGGCTGATGGCGACCGATTTCGGCGCGAGCCTGGTGCGTTTCGACTTGCGCGACCTGACCGAGCGAAACGCCGGTGTCGCGCGCGCTGCCAAGAAGCGGATCGACGCCACCTTCCGGAAGTACATCTCGGGCGGCATCGACGACGGTTCGATCAGGCCTTGCGACCCCAAGCTTGCGGCGTTCGCGATCGCGGGCTCGCTCAACTGGATCGGCCATTGGTATCGCCGTGACGGCGGGCTGTCGCCGACCGCGATCGCCGACGAGTTTACGGTTCGGCTGACCGAAGGCCTGGCGACCGACGGCAGGCCGCAGATGACAAAGAAGACGCCGAGGGCGCCGCAACGGCGCAACTCAGGACGCAAAGCAACAGGGACGAAGCGCACAGGAGGAGGAACGCCATGAACATCACGCACGGGCTGCGGCGCGCGCTGCAGATCAACCCGAACGGGCTCGCCACCGTCTATGGCCAGCGGCGCCGCAGCTGGGGCCAGCTTGGCGAACGCGTTGCAAGGCTGGCCGGCGGCCTGCGCTCGCGCGGCGTCAAGGACGGCGATCGCGTCGCAGTGCTGTCCTTCAACTCGGACCGCTATCTCGAGCTCTACCTCGCGACCGGCTGGGCGGGCGGCGTGATCGTGCCGCTCAACATCCGCTGGAGTGCCCTGGAAAACGAAGATGCGCTGCGCGACTGCCGTGCCTCCGTTCTGCTGGTCGACAAGGCGTTCGCCCAAGTCGGCGCGCAGCTCGCCGGCGCCATTCCGGGGTTGAAGCTGATCTATGCCGATGACGGCGAGGTGCCGGCCGGGATGGAGAGCTACGAGGATCTGGTGGCCGGCAGCGCTGCGGTTGCCGATGCCATGCGCAAGGGCGACGATCTCGCCGGCATCTTCTACACCGGCGGCACCACCGGGCGTTCCAAGGGCGTGATGCTCAGCCACCAGAATCTGATGGCCAACGCGCTCAACGCACTCGGCGAAGGACTGTTTCCGGCGAGCACGACCTATCTGCATGCGGCGCCGATGTTCCATCTCGCCAACGGCGCTGCGATGTATTCGCTGCTGCTCTCCGGTGGGTCAAACGTGATCGTTCAGGGCTTCACCCCCGAAGGTGTGATGGCTGCGATGCAGAACGAGCGCGTCACCGACGTTCTTCTGGTGCCCACGATGATCCAGATGTTCGTCGATCACCCCGCGATCGGCAACTACGATTTGTCGTCGCTCAGGCACATCATCTATGGGGCCTCGCCGATCAGCGAGGCGGTGCTCGACCGGGCCGCTCGCGCATTGCCGCATGTGCGTTTCACGCAGGCCTATGGCATGACTGAATTGTCGCCGATCGCGACGCTGCTGCATCCCGACCAGCATGTCGGGGAGGGGCGCAGGAAGGGGCGCCACCGCGGTGCCGGCCGCGCCACGCTCGGCTGCGAGGTGCGGATCGTTGACGAGAACGACCGACCGGTGCCGGCAGGCGCCGTCGGCGAGATCGTGGTGCGCGGCGACACGGTGATGATGGGCTATTGGGAACGGCCGGAGGAGACCGCGCGCGCCGTCGTCGATGGCTGGATGCACACGGGCGATGGCGGCTACATGGACGAGGACGGGTTCATCTATGTCGTCGATCGCGTGAAGGACATGATCATCTCGGGCGGCGAGAACGTGTATTCGGTCGAGGTCGAGAACGCGCTGGCGCAGCACCCGTCGGTGCTGCAATGCGCCGTCATCGGAATTCCCAATGAACAATGGGGAGAGCAGGTCCATGCCGTCGTGGTCAGACGCAATGGCGCGGAGGTTTCGGCCGGCGAGCTGATCGAGTTCACGAAGACGTTGATCGCGGGCTATAAATGTCCCCGCAGCATCGAGATCACCGAGACGCCGCTGCCGCTGTCCGGCGCCGGCAAGGTGCTGAAGCGCGAGCTGCGCCGGCCGTTCTGGGAAGGTCGGGAACGCCGGGTCAGCTGACGGCTTCCGCTCGCGTCGAGGTGCACACACGCCCGCGACGAGCGCGCGAAGTTTCGTGTTTTCAGATCGCGGTCGCGCAGGTACCATTGGCCCGATCCATTCGGGAACATTCAGTCTTGGTCGAGACGCGCGAGCTCAAGCTCGACATCGAGCGCATTGGCACGGTCTCGGCGATCCTGACGCAGCCGGGCCTGCCGCGCGCCTGCTACGTGCTGGCGCACGGCGCAGGTGCCGACATGCGGCATTCCTTCATGGAGAAGGCCGCAGCAGGTCTCGCGGAGCGCGGCATCGCGACGTTCCGCTTCAACTTCCCGTACATGGAGAAGAAGCAGGGGCGTCCCGACTCGCCGGCGGTCGCGCATGCCGCGATCCGCGCTGCAGTCGCGGAGGCCGCGAGGCTGTGCCCGGGATTGAAGCTCGTCGCCGGCGGCAAATCGTTCGGCGGGCGCATGACGTCGCAGGCGCAGTCGAAGGCACCGCTGCCCGGTGTCAAAGGGCTCGCCTTCCTCGGCTTTCCCCTCCATGCCGACAAGAAGCCGTCGGCCGATCGGGCCGAGCACCTTGCCGGCATCGCGATCCCCATGCTGTTCCTGCAAGGCACGCGCGACGGGCTTGCCGATCTCGGCCATCTCAAGCCTGTCATCGAGCGGCTTGGCGCGAAGGCAACGCTGCATGAAGTCGAAGGCGGCGATCACTCTTTCGCGGTGTTGAAGAAGTCCGGCCGCAGCAATGACGAAGCGCTGACGGAAGTGCTGAATACGCTGGTGGCCTGGATCGACGAACTCACCTGAGGCACGGGTATGATCCGGGCAGTGTGCAGCGGCTTTCCAGAAGGATCATACTCCAGAAGATAATGTGAAGCGCATCGCGATTCACGCGGAATAGAGCCCCTTGTCGCGCGCCTTCTGGATTGCGAGCGCGGCGATCAGGTCGAGCGTCGGTGTCGACAGGCCGGCGGTGCGCGCGAAGGCTTGGGGCGCCTTCACCAACACGTCGATCTCCATGGCGCGACCGAGCTCGTAATCCTGCAGCAGCGACGGCTTGTGATTGGGGGCAGGGCCGCTGCGGGTGACGCGCTTGACTTCGGGGATGAAGTGCTGGGCGATCTCGTTGGCCTCGTTCAGCATGCGTGGAATCACCTCCGCAAAGGCGGGGTCGTCGCGCACGCCACGGGCGGTCTGGCCGGTGAGCAGGCACAGCACCGACAGCGACATGTTGGTCAGCAGCTTTGACCAGATCGCCTCGCGGATCTCGGCCACAGGCGGCGATTCCAGCCGCGCATCGTTGAAGACGCCGCGCAGCCTGGTGATGCGCTCGCAATTGCGGTCGTCGCACTCGCCGATCAAGAGGCGATTGCGCTCGGGCGTGAGGTTGTGCACCACGCCCGGCGCGATCACCTCGTTGGACGAAAAGACGACGCCGCCGATGATCCGTTCCTTCGGGATGCAGGCGCGGAGGCGCCCGCCGGGATCGAGGAAGGAAATGTCCGGCGGGGCGGGGTGCCGCGGCGGCAGGCCGATGCCGTACCACCAGGGAATGCCGTTCTGGGCGAACACGATCGCCGTGTCGTCCTTCAGCAGCGGCTTGATGTTGGAGACCAGCCCGGTCAGCGCGGTCGCCTTCAGCGTCGAGATCACGACGTCCTGGGGGCCGAGTTGGGCCGGATCGCCCGATGCGTTCACCTTGGCGCCAACCTCGGAATCGCCGACACGCAGCTTGAGGCCGGCTGCGCGGGACGCCTCCAGATGCGCTCCCCGCATCACGCAACTGACCTCGTGGCCGGCGCGCGCCAGCCGGACCGCAATGTGGCTGCCGACGGCGCCCGCGCCGAAAATGCAGATGCGCATGTTTGTGTCCCGTCCTGATCTTTTTCCGCCCGGCGGCCAGCATGACACAAGCCGCCATGCGATGGACGCGGCTGCCCCACGCCGGAAAGATATGGATCAGGACGCGCGGCCTCGGCCATAGTGAGCAGCAAACAAACCGACCGGAGGATCGCCGATGACCGCCAACCCTGTCCTGTGGACATCAGATGAGCGCGGCGTCGCGACCGTCACGTTGAACCGGCCGGAGGTCAACAATGCCTATGACGACGCCCTGATCGCGGGGGTGCTCGCGGCCATGGACGATCTCGGCAGAAAGCCGAACCTGCGCGTCGTCGTGCTCAGGGGCAATGGCAAGCATTTCCAGGCCGGCGCCGACCTCAAATGGATCAATGGCGTGCGGCCGCAATCGACCGAAGTGAACGAAACAGCCTCGCGTGCGACCTTCGAGGCGGTGCAGCGGCTCAATACCTTGCCGATCCCGACCGTCGCGCTGGTGCAGGGCGGCTGCTTCGGGGGCGGCACCGGCGTGATCGCGGCCTGCGACGTCGTGATCGCAGCAGACAACGCCCTGTTCTCGATCACCGAGGTGCGCTGGGGCCTGACCGCGGCCATCATCATCCCGCAGCTCTGCGACGCCATCGGCGTCCGGCAGGTCCGCCGCTACGCGCTGACCGGCGAGCGTTTCGGCGCCGAGGATGCCCGTCGCATCGGCCTCGTGCACGAGGTGGTGCCGCTCGCCGAACTCGAGGCCGCCGGTGCCAAGGTGGTCGAGCAGCTGCTCGCCAACGGACCCGAGGCGATGGCCGAGACCAAGCGCCTTGCGCTGGAAAGCTCGTTCGGTGGCATGGCGGTGGACGATGCCGCCTACAGCCGCCTCGTGCAGCTGCATTCGCTCAAGCGCCAGAGCGCCGAGGCGGCGGAAGGGCTGACTTCGTTTGCGGAGAAGCGCGCGGCGAATTGGGGCGGCGAAAAAGCCTGACCGTCAGCAGCCGCGGCAGATGTTGTTGATGCTGCGATAGACGGCGTCTTCGTCCTGCCGCATCTGGCGCAGCGTTTCGAGCGCGTTGCTACTGTCGGTCGCCGGCGCCGGCTTGCGCTTTGCAGCGAGCTCGTCCTCCTGGCGCTTGTAGCAAGCCTCGCGATCGGCCTTGGCCTGGATGAAGCGGCAGTTTTGTTCCACGGCTGCGGCGGGAGTCGCCGACAGTGCGAGGACGGTCGCGACGGGCAGGGCGAATTTCACGGCCAACGAATCCATGGCCGCCCTTCTCTCAGGTCCGCTGTTCAAGGGCAACTGCCAACTTGTGTCAATCGCGCGTAGCCCGGATGAGCGCAGCGATATCCGGGAATTCCACAAGCGGTCCCGCATGTCGCTTCGCTCATGCGGGCTACGGCTACCTCGCAATTGACACGCCTCACAGCGACGACGCGAGTGACGTCTTCAGCAGGTTGAGCAGCGCCTGCACCGCGGCTGCATTCCGCCGCCGCTCGGGAATCGCGGCCTTCACCCACAATTCCGGAATCGGAAACTCGCGCAGCACCGGCTTGAGCGCCCCGTCGCGTAAGGCATCCGCCACGAGATAATGCGAGATCAGCGCGATGCCGTTGCCGGCGATGGCGCTGCGCGCCAGTACGTGACCTTCGTTGGAGGAGAGCAGTGGGCTGACTTGGACGCTGATGCGGCCGCGCGGTCCCTCGAAGACCCATTCGGGGCCGGTCGGCATGAAACTGAGGCAACGATGCTCGACGAGGTCGCGCGGATTTCTTGGTGCGCCGTGCTTCTTCAAGTAAGCGGGGGAGGCACAGAGCAGCCGCTTCAGCGGGCACAAGGGCTCGTCGACGACGCCGCCGAAGGAATGCGGGAAGGCGCCGATGGCGATGTCGAAACCTTCAGCCACAGGGTCGACCGGACGATCGATCAACACGATGTCCAGCTTCAGCCGAGGGTTATGGGTCTGGAAGGCGCTGAAGGCATCTGCAAGGCGCGCCACGGTCAGCGAGGTCGGAGCCTTGATGCGCAGGTGATCGGCGAGATCGTGGCCCTTCTCGCCCATGCGCGAGAGCAGGTCGGTGGCGTCGGCTACGACGCCGCGCGCGCGATGCACATAGCGCTGCCCGGCTTCGGTGAGCCGCAGTTGCCGGGTCGAGCGCTGAAACAGCGGCGTAGCGATTCGTGCCTCCAATTGCGTCACGCGCTTGGCGACGACCGAGGTCGAGACATCAAGTTTTCGCGCGGCGGCGGAGAAGCCGCCCGCATCCGCGGTGGCGAGGAAGGCCTGCAGGTTCACCAGGATGTCCATGTCCGCCTTTCTCGATTCGCGAAAGCTGATCGCATATTTTGTTGGATTGTAGCTTTCTGCGCGTTAATTCATAGTCGCCCTCAAGCAAGAGATTTCGGGAGCGGACGCGCCATGCGGGCCACGATGATCGAAGAGCCGGCACGACAAGTGCCGCTCTATGGCGAATACGAAGTCGTCGTGCTCGGCGGCGGTCCGGCCGGCATCGTGGCGGGCGCATCAGCGGCGCGCGCGGGGCGGAAGACGCTGCTGATCGAGCGCTACGGCTTCCTCGGCGGCATGGGCACCGCGGCCGGAGTCACCAACTTTTGCGGCCTGCACGGCAATGTCCATGGCGCGCACCGGCGACTGGTGCAGGGCATGGCGTCGGATCTGCTGGCGCGGATTGATCGGCTGAACGGCCTCAACACGCCGCATCTGATCCTCGGCAAGGTCTTCGCGCAGGCCTACGACACCGCCGCGTACAAGATCGCGGCTGACCAGCTTCTGGCCAGTCACAAAGTGAATATCCTCTTCCATGCGCTCGGTGCCGGCGTCGTGATGGGCGATAACAGCCGCATCGACGCGCTGCTGGTCGAGACCAAGGCCGGCCGGCAGGCGGTGCGATCAGAAATCTTCATCGACTGCTCGGGCGATGGCGATCTCGCCGTGTGGGCCGGCGCGCCGTTCGAGATCGGCGACGAGCACGGGCATCCGCTCTACCCCTCGATGATGCTCCGCCTCAACGGCATCGATCCGGAGAAAGCAGGGGAGGCCTGGCGGACCATCCCGCAACTGATGGAGAAGGCGCTCGCTGCCGGCACGCACACATTCCCACGCAAGAGCGCGATCGTGCGGCCGCAAAAATCGGGCATCGAATGGCGGGTGAACTTTACCCAGGTCGCGCGCGAGGACGGCCACGCCATCAACGGCGTCGAGCCCGACGATCTCACCCGCGGCGAGATCGAGGGCCGCAAGCAGGCGCTTGCCGCGTACGAATTCCTGCGCAGCACCGTGCCGGGCTTTGAAAAATCCTACATCGTCGACCTGCCGCCGCAGCTCGGCATCCGCGAGACCCGCCGCATCAAGGGCGGCTACCAGCTCAGCAGCGAGGACGTGCTCGGCTGCGCCTCCTTCGCGGATTCCATCGGCGTCAATGGCTGGCCGATCGAGGCCCATGTTCCCGGCGACGTCGCATTCACATTTCCGCCAATTCCGGAATCGCGCGGCTACAACGAGCTGCCGTACCGGATGCTGGTGCCCGAGGGCATCGACAATCTGCTGGTTGCCGGCCGCTGCGCCTCGATGACCCATGAGGGTCAATCGGCGGCGCGGGTCTCCGGCGCCTGCTTCGTGATGGGCGAGGCCGCCGGTTCCGCCGCCGCGCTGGCGCTCTCCGGCAACCGAATCCCGCGTGACATCCCCGTCGAAAAATTGCAGGAAACGTTGAAGCAACAGGGCGCCTTTATCGGTTGGGACCAGATCGTCCCCGAAGGGCTGTGACGGACTGCCGAAGGAAGACGAGGGAGAAACGGGATGATCGGGATTGCGCGGCTCGCCATAGCCGGCCTCTTGGCGATCTTGGCGGCGGGCACGGCGCGGGCCGACGAGGCGGTGAAGACGAAGGTCGGCGTGCTCCGCCTGTCGTCCTCCGCGCCCGTCTTCATCGCGCAGGACAAGGGCTATTTCCGTGACGCCGGCCTGGAGGTCGAGCTGAAATTCTTCGACGCGGCGCAGCCGATAGCAGTGGCGACGACCTCGGGCGATGTCGATTTCGGCGTCACGGCCTTCACCGCGGGCCTCTACAATCTCGCTGGCAAGGGCGTGTTGAAGGTGATCGGCGGCATGAGCCGCGAGAGGGCCGGCTATCCCCTGATCGGCTATTTCGCCAGCAACAACGCCTATGCGGCCGGGCTGAAGACGCCGAAGGATCTCGCCGGCAAGCGCGTGGCGATGACGCAGGTCGGATCGTCCTTTCACTATTCGCTCGGGCTGCTCGCCGACAAATACGGCTTCAAGCTCGCGGACGTGAAGATCGTGCCGCTGCAGTCATTGTCGAATGCGGCGGCTGCGCTGAAGGGCGAGACCGTCGACGCGGCGCTGCTGCCGGTCTCGACGGCGCGGAAGCTGATGGACGAGGGCGGCGCGAAGTTCCTGGGCTGGGTCGGCGACGAGACGCCGTGGCAGCTGGGCGCGGTGTTCGCCTCACCGAAGACGCTGAGCAACAAGGCGCTGGTGACGAAGCTGCTCGGCGCGCTCGCCAAGGCGGATCGCGAATATCACGACGTCATACTCGCCGCGATGAAGGACGGTGTCGCCCCCATCAACGAGCAGACAAAACCGCTGCTGGAGATCATCGCCAAATACACCAATTTGCCGGTCGAGCAGGTGGTCGGCAATTGCGCCTATGTCGACCCCGACGGCAAGCTCGACGTGAAGAACGTCGGCAATCAGATCAAATGGCTCCAGGAGCAGGGCTTCGCCGACAAGGGTTTTGACGCAAATGCGATCATCGCCAAGGATTATGTGAAGGCGGATTGAGTCCCGGTCATTCCGGGGCGATGCGCAGCATCGAACCCGGAATCTCGAGGTTCCCGGGTGCGCAGTTGCACACTGAGGTCTGGTCCCTTCGGATCATCTCGGAACGACGGAGCGGAAGACGAGACAGAATGGACCTGATCGCCAACCAAATCACCCATCGCTTCGGTGATCTCGCCGTGCTCGAAGACGTCTCCTTCACGGTCAGCGCCGGCGAGGTGGTGGCCATCGTCGGGCCGTCCGGTTGCGGCAAGAGCACGCTGCTGTCGATCCTTGGCGGTCTCTTGCAGCCGACCTCCGGCGCGCCGGAGCTGCGCGGGACGCCACCGTCGGACAGTCTCAATCCGCTGACCTTCGTGTTCCAGGATTTTGCGCTGCTGCCCTGGGCCACGGTCGAGGGGAACGTCGAATTCCCGCTGCTGCACGCCCAGCTCACAGCCACGCAGCGTCGCGCACTGGTCGACGACGCCCTGCGCCGCACCGGCCTGATCGACTTCCGCACCACCTATCCAAAGCAGCTCTCCGGCGGCATGCGCCAGCGCGTCGGCATCTCGCGCGCGCTTGCAGTGAAGCCCGCCATTCTCCTGATGGACGAGCCGCTCTCGGCGCTGGACTCGCAGACACGCGAACTGCTGATGGAGGATTTCGTCCGCCTGCTCTCCGACGGCGGCATGGGCGCGGTCTATGTCACCCACAATCTCGAAGAGGCCGCACGGCTCGCGGACCGCATCGTGGTGCTGTCGCGGCGACCGGGCCGCATCCGCGAGGTCGTGACCGTGCCGATGACGCGCCCCGAACGCGGCGAAGCTGCCGCGCGGGAGAAGCTGCTGGCACTCCAGAACCAGATCTGGTCGCTGATCCGCAACGAGGCGATCGATGCCGAGCGCGAGGTCCAGCATGCTTGATCGTGCACCCGCCGAAGGGACTTTGAAGGAGACCGCGACCCGCCGCGTCCGCTTCCGCGGCGCCGGCTTCGTGCCGGCCTCGAGCCGCTACGGCGGCTGGATCGCGCTCGCGCTCGTCATCGTGATCTGGCAGGCCGCCGGCAGCGCCGGCCTCGTCAATCCGCTGTTCCTGCCGCCGCCTGCGGCGATCGCACGCGCGATCTACCAGCTCGCGATCTCGGGCGCACTCTGGCAGCACGTTTCGGCCTCGCTGCTGCGCATCGGTGTCGGCTGGCTGCTGGGCACCGCCGCCGGCATTGCAGTCGGCTTCGCCATCGGCCTGTCGCGTCTGACGCGCAGCGTCGGCATCACCTTCATCTCCGCGCTGTTCCCGATTCCGAAGATTGCGCTGCTGCCGCTGTTGATCCTCTGGCTCGGCATCGGCGAGGAGCCGAAGATCGCGACCATTGCGCTCGGCGTCTTTTTCTCGACCGCGATCTCGGTCTATAGCGGCGTCGATGCGGTGCCGCGAAACCTGATCCGCATGGCGCAGAGCTTCAACGTTCCGTTCGCGACCATCGTGCGCAAGGTGATCTGGCCGGGCGCGCTACCCGCAATCCTCGCCGGCTTCCGCATCACCGCCTCCGTCGCGCTGCTGCTCGTCGTCAGCGCCGAGATGATCGGCGCGCAATACGGCATCGGCGCCTTCGTGCTCCAGGCCGGCAATCTGATGCAGACCGATCAGCTGCTTGCGGGCGTGGTGATCCTGTCGGTGTTCGGGCTGGCGGTGGGGAAGGTGATCGGCTGGCTGGAGACGCGGCTGTTGCACTGGCGGTAGCTGCAGCCGTCATTGCGAGGAGCGAAGCGACGAAACAATCCAGACTGTCTCCGCGGAAAGATTCTGGATTGCTTCGCCGCGCTCGCAATGACGCGTTGATGGAGATGACCACAAGCCAGATGGTCAAGCCCGGCCATGACGGAGCATGGAGCGCGCCTCACGCGTTGCCGCGATCCTCGCGGAACAGATCCAGCTTCTGCTGCACGGGGCGATCCGAGAAGCTGAACAGCACGGCGTCCTCATCCGCCTCGTGCGTCACCCAGTGCCAACTCGGCACCACGAACAGTTCGCGCGGGCCCCATTCGAAAACAGTGTCGCCGATACGGCTGCGACCGCGGCCCTCGATCGGGCAGAACACCGTCGCATCGGTCGCGCGATAGCGCGCGGTCTTAAACCCTTTTGGCAGCAGCTGGATGAAGGTGCCGATGGTCGGCATGGCGAAATCGCCGGTCTCGGGGTTGCTGAACTTCAGCTTCAGCCCGTGACAGGCATCCCACTCCTGGCTCGTGCGAGCTTTCTCCAGCGCCTCGCGGGTGTAGGCATACGGGTAGCTGAAGATCGGCGAGGTCTTCGAGCTTCGCTTCACGTCGACCGGCAGCAGATTGTGGCCGTAGCGCGCAAAGCTGTCGCCGTCAGGCTTCGTGATCTTCTGCTGGTCTTCCTTGGATCCTTCCGCGAACGAGCAGTCGAAGAACTGCACCAGGGGAATGTCGAGACCGTCGAGCCAGAACATCGGCTGGTCTGTCTCATTGGAATGATCGTGCCAGGTCATCGACGGCGTGATGATGAAGTCGCCGGGCTCCATCGCGGTGCGTTCGCCGTCGACCGCGGTGTGGGCGCCCTTGCCTTCGAGCACGAAGCGCAGCGCCGACTGGCTGTGGCGGTGCGCAGGCGCGACGTCGCCGGGCACCACCATCTGCACGCCGGCATAGAGCGAGGTCGTGATCTTGGACTGGCCGCGCAGGCCCGGGTTCTCCAGCACCAGCACGCGCCGCTCGGCCTCCTTGGCGGTGATGAGCTTGCCGGCCTCGAGCATGTAGTCGCGGATGACGTCGAATTTCCAAAGATGCGGCCGGCAGGCGCTCTTCGGCTCCGGCGTGATCAGGTCGCTCATCACCGTCCACAGCGCGGTGAGATTCTCGCCGTCGATCTTGCGGTAGAACGCCTCGCGTTCCGGCGTCTTGGTCACGGCTTCCATGGTTGCTGCTCCCGATCGTTTGTTGATTGACAGTATACTGACGATCTGGATAGCGTCAATCCTTGCAGATGTTGTTGCTGTCATTCCGGAGCGATGCGATAGCATCGAATCCGGAATCTCGAGATTCCGGGTTCTCGCTTCGCCAGCCCCGGAATGACAGAAAACAGGGAGGATCCCGATGAAGCTGCACGGCTATTTCCGCTCCAGCGCCGCCTATCGGGTGCGGATCGCGCTGAACCTCAAGGGGCTCGGCGCCGAGCATCTGCCGCATCATCTTCGCAAGGGCGAACAATGCGCGCCGGCCTATCTCGCGATCAACCCGCAGGGCCTCGTGCCCGCGCTGGAGAGCGAAGGCGGCACGGTGCTGACGCAATCGGTCGCGATCATCGAATGGCTCGACGAGACGCACCCCCAACCGCCGTTGCTGCCGAAAGATCCGCTTCGCCGCGCCAAGGTGAGGGCGTTCGCGCTGGCGATCGCCTGCGATACCCATCCGGTGCAGAACCTCAAGGTGCTGGCGCGGCTGCGTGAGCTCGGCCTGCCCGAGGAGAAGGTCCAGGACTGGGCGGCCTGGGTCAATCGCGAGGGCCTGTCGGCCTGCGAGACGCTGATCAGGGAGGAACCCGGGCCGTTCTGCTTCGGCGATGCGCCGACGCTTGCCGATCTGTGCCTGGTGCCGCAGCTTGCCAATGCGCGCCGCTTCGGCGTCGACGTCTCCGCCTATCCGCGCCTGCTCAAGGCCGAGGCTACCGCCAAGGCGCTGCCGGCCTTCGCCGATGCCGCGCCGGAGAAGCAGCCCGATGCCGAGTAAGCCTGCCCCTGCGATCACCATGGACGCGGTCTATGCCGCGCCGGGCTATCTGTTTCGGCGCATGCAGCAGATCGCGGTCTCGATCTTCATGGAGGAGTGCAAGGCGTTCGATCTGACCCCGGTGCAATATGCCGCGCTGGTCGCGATCCACACCCATCCCGGCATCGACGCGACGCGGCTGTCGGCGGTGATCGCATTCGACCGTTCGACGCTCGGCAGCGTGATCGAGCGGCTTCAAGCCAAGGGCTATATCGAGCGAAAGCCGGCACCCGAGGACAAGCGGATCAAGCTGCTCTACCTGACGAAGGCGGGCGTGGCGATCCTGCGCGAGATCATCCCGGTGGTCGAACGCGCGCAGGCGCGCATGCTGGAGCCGCTGAAGCCGGCCGATCGCAAGACGCTGATGGGGCTGCTGGTGCAGCTTGTCGATCTCAACAACGAGGCATCGCGCGTGCCGCTGCGGCCCGAGGACGCGCTGGAGCATCTGGGGAAGGCGGGATGAGGGCGCGTGTGGTAACACAGGCGCCGCATTCTCCTCTGTCGTCCCGGACATGCGAAGCGCAGATCCGCGACCCATACGCCGCAGCAGCAGTTTGGCGAAGCCTGGCAATGACCATCTCGTGCAACAATTACCGCCGCGGCGTACGGGTCCCGGCCTTCGCCGGGACGACAGCGAGTCTGCGGTAGCGCCGTCGCCTCACATCCTCAACAACGCCTGCCGGTCGATCTTGCCCGTCCCCGTCTTCGGCAGCTCGTCGATGAAGATCACCTCGCGCGGATATTTGTAGGGTAACAACTTGCCCTTCACATAATCCTGCAGCCTGCGCGTCGCTTCACCCTGGTCGGCTGCGCGGTTGTTCATCACCACCACGGCCTTGAGCGTCATTCGCCGGTCCGGCAATTCGGCCGCGAACACCGCGCATTCGCGGATATCCGGATGATCGGCGAGACACAGCTCGACCTCGAGCGGGTAGACCCACTGGCCGGAAATCTTGATCAGATCGTCGGCACGGCCGCGGAAGAAGTGGAAGCCGTCGGAATCGCGGACGAAGCGGTCGCCGGTGTAGATCCAGCCGCCCTCGCGAATGGTTTCCGCGGACTTGTCCGGCCGATTCCAGTACAGCGGCGTGTTGGAATCGCCGCGCACCCACAGGATGCCCTCCTCGCCGTCGGCGACGTCGCGTCCGTCCTTGTCGCGCAGCGCGACCTCGTAGCCGGGCACGCGCAGGCCGGCGGCGCCGAGCTTCTTCTGCTCGGGTCGGTTGGAGAGATAGATATGAAGCACCTCGGTCGAACCGAGGCCTTCGACGATTTCGAGGCCGGTAAGCGTCTTCCAGCCGTTGAAGACCTCGGCCGAGAGCACCTCGGCGGCGGAGAGCGCCATGCGCAGCGACGAGAAATTCGTCTTGTTCGCGCCTTCCGCCTTGGTCAGCGATGTATAGAGCGTCGGCAGACCGAAGAAGACCGTCGGCTTGTATTGCTCGATCGCCGCGAAGATCGAGGCAGGCTTCGGCTGGCCCGGCAACAGCAGCGTCGCCGCGCCCGCCGAGAATGGGAAGGTGACGGAGTTGCCGAAGCCGTAGGCAAAGAAGATCTTCGGCACCGAGAAGCAGATGTCATCGGGCGTCAGCTTCAGCACGTTCTGTGCAAAGGCGGCATCGGTGTAGGCCATGTCGTGCTGGAGATGCACGATGCCCTTGGGCCGTCCGGTCGAGCCGGAGGAGTACATCCAGAACGCCATCTCGTCGCGATGTGTCGGAGCTTCCGCCAGCTCGGGCGGGAACTGCGCGAGCCAGTCTGCCGCCGCGACCGCCTTCGGCGCGGCGTGATCGCCCGCCTCGCCATTGACGACGATGAGCGTGTGCAGGCCGGTCGCCTTGCACGCCTCCGCATTGAAGCGCGCAGCGAATTCGGCATCCGCCACCGCCACGGCCGCGGCGGAATCGGCGAGATAGAATTGGAGGAGGTCCGGCGGCGTCAGCGTGTTGATCAGGAGCGGCACGAAGCCGGCCCGCACGGCGCCGAAGAACGCGGCCGGATAGGCCGGCGTGTCGTCGAGGAACAGAAGCACGCGGTCGCCGCGCTTCAGGCCGAGCGAGGCAAGACCGTTGCCCCAGCGGCAAGCCTCGGCGCAGAGCTCGGCATAGCTGCGCGTGCCCGACGGGCCGATCAGCGCGAGCTTGTCGCCACGGCCTTTGCCGAGATTGTCGAACAGCACGCGGCTGGCATTGTAGGCTTGCGGAACGGTAAAGCCGATTTCGCGTGCGCCCGGGCCGTCCGCGGGCACCAGGTCGCGGATCTCGTTGCTCATGCCGCATCTCCGCCGTTCTTCGCGGACTCGTAGCGCGCCATGAAGGCTGGCGACATCGCCCGCAGCCGGGAATCGTCGATACGGCCGGAACGGGTGATGTAGCTGTAGGCGAAGTCCATCAGGGGAAGCTTCATGTGCTCGGCGAAGTGCTCGTACCAGAACGCGCTGGTGCGCGCGGCGTTGACGAGCTTCTGCACGATGGGCTTGCGCGCGGCCTGGTAGCGGTGCAGCGCGGTCGCAAGATGCGCATCCGACTCCAGCGCCTTGACCAGCGCGATCGCGTCCTCGATCGCGAGCCGCGTCCCTGAGCCGATCGAGAAGTGTGCCGAATGCAGCGCGTCGCCGATCAGCACCATGTTCTTGAACGACCAGTGTTCGTTCCAGACCCAGGGAAAATTGCGCCAGACCGATTTGTTGGAGACCAGGCAATGCCCGCCGAGCGTATCGGCAAACACCTCCTCGCAGACGCCCTTGGATTGCTCGACGTCCTTGTAGGCGAAGCCATAGGCTTGCCATGTGGCGTGGTCGCATTCGACCAGGAAGGTGCTCATGTTCGGCGAATAGCGGTAGTGATGGGCGTTGAAGGCGCCGCGCTCGGTCCTCACGAAGGTCTGCGACAGCGTGTCGAACCGTTTCGAGGTGCCGTACCAGACGAACTTGTTGGAGGAGTAGGACAGCGACGTCCCGAAATCGCCTTCGAAGGCGCGCCGGACCAGCGAGTTCAGCCCGTCGGCGGCGACGATGAGGTCATGGCCGTTGAGCTGGTCGATCCCGTGGATCGGCGTGTCGAAGCGTGGGGTGACGCCGACGTCGAGCGCGCGCTGCTGCAGGAATTTCAGAAGCTCGAGCCGTCCAATCGAGGAGAAGCCGACCCCGTCGATGGCGACGTTGTCGCCATGCAGGTTCAGCGTGATGTTCTCCCAGCTCTCCATATGCGGCGCGATCGCGTCGACCGTTTCGGGGTCGTCGGCCCGCAGGAATTCCAGCGCCTGGTCCGAGAACACGACGCCAAAGCCCCAGGTCGCGTCGGCCGGGTTCTGTTCGAACAGGTCGACCTGATCCTCGGGGTGACGCTTCTTCCAGAGATAGGCGAAGTAGAGCCCACCGGGCCCCCCGCCAATCACGGCGATCCGCAACGTCTGCCTCCCTAATTGACAGTATACTTACTATCTAGGGGTAGACTAATGTGCTCCAGCGTCCGGCGCCAGCGGAATTATTGCCAGGGCGCGCGGCATGCCGGGGCTCGCTTTCGGACACACGTTTTGCGCGCATCCGAAAACCCTCAAGGTGCGAACCATAGCGAAACCGCGCCGGATTGACCACCCGGGGCGTCAGACGCAGCGCTTCACATAGACCGCGTTCACCAGCACCCGGGCGCAGCGAACCGCCGGCACCGGCTTGCGGACGACGACGGCCGCGTTCGGCCCGGCGCAACCGGGCGCGATAGACGCCGCGGGCGCACACCACCGCATTGGCGTCGGTGGCCTCGAAGGTCATGGTCGCCCGAAAGCGAGGCGTGCAGGTGCAACGAGCAGCAATGAACGCACGTCGTTCTCCCGCTCCTGTCGTTATCGAAATGTACTAGCAAAAGACTTGCCGTTGCAGGCGCGCGCAAATTCATGCGCGAGCCACGCTTCATCGCCGCGCACCTCGTCGCGGCATCGTTCGCTGCCTCTATCGTGCCGTAAACGCCGCCAGCACGTCCTTGCAGGCAGGCGACAGCGAGGCGGCGTTGCTCGCAAGGCATTGCATGATGCGGCCGGCGCCGACCTCGACGCCGGCGCAGATCGTGCGGATGTCGGCGCCGCAGGCCGATCGGGCGACGAACAGTTCTTCGCGCGGCCGCATCGGACGCAGCACGATCGCGGTGGGCACCGCTGCCGGCGCTGCGGCCGCGGCCCCCGCCGCAGGCGCTGCCGCGCCGCCACCGCTCGCGGCGCTCACGGCCTTCTCGCAGGCCGGCGAGACCTTGGCCTTATTCCTCTCCAGGCATTCGAGCGCGGGCGCGCCGCCCGGCGGCACGCTGGCGCACACCTTGGGATAATCGCCACGGCAAGCGCTCTTGATCGCCGCAAGTTGCGCGCTGCTCGGCGGCTTGGCTGCAGCGGGCTTCGGTGCTGCTGCTGCCGCAGCCGGCTTCGCAGCGGGCGCGGATTCGGCTTTTGGCGCGGCCGATGCCGGCGCTGGCTCCGCCTTGGGCGCCGCTTCCTTGGGAGCCGCCTCGGTCTTCGGTGCGGCGGGAGCGGCTTCGGCCTTGGGAGCCGCGGGCGGTTCGATCGCGCGAACCGCGGTTTGGCATCCCGGCGACAGGCTGGACATGTTCTTCGCCAGACATTGAACCGCTTCGGCGCCGCCGGGTGTCACGCTCGAGCAGTGCGCCATGAAATCCGAGCGGCACGCGGACCGGATCGCGCCTTTCTGGGCCTCGGTCGGCGCTTGCGCGACTGCGGCCGTGGCCGTTGCGAGCAGTGTCGCGGCCAGCAATGCCGCGCACATGGAGGCATGTTTCAACGTGTTGAACATCTGAGTGATTCCCGCCCCGTCGGGTGCACCGACAATTCCCAAAATATGATGCAATCGCATTCGTCGCGAATGGTGCCGCGAAAGCGGCATCTTTGGCCGCTTTGGCCTCACCCGCAAGTCATTTATGCCGATGCAGCGGCGTGATCATAGCCTCACCATGCGCTTGCCGCGGTTCTCGCCCGCGAGCAATCCGATCAGCGCCTTCGGGGTATTCTCGAGGCCGTCGATGATGTCCTCCTGCACTTTCAGCTTGCCGGACCTGACCCAGGCCTGGAGGTCGGCGAGCGCGCGCTGGCTGTCCTTCATGTAGTCCATCACGATGAAGCCCTGCATGACGAGCCGCTTCACCACGATCAGCCCCGGCACGCCGCGCGGACCATGCGCGGCAGGGACGCCGTCATATTGCGAGATCGCGCCGCAGCAGGCGATGCGGCCGTAATTGTTCATCTGCGGCAGGCACGCTTCGAGGATGTCGCCGCCGACATTATCGAAATAGACGTCGATGCCTTTCGGTGCCGCTGCCCGCAATGCCTTGAACACCGCGCCGTCCTTGTAGTCCACGGCGGCATCGAAGCCGAGCTCGGACGTCAGCCATTTGCATTTGTCGGCACCGCCGGCGATGCCGATGACGCGACATCCCTTGATCTTCGCAATCTGCCCGACGATCGAGCCGACCGAGCCCGCGGCCGCCGAGACTACGACCGTCTCGCCCTCCCTGGGCTTGCCGATCTCCAGCAGGCCGAAATAGGCGGTGAGGCCGGCGATGCCGAACACGCTGAGCAGGTGCGTCATCGGTTCGAGCTTCGGCATCTTTGTGAGATGCTTCGCCGACACCGCGGCGAATTCCTGCCAGCCGGTGTCGCCGAAGACGATGTCGCCGGGCGCTAGCCCCGGTGCCTTCGAGCTGATGACCTCGGCGATGGCGCCGCCGGCCATCACGCTGTTGGCTTCGACCGCGGAACGATAGGTCGCGCCGTGCATCCAGGCGCGGTTGGCGGCATCGAGCGAGATGTAGCGCACGCGCAGCAAGGCCTCGCCGTCCTTCGGCTCCGGCACCGCGCTCTCCACCATCTTGAAATGCTCGGGGCCGAGCTTGCCGCTCGGCTTCTCCACCAGAAGGATCTGGCGATTGACGTTGCCGCTCATGGCGTTCCCCTCGTTGTTTCTTTGACGACCATTGATGCAGCCACCGCAAACAAGACGTGCAGGCCGCTGCTGTGCACTGCCTCAAGGCTAGATCGCCGCGTTCCATTTCACAACTGGAACATCCGCTAATCTTCCCTGAACAACCGGTCCAGCGCCGCGTCATATGTTGCCTGCACCAGTTCAGGATGCAGCTTGCCCAGCGCTTCCATCATCACGCCGGAATTGATCTCGAGCACTTTCCATTCGCCGTCGACTCGCACCACGTCGATCGACGCAAAGGCGATGCCGACGGCGCTCGCGGCATCGGCCGCGAGCTTCACGCAAGCCGTTCGAACCTCGCCGCCCTCCAGCAGCACGGGTTTTGCGGTGGCATCGAGATTGTGCCGCCAATCCGAGCCACGCTGCTTGCTGTAGACGACGAGAGGCAGATCACCGAGTTGCACGACACGGACCTCGTCTTCGATCGCCAGATAGGGCGAGATCACGAGTCCTGCGCTCATCGAGAAAACGTCGTCGACGGCGTGGTCTAGTTCCGCCTCGGTCGTCACCTTGAACACCGCGCGTCCCGATGTTCCCTCGTTCGGTTTCACCACCACGCCTTGCGGATGCTGCGCGAGCAGCGCCTGCATCCTCTGTCGCCAATCGGCGCCGGCGACATGGACGCCCATTTTCGGATTGAGGAAGAGATGATGGGCAACGCACGGCACCCCCTCGAGCGCCAGCGCTTCAGCCGTGGCTGATTTGTCGTTGGCGAGGCGGTGGGCGATGGCGCTGTTGAGGCCGATGTCATAGCCGAAAGCGAAGTGGCGCCTCGCTCCCCGGCGCATTGCGATCAACCAGCCGCCGGGACGCACATCGACCGTGACGCCGTGCTGCGCGCAGTAGCGCCTGATCGCCTGGACGAAGATCCGCTCGCCGCTCGCCATGTTTCAGTCGTTCCTGTCGCCAAAAGCCGCGAAAATGCGGAGGTCGGCGCCAATCCGGAGGAAAATCAGAGCTATTCTTAATGAAATTCTCGCGAGCCCGGCGGAAATTTAGTGCTCCAACGAGGCGCCAAGAGGGAAGGAAATTGCCGTTGCCGCCTGCCGGGCGGCAAATTCACCAAGGACGTGACCAATTCTGCCGCAAATGCCGGTTTGACCGGCATCAATTGCATCCGGAACGAGGTTGATTATTGATCTCAATGGCGTAGATCACACACGCGAAATCCTCCGCCATGGCAGATGGTGTCCGCCTCGTTTTCAGGGCCGGGCAATGCTTTTGCCCTAAAACCGCAGTTATTCGGAATATCGAAAATCATGAGCGCGTTTTACCGAGAGAAGGTTCTTTCCGTCCACCACTGGACCGACACGCTGTTCAGCTTCCGCGCCACGCGCGATACCGGCTTCCGGTTCCAGAATGGCCAGTTCGCCATGATCGGCCTCGAAGTTGATGGCCGTCCGCTGCTGCGCGCCTACAGCATGGCGAGCGCCAACCACGAGGAGCAGCTCGAGTTCTTCTCGATCAAGGTCCAGGACGGTCCGCTCACCTCGCGCCTGCAGAAGATCAAGGAAGGCGACACCATCCTGGTCGGCCGCAAGGCGACCGGCACGCTGATCACCGACAACCTCATCCCCGGCAAGCGGCTGCTCCTGCTCTCGACCGGCACAGGTCTTGCGCCGTTCGCGAGCCTGATCAAGGACCCCGAGGTCTACGACCAGTTCGAGAGCATCGTGCTGGTGCATGGCTGCCGCCAGGTCTCCGAGCTCGCCTACGGCGAGAAGCTCGTCGCGACCTTGCGCGAGGACGAGCTGTTCGGCGATCTGCTCGCGGACAAGCTGGTCTACTACCCGACCGTGACCCGCGAGCCGTTCAAGAACCGTGGCCGCATCACCGACCTCATCAGCTCCGAGCAGATCTTCAACGATATCGGGCAGTCGCCGCTCGACATCGCAACCGACCGCATCATGATGTGCGGCAGCCCGGCGATGCTCGAAGAGCTGAAGCTGATGTTCGAAGGCCGCGACTTCGTCGAGGGAAGCGGCAACAAGCCCGGCCACTTCGTGATCGAGAAGGCGTTCGTCGAGCGGTAAGCTCGGTTCGCTTGGCCGCTTGGTGTCGTCCTGGCGAAAGCCGGGATCCCATGTCCACCGGCTCAAGTTTAGCGAAGGCTGACCTTTGTCAGTCTTCGCGTCGGATCGCTGGCTGCCGGGATTGCGCGGCGAGCTCAGAACATGCCGTTCGAATTGGCTGCATGCTCGGGGGTGATCTGCAGCACATCCCAATGTTCAACGATCCTTCCCCGATCGTCGAGCCGGAAAATGTCGATGCCGGCGTAGTCATGGTCTCCAGGCCAGTGTTGGGAGCAATGAAGAACGACATACTCGTTCTCGGCCACGACCCTCTTTATCTCGACTCGTTTACCCGGCCATTCGCGAGCCATGCGCTCAAAATAGGTGATGAACCCTTCTTTTCCGTCGGCCACATGGGGATTGTGCTGGATGTACTCGTCTCCAACGAAACGCTCGATGGCTTCGGCGGGCCGGCATGCGTTGAACATCAACTCGTAGAAGGCGATCACATTCGCCTTGTTGCGTTCCAGATCATGCACCACGAGGCTCCCTTGCGAGGTTACTGGCGATAAACGCCAGTGCAGTAAGAAGGATGACGGGTATGTGGTAATCACCCGTGTTTCGATCCGCAGCTCTGCAGGCCGGGCAGATCGTAACACTGCTTTCTGAAATTCAGCCCGGGATGCGTCGCCAAGGCCGATCTGGAGGGACAGGCTAATGCCATTCTTGCCGCGCTGCGAGCGTGCTAGGATGGGCAGTGCGGGTTTTCAGGCAGGGGAGCTGCTTTGCTGCTGGCCGAAAGCCTTGAGCACCCACCCGCACCCATCCTCCATCCTCACCTCCTCTATTGCACTGCAGCAGCCCGTCCATCGGGCTGATTGATTTGTCTCGGCCGAATTCGCTAGCCTGAAACAATGGCGGCGTCATATCCGTATGACGGGCGGGGGCGTATCGTAACGCCTCATGCTGACGAGAGGATGCGAATCGTGGCCGACGACAACAAGACGCAGGGAGCCCCCAAACGCCTGCCGCTGGCGGAAGAGGGGATCATGGAGACCTTGCTGCTGCCCTTCTCGCCGCGCTTCATCGTGCTGACGATCTGCGCGGTGGTCACCGCGCTCCTGATCGGCATCGGCATCGCGGACGGCAAGATCTTCGACATCCTGCTGATCCCGATCCTGATCTTCGGCGCGCTGACGCTGCTCGGCATCCGCGATCTCTTGCAGAAGAGCCACGCGGTGCTGCGCAACTACCCGATCTCAGCGCATATCCGCTTCCTGCTCGAAGAAATCCGGCCCGAAATGCGGCAATATTTCTTCGAGAGCGAGAAGGACGGCATGCCGTTCTCGCGCGACACCCGCGCTGTGGTCTATCAGCGCGCCAAGATGGAGCTCGACAAGCGCCCGTTCGGCACCCAGGAGGACGTCTATCGTCAGGGCTACGAGTGGATGCATCACTCGGTCGCGCCGAAGGCGCACGCCAAGGAGAAATTCCGCGTCACCATCGGCGGCCCCGACTGCAAGACGCCCTATTCGGCCTCGGTGTTCAACATCTCGGCGATGAGCTTTGGCGCGCTCAGCCCCAACGCGGTGCGGGCGCTGAATGCCGGCGCAAAAAAGGGCGGCTTCGCGCACGACACCGGCGAGGGCGGCGTCAGCCCCTATCACCGCGAGATGGGCGGCGACATCATCTGGGAGATCGGCTCCGGCTATTTCGGCTGTCGTCATCTCGACGGCACCTTCGATCCCGAAGCGTTCGCGCGCGTCGCCTGTGAAGACCAGATCAAGATGGTCGAGCTCAAGGTCAGCCAGGGCGCCAAGCCGGGCCATGGCGGCGTGCTGCCGGCCGCCAAGGTCTCGGAGGAAATTTCGAAGATCCGCGGCGTGGCGATGGGCGAGGACTGCATCTCGCCGGCCTCGCATCGCGCTTTCTCCACGCCCGTGGGCATGATGCAATTCATTGCCGAGATGCGCCGCCTGTCCGGCGGCAAGCCGGCCGGCTTCAAGCTGTGCATCGGCCATCCCTGGGAATTCCTGGCGATCTGCAAGGCGATGATCGAGACCGGCATCTACCCCGATTTCATCGTCGTCGACGGCAATGAGGGCGGTACCGGCGCTGCCCCGCTTGAGTTCATGGATCATCTGGGCATGCCGATGCGCGAGGGCATCAATTTCGTCCACAACGCGCTGGTCGGCATCAATGCGCGCGACCGCATCAAGATCGGCGCGTCTGGCAAGATCGCTACCGCCTTCGACATGGCGCGCGCCATGGCGATCGGCGCCGACTGGTGCAATTCGGCGCGTGGCTTCATGTTCTCGCTGGGCTGCATCCAGTCGCTGAGCTGCCACACCGACCGCTGTCCGACCGGCGTTGCGACGCAGGACCCGACGCGGGCGCGCGCGCTTTACGTGCCGCTCAAGATCGACCGCGTGCACAATTATCACCACGCCACGCTGCACTCGCTGACCGAGCTGATCGCCGCAGCGGGCCTCGAACATCCGCAGCAGCTGCGTCCGGTCCATTTCAGCCAACGGACGTCGACGACCAACGTGCAGTCCTTCGCGCAGCTCTATCCGGCGCTGCGCCCCGGCGAACTGCTCGAGGGTACGGAAGACCCGCGCTTCCGCGACGCCTGGCGGATGGCCCGTGCGGAGACGTTCCAGCCGGCGCTGTAGGATGCAGGTCGCGTAATCTCATTTCGATCGCCGCTGGCGCTTAACTTTTGGTTCAACTTTGGGTGTAAATTCCGCCCATGGACGAGCGACGCAGCAAGGCCCGACATCGGGTGCTGAAGGCCGGAACGATCGAGTTCGGCGGCGGCGCGATCGATTGCACCGTTCGCAATCTCTCGGATACCGGCGCCGCACTCGACGTCACCAGCCCCGTCGGCATCCCCAAGCATTTCACCCTGTTCGTCCAGGCCGATGGCGCGCATCGGTCCTGTACCGTGGTCTGGCGCAAGGAGAGGCGGATCGGGGTGAGGTTCGGGTGAGGGCGTGCTTCTTCAGGCCTGAAGCACGCTCTAATTTCCACTGTCGTTTCGGATGAGCGCGAAGCCTGATCCAGACCTGTACCCGCGTGATGGTTTCCGGGTCGGCGCGCGCCTGGGCGTGCTTGTCCGGGACGAGACCGGAGATTTCAGCTCACGCCGCCGCCTGCTCGCTCCGCCGGGTCGCCAGGATCTTGTCGATCCTGCGTCCGTCGAGATCGACCACCTCGATGTGCCAGCCTCGGAAATCGAACGCATCGCCGGCGTTGGGGAGCACGTTGAACTGTTGCAGCACCAGGCCCGCCACGGTGTTGTAGCGGTGCGGCGGCAATTCGACGCCGAGCAGATCGCCGAATTCGTCGACCGGCATCCAGCCGGAGATCAGAAGCGAATCGTCGGCGCGCCTGACATAGGCTGGCTCCGGCGGTCCCGCCTCGGAATGGAAGGCGCCGACGATCGACTCCAGGATGTCGGTGGCCGTCACCATGCCTTCGAAGGCGCCGTATTCGTCGTAGACCAGGCCGACGTGAACCGGCGCAGCTTTCAGGATGGTCAGCACGTCGCGCGCATCTGCCGACACGGGGATGCCGGGCGCCTCGCGCACGAGCGCGCGCAAGTCCGGCGCACGCTCGTTCATGTAGGCAATCAGCAGGTCCTTGGCCTGGAGCACGCCGATGGGCTTGTCGCGGTCGCCGTCGGAGACGGGAAAGCGCGAATGCGGACTCCTGGCGATGATCTCCCGGATGGCGGCCGGATCGTCGTTCAGGTCGATCTCGTCGACCTCCGTGCGCGGGGTCATGACGGCGCCGACCGGGCGGTCGCCGAGCCGCATCACGCCCGCGATCATCTCCTTCTCGCCCGGCTCGAGCACACCCGCGCTTTCCGCTTCGCTGACGAGGTGATGGATCTCGTCCTCCGAGACCTTCTCCTCGGCCTTGCCGCCGCGGCCGAGCAGGGTGAGGATCAGCTTGCCGGAGATGTCGAGCAGAGCCACGAGTGGCAGCGATATCTTCGCCAGCGCATGCATCGCGGGCGCGACCCTGACTGCGATGCTTTCGGGATCGCGCAGCGCCACCTGTTTCGGCACAAGCTCGCCGACGATCAGCGTGGCGTAGGTGATGAGCGTGACCACGATGCCGACACCGACGATGTCGGCGATGCCCTTGGACAGGCCGAGCTCGAGCAGCCATTGCGTCAGCCGCTGCCCGAGCGTTGCGCCCGAGAACGCGCCTGAGAGCACGCCGACCAGCGTGATGCCGATCTGCACCGTCGACAGGAACTTGCCGGGATCGGCCGCCAGCGTCAGCGCCCGCTCGGCGCCGCGCACCCCCCTCGCTGCGAGCAGCGACAACCGCGCCGGACGCGACGAGACCACCGCCAGCTCGGACATCGAGAGCAGGCCGTTGATGACGATCAGGACGACGACGATGGAGAGTTCGAGCCAGAGCATTGAGGTTCCGAGGTAAATGGGTGTGGCGCGGCACAGCGCACGCCGTGGATATAGGTATTAGACGAGGGAAGCGCTGGAAATAACCGGGCATTCGGCCGCGAGGGGAACCCGCGTGGACGGTTGCTTCCAAGGTCCGCCGCGACGACCTGACGCTCCGCGGAACTACGGATCGTTCCTTAACGGGGTCTTAGTGGCCCGACGGCTAAGTTTCGACATTGCAGAAATCTGGTTGGGGACTGAAAGATGCGGATCGGGAAGCTTTTCGCGCTGTCGATGCTGACGGTGACGGTATTTGCGGTCATCCTCGGCGCCGAGGTGCTGATACCCCAGGCACGCATCTTCACCAACCGCTCCGACGCGATCAAGACCGTCGATGCCTTTGGTGCGACCCTAATGGCCAGCCAGCACGTCGCCAGCCTTCGCGCTCCTTACATCGGACCGATCTTCCAGGAAGGCGCCGCAACGCAGGCGCAGCTCGAAGCTGCCGCGAAGGCTGCGAAAACGGCCGAGACGGGCTTCGACGCCGCAAAGCGCGCCGTCATGGTGCTGGACGACGGCGGAGCGATTGCCGAACATCTCGACCGTGCCGCGCGTCGGCTGAAGGAGATCACAACCGCTGCGGATCGCGCGATGAGCGTTCCCCTGGCGGCGCGCGACAGCACCGCGACAAAGGGCTTCCTGCCCGGCGTTGCCGAGGTCCTCGGCAACATCGAACCGGTCATGAACCGGCTCGAAGCGAAGGTCATCAATGCCGATTCCTCGCTTGCGGCGCTGTTGAGCCTGGCGCGAACGGCGCAGGATCTGCGGGTTTCGGCCGGCAGCCGCGCGGCCACGCTGTCCCCGGCGCTCTCCGCACGCCGCCCGCTCACCGCGGCCGAACTGTCGCTGATGGACCGCATGCAGGGGCGCGTGGAGGCCGACCGCGAGCGCATCGAGGCCGGGATCGACCAGCTCGGAAATCCCTCCCGCATCGCTGCCGCGCTGAAGGCGGCAACGGAATCCTATTTTGGACAGGCCGCAATTGCCGTGGACAAGGAGATTCCTGCAGCCCGCAGTGACGGCAAGTACGGCGCCACCGCCGAAGAGCTGGCGAAGGTCATCGTGCCGGCCATCCAGCTGTTCTATGGCGTGCGCGATGCCGCGCTGGCGGAAGCAGCCGAGCGCGCCTCGGCCGCGCGCGACGGCGCGCTGGCAATGCTCGCACTGGCCGGTGTAGCCGTGCTGGCGTTGCTCGGAACGCTCGGCGGCGTGACCGTGATGCTGCGCAGGCGCGTGGTGACGCCGCTCGGCCGGATCGCCGACGTGATCGGCGCGCTCGCCGCCGGACAGCACGAGGTCGAGATCCCGGCGACGGGCCGCAACGACGAGATCGGCCAGGTCGCGGGCTCGCTCCAGCACTTCAAGGACTCGCTGCTCGCCAAGAGAGCCGCCGACGCGGCGGCCGCGGTCGAAGCCGAAGCGAAGCTCAAGCGTAGCCAACGCGTCGATCAGATCGCGCGCGAGTTCGAAGCCATGATCGGCGACGTGATCAATACGGTCTCGTCGGCCTCCTCGGAGCTGGAAGCGTCTGCGGGAACGCTGACGAGCACCGCCGCGCAATCCGAAACGGTCACCGCGACCGTTGCGGCCGCCTCCGAACAGGCCTCCACCAACGTGCAGACCGTTGCCGCGGCGGCCGAGGAGATGGCCTCGTCGGTCGATGAGATCAGCCGCCAGGTCCAGGACTCCGCGCGCATCGCCGGCGAGGCGGTGCAGCAGGCCGGGCGCACCAACGACCATGTCGGCGAGCTCGCCAGGGCCGCGGGCCGGATCGGGGACGTCGTCGAGCTCATCAGCCAGATCGCGGGCCAGACCAATCTTCTGGCCCTCAATGCCACCATCGAGGCGGCGCGCGCCGGCGAGGCCGGGCGCGGCTTCGCCGTCGTCGCCTCCGAGGTCAAGGCGCTGGCCGAGCAGACCGCCAAGGCCACCGGCGAGATCAGTCAGCAGATCGCGGGGATCCAGAGCGCGACGGAGGATTCGGTCGGCGCCATCAAGGCGATCGGCGACACCATCACGCGCATGTCCGAGATTGCGTCTGCGATCGCCTCGGCGGTCGAGGAACAGGGCGCGGCGACGCGGGAGATTTCCCGCAACGTGCAGCAGGCCGCCCGCGGCACCCAACAGGTCTCCGCCAGCATCGTCGACGTGCAGCGCGGCGCGAACCAGACTGGATCGGCCTCCTCCAACGTGCTCGCGTCGGCCAGGTCGCTGTCCGGCGAGAGCAGCCGCCTCAAGGTCGAGGTCGGAAAATTCCTCGACGCGATCCGGGCGGCGTAGAAATGTCGTTGTGGAGGGAAGCGGCTTCACCTAGGCTTGCAGCCCGGGGATGTCGCAGTCTCCCCGTGAAGTGGTGATCCCACGCAAGTGCTGCTCGCTGATCTATGGAGCGAGCAATGGACGGGATCGCAATCGAGCTTCCGCTTTTCCTGATGGCCACGTTCGCCGGCGCGTTCGTCGCCGGCCTCTCCGGCTTTGCCTTCGGCCTCGTCGCAGCGTCGCTGTGGCTCTACGTGCTGACGCCGCTGCAGAGCGCGAGCCTCATCGTCGGTTTCGGTCTTCTGGTGCAAGGCTACTCGGTCTGGAAGCTGCGCGCAGCGCTCGACTGGCGCCGGCTGTGGCCGTTGCTCGTCGGCGCCGTCTTTGGCGTTCCGGTCGGCGTGTCGCTTCTGACCTGGGCCGATCCGAAGAACGTCCGCATCGCGGTCGGCGCGATCCTGATCGCCTACAGCCTCTATGCGTTGCTCCGGCCGCGGCTCAAGATAGCCGCCGTCGTGCCGCCGGCGGCCGACATGACGGTCGGTTTCCTCAACGGCCTGCTGGGCGGGCTGACTGGCCTTGCCGGTATCGTCGTCACCATCTGGTACAATCTGCGCGGACTGCCCAAGGACGTCCAGCGCGCGACCTTCCAGCCGGTCGCGGTCGTGGTGTTCGCCATGGCGGCGCTGCTGCTGGGCGCCAAGGGGACGCTTACGCTCGAGACGGCAAGGCTGTTCGCGCTAGGCTTGCCGTTCCTGCTTGCCGGGATGTGGCTCGGGCTCAAGCTGTTCGGCCGGATCGACGAGACCACGTTCCGCCGGATCGTGCTCGCATTGCTGTTCGGCTCGGGCGTCGCGCTGTTGTTCTGAGGCCCGCTCAGAACTCCCCGTGGAGCCGTCCCGAGAACACCGATACTGGTCCACGGTCCGCGTTGTAGGCGGGATTGACGATGAGCTGGTAGTCGGCGGTGAAGGTGAGATTCTTGTTCAGCGCGTAGGCGTAATAGGTCTCCAGCACGCGTTCGCGGCGGTAGTTGAGCCGGCCGTCGCCGATCAGCGGGCCGAGACCGCCGGCTGCGATGAAGTCGCGGTGATCCTGCGACAGCGCGTTGACGGCGCCGGCGATCGCGACGACGTCGTCGGGCCGGCCCCATGTCGCACCTTTGACCGAAACGCCGCCGGACAGGCTGCGATCGATGTCCGTGAAGGCCATGATCTCGTTGCGGCCGTCGTTCCAGCTCCAGCGGCCGAACACGCCGATGTCGCCGGTGATGGCCTGTTCGAGGTTGAACGCGTAGCCGTATTTGAGGCGGCCGCGGCGGGTCTGGCTGATGTCGACGCCGAACGCGGGATTGTCCAGCGTCTCGCGATAGCTGCCGGAGAAGGCGCTGTTGACGAAGCCGAGCGTGCGCAGCTTGCCGGGCTGGCCGAACAGCGAATAGCGCAATTCGAGCTCCGCGACGTACTCGCCGCGACGGCCGATATTCATGTCGAAATTGTTGGAATTGGAGACGGCATCCATCAGGAAGTAGCCGCCGCGCAGCGCCCATTGCTTCTGGTTCAATTCAGCGGTGGCGCCATAGCCGAGGCCGAGCTTGTCGGCGGCATAGTCGAAGGCGCCGGACGCCCAGATCGACCAGTTCATGAAATCCCTGCGCGGATCGTGCGCGTAGGCATTGCCGTCGAACACGTCGACCACCGAGAATTTGCCGACCTGCACGGTCAGCCGCGAGACGTCGACCTTGCCGGCGAGCTGAAGCTGGCCGCTGGCGAGCTCCTCCTGCTCGCCGCCGAAGCCGAAGGTGTGTCGCACGAACAGCCGCGAGGCGTTGAAGTGCGGATAGGGAAAGCCGGACTTCTGCGCTTCCCCGTTGGGGAAGCCCGCGGCGCCCGTCGTGTTGTTGAAGCCGAAGCCCTGGAGCAACTCGGGATTGAAATAGACCTCGCCGCCGTCCCACAGCCGCGCATTCAGATAGAGCGAATTGCTCCAGGTCTGCTGAAAATCCGGCGACGGCAGCAGGCTGTTCGGTCCGGTATAGGGCGCGCGGAACGCCGGGTAGCCCTGCCCGAGCACGGTCGACTGGCCGTGAATCTCCCAGCGGCTGGACTCGGTGTCGGTGACGTCGGATTTCGGGTCGTAGGTCGGCACGCCGGGCCAATCGATCTTGCGATTGAGGCCGATGCGCAGGCTCTGGAAGTCCATCGACGACGAATATTGTCCACCCGAGGGGAAGGTGACGTTGGCATTCTCGAACTTGCTGTAGAGATATTCGAGCCGCGCGCTCCAGTGCGGCGCGAAGGCGTATTCGACGCCGCCCCCGGCAGTCCAGCCGAAGCGCGTGTGCAACACTTTCTCTTCGTTGCCGCCGGTCGGCGTCGAGAGAAAGCGTTCGCCGGCGAAGGCGGCACCGCCGGTCGCGTAAAACAGCCAGTTGCCGCTGGCATAGCCGAGCCGCGCGCGCAGGCTCGCGACATAGTCCCAGCGCTCCTCCGCGCTCGACAGCGCGGTCGCCGCCGATGACACGACGTGGTTGGAGGGGAGGTAGTTCGGGAAGGAGATATCGCCTTCGACGCCGAGCACGAAACCCGAGTCGAGGCGCCGGTTGTAGCCGGCCTGGACGCCTCCGGTCATGCCGTTGAACACGTGATCGTCGGTCGCGACTGCGGGATCGGCCAGCGTTGCAGCGGATGTGCCGCGGGTGAAGCCGGCATGCGCACCGATATAGAGGCCGGTCCAGTCGTAGACCGCCTTCAAGGCCAGGGCCTTCAGCGGCAGATCAGCCGTGTGGCCAGCCGCGGGAAAAGCCAGCACGCCCGCGGCAATCGCCGCGGCCGTCCGCACGGACCTGTAACGGTGACCCCTCAACGTCAAAACGCACGCCCCCAAACGCGAATCTGTCCCACCCGCCACACCCGGCATCCCTGCCGATTCGCGGCGCCCATGTCATCAGGCCTCAGTCATCCAGGCGATCCGGCGCGACTTAGTCCCAGATTCCTGTGCCCTTGCTAGATTTATTGCGAATAGTTCGCAATTGCAACTGGCGTGGATTGCTGCGGGTGGATGCTTCGCACTGCATTGTGACGGGTGTGCAACAACGACCCGGGGCCTCAACAAAAGACCCCGCCCGGGGGGACAGCCGGGCGGGGTCGGGGGCACGACACGGGGTGGATGAGGCGCCCGTGTCGGACGCAGGATCCACGAGAGATCGGCCTCAGATACTCAAATCAGTAGCAGGTACGAACGCGGCCGACGTACTGGCCGAAGGCGTTGTACTGGGCGACCCAGCCGCAGCGGTGATAGCCGTGATAATAGGGGTCGTTCGTGGCGGCGATCGCGGAGCCGACGACGGCGGCGGTGGCGATGCCGGCGCCCACACCCCAGACCCAGCCGGGCTGCTTGGCTTCGGCCTGCGAGGTGGTGGACACGATGCTGCCGGTGACGGCGAGGGCAGCGAGCGCTGCGGTGGCAATCTTGGTCCTGATCGACATGTGAAACTCCATCCGGGTTGAGGCGGTCCGTTGTGGCCCGCGTGCCCAGTTGGACGGGCGCTCCTCGCGTCCGGTTCGAAGACCGGAAACGAGAAGGCGGTGTCCCGATCTTTCCTGAATGAATCCAGTAGGATGCAGGCTAGCCGAGAGGGCCTTTGGCGAGCCTGTTCACGTCGAAGTTATCGACTTCAGCCAGCAGTTCGCAGAACGCCGCTGCGCCCTGATCGAGCAACTGCTCGCCCTTCTCGGGGCGCGCCAGCGTCGCATTGCCGACCGCGCCGCTGGCGTTGAGATCCTGGGCCTGCCAGGCGAACGGCGCGGGCCGCTGCGTCGACAGCCAGCGATATTGCCGCTCCATAGCGATGCTGCTCGCGGGAAAGTCCGCAATCGCATCACCGCGCACCTGGTCCGGATAGCGCGCCAGCATGATCGAGGTCTCGACCGCGCCGCCGTGAATGCCGTGGCGCACTTCCTCAGCCGGGAACAATGTGTCGGCCCCTGATAGCCGCGACCACGATGTCGTCACCACGAACAGCTTGCGATGTGCACGAAGATCCTGCGCCACCAGCATCATGGCTGCGCTGTTGCCGCCGTGGCTGGTGACGATGACGAGCTTCTTCACGCCGCGGCGCGCCACGTCCTCGCCGATCCCGGTCCATTTCTTCAGCGCCACCTCGGTCGGCAGCGTCTGCGTGCCCGGATAGTCGATATGCTCGGTGGAAATCCCGATCGGCTCAACGGGGAGGAAACTGGCCGGAACGTCGGCGGGCAACAGCTCGCGCACGCGCGCGAGATAGGCGTCCGCGATCAGCACGTCGGTCGTGAGCGGCAGATGCGGGCCGTGCTGCTCAGTTGCCGCCAGCGGCAGCACCGCGATCCAGCGCGACACGTCGGCAGCGGCAGCATCGGCCCAGCGGATCTCGGTCCAGTCGCGCGACGGCGCCAGCGAATTTTCTTTGGAGGTTTCTTTGCCCGAATTTGTCACGTAATTTGCGTCCCTGGGGGATGCGGGCCAGGCCGGCTCGCGTCCCCAAAATGTGATGTGGTTCTATCGCGTTGGTTCGATATGAGCCAGACGCGATTGGGCTGGAAGCGATCGACGGAGTGCCATCATGACCCCCTCTCATATGCGGCGAGCGTTCATCGCGGGCCTGATGGCCGCTTTCGTCTCTCTTGCGCCGGCGCAGGCCGAAACGCTCGACAAGGTCACCTTCGGCACCAACTGGGTCGCCGAGGCCGAGCATGGCGGTTTCTTCCAGGCTGTCGCCGACGGTACCTACAAGAAATACGGCCTCGACGTC
Source organism: Bradyrhizobium cedriense (assembly GCF_054602315.1). Lineage (NCBI taxonomy): Bacteria > Pseudomonadati > Pseudomonadota > Alphaproteobacteria > Hyphomicrobiales > Nitrobacteraceae > Bradyrhizobium > Bradyrhizobium cedriense. The sequence goes on along the minus strand of NZ_JBTSWB010000005.1, from coordinate 471,877 downwards.
ACCATCGTCCCCGGCGGTCCCAACGAGAACAACCGCATGCTGCTGATCGCCGGCAAGATCGATTTCTTCATGGCCGCGAATACGCTGATGTCGTTCGACGCCGTTGCCAACAACGTCCCCGTCGTGACCATCGCCGCGATCTTCCAGAAGGATCCGCAGGTGATGCTGACGCAGCCCGACGCCAAGGTCACGAAGATCGAGGATCTCAAGCCGCTGACGCTGTTCGTCTCCAAGGAGGGGATGACCAGCTACTTCCAATGGCTGAAGTCCGAATACGGTTTCAGCGAGAAGAACGTCCGTCCCTACAATTTCAATCCGCAGCCCTTCATCGCCAATCCCAAGAGCGCGATGCAGGGCTACGTCACCTCCGAGCCCTTCGCGGTGGAGAAGGCCGCCGGCTTCAAGCCGAACGTGCTGCTGCTCGCCGATTACGGTTTCAACACCTATTCGACGCTGATCGAGACCCGCCGCGACGTCGTCGAGAAGAAGCCCGATCTGGTGCAGCGCTTCGTCGATGCCTCCATGATCGGCTGGTACAACTACATCTACCGCGACAATTCCGCGGGCAATGCCCTGATCAAGAAGCTCAATCCGGAGATGACCGACGACCTGCTCACCTATTCCGTCGCGAAGATGAAGGAGCACGGCATCGTCGATTCCGGCGACAGCTTGAAGAACGGCATCGGCGCGATGACCGATGAGCGCTACGCCTCCTTCTTCAACAAGATGGTGAAGGCGGGCGTCGTGAAGTCGGATCTCGACTTCCGCAAGTCCTACACACTGCGCTTCGTCAACAAGGGCGTCGGCGTCGAGCTGCGCCCGAACAAGCCGTAACGCATGCTGAGTTTAGGCACGACAGTGCGGCTGGGGCTCACCTCTCCCTGTTGGGAAGAGGTGAAAGACGCGGCGCGATCGAGCCCGACAACAGCCTGCGATCGATGATAGAGCGCAAAACCCCATCCGTCGTCGAAGCCAGCCTGACGGCGCTCGCCGTCAGCCTGCGCGGCGTGACGAAGGTCTATGACACCGGCGTCATGGCGCTCGGACCGCTCGATCTCACTGTCCGCAAAGGCGAGTTCATCTCGCTGCTGGGCCCGTCCGGTTGCGGCAAGTCCACCGCGCTGCGCCTGATCGCGGGACTCAGCACGCCGTCTTCAGGTATCGTCCGGGTGGCGCGCCGCGAGGGCGTCTCGCAACCCGGCCACGGCATCGGTTTCGTGTTCCAGGAGCCGACCCTGATGCCCTGGACCAGCGTGCGCGAGAATGTGCGGCTGCCCTTGAGGCTCGCAGGCGTGCCGAAAGCGGAGGCGCGGGCGCGTGCCGACGCAGCGCTGGCCAGCGTCGGGCTCGCCGATTTCGCAGAGGCCTTTCCGCGAGAGCTCTCCGGCGGCATGAAGATGCGGGTGTCGCTGGCGCGCGCGCTCGTCACCGATCCGGACATCCTGCTGATGGACGAGCCGTTCGCCGCACTCGACGAGATCACGCGCTTCCGCCTCAACAACGATCTGCTGGCGCTGTGGCGCAGGCTCGGCAAGACCGTCATCTTCGTCACTCATTCGGTTTTCGAATCCGTCTATCTGTCGCAGCGCGTCGTGGTGATGACGGCGCGGCCCGGCTGCATCCAGGCCGACCTTCGCATCGAAACGGTCGAGCCGCGCGGCGAGGAGTTTCGGACCTCGGCCGCCTATTCCGATTACTGCCGCAGGGTGTCGGCGGCGCTGGCGCCGTCCTATTCGGGGCAGTCGACGCTATGAGCGCGCAAGCCGTCGTCTCCGCAAAGCCGTCGGCGGCGCAGCGCGCGCTGCGCTTCCTGCTTCCCGTCGTCGTGTTCGCCGCCGGTCTCCTGGTCTGGGAAGCGGTGGTCCGCCTCAAGGACATCCCGCCTTACGTGCTGCCGGCGCCTTCGATCATCTTTCTGACGCTGGTCAGGGATTGGGCGGTGCTGTCACAATCGCTCGCGACCACGCTGCTGACCACGCTCGAGGGGTTCGTCGCGGCGAGCATCGGCGGCATCGCGCTGGCGCTGCTGTTCAACCAGTCGAAATGGGTCGAATATTCGCTGTTCCCCTACGCCGTCGTTCTCCAGGTGACGCCGGTGATCGCGATCGCGCCGCTGCTCCTGATCTATCTGGAGCAGCAGACCGCGGTCGTCGCTTGCGCCTTCATCGTCGCCTTTTTCCCGGTGCTGTCCAACACCACGCTCGGGCTCAATTCGGTCGATCGCAATCTCGCCGGCCTGTTCCAGCTCTATGGCGCCTCGCCCCAGCAAGCGCTGCGCTTTCTCAAGCTGCCCTCGGCGCTGCCCTACATCCTCGGCGGCCTGCGCATCGCCGGCGGCCTGTCGCTGATCGGCGCGGTCGTGGCCGAGATTGCGGCGGGAACAGCCGGCGCCGGCTCCGGGCTCGCCTACAGGATCGCCGAGTCGGGCTATCGCTTGAACATACCCCGCATGTTCGCCGCGCTGCTTCTGTTGTCGCTCGCCGGGATTGTCATCTATGGGGTGCTGGCGCTAGTTTCGCACCTCGTTTTACGGCGCTGGCACGAGAGCGCGCTTGGAAAGGAAAACTGATGGCTGCCGGTTCGATTTCGTCCGAGAAGACCGACCTTCTGATCTATGGGCCGGTGCGGCCGATCCTCGAGAACGGGTTCTCCGACCATTTCGTCGTGCACAAGGCGGAGACGCGCGGCGATCTCGAGCGGCTGACGCCGGCGATCCGGGAGAAGATCCGCGGCGTCGCCGTGACCTATCACACCGTGCGCGCCGACAGGGATTCGCTGTCGCAATTGCCCAAGCTCGAGATGGTGGCGAGCTTCGGCGTCGGCTACGACCACATCGATGCCAAATACGCCGCCGAGCACGACATCATCGTCACCAACACGCCCGATGTCTTGACCGAGGAGGTCGCCGACGTCGCGATGGGTCTGTTGATCGCCACGCTGCGCGAGTTCGTCAAGGCCGACCGCTACGTCCGTTCCGGGCTATGGCAGACGCAGAACTATCCGCTCAGCGTCGGCTCGCTGCGCGACCGCAAGGTCGGCATCGTCGGCATGGGCCGCATCGGCCAGGCCATCGCACGCCGGCTCGATGCCTCGCTGGTGCCGGTGGTCTATCACTCGCGCAATCCGTCAAAGGACGTCTCGTACAAGCACTATCCCGATCTGATCGAGATGGCGAAGGCGGTGGATACGCTGATGGTGATCGTGCCCGGCGGGGCGGCTACGAACAAGATGATCAATGCCGAGGTGCTGAAGGCGCTCGGCCCGCGCGGCGTGCTGGTCAACGTGGCGCGCGGCTCGGTGGTCGACGAGCCGGCGCTGATCCAGGCGCTGAAATCAGGCACCATCCTCGCCGCCGGCCTCGACGTGTTCGCGGCCGAACCGAACGTGCCGGACGAGCTCAAGTCCATGCAGAATGTCGTGCTGCTGCCGCATATCGGCTCGGCCTCGGTGGTGACGCGCAATGCGATGGACCAGCTCGTGGTCGACAATCTCAAGGCCTGGTTCGCCGGCAAGGCGCCCCTGACACCTGTTGCGGAAACGCCGTTCAAGGGACGCTGATGAGTGGTCTTCGGGTCGTTGCATTCGCCGTCGCGGCCTGCTTGGCCGCGATCGGCATCGCGCATGCGCAGGATGCGACGTCACTGAAGAAATCGATGCCGGGACAGTGGGAGCTCTCGACCACCGAGCGCAGCAAGACCTGCGTCGTCACGCTCAAGGCCGACGCCGCGGGTCAAGGCTTCAAGCTGGAGCTCGAGCCCGCCTGCAAGACCGCGCTGCCTTTCACGAAGGACATCGTCGCCTGGAACGTCAGGGGCCTCGACATCGTTCGCTTGCAGGACGCAGCCGGTGATGCCGTGATCGACTTCACCGAGGTCGAGGCCGGCATTTTCGAGGGCCTGCGGCAGGGCGAGGGCGTCTACATCCTTCAGGACCTCGCCGCCGCGCGTTCGATGGCGAAGTCGATGGACCAGATGATCGGCGACTGGTCGATGGTGCGCGGCAACGGCCAGCCGGTGTGCGGGCTGACGCTGACCAACACCGAGGCGAGCCCGGACAATTTCCAGGTCTTCCTCAAGCCGAGATGCGATACGGCGATCGCGCAGTTCAACCCGACGCAATGGCGGCTCGAGCGCGGCCAGATCATCCTGATGTCGAAATCAGGCGAGGCCTGGCAATTCGAGGCCGACGACAACGCGCAATGGCGGCGCGTCCCCGATACCGCCGATCCCCTGATCATGCTGCGCCAGTAGGCGTCCAGGCCGTCGCCACGGCCGACCGGAGCCCCCGCAGCTCACGCTCGAACATGCCCGTAGCGACATCGAGGCGCAGCTCCTGCGCCTGCGCGGTCTCGGCTTCGAGGTCACGAACTGCGGCCGGGGCTGCTTCGAGCCGCGCCTGCCCGAAGGCGGGTCAATTCGTCGATATCGAAATTTCGGCCAGGTTTCGAACCTTCCTGCCTTCCGAGTGACCAAGACAGAATGGTTCAAACTCGATCGGGCTTTGACATGAAACTCGTTGCCCTGGCCTTTTCGTGCCTTCTGCTTTTCGCGATGCCCGCCAATGCGAATGACACCCGCACTTTCAATGCGATGGTGGCCTTGGCCAATCGAGGGGACGCCGAGGCGCAGTACCATGTCGGCATGATGTTCAATAACGGCATCGGCACGCAGCAGGACCGCAGCCAGGCATTCGAGTGGTTTCAGAAATCGGCTGCGGCCAACGACCCGTTGGGAGCCTACAAGCTCGGCTGCTACTATGACGGGCAAGGCGTTGGCATCGTCGCAACCGACCCGGATCAAGCATTGAAGTACAAGCTCGTTTCCGCCAAGGCCGGCTATGCGCGTGCCCAGCACGACGTCGCTCTTCTGTATGACAGACGAGGAGATTCGGAAGAGGCCCTGAAATGGTGGAAGATGGCCGGCGATCAGGGACATCCTGCCTCCCTCTTCAACCTGTCCCGCGCGTATTCCGCAGGGAAGGGAACGCCGAGAGATCTGTCTCTGTCGTATGCGTATTTCAAGCTCTCGCAGCTGGCGCCGGCAAAGAACGTGGACGAGATGGCTTCCATGTTGTCCAAGCCGGAGCTCGAGAAGGCCGAGAAGATAGTTGCCGAATGGAAGCAGCAACCGACCGCTCTGACGCTCAAGGCATTGAGCGGTATCAGAGCAGCAGATGAGCACCTGAAAGTCGCCAAGAACCAGGCGTTCTGATTGCAAACGTCCATGCCGATGTGCAGCCCTCCCTTTTTTGTCGCGCTGATCAGTCAGCGCGGGTTACGCGATAGGTCTGCTTCTTTGCACGGTTTCCGCAGGTGCTCATCTCGCACCAGCGACGGGAGCCGTTCTTTGTTCGATCGATGAAGAGCCAGCGGCAGTCGTCGGATGGACATTGCTTCAGGCGCGAGAGTTCATCGCTCCGAAGCAGGTCGAGCGCCGACCAGGCGACCGCGCCGGTGATGGAGTCTATGCCCTGGAAACGCAGGGACGCGGGGCGTCCTGCCAGCGAGGCCGTACGGAGCGCTTTCGCGGCATAGTCGCGGATGATGTCCAGCGCAGCCCGGGGAGATGGCTTGCCTGTCGCGATTGCCGATCCAACCTCGCCTATCGCCAGACGAAGGTCGAGGACGCCTTTCATCAGCGCCTTGTGATCTGCCTGACGAAGAGCGAGGTTGCCGTCGATCAATCCGGCTGCTCTCGACCATGCCAGGATGTCCGCGTGCGTTGCCAGATGGTCGACCTCCCGATCCGTCCCGCGCCAGCTGATGGTGTTGGCGAGATCGAGGGCGAGGTTACCCGCGATGCGATGAGGCAGTGACATGGGGCACGCCTTGCTTGCTTCCGGCACGTTTGCTCATGGGCCGCCTTCAGCGCAAGTTTTGATCGTTGACGAGAATGCGGTGGACTTCGATACGTTCGGGGAGTTCGATCAGCAACTCGGCGTCGCGATCGAGATGATGGACCTTCGTGGGCTGGCCCTTCGTGAAGGCGGTCATGGCCTCGATATCGGGCCAGTAGGAAATGGTCGTGAACCAGGTCTCCTCCTCTCGATCCTCGCGGAAGAGCTGGACTCCCAGGGCGACCTTTTGCAGCGGCGGAATACCCTCGGCTCGCAGATAGGATTCATAGGTCTCCGCGACGTCCCGTCGGGTGCGCCCGCGCCAGATTCGTGCAATGGTCGGCCTTGTCGACATGACGATCTCCTTTCACTCCCCCCCTGCTGAAGTTCAGCGCAACGTCCGCGATAGAAAGTCGCGGACGAGCGGCAGGACTTCCTCGAAATGCGTTTCCAGCAACCAATGGCCGGCGTCTCCGAGCAGGTGCAGCTCCGCATTCGTAAGGTCGCGTCGGTAAGCGTGCGCCGACGGCTCGGGCATGTAGCCGTCCTGCGGCCCCCACACGATCAGCGTCGGTGGTTGCCGCTCGCGGAGATAGGCCTGGTAGCGCGGAAACCATTCGAGGTTCTGTTCCAGTTTTTCCATCAGCCGGATCGAAATTGCCCGGCGCGTCGGCGTGTCCATGAGCGGCCAATGCAGCTTCCAAAGATCGGGTGGAACCCGCTTGGCGATCTCATCCGAGACCTCGCCGACGAACTCGTGGCGGAATCCGTCCTCGCTCACGGCTTCTTCGAGAGGCCGATGGTTTTCAACTGACTTGTCCGCCCACCATGCCTTGATCGTTTGATATTTTGGACCAAGAACGTCCGCGTAGATGTCGCCGTTCTGAATGATCAGGGCTGCGATGCGGTCGGGATTGGCGATGGCGTGCCGCAGGCCGATCTGCGATCCGTAATCGTGCAGCCACAGCGCGTAGCGCTCCAGCCGCAGTGCATTGGCGACATCGGCGAGCACATTGGCATAGGCGTCGAAGTCGTAGCTGAATTCCGCCGGATCGGGCGTGTCGCTGTAGCCGAAGCCCGGCCAGTCGAATGCGACGGTGCGCCAGCGGTCGGCCAGCGCCGGCATCAGGCGCCGGAACTGGAAGGAAGAACAGGGATAGCCGTGCGGCAGAAGCAGGACCGGCGCCTCGGCAGGTCCGGCCTCTCGTAGGAAGAGCTTGCGCCCGTTGATATTTGCCCATCGATGGCTGACGCCGGTACTGGACATGGACATCTCCGTTTTCCATGTTGACCGGTAAAACGCGTTTAGCTGGTTCTCTGTTCCTCTGTCTCGGGTCGTTTCCGTTGCCTGAATTCGGTTGCGGTTTCGCCGCATGCGCGGAACCCGCACCTTCGCTTCTTCGCCGGTCAACGCACTCAGCGAGCGGCAAGGCCGAAGCGAACGTCATGTCGTGATGACGGTCGAGCAGCCTTAGATCAACCGCATGCCGCGCAGGCTCGCATGCCCGTTCCTGCCGACGATGATGTGGTCGTGCACGGCGATGCCGAGCGGCTTGGCGATGTCGATGATGGCTTTCGTCATCTGGATGTCGGCCTGCGACGGCGAGGGATCGCCGGAGGGGTGGTTATGCACCAGGATCAGCGCCGTGGCGGACAGCTCCAGCGCGCGCTTGATCACCTCGCGCGGATAGACCGGGGTGTGGTCGACGGTGCCGGTCTGCTGCACCTCGTCGGCGATCAGCTGGTTGCGCTTGTCGAGGAAGAGCAGCCGGAATTGCTCCTTGTCGGCGAACGCCATGCTGGCGCGGCAATACTCGATCACCTCGTTCCAGGACGACAGCGCGTTGCGGCTGTTGACCCCGCCCTTGGCGACGCGATGCGCCGCCGCAGCGATCAGCTTGAGCTGGTTGATCACGGATTCGCCGATCCCCTCGACCTCGCGCAGCCGCGCGACCGGCGCGTGCACGACCTCGGCGAAGGAGCCGAACGTCTTGATCAGCGTCTTCGCCAGCGGCTTGGTGTCGCGGCGCGGCAGCGCCGGAAACAGCGCCATCTCCAGCAGTTCATAGTCGCTGAGCGCGTCCGCACCGGCGCTGTAGAAGCGCTCACGCAGCCGCTCGCGATGGCCGTGATAATGCGGCGTGTCCGGCTCGGGCTTGCTCTTGTCGTGGTCGGACTTGGCGGGCATCGCGCGGCAAGCATCGCCGGGGAACTCCGCTTTTGCAACCGTCAATTGCTATGGCCGATGCGGCTCATGCCGAGCCGCCGCCCAAAAGCATCACCCGATCTGCTTCTCGCCGTGCCGCTCCGACAGCGTGAAGATCTCCACGCCCGTCGCGGTGACGCCGACCGAGTGCTCGAACTGCGCCGAGAGCGAGCGGTCGCGGGTGACCGCGGTCCAGCCGTCGGAGAGGATCTTCACATGGGGCTTGCCGAGATTGATCATCGGCTCGATGGTGAAGAACATGCCGGGCTTGAGCTGCACACCTTCGCCGGGGCGGCCGACATGGATGATGTTCGGCTCGTCGTGGAACATGCGGCCCAGACCGTGCCCGCAGAAATCGCGCACCACGCTCATGCCCTGCGGCTCGACGAAGCTCTGGATGGCGTGGCCGATGTCGCCGGTGGTGGCGCCGGGCTTCACGGCGGCGATGCCGCGCATCATCGCTTCATAGGTCACCTCGATCAGCCGCTCGGCCTTGCGCGCGATCGGGCCGACCGCATACATCCGGCTGGAATCGCCGTACCAGCCGTCGACGATGAAGGTGACGTCGATGTTGACGATGTCGCCTTCCTTCAGCGGGCGGTCCCCGGGCATGCCGTGGCAGACCACGTGGTTGAGCGAGGTGCAGGTCGAGTAGCGATAGCCGCGATACATCAGCGTCGCCGGATAGGCGCCATGGCTGAAGGCGAAGTCGCGGACGAATTCGTCGATCTTCGAGGTCGGCACGCCCGGCCCGACGATGTCAGTGAGCTCGTCGAGGCATTTTGCTACCAGCGCGCCCGCCTTGCGCATGCCGGCAAAGGCGCCCGGCCCATGTAGCTTGATCTGTCCGGTCTTGCGCAGGGAGGTATCGGTGGCTTCGACGTAGCTCATGCGTGTCAGGTCTTTTCGGGGCTGATCTCGGTGTTGGCGGAAAGTCTTGATTTCAGGCCCCAATTTAATGATTGCGGGCCTTCATGCAAGCCGAGGGTGCCAGCCTGGGGGCGAAAGCGGCCTAATTCGGGACTTCTACGGTGGTTTCAACCGGCAGGGCGCCGCCGCGGATGCGGATTTCGCGGACCGGATAGGGAACCCGGATGCCTTCGCGCTTGAACGCGTCCCACAGCGCCAGCATCACGTCGCTCTTGACGGTGTCCATGCCGTCGGGGTCCGCGAGCCAAAGGGTGAGCGAGAACTTCATGCCGGCCTCCGCGAACTCGGTCAGGATGCAGTTCGGCGGCTTGCCCTTCTGCGCGCGGGGATGAGCGGCAGCAATCTCTGCGGCGAGCTTGCAGACGAGCCGCGGGTCGGCGTCGTAATTGGTGCCGAAGGCGATCTTCACCAGCGTGTTCTTGTCGGTATAGGTCCAGTTGACGACCTTCTGCGTCACCAGATCCTCGTTCGGCACCAGGAATTCGCGGCCGTCGCCGGCGGCGACGGAGATGTAGCGCGTCTTCATCGCGCTGATGCGACCGGTATTGTCGCCGATGGTGACGAGGTCGCCGGGCTTCACCGACTTGTCGGCGAGCAGGATGATGCCCGAGATGAAATTGGCCACGATCTTCTGCAGGCCGATACCGATGCCGACGCCGACCGCGCCGGAGAACACCGCGAGCGCCGACAGGTCGATCCCGACGGCGCCGAGCGCGATCACGATCGCGACCGTGAGCAGCCCGATCCGGATGATCTTCATCAGCAGCACCTGCACCGATGGCGTCAGGTCGGTGGTCGCGTTGATCCGGCTCTCGGCGAAATTGCTTGCGATGTTGGTGAGCCACAGCGCGATGAGAAGCAGTGCGCCGGCCTTGAGCACCAGCAGCGGGGTCAGCCTGAGACCGCCGAGCACAATCGCGAAGGAATCGAGCAGGTCGACCGTCGCATCGAGCTGGCCGACGATGGATAGCGCGGCGACGAACCACGCCGTGATCGATACCAGCTTGACGATGAAGGCGTTGCGCAGCGCCGAGGTCACGAGCCGGATCACGAGCCAGGCGAAGCCAAGCTTGGCCGCGACCATGAGGAGATAGCTGCGGCTCGGCCAGGTCGCGTGGTACATCACCACGCGCGAGATGATCACGATCAGCGTGAACACCGCCGTCGAGGCGCTGGAGACCATCACCCGGACGAAGTGCCGGAGCGGCAGCGGCCAGCGCATCGCCAGCGAGGTCATGTCGATGCGGCTGCGAATCGCGGCTTCCGCGGCGTAGGCGATGCCGGCCGCGGCCAGGATGAGACCGAATTGCAGGTAGAACCAGGGTGAGGAGATTTCCGCCCCGACGCTGCGTGCGGTGGTCTGCACGAACTCCATGAAGTCTTTGAGGTCCATGTCCATCGGTCTCGTCGGCAAGCGGGGAGGAATTGATTCGAGGGCGCCGCAGAATCCCACAAAGGGTGGGGCCGGGCCATCGATACACCGCGAAGTGAAGCGCGTTAAGGCCGTAAAATAGGGCCAGATTGCCGCGAACCATGGAAAATGGGTTGGCGCACGAGTCTACGGACGATAAGGATGCAGGAGCAGGATGATTGTTGGTTGAACAGGTCTGTCGGCAAACGCGCTCTTCGCCTGTCCCCGCTTGCGGGGAGAGGCCGGATCACATCGTCAGGTGCGATCCGGGTGAGGGGGCCTCACCGCGAGTCCATCCGTCGCCGCCCCCGTGGCGAGCCCCAACCGTCTCCCCGCAGGCGAGGCGAGGGGGCGCGCAGCCGCTGCCTCCCTGACCGACACCGCATCCGTTTCCCGGAGTAACCGCAGCACCGCATGGCTTCCCTCGACTCTGTCAGCATCGCCATATTGCTCGGCGCCGTCCTCATCATGGCCGGCATTCTCTCGAGCCTGCTTGCGCTGCGCTTCGGCGCGCCTTTGCTGCTCGTCTTCCTCGCGATCGGCATGCTCGCCGGCGATTCCGGGCCGGGGCAGCTCCAGTTCGACGACGTCCGTACCACCTATCTGGTCGGCTCGGTCGCGCTCGCCCTGATCCTGTTCGACGGCGGCCTGCGCACGCGCATCGCCAGCATCCGCACCGTGCTCGCGCCGTCCGTGGTGCTCGCGACGGTCGGCGTGCTGCTGACCGCGCTGGTCACGGCGCCGTTCGCGAAATACGCGCTCGACCTCAACTGGACGGAGTCGCTGCTGGTCGGTGCCGTGGTGGCCTCGACCGACGCGGCCGCGGTGTTCCTGCTGGTGCACACCCAGGGCCTGCGCCTGCGACCGCGCGTGGGCGCGACACTGGAGGTGGAATCCGGCACCAACGATCCGTTCGCGATCTTTCTCACGCTGATGCTGGTCGAGTACATCTCGGCCGGCTCGAGCTCGCCGGGCCATGTTCTGATGGAGTTCGTCCAGGAAGCGGTGCTCGGCGCCGTGGTCGGCGTCATCGGCGGGCGCCTAGTCGTGATCGCGCTCAACAAGGTCGCGCTGCCGCAGGGGCTGCATGCGCCGTTCGTCACGACGGCGGCGCTCGTGATCTTCGGCGGCTCGCAGATCATGCACGCCTCCGGCTTCCTCGCGGTCTACCTCGCCGGCATCATCATCGGCAACCGGCCGACGCGCGCGCACAATTCGGTGGTGACGTTCCTCGACGCCGCGACCTGGCTGGCGCAGATCGTGATGTTCGTGCTGCTCGGCCTCTTGGTCTCGCCGAGCCGGCTCGGCGCCAGCATATTACCGGCAATCGCCGTCGCGCTCGTGCTGATGCTGGTGGCACGGCCGCTCGCGGTGTTCGTGTGCCTTGCTCCGTTCCGCTTCAACTGGCGCGAGAAGATCTTCATCGCCTGGACCGGCCTGCGCGGCGCGGTCGCGATCTTCCTGGCTTCGATCCCGATGCTGGTCGGCCTGTCCAAAGCCTACCTCTATTTCGACGTCGCCTTCGTCGTGGTCATCATCTCGCTGCTGCTGCAGGGCTGGACCCTGGCTCCGGCCGCGCGCAAGCTGCACGTGGCGCTGCCGCGCGCCGAGCGCGGCCCGCGGCGCGTCGAACTGGATCTGCCCGGCCAGCTCGAGCAGCAGCTCGTCGGCTATCCGGTGCGGCCCAAGAGCCTGTATTTTCGCCGCGGCCTGATCCCGTCCTGGTCCAAGCCGACGCTGGTGATCCGCAACGAACACATCCTGACGCCGGCGGAAGCCGACCCGATCGCGCCCGGCGACTACATCTACCTGCTGGCCCCGCCGGAAAAAGCCGAGTCGCTCGACCGCTTCTTCGTCGACATGCAGCCGGGCATAGCGCCCGATCCGCATCTGCTCGGCGACTTCATGGTCTCCGGCGAGCACACGCTCGCCGAGCTCGCCGAGATCTACGGCGTGAAGGCGAGCGACGAGGAGAGCAAGCTCACGCTCGCCGACTATTTCGACGTCCATCTCGAGCGCGCGCCAAAGGAGGGCGCCGAGCTCGCGCTGGACGAGATCGTGCTCGTTGCCCGCAGCATCTCCGGCGGCCGCGTCAATCTCGTCGGCCTTCGCCTGCCCGAAGAGGACGAGACGCCCGCGCCGCTGACGCGCACGCAGGCGCTGCGTAAGAAGCTTGCCGATGTGTGGGCATCGGTGGCGGGAGTTTAGTGTCTCCTCGTCATTGCGAGGAGCTTTTGCGCCGAAGCATCCAGACCGCCGCTGCGGCGGGATTGCATCTCGTCCTCACGTCAGCACCTTCACCCCGCCCAAGCTCGTCACGCGCCCCTGCTTCAGCATCACGATCTGGGTGGCTAGCTGGCGCAGCTCGGCGGCGTCGTGGCTGACATAGACCATCGGCACGTTGGCTTCATCCCGCAGCCGCACCAGATAAGGCAGGATCTCGAGCTTGCGGCCTTCATCGAGTGCGCCGAGCGGCTCGTCGAGCAGCAGCAGCCGCGGCTTCGACAACAGCGCGCGGCCGAGGGCGACGCGCTGGCGCTCGCCGCCCGAGAGCTTTCCGGGACGGCGATCGAGCAGCGCGCCAATGTCGAGCAGGTCCACGATGCGCTTCTGCTGAGAGGGATCGGCCGGCAGGCGGTTCATCCGCCGTCCATAGTCGAGATTCTGCGCGACGTTGAGATGCGGAAACAGCCGCGCGTCCTGGAACACATAGCCGATGCGGCGGCGCCAAGCCGGGACATGGATTCCCGCCGCGGTGTCGTCGACGGTTTCGCCGTCGATCACGATGGTACCGCGGTCGGGCCGCAACAGCCCTGCGATCATGTTGACCAGTGATGTCTTGCCGGCGCCCGAGGCGCCGAACAGGCCGATGGCACGGCCTTCGCTGGCGAAGGATGCATGCAGCGAGAATTCGCCAAGCTGCTTTTCGACGTCGACGCGCAGCATGGTCAGTTCCCGTGCAGCCGCGCCGTCGCGCGGCGGGCGAACCACTCGGCGGCGATCAACGCGCCCAGCGCCAGCACGATCGAGACGATCACCAGCCGGCCCGCCGCGGCATCACCGTCCGGCGTCTGGATCAACGAATAGATTGCCGAGGAAATCGTCTGGGTCTCGCCGGGAATGTTGGAGACGAAGGTGATGGTCGCGCCGAACTCGCCGATCGCCTTGGCGAAGCCGAGCACCATGCCGGCGACCACGCCGGGCAGCGCCAAGGGCAGCGTCACCGTGAAAAACACTTTCCACGGCGCAGCGCCAAGCGTCTCGGCGGCCTGCTCGAGCCGGCGATCGATCGCCTCGATCGAGAGCCGCATCGGGCGGACCAGCAGCGGAAACGACATCACGCCGCAGGCTAGCGCCGCGCCGGTCCAGCGGAATGAAAACACAATGCCGAGATGGTCGGCGAGGAAGCCGCCGACGAGGCCGCGGCGGCCGAAGGTCAGCAGGAGCAGATAGCCGGTGACGACAGGCGGCAGCACGAGGGGCAGATGCACGACGGCGTCGAGCAGCGACTTGCCCCAGAAATCGCGTCGCGCCAGCAGCCACGCCAGCGCGATGCCGAATGGCGTCGCCACCAGCGTCGCGATGATGGCGACCCTGAGCGAGAGCAGGATCGCCGTCCATTCGGCAGGGGAAATCTCGGACATCAAGCCGCAGATATCACGTGGTGGGACTGACCAGGAACTTGAAGCCGTATTTTTCGAAGATGGACTTGGCCGCCGCGGAGCGCAGGAAAGCCAGGTAGCCGCCGGTCTCGCCCTTCGCGGTCGTGGTCGCGGCGACGGGATAGATGATCGCGGGATGCGACTCCGAAGGGAAGGTGCCGACGATCTTCACGCCTGGCTCGATCCTGGCGTCGGTCGAGTAGACGATGCCGAGTGCGGCTTCGCCGCGGACGACCAGCGTCAGCGCGGCGCGCACGCTCTCGGCCATGGCGAACTTCGGCTCGACGGCCTGCCACGCACCGAGCTTCTCGAGCGCGGCCTTGGCATATTTGCCGACCGGAACGGACTTGACGTCGCCGGTCGCAATCCTGCCGTCGCCGGCGAGCTTGGCGAGATCGAAGCCTTGCGCGATGTTGACCTCGTCGATCCTGGAATCCTTCGGCGCGATCAGCACGATGCTGTTGCCGAGCAGGTTGACCCGGGTCGCTTCGTTGATGGTCTTCTTGGAGATCGCGTAGTCCATCCAGTCGGTGTCGGCCGAGACGAACACGTCGGCCGGCGCGCCCTGCTCGATCTGCCTCGCCAGCACCGAGCTTGCGGCATAGCTGACGCTGAACTTGATGCCGGTTCGCGCGGTGTAGGCGGCGTCGATCTCGTCCAGCGCGTTCTTCATTGAGGCGGCGGCGAACACGGTGATGGTCTTGTCCTCGGCAGTTGCAGGCGAAAAGCTCGCGCTCGCGAGGATCACGAAGGCGGTGAAAAGTCCGGACATGCGAAACATGGAATGCGCTCCGAGCGAGTTCGCGGGCGCAGGAAGCGCGCGCAAATCTGGCGTTGGGTGGGTCGGGTCGCGACGGGCGGAAGCGCTGTTCCACGTGGCCTTGCGACGGCTTACGACCGGCAGGGATATCGCAATCGCGAAGATAGCAGGCTGGCGCCGGAGGTCAAAGGGCGGCGCCTCGATCACGACGGGCGTCCCGGATCGGCGCACGCTTGGGGCGCGCTTGTCTGGGGCGACAGCGGTGAGTGTGGCGCCTGCTACGGCCTCGCGTCCGCCGCGTGCAGCACCGCCTTGCAGGCCGCCGGCATCTGCGCCAGCGTCATCGGCGGCTTCGGTTTCGGCGGCTCCGGCGGAGGCTTGGGGTGCAGCACCGCGTCGGAGAACCAGTAGGCGAGATCGGCGGGTTTGCAGCCTTCGTCCTCGGCCTGTGACGGCTGGCCCTCGCAGTCGCCGGCGCCTGCCGGGCAGTGCATGCGGATGTGGAAGTGGTAGTCGTGCCCCCACCACGGCCGGATCTTCGACAGCCAGGCGCGATCGCCCTTGGCTTGGCGGCACAACGCCTTCTTGATCGCGGCGTTGACGAAGATGCGCTGCACGGCGGGCTCCCGCGCCGCATCGCGCAGCACCAGCACATGGGCCGGCGTGAACACCCTGGGGTCGACGTCGAGCCGGTCCTGGCGCACCATCATCACCGCCGACATGTCCTCGCGCTCCTCGCGCGAGAGCCGGCGGTCCGGCATCGGCGTCAGCCAGATGTCGGCATCCAGGCCGATCTGGTGGCTGGCATGGCCTGACAGTGCGGGCCCGCCGCGCGGCTGGGCGATGTCGCCGACCAGGATGCCGGGCCATCCTGCGTTCTTGTGCGCCCTCGCCGCGAGCCGTTTGATCAGCGCGATCATGTCGGGATGGCCATAGCTGCGGTTGCGAGATAGGCGCATCACCTGCCAATGGTCGCCGTTGACCGGAATCTGCTCCGCGCCGCCGATGCAGCCCCTGGTGTAGGAGCCGATGACATGGGCGGGCCCCTTCGACGGGAGCAGCTTTCGCGCGAACAGTTCCTTGGCGGCGAGGTCGGGATCGTTCGGATTGGCCAGCGACGGCAGCGGCTTGGGGTTGACGCTGCCCTTGTCCTGGGCCAGCGCGCCGCCGGCGCCCAGGCAAGCGAATGAGAACAGGAGGAGGGTGATGCAGCGGCGACTCATGCTGGCGTCCTTATAGCCGAATGCTGCATCAGGGTTAAGAACGAGGCTTTGAGCGGGCCGAACATCATGGCAGTCGAGCCCAATCGCGTCTCAAACGGCCACCTTTTAACGGCGCAATAACCGTATCCTGCATTGACCAAAATTCGTGCGCGACGTGAGGAATATCTCCGGCCCGCATGCAATCGCGTGCGATTCCGGAACGGATTCAAGTGCGCGCGCAATTTTGCGCCAGATCGCCCATTGATTGCGGCGCAAGACACGCTCTTGCGGCGCTTGCCGCCGCAACCGCGGCGCGCAAAGAGGCAGCAAGGTCCAGCTCGCGCGGGCCGCGGCCGGGCAAGATTACTTTTTTTTCAGACACTTGCCCCAAGACTGCGGCCGCAATGCGCGTACCGGGACGAGTGAAGTTGAGTTTGGGGTCTCGAAAAGCAAGAAGGCGAAAGCAAAGCGTGCTTGCCCGCGCCGGCCAGAAGGCGCGCAAGCCGCGCTTCGCGCGCGCGCCGCGTGCCCGCTCCGCGCGCGACGAAGTCCTGCGCAGCCGTGCCGAGGCGGAGGCCGCGATCGCGGAAGCGCGCAAATCCCACGAGCGCCTGCGCCAGGCCATCGATATCCTGCCTCAGGGCATCGTGTTTCTCGATTCCGAAGGCCGTTACGTTCTCTGGAACAAGAAATACGCCGAGATCTACAGCAAGACCGCCGATCTGTTCGAGGAAGGTGCACGCCTCGAAGACACGCTGCGCATCGGCGTCGCCCGCGGCGACTATCCCGAGGCCGTCGGCAACGAGGACGAGTGGATCGCCGAGCGCCTGCAAAGGCTCTATCAGCCCGGCGCGCGCCACGAGCAGAAGCTGTCGGACGGCCGCGTCATCCTGATCGACGAGCGCTTGACCGATGATGGGGGCGTCGTCGGCCTGCGCGTCGACATCACCGAGCTGAAGCGGCGCGAGGCCTCGTTCCGCCTGCTGTTCGACGGCAATCCCGTGCCCATGATCGTCTGCGCGCTGGACGACGAGTGCATCATCGGCGTCAACGCCGCCGCGATCGCGCATTACGGCTACAGCCGGGCCGAGTTCGAGAAACTGAAGATCCGCTCCTTGCAGGCCTTCGACAGCGAGCCGCCCTGGACCGCGGATCGCTCCAGCGAGGAACAGGCCGGCCGCACCTGGAAGCACGTCAAGGCCGACGGCGCGCTGATCGACCTTGCGATCTATTCCCGCGAGCTGACCTATGCCGACCGCCCTGCGGTGCTGCTCGCGCTGATGGACATCACCGAGCGCAAGCGGGCCGAGGCGCGGCTTGCCTTCATGGCCCAGCATGACGCCCTGACCGGCCTGCCCAATCGCAGCCTGCTGCGGCAAGAGATGGACGAGAAGCTGCTGCACACGCGGCGCAGCGCCGAGAAGGTCGCCCTCTTGATGATGGGACTCGACAATTTCAAGGCGGTCAACGACACGCTGGGGCATGCGGTCGGCGACAAGCTGCTGCGCGGCGTTGCCAAGCGGCTGCGCTCCACCCTGCGCGAGGAGGACGCGCTGGCGCGGCTCAATTCCGACGAGTTCGCGATCGTTCAAAGCGGGCTGACGCGCCCCGAGGACGCGGTCATGCTGGCCAAGCGCCTGCTGGAGGCCATCGCCGATCCCTATCTGCTCGACGGCCATTCCGTGGTGATCGGCGCCTCGATCGGCATCGCGATGGCTCCGGGCGATGGCGATGATTCCGAGAAGCTGCTCAAGAGCGCCGACATGGCGCTGTCGCGTGCCAAGCTGGATGCGCGCGGCACCTTCGCCTTCTTCGAGGCCGCGCTCGATGCGAAGGCGCAGAGCCGCCGCAAGATCGAGGTCGAGCTGCGCGACGCGATCCAGAACGACGTGCTGCGCCCTTATTACCAGCCGCTGATCGACCTCCAGAGCGGCCGCATCACCGGCTTCGAGGCGCTGGTGCGCTGGCCGCACGCCGAGCGTGGCATGGTCTCGCCGGCCGAGTTCATTCCGGTTGCCGAGGACACCGGCCTCATCAACCCGCTCGGGGGCTTGATGCTGCGCCGGGCGTGCCTGGATGCCGCAAGCTGGCCCGACGACGTCCGCGTCGCCGTCAACCTGTCGCCGCTCCAGTTCCGCAGCGGCAACCTGCTCTCGATGGTGACCGACGCGCTGAAGCATTCCGGCCTGCCGCCGCGCCGGCTCGAGCTCGAGATAACCGAGACGCTGCTGCTGGAGAAGAGCGCCCAGGTGCTGGCCACCCTGCACGCGCTGCGCGCGCTCGGGGTACGCATCTCAATGGACGATTTCGGCACCGGCTATTCCAGCCTCAGCTACTTGCGCAGCTTCCCCTTCGACAAGATCAAGATCGACCAGTCCTTCGTGCGCGATCTAGGGGCCAATCGCGAGGCCCAGGCGATCATCCGCTCCATCGTCAGCCTCGGCAAGGGCCTCGGCGTCACCATCACCGCCGAAGGCGTCGAGACCGAAGCCGAGCTGAGCTGTCTTCGCGCCGAAGGCTGCCATGAGGGCCAGGGCTTTCTGTTCAGCAAGGCCCGGCCGAATGCGGAGATCATCAGCCTGCTCGCGGCACAGCGCGGCATCGACGGCAGCGAGGACGCCGCGCTGGTGGCGTGATGTGGCTACCTCTCCCCGCTTGCGGGAGGGGGCGGATTACGAAGCAATCCAGTCTCATGGTGCGGCTCGCGGCGAGCGGCTTCCTTGACATGGGTCAAGTCGAATTCCGCGGGCGATCTCCACAATCACAGCAAACGCCAAACGTCGGGAGAGACACGATGCGACATCCCATGCTTGCGGCGACCCTGCTGCTCACGTTCCTCGGCACATCCGCCTTCGCGCAATCGCCTGCCGAGCACCAGGGCCACCACCCGGACCAGTCGGAGACACAGGCGACCAAACCGTCCACGCCGTCCGAGACGCCCCGCAACACCGGCCCCTCTCACGGCAAGATGGGCGGCCGCATGATGGGCATGATGGGCGGTAACATGCCGATGTCCGACATGATGCGGATGATGGGCATGATGCGTCAGTCCGGCGGTGACTGCATGAGCGGGATGGAGACCGTCGATCGCGTGGAGGGCCGGATTGCCTTTCTGCGGACCGAGCTCAAGGTCACCGATGCTCAGACGCCTGCCTGGAACGCGTTCGCCGATGCGTTGCGCGCAAATGCCAAGGCTCTCGGAGAGCTGCGCGGGTCGATGGCCGGCTCCGGATCAGAGACCTTGCTGGATCGGGTGACCTGGCAGGAAAAATGGCTGTCGGCGCGGCTGGAGGCCACCCGTGCGATGAAATCGGCGCTGACCAACCTCGTCGGCACCCTCTCCGACGAGCAGAAGAAGACCGCCGACGAATTGCTCGCGCCCAATATGGGCATGATGCCGATGATGCAGGGTGGCCGGATGGGCGCCATGCCGATGCAGGGCGGAAAATGAGGGCTTCGCCCGCATCCTCGGTACGTCTCGACAATAATGGCAACTGCGGCATGCTTTCTGGACCGTAGCGGCGCGGCAATGTACCTTCAGCGGTTGATTGAAGTGAGGAGCCGGCGTCTACGACATTACCGCGCCGGCCCAGTACGCTCGCTGTGGCGAGACGCCCTGATCACGAGAGGCAGCGCACAGGAGTGACGTGGATTGCGACCATACCGCCGCCCATGAAGGAGCGCGATCTTCGCATCGACCTGTTCCGGGGCCTCTCGCTATGGTGGATCTTCATCAATCACATCCCGGAAAGCTATCTGAACAGGTTCACGCCCAAGAATTTCGGCTTCAGCGATGCGGCGGAGATCCTCGTATTCTTGTCGGGCCTCGCGTCGGGCATCGTATACGGCGACCTCCTGCGCCGGTCCGGCCCGGCGGTGGCGGGGATGCGCATGTTGCGGCGTTCGGTCGAGATCTACATCGCGCAAATTCTGACTGTCTTCCTGTTGCTGGCGGAGGTGTCCTTCATCGCGGCATGGCAGCCCGACATGTTCGACCACGCCAACCTGGCCATCCTGCTGCAGCAGCCCGCTGAAACGCTGCTTCAGGCGGCGCTGCTGCGGTATTCACCGGTCAATCTGGACCCTCTGCTGTTGATGGTCATCCTCCACTTCGCGCTCATCCTCGTCCTGCCGTTGACGATAGGCGCCTGGCCGCTGGCCCTGACCGGATCCGTTGCTCTCTATGTTCTCGCTTATCTGTTCGACTGGTACATCCCGGCCTATCCACGGGGGCAGCTCTATTTCAATCCGCTGAACTGGCAGTTGCTGTTCGTGATCGGCATCTGGTGGGGGGCGAACCGAGGCGATTGGCAACTCGCCATTCTCAGGTCGCGGGTCCTTACTGCGCTGGCGGCGAGCTACGTGCTGTTCTCGTTCGTGATCACCTTGGGCTGGCAGATCCATGCCATTGAAGACTACGTGCCGGGATGGCTGTCGCGGCTGATCTATCCGATCGACAAGACCAATCTCGACATCTTGCGATTGTTGCATTTTGCTGCGCTTGCACTGCTCTGCTGGCGCCTTCTGCCGAGCAATGCCAGCATCTTGAACGCCAGACCGCTGCGCCCGCTGATACGATGCGGCGAATACTCGCTCGCGATCTATTGCGCCAGTGTTCTGCTGTCCCTCGCTGCCCATGCAGTCCTCAGCGAAGGCTGGAACAGCCTCGCGTCGCAGACGCTGGTCACTCTCATGGGCCTGGGCCTGATGAGCGGCATGGCGGTCCTGCTCGCCGCGATCGATCGCGGTGTGTTCCCAAATCTCCGGCCGTTGTAGTTCGAACACGAAGGCGCGAGGCGCATTGTTCCGCCGTCAGGCCGCGGCGGGGCCGAGATCGAGCGATCGCCTGCGCTTGGTCGGGAAGCTCAGCGCCACCGCGACGGCGGCGAGCCCGATCGCGAAGGACCCGGCGTGCAGCCATGTGTAGCGTTGGAAATTGTCGAACACGAGCCCGCCGGCCCAGGGCCCGAGCGCCATGCCGAGGCTGGCGAAGGCCGAGACCGCGCCGAACACCGTGCCCATGATGCGAGCGCCGAAGAACTCGCGGACCAGCACCGCATAGAGCGGCATCACGCCGCCATAGGCGAGGCCGAACACCACCGAGAGCGCGTAGAATTCGCCGAGCTGCGCCACCGCGAGATAGGTCGCGATGCACATCGCCTGAACGAACAGTCCGCCGACCAGCACGGGCTTCGCGCCGATGCGGTCGGCCAGCGCCCCTAGCAGCAGGCGCCCGCCGAGGCCGGAGACGCCGGCCACGCTGTAGACCGTCACCGCCGTGAGCGGGGCGATGCCGCACACCATCGCGTAGGACACCATGTGGAAGATCGGGCCGGAATGCGCGGCGCAGCAGGCGAAATGCGCCGCCGCGAGCGCGATGAATTGCGGCGTGCGCAGCGCCTGCGCCGCGGTCAGCTCGATCTCCGGTGCCGCGTCGCTGCTTGCCGGGGCCGCCGCGGCCGGTGCCGGCCGCACCAGGAAGCACGCGGGGATCAGCAGCGCCCACGCGGCGATGCCGATCACCAGCATCGCGGTGCGCCAGTCATAGGCCGTGATCAGCCAGCTCGCGGCCGGCGCGATCGTCACCGGCGATACGCCCATGCCGGCGGAGACGAGAGCTACCGCAAGGCTGCGATTCTTCTCGATCCAGGCGCTCGCGAGCGCCATCATCGGCGCGTAGAAGCTGCCGGCGGCGACGCCGATCAGCACGCCGAAGCCAAGCTGGAATTGCCAGAGGGTTGCCGCCTGGCTCGCGGTGACGAGGCCGAGACCGAGCAGCAGGCTTCCTGCGAGCACCACGATGCGGGTGCCGAACCGGTCCGACAGCGTGCCCCAGAAGAACGCGGCAACTGCCATGCAGAGAAAATCCAGCGTCGCCGCCGCCGACACCCCGGCGCGCGACCAGCCCATCGCTTCCGAGATCGGCTGCAGGAACACCGCAAGCGACAGCATCGTGCCAAACCCGACGCAGGTCATCAGCGCTCCCGCGGCGACGACGACCCAGCCATAATCGAAGCTTGACGGCTTGCTCATGCGTTTCCTCGGCGCTTTTGGTTTTGTTGGTGGTGCGCGGCACGGATGGTGGCTCATCTGCCGGCGGAGGGCAAGGCATGGACGCGGGGCATCGGCGCGCCTCTCACTCGGGCAAGCCCGCCAGCCGCAAGCCGTTCGTGAGGCTGGCGCGATGCTCCGGACGCCGGATTGGTATCCAGCCATCGAGCTTGGAGATACGAAACGCAGGATCGAGCTTGCGCAAATGATCCGCTGCATCCCGCGCCTGCTCCGCTTGTCCGGCGAGCCCATGACAGGCGGCAATGATCAGCGCGACGAACACGAAGCTTGGCAGCTGCCGGAGAGATTGTTCGCCCCAGGATAAGGCCAAGTCGAAACGTCCGGAAAACAGGTGCGACATCGCCATGCCGGCCTGCATCCGGAACATCTCGGGATCGCGCGGGCTGAGCCGCATGGCGCGGGTCAAGAACTCGATTGCAGCCTCGGGATCGCCGCGCTCGGCCCGGAGGAAGCCTCCCAGGAACCAGGCCGCTGCCAGGTTTGGGTTGAGCAACAGTGCCTTGTCGAGCAGTGCGACGGCGCCGTCCACGTCGCCGGCGAGATGGGCGAGCGTGTGTCCGCCCCGTGTCAGCGCGACGGCGTCGTCCTTGCCGAACTCCATCGCCAGACGAGCCAACCGGATGCCCTCGGCGGACTCCCGCGGCTGATCGGTCATCCATCCGTTGATCTTGCGCCAGCAATGGCACCAGGCCGCCATGGCATGGGCCGACGCAAACTCGGGATCGAGCGCGATGGCCTTGAGAAACAGCGGCAACGCCTGGTCGATCGCTTCCCGCGTGCCACGGTGCAAATGTGGCATGCCGCGCAGATAGTGATCGTAGGCGCTGAGATTGCCGGTCGGCTTGCGCCGGGCGCGTTCGATCTCCGCACGCTCGAGCTGGGAGGCGATCGCGCCGACTATGCTGTTTGCGACCTGGTCCTGCAGCTCGAAGATGTCATCGAGCGTTCCTTCGAATCTCTCGGCCCAGAGATGGGTGCCTGTTGCGGCGTCCACGAGCTGTCCCGTGATGCGCACCCGGCTTTCGGACTGACGCACGCTGCCTTCGACGACGTAGCGCACGCCAAGCTCGCGGCCGACCTGCTTCTCGTCCACGGTCCGGCCCTTGTAGGTGAAGCTCGAGTTGCGGGCGATCACGAACAGCCAGCGGATGCGCGACAGCGCGGTAATGATGTCTTCCACGACGCCGTCGGCAAAATAATCCTGCCCGGTGTCGCCGCTGAGGTTTCGAAACGGAAGCACCGCAATCGAGGGAGAATCCGGCAGCGACAGGGCGAGCCCGGGCGGTTCGACCGCGATGTTCGACTGTGCAGCCACCGCGCGAGCGGGCGGCTCGTCTTCCCGGACCTCGCCGACAAAGCGCATGCCTTTGCGCGAAATCGTTCGGATCAGGCGCTGCTCCTTGCCGGTATCCCCGATCGCCCTGCGCACCGCGTTGACGTGGCTCGTCAGCGTCGATTCGGAGACGATCCGGCCGTCCCAGACGGCCGCCAGCAAATCGTCACGCGTCACGACCTGCTCCCTCTTGCGAACCAGATGGAGCAGCAGATCGAACACCTTTGGCCCGATTGCGACGAGCTCCGGCCCGCGGGTGAGCTCGCGCCGTTCGGCGTCCAGACAAAAATCTTCAAACAAGAAACGCAAGTCCGCGCTCCGCTTGGACGAGAACCGAAGGAAAATTGAAGGCCAATTCAGGCCGGCTGCAAGGCTTTTCCGTCCGCATGCGCGCATCCTCGCTTTCAGCAACAAGGCCATCGTTGGCCGGAAAAATCGAGGAAAATCATCATGAAGATCGTCATCATCGGCGGGACCGGCTTGATCGGAGCGAAACTGGCGAGGATGCTCCGTGAAAAGGGCCATGATGTCCTTCAGGCATCCTCCCGTACAGGCGTCAACGCCATCACGGGCGAGGGTCTCGATCGGGCGCTTTCAGGCGCGGACGTCGTCGTGGACGTCGCGAACTCACCGTCCTTCGAGGACCGTGCGGTGCTGGCGTTCTTCGAAACGTCGAGCCGTAATCTCCTCGCGGCCGAGGCCGTCGCCAAAGTGCGGCATCACGTCGCGCTGTCCATCGTCGGCACCGACCGCCTTCCGGAATGCGGCTACTTCCGCGCCAAGCTCGCACAAGAGAATCTGATCCGCAGCTCGACGATTCCCTACAGCATCCTGCGCGCCACCCAGTTCTTCGAATTCGTCGGCGGCATCGTCGAGTCCTCCTCCGACGGACAGATCGCCCGGCTGTCGCCCGCGCTGTTTCAGCCGGTGGCCTCGGACGATGTCGCTGCCGCGCTCGCCGATGTGACGCTTGCCGATCCGATCAACGGCATGATCGAGCTCGCCGGTCCCGAGCGACTGAGCCTCGACGAATTCGGCCGGAGATACACGGCCGCGATCAAGGATCCGCGCAAGGTCGTTGCCGACATCCACGCCCGCTATTTCGGAGCGGAGCTGGACGACCGATCGCTCACGCCCGGCGACCGCCCGCGGCTCGGCGCCATCCGCTTTGAGGATTGGCTGGCCACCCTTCGCAAGTAACCCCCCGCTGCCGTCGGCCCTTCATCGCGACCGTCATGCCGCCGCGCATGCGAGCCCATGCCCATGCCCAATTCCATGACCAAGCCTGTCTCGCACGATCATTCGCAGGAGGAGCCGACGGCTCCGTCCGAGGCGCGCAAGGCCACTCCGACCGCGGCCGAGCGGCCTCTCGCCGACGCGGAAATGGCCCGTGTGCTCGGTACCGAGCCGTTCCGCATGGCCCTGGACCCATCCGGCGGCGGGATCGCACACTGGAAACACGAACCGCTGCACGACGTCGTCGCGCCCATGACCCATCATGTGATCATGGCCTACAACGGCGCGGTGCAGCGCATGGAGCGGCGTTCGGGCCGGTTTGTCTCGACGGGAACGTTTCGTCCGGGGGTCGTGATCATCATCCCCGAGGGAGCGAGCTCCAGATGGGATATTCCGAAACCCGTCGACGTCGTTCAGCTCTACCTTCCGCACAGAACGCTCGCGCGCGTGGCCGACGAAGCCGACACCGTCAAGCCGATCGATCTCGTCGAGCGAACGGCGCATCCCGATCCCATCACGTCCCGGCTGCTCCTGAGCGCCGCTGATGTCCTGGAAGGCAATGAGACGCTGGATTCGCTCTTCAGACAGCAACTGACCGACCTTCTCGCGACGCGTCTGCTGGCCGCGCATGCCGGTGCGCCGACTGCGGTCCATCCGGTCGTGGGCGGGCTGGCGCCGAAGGTGCTCATGCGCGCCATCGAGCGCCTCCGTTCGGAGAGCGATGCGGATGTCTCGCTCGCGGCGCTCGCTGCGGAGGCCCGCCTGTCGCGCTTCCACTTCTGCCGGGCCTTCAAGGAAAGCACCGGGCTCTCGCCCCATGCCTGGTTGCGCCAGCACCGGCTCGAGCAGGCGATGCAGATGCTGCGCGAGACGGACGCGTCGGTCGTGACGGTCGCCGCCGCGCTCGGCTACGCCTCCCAGACCGCGTTCGCCGCTGCATTCAAACGGCTGACCGGTGCGACCCCGACCGATTGGCGCCGGCGTGGGCGCTAGGGGCGTTTTCGGGCGAAGTGGAAATCGGTTCACGTGAAGAGAACGCGTCAGAACGAAATCAGGAGCCGCGTCTCGATCGAACCTGAACGGAAAGACTCGAGCAGCAATTGCTCTGCAATCGCCGCAATGGCGCTGGGGCACCGGCACATCCGGTTCGCTAGATCAGCAGCGTGCCCATGCCAACCACATGGAGAAGAGGAATGACCTGGAAAGTCCCGCTCAATCAGATTGCAAACACCTCGCGCCGGAAGGTCCTCGCGACCTCGGTCATGTCTGCGATTTCACTCTTCGTCCGCTCATCGACAACGGCGGGAGAAGAATCGAGCCGTTCGCAATCCTCCGCTCACTGGACCGATCCGATGACGTCGGTGATCACGAAGGATGGCGTACGGATCTTCTACAAGGACTGGGGACCGAAATCCGCCCAACCGATCGTCTTTCATCATGGCTGGCCGCTTTGCGCCGACGACTGGGACACCCAGATGCTGTACTTCGTCGGTAAGGGCTATCGCGTGATTGCACACGATCGCAGGGGGCACGGACGCTCGAGCCAGGTCGGCGGCGGCCACGACATGGATCATTACGCGGCCGATGCCGCGGCGGTCGTCGACCACCTCGATCTCCGTAACGCCATCCATGTCGGACATTCCACCGGCGGCGGCGAAGCCGTCCGCTACGTCGCGCGGTACGGTCGCGGTCGTGTGGCCAAGCTCGTGCTGATCAGCGCAGTGCCGCCGCTGATGCTGAAGACGGAAGGAAATCCCGGCGGCTTGCCGATCGACATTCTCGACGATCTGCGCCGGCAACTCGCCGCCAACAGGGTGCAGTTCTATTTGGATTTCGCGAGCGGTCCCTTCTACGGCTACAACCGCCCCGGCGCCAAGGCATCGCAGGCGGTGATCTGGAACTGGTGGCGCCAAGGCATGATGGGCGGCGCCAAGGCGCATTACGACGGCATCAAGGCTTTCTCGGAGACCGATTTTACCGAAGACCTGAAGAGCATCGCGGTGCCGACCCTCGTCCTGCATGGCGGCGATGATCAGATTGTGCCGGTTGCCGACTCCGCGCCGCTGTCGGCGAAGCTGCTGAAGAACAGCACGCTCAAAATCCATGAGGGACTGCCGCACGGCATCTGCACGACCCATGCGAGCATTGTGAACGCCGAGCTGTCGGCGTTCATCGCGGCCTGATCCTGCGCATCGATCCATTCACATCACAGGAGACACCACATGCGACTGGTCATCATTGGCGCCGGCTTCGCCGGCATGTACGCCGCATTGTCCGCCGCGCGCCTGCGCGACATCAAGGGTGCCTCGCCCGACAAGCTCGAGATCGCGCTGGTCGCACCACAGCCGACACTCGTGGTTCGCCCGCGGCTTTACGAGCCGAAGCCCGAGACGTTGACGGCGCCGCTGCTGGACGTGCTCAAGGCGGTCGATGTGGTCTACGTGCAGGGCAGTGCCGAGACGGTCGATATCAAGGCGCGTGAAGTAGGCGTGGCGACGCCCGGAGGGAGGCGAACGAAGCTGTCCTATGATCGCCTGGTCGTGGCCACGGGCAGCCGGCTTTTCCGTCCGAACATTCCAGGCCTTGCCGAGCACGGCTTCAGCGTCGATACGCTCGACGATGCGATCGCTCTCGACCGGCATCTGCAACATCTGGTGAGCTGGCCGATATCAGAAATGCGCGACACCGTCGTCGTCGCCGGCGGCGGATTCACCGGCATCGAGGCGGCGACGGAAATGCCGGCGCGGCTCCGCGAGAGCCTCGGCCGGGATGCCAGGCCGCGGGTCGTCATCGTCGAGCGCAACGAGGCGATCGCTCCCGATATGGGCGAAGCTGCGCGTCCCATCATCGAGGATACGTTGAGGCAGGTCGGCGTGGAGACCCGGCTCGGCGTCGGTGTCGCTTCGCTCGACAAAACCGGTGTCACACTGTCCGACGGTGAGCGAATCGAAGCCGCGACGGTGATCTGGGCCGCGGGCATGCGGGCTGCCCCGTTGACCGCGCAGATTCCCGCCGAGCGCGACAATTTCGGCCGGCTGCTGGTCGACCGCGATCTGCGCGTGCCGGGCGTGGCGGGTGTCTTCGCCACCGGCGACGCGGCGCGCGCAGCTTGCGACGATGCCGGAAACTACGCGCTGATGTCGTGCCAGCACGCCACGCGGATGGGCGCCTTTGCCGGCAACAACGCCGCAGCCGAGCTGCTCGGCGTTCCGACCAGGCCGTATCACCAGAAGGCCTACGTCACCTGCCTCGATCTCGGCGAAGCCGGTGCGCTCTTCACGCGCGGCTGGGAGCGGAAGGTCGAGATGGTCGGCGAGGAGGCGAAGAAGACGAAGCGGGAGATCAACACGATCTGGATCTATCCGCCGCTCGCCGAACGCGCCGCCGCGCTCGCCTCGGCCGACCCGGAGCGCGTCACCGATCTCTGAACACCTCGTCGACACAGACCTGGAGATTTCGAAATGAACCGAACGATCCGCACCACGCAACAGGAGACGAACATGAATCGACACAACACCTCGCAACTCGCTAAGCCGGAGCCCGAAGAACTGGTCCCGTCGCGCTACGCCTTGAAGGTCGGAGAGATCGACGTGCTGGTGGTCAGCGACGGCGTGCTCCCGCTGCCGACAAAAATGCTGGGACATAACGCCGCCCCGTCCGTCCGAACGGCCTGGCTGAAGGACATGTTCCTGCCGACGGACGCTTTCGACTGGGCCCTGAACGCGGTCCTGGTCCGCAGCGGCGGCAAGACCATTCTCATCGACGCAGGGCTCGGATCTGATCCGGACTTGCACTTGCCGCGGGCCGGGCAGCTGGTCAGGCGACTGGAAGCTGCCGGCATCGA
This sequence comes from Bradyrhizobium cedriense, assembly GCF_054602315.1. Classification (NCBI taxonomy): domain Bacteria; kingdom Pseudomonadati; phylum Pseudomonadota; class Alphaproteobacteria; order Hyphomicrobiales; family Nitrobacteraceae; genus Bradyrhizobium; species Bradyrhizobium cedriense. Next base: position 443,386 of record NZ_JBTSWB010000005.1, on the reverse strand, counting down.
TCTCGCGTCTGTGACCGACGTGGTGCTGACCCACATGCACATGGACCATGTCGGCGGCTTGCTCGTCGATGGGGTGAAGGAGCGGCTGCGACCCGACCTGCAGATTCACGTTGCGGCCGCCGAGGTCAGGTTTTGGGAGGCGCCTGATTTCTCCCGTACGGATATGCCGCCGGGCTTTCCCGACGCGCTCCGGGCGGCCGCCGGGCAGTTCACGAAGGCATATCACAATCAATTGCGGCAGTTCGACGAGGAGCACGAGATTGCGCCGGGCGTCGTCGTCCGTCGCACCGGTGGACACACCCCCGGGCACAGCGTGGTCCGCCTGACATCCGGCGGTGACGCGCTGACCTTCGCCGGCGACGCCGTGTTCACGGTCGGCTTCGACCATCCCGACTGGTACAACGGCTTTGAACACGACCCGGAGGAGGCCGCCCGCGTCCGGGACCGGCTCCTGCGGGAGTTGGCGAGGACCGGCGAGCTGCTGGTCGCCACCCATATGCCGTTCCCGTCCGTCGGTCGGGTGGCGCTCGACGGCGACGCCTTTCGGTTCGTGCCGGTGTTCTGGGACTACTGATCGCGTGTCAGGTTCGAGCTGAGCGGGCGGGCGCGAATTCATGAACGCGATGAGTTCGCGTCTCCTCCGCCTTGGCGATCGTCCCTCTGACGGCGGTGGAGTCTGACAGGCCGGCTCGACGGGAGGTGCGACGCGACGGGGGCGATGGTGGCATCATGCGCCTGCTTTGCCCGACGAGTCAAATACTATTCGCAAAAACAGAAGTTTCGAAAAAACTCAATCCCAACAAGGCCCCGTCTACTGTGCATGGGGTTGTTTTCGGGATTTTTGTTTTGCCCGATCCGAATGGCCCGGGCATGACGGGGGCTGATGCGTCTGTGAAAGCGTGAGCGCTTGCTCAGCTATCCACCTTCAGCGCGGCAATGAAGGCTTCCTGCGGGATGTCGACCTTGCCGAACTGCCGCATCTTCTTCTTGCCTTCCTTCTGCTTCTCCAGGAGCTTGCGCTTTCGCGTGATGTCGCCGCCATAGCACTTCGCGGTGACGTCCTTGCGCAGCGCGCGCACCGTCTCGCGGGCGATCACCTTGCCGCCGATCGCCGCCTGGATCGGGATCTGGAACATGTGCGGCGGGATCAGGTCCTTCATCTTCTCGACCATGGCGCGGCCGCGGCCCTCGGCGCGGGTGCGGTGCACCAGCATCGAGAGTGCGTCGACCGGCTCGTTGTTGACCAGGATCTGCATCTTGACGAGATCGGCCGGCTTGTAGTCGGTGAGATGATAGTCGAACGAGGCGTAGCCCTTGGAGACCGATTTCAGGCGGTCGTAGAAGTCGAACACCACTTCGTTGAGCGGCAGGTCGTATTTCACCATGGCGCGGGAGCCGACATAGGTCAGCTCCTTCTGCGAGCCGCGGCGGTCCTGGCACAGTTTCAGGACGCTGCCGAGATATTCGTCGGGGGTGAGGATCGTGGCCTCGATCCAGGGTTCCTGGATCTCCGCGATCTTGACCACGTCGGGCATGTCGATGGGATTGTGGATCTCGATCTCGCTGCCGTCGTTGAGCTTCATCTTGTAGATGACGCTGGGCGCGGTCGCGATCAGGTTCAGGTCGAATTCGCGCGACAGCCGCTCCTGGATGATCTCCAGATGCAACAGCCCGAGGAAGCCGCAGCGGAAGCCGAAGCCGAGCGCGGCGGAGGTTTCCATCTCGAAGGAGAAGCTGGCGTCGTTGAGGCGAAGCTTGCCCATGGCCGCGCGCAGCGTTTCGAAGTCGTCGGCATCGACCGGGAACAGGCCGCAGAACACCACGGGGATCGCCGGCTTGAAGCCCGGCAGCATTTCCGTGACAGGCTTCCTGTCGTCGGTGATGGTGTCGCCCACCCGGGTGTCGGCGACTTCCTTGATCGCGGCGGTGATGAAGCCGATCTCGCCGGGACCGAGCTCGTCCACCTGCTGCATCTTCGGCGTGAAGAAGCCGACGCGCTCGACGTCGTAGGCGGCGCCCGTGCCCATCATGCGCACGCGCTGGCCCTTCTTCATCGTGCCGTCGACGACGCGAATGAGAACGACGACGCCGAGATAGACGTCGTACCAGCTGTCGACCAGCAGCGCCTTGAGCGTCGCGTCGCGGTCGCCCTTCGGGGGCGGCAGGCGGGTGACGATCGCTTCCAGCACGTCGGGAACGCCGAGGCCGGTCTTGGCCGAGATCATCACCGCGTCGGAAGCGTCGATGCCGATGACGTCCTCGATCTGCTGCTTGACCTTCTCGGGCTCGGCGGCGGGCAGATCGACCTTGTTCAGGACCGGAACGATCTCGTGATTGTTGTCGAGCGCCTGGTACACGTTGGCGAGCGTCTGCGCTTCGACGCCCTGGCTGGCGTCGACGACCAGCAGGGAACCCTCGCAGGCCGCCAGCGACCGCGAGACTTCGTAAGCGAAGTCGACATGGCCGGGCGTGTCCATCAGGTTGAAGATGTAATCCTTGCCGTCCTTGGCGCGGTACGAGAGACGCACCGTCTGGGCCTTGATGGTGATGCCCCGCTCGCGCTCGATGTCCATGGAATCGAGCACCTGCTCCTTGCCCGCCATCTCGCGGTCGGAGAGCCCGCCCGTCATCTGGATCAGGCGGTCGGCCAGCGTCGATTTGCCATGGTCGATATGGGCGACGATGGAGAAATTGCGGATGTTGGAAATGGGGACGGTCGTCATGGGCGCGGGATACCACTCACATCCCCGTGCGGCAACCATATTGCTGTAATTTCAGGGCCTTTCTTCACGCAAGCTGATTCCACGGCAGGCCAAAACGCGCTACGCAACGCCTCATGTCCAGGCCCATGTCGACCACCTCGATCCCATCCGCCAGAGCGCGGGCGAAGACCCGCTTGAGTTACGACCGCTTCCGGGCCTGGCTGGTTGCCTGTGCGGTCCGCCCCGACGCGCGGCTCTGGCTGGTGATCCAGTTCGCCATCCTGCACGCGGTGCTCTGGACCTTCATCCTGATCAATCTCAAGGCGGCGCAGGACGTTCACATGGACGTCGCAGAAGCCTATGGCTGGGGCCAGAAACTCCTCTGGGGTTACGGCAAGCATCCGCCGCTGTCGGGCTGGGTGGCCGGCCTCTGGTTCAAGGCGTTCCCGGCGGCGGATTGGGCGACCTACGCGCTCGCGATGACGACGGTGAGCGTCGGCATGGTGATCTGCTGGCTCGTCGCGCTGCGCGTGGTGGATGCGCGACGCGCGTTCCTCGTCGTGGTGATGATCGCTCTCTACCCGATCTTCAATTTCAAGGGCTTCAAGTACAACCCGGACCTGCTCCAGCTCGTCACGCTGCCGCTCCTGGTGCTCGCTTATCTCAACGCCTTCGAGAAACGCAGCTGGCAATCCGGAGTCCTGCTCGGGCTGGCCGGCGCGCTGGCGCTGATGACCAAATACTGGGTGCTGACCATGATCGGCGCCATCGGCCTTGCCGCGCTGATCCATCCCGACCGGTTGCGATTCCTGTCGTCGCCCGCGCCATGGGTGGCGATCGCGACGATGGTCGCGGCGATGATCCCGCACATCGTCTGGCTGGCGGACGTGCATTTCGTGCCGCTGACCTATGCCGGCGACACCTACAGCCTCCAGGACAGCGGCCAGGTGCATCAGCTCGTCGCCGGCTATGTGCTGCATAATCTGGGGCTGCTGGCATTACCGGTGGCGCTCGCGGCCTTGGCCATGGCACTGGTGCCGCCTTGGATCAAGTTGCTGCTGCGCGCCCCCTCGCGCATCGTCACGCGTGCCTGGGCGCGCCGCGGCAATTCCGGCGTCAATCTTTCGCAGGCGCTGAACGTCTGGATCATCCAGGTCATCGTCGCCTTCGGCCCGCCGCTCGGCGCGCTCGTCTTCAGCATCTACATGAAGACCGATTGGGGCATCTCGCTGTTCTTCCTGGTCCCGCTCGCGCTGGTCGCGATCCCGACGCTGCGCGTGCAGGGCGCAGCGCTGTTCAACATCGCCGCGATCTGGCTGGTGCTCAGCGTCGCGACGCTTGCCGCCTCGCCCTGGATCGCCACGCGCGAGATGGCGGCCAACGCCGGCAATACGTCGACCTATGGCGCGCGATCGGAGCTGGCGCGCGAGCTGACCCAGGCCTGGCACGCGCGCTTCGCCTTGCGCTGGGCCGTCGTCGCCGGCACCATGGAGTCGATCCAGCCGATGGTGTTCTACAGCCCGGATCATCCGGCCGCGCTGCTGCCGCTGGAGGCCTGGGATTCCGGGCTGACCTCGCGCGACGACGCCAGGAAATACGGCTTCATCGGCGTGTTCGATCCGACCGACGGTCGTCTGCCTGCCTTCGAGAAATGGGTGTCGGAGACCGCGCCGAATGCCGAGCGCATCGTGATGACGACGCGCCGCTTCACCCACGGCAGGGCGGGCCCGTCGATGAGCTGGAACGTCTACATCGCGCCGCCGGCGAAGTGAGAGAAGGTCATTCCGGGGCGATGCGCAGCATCGAACCCGGAATCTCGAGGTTCCGGGTCTGGTGCTAACGCGCCCTCCCGGAATGACGGTGAGGAGCCTAAACCCCTTCCTCGTTGAACTTGCTCTCGACGAGTTCGGTGATCGCCGCGAGCGCGCCTTCGGCGTCGGCACCTGCCGCCGCAACCGTGATCGTCGTGCCCGGCCCTGCCGCGAGCATCATCAATCCCATGATCGAGGTGCCGCCGACGGTCTCGCCGCCGCGCGTCACCCACACCTGCGCGTCGAAGCGCTCGACCAGCTGGACGAATTTCGCGGAGGCGCGGGCATGCAGGCCGCGCTTGTTGACGATCAGAAGATCCCTGGAGATCGCGCCCGCGGGCACGCCTGCCCCCGCTTGTGGCGCCTCGTCGCTCATTTGCCGGCGAGCACGCGGCTGGCGATGGTGACGTATTTGCGGCCCGCTTCCTGGGCCATCGCGATCGCGTCGGGCAGCGACCGCTCCTCGCGCACCTTGGCGAGCTTCACCAGCATGGGCAGGTTGATGCCCGCGAGCACTTCGACCTTGGGCCGGCTCATGCAGGATATTGCAAGGTTCGACGGCGTGCCGCCGAACATGTCGGTGAGGATCGCAACGCCGTCGCCGGAATCGACGCGGTTGACCGCCTCGATGATGTCGCTTCGGCAGAGATCGGAATCATCTTCGGCGCCGATCGTGATCGCTTCGATTTGCTTTTGTGGACCCATGACATGCTCAAGCGCTGCCTTGAATTCGTCGGCAAGGCGCCCGTGGGTCACAAGTACTAGACCAATCATCGGAAAACTCCTCGCGGGCGCTTTTGGTGCACCGCACGAACGCGCCACTTTGACCATCCAGAGCCCCCGCGCAAGAGGGGATGTTGCGTATCTCCCTGAATCTAGACGGATGGATGAGGGGAGCTGCGCCGGTCTAATCGGTCGCGATAGTGGGGTTCATATGGTTACCATTTCCCTTCGAACAATCGCCGGAGAGGTTAACGGAAGATGAACTCTTGGTAGTGGTCAAGGCGGCGACAACCAGGGGGAGGGGCGAATAGCCGCGGCCAACGGGTATTCGCGGTATTTCGACACCGAGGATGCTTGTTTTTAGGGCTTCGGGCGCCGGCAAGCGTTCCGCATCCGTCGCGTCCAGATCGACCACGAGACCGACGGTCGCATGCTCCACGAAGTCGCAGCGGCGGATCCCCAAGCCGCGGATCTCGATCAGGCCAGCCAAAGCCGGAGCGGGACGGGCCTCAATTTCATGGCCGACTGTCGCCAGATGGACACGGTCATCACCGACCAGGACCGCCCTTTCGACCACGCCGGCGCGGCCTGCCATGATCAAATCAAAGGCAAGGCGGGACTTGCCGGAGCCCGACGGCCCACGGATCAGGACGGCAAAAGTCCCGACCTTGACGGCGGAGGCGTGAACGCTGGGCCCGCCATCGGTCATAGGGCCGGCAGCCGCACCACGAAGCGCGCGCCGGCGACCGTCGGCTCGCCGTCGGCATCCAGCGGGCCGGGGCGGTTCTCTGCCCAGATGCGTCCGCCATGGGCATCGACGATCTGCTTGGAGATCGACAGGCCGAGGCCTGAGTTCTGGCCAAAACCCTGATGCGGACGATCGGTATAGAAGCGCTCGAAGATGCGCTCCAGCGCGTCGTCGCGAATGCCGGGGCCGTCGTCGTCGACCACGATCTCGATCTCGCCGCGCACGCGGCGGCAGGTGAGGCGCACCTTGTTGCCGGCTTCGGAGAATGATTGCGCGTTCGAGAGCAGGTTGGAGACCACCTGCCCGAGCCGTGAATCGTGGCCGCTGACGGCGAAGGTGTCGGTCGGGCCGCGGCCCTCGAAGCGCGTCTCGACCGCAACGTCGTGGCCGAGCTTGGTCTCATTGGCGACGGACACGAGCGTCGTCAGCAGGCGGCGCAAATCGACCGGGATCGCATCCTGGCGCTGCAACTCGGCATCGAGCCGGCTGGCGTCGGAGATGTCGGAGATCAGCCGGTCGAGCCGCTTGACGTCGTGCTCGATCACCTCGAGCAGGCGCGCGCGGCTGGTCTCGTTGCGCGCCAGCGGCAGCGTCTCGACCGCCGAGCGCAGCGAGGTCAGCGGGTTCTTCAGTTCATGGGCGACGTCGGCGGCGAACATCTCGATCGCCTCGATGCGGCTGTACAGCGCGCTGGTCATGTCGCGCAGCGCGCCGGAGAGGTGGCCGATCTCGTCGCGGCGGCGCGTGAAATCGGGAATCTCGATGCGGGCCTTGATGCGGCGGCGGACGCGCTCGGCGCTGTCGGCGAGCCGGCGCACGGGCCCGGCGATCGTGCTCGCGAGCAGGAGCGACAACATGATCATGACGGCGGCGGCGACGCCGCCGACCTTCAGGATGGCGAGGCGCTCGGCGGTGACCATCTGGTCGATGTCGTCGCCCTGGGTCGACAGCATCAGCGCGCCATGGATCGCGCGCGAGCGCAGAACGGGGACCGCGACCGAGACGATCACCTCGCCGCGGGCATTGACCCGCACCATCGAGCGCTTCTGGCCCTGAAGCGCGTCGCCTACCTCCGCATAGCCGTTGCCGTTCTCGGGGCCGAGCTCGCGGTAGAGCGGCAGGTCGCCGCGGTTCAGCCAGGTGCGCACTGCGACCATGCCGCGCTCGACGAAGCCCGGTTTCTCGGCCGGCGGCGGCAGGTCGAAGCGCAGCACGTTTTCGAGGTTGCGGCTGTCGAGCAGCAGGCTGCCGTTCGGATCGTAGATGCGGGCGCGCGTCTTGGTCGGCGAGATCAGGGTGCGCAGCACCGGCGCCACGCGCTCCGGATTGATCGGAAAGTCCAGCGGCGAATACTCGTCCGGACCGCCATAGGTCTCGCCCGGCTTGAGGTCGAGCAACCTGTCGGGATCGATGGTGATGGCGTTGGTCTGCACCGTGGCGGAGGCCGCGATTGCGCCGGCGATGATCTCGGCCTGCACCAGGAGGCTCTGCGCCCGCGCATCGATCAGGCCGGCGCGGAATTGCGACAGGTACAGGATACTCGCCACCAGCGCGACGAGGCCGGCGAGGTTGAGCGAGACGATGCGGCGGGTCAGGCTCGAGAAGGACAGCGCGAAGAAGAACTGCCCGGCGCGTTTCAGCCAGTTCAGCGGTCGCCAGCCCTGCGGCTTGTCTTCGGCAACGTGCTCCTGAACGCCGCCGGATGCGACATCCTCGGCGCTCTGGTTTTGATCAGGCTGCGTTCGGTCAAGCAATGCTTACGTCCGCATTAGGACATTCGTCGAAAAGGTCCCCGCATCCTAGAGCGATCCCGCTCCCGATGGAATCAGAAGCGGCGATGCTCTCGGTCGTCCGTGAAGCTGTGTGAGCCTCAGGCTTCCTTGAAACGGTAGCCGACGCCGTAGAGCGTCTCGATCATCTCGAACTCGTTATCGACCACCTTGAACTTCTTGCGCAGCCGCTTGATGTGGCTGTCGATGGTGCGGTCGTCGACATAGACCTGGTCGTCATAGGCGGCGTCCATCAGCGCGTTGCGGCTCTTCACCACGCCGGGGCGGGTCGCCAGCGCCTGGAGGATCAGGAATTCGGTGACGGTCAACGTCACCGGCTCGTTCTTCCAGGTGCAGGTGTGCCGCTCCGGATCCATGCGCAAAAGGCCGCGGTCGAGCGCCTTGGCGTCGTTCTCCTTCGGCGTGACAGTCGGGTCCTTCGGCGCCGAGCGGCGCAGCACCGCTTTGACGCGCTCGACCAAAAGGCGTTGCGAGAACGGTTTGCGGATGAAGTCGTCGGCGCCCATCTTGAGGCCGAACAGTTCGTCGATCTCCTCGTCCTTGGAAGTCAGGAAGATCACGGGCAGGTCGGACTTTTGCCGCAGACGTCGCAGCGTTTCCATGCCGTCCATGCGCGGCATCTTGATGTCGAGGATGGCGAGATCGGGCTGGGTGGTGCGGAAACCGTCGAGCGCGGAGGCGCCGTCGGTGTAGGTCATGATGCGGTAGCCTTCGGCTTCCAGCGCGATCGAGACGGATGTGAGAATGTTGCGGTCGTCGTCGACCAAAGCGATTGTGGGCATGAGCCTCTGCTTTCTGCTTTCCGTTTGGGTCGTGGCTTGAAACGGCGAGCAATCCAGTGATGCGCCGCATACATGGGTGCCGAAGTGGCGTTCGAACCTTGTCACCGAGCAATGCAAGCTAGGCTGAAGTGTGACCAAGTTCCACGAAACACGGCAGATTCGCCGCGTCTCGACCCATAACCGGGCCCCGGTTTACCCGAAAAAAGGCCCTTCATGCAACCACCTGACCTGAGAAAGCCGATGCAACCGACCTCCGATTTCGACCCCGGCAAGCTCGCCAGATCGCTGCTGCGGCGGTCGCGGCAGGGGGCGCTCGCGACCTTGATGGCCGGCAGCGGCGATCCCTATTGTTCCCTGGTCAATCTGGCCAGCCACCCCGATGGCTCGCCGATCCTGCTGATCTCGCGCCTCGCCGTGCACACCAGGAACATCCTGGCGGACAACCGGGTCTCCCTGATGCTGGATGAACGCGCCGCCGGCGATCCCCTGGAAGGCGCCCGCATCATGCTGTCCGGTCGGGCGGAGCAGGCCGACGCCGAGAGGGATCTTCTCCAGCGGCGGTACCTCAATGCCCATCCCTCAGCGGAAGGCTTTGTATCCTTTAAGGATTTTTCCTTTTTCCGGATCCGGCCCACCGGAACCCATCTGGTCGCCGGCTTCGGCCGGATCGTCGATCTCGAGCCCGAGCAGTTCCTCACGGACCTCACCGGGGCCGAGGATCTGCTGGCGGCGGAAGAGGGCGCCGCCGAGCACATGAATGCCGACCATCGCGACGCCATGAACCTCTATGCGACCAAGCTCCTTGGCGCGGCCGAGGGCGAGTGGCGCTGCACCGGCTGCGATCCCGAGGGCATCGACATGCAGGACGGCCAGGCCGTGCTGCGGCTGGATTTCCCGGAGCGGGTGACTGACGGCACGTCGCTGCGCAAGATGCTGGTCCGGCTCGCTGGCGAAGCACGCAAGAAGATGGACCAGGGCGCAGCGCTTTGAACGCTGCCGCCCATCGCTGCGACCCAAGGCCGTAACGTCTTACGGCTCGCAGCGAGAGGGTTCATGAAACACCGTCGTTTGATGCTGATCGCGGCTGTGGCGCTCGCGATCGCGGCGCTGCCGACGTCCGGCCTCGCCCAAAAGGGGCTCGCCGCGGAGAGCGTGCGGATCAACGCGCTCGTGAGCGCTGGCAGATATTCGGAAGCGCTGCCTTTGGCTCAGGCGATGGTTGCAAGCCTCGAAAAGAGCGACAACGGTCGCGAACTCTCCGCCGCGCTCAACAATCTCGGCCAGGTCCATGCCGGCCAGGGCCGCGACCATCTGGCTGAGCCGATCTACAAGCGGGCCATCGCGCTGATGGAAAAGTCGCTCGGCCTCGACACCGGCTTGATCGCGCCTGAACTGAACAATCTCGCCGCGCTGTATCAGCGGCAGGGCCGCTTCACTGAAGCCGAGCCGCTGTTCAAGCGCGCGCTCGCCGTCAGTGAAAGGAGTCTGTCGCGAGAGCATCCCGACGTCGGCCGGGCTCTGAACAATCTCGCCACGCTCTACGTGAAGCAGGAGCGCTTTGCCGACGCCGAGCCGTTGTTCCGGCGTGCGCTCGCGATCTATCAGAAAGCCGCCGGACCCGAGCATCCAGCAGTCGCCACGGTCCTGAACAACATCGGTCAGGTCGATCGCGACCTCAATCGCGACGCCGACGCCGAGGCCCCGATCAAGCGCTCGCTCGCGATCCGCGAAAAGGTGCTTGGACCGGATCACCCGGACGTGGCGCGCTCGCTCAACAATCTCGCCGGGCTCTATCAGCATCAGAAGCGCTTTGCCGAGGCCGAGCCGCTTTATCGTCGCGCGCTGTCGATTCGCGAGCGTGCTCTCGGGCCTGATCATCCCGATGTCGCGACCTCGACGGGCAACCTCGCCCATTTCCTTCAGGCGACGGGACGCACTGCGGACGCTTTGCCGTTCGCGCAGAAGACGCTCGCGGCCAATCGTGCGCAGCTGCGTGTCGTGCTGCCGATCCTGTTCGCTGCGCGGCAACAGTCGCTGCTGGCGAGCGACAAGGCGCTCGATGACGCGCTCGCGGCGATCCAGCGCGGCACGCAATCTTCCGCCGCGTCTGCCGTGAACAAGCTCGCGGTGCGGCTTGCCGCCGGCAGCGACCGGCTTGCCGAGCTCGTGCGCAAGGACCAGGATCTCGCGGCCGAGTCCGAAGCGCTGGACAAGGCGATCGTCGCTGCGGTGTCGAAGCCGTCCGCCCACCGCGACGTTGCGGCCGAGCAGCGCAGCCGCGCGCGGATCGCGGCGATCGCGAGCGCGCGCAATGGATTGCAGAAGACGCTTGCTGTCGAATTTCCCGACTATGCCTCGCTCTCCAACCCGCTGCCGCTGGCCGTGAAGGATATCCAGTCGCTGCTCTCGGCCGACGAGGCGATGGTGGTCTATTCCGTCGTCGACAAGCAGAGCTATGTCGTCGCGATCACGCGCGAGGGCGTCGACTGGAAGGAGATTCCTCTCGGAGCGGATGTGCTGGCGCGGAAGGTGGCCGCCTTCCGCAAGGGGCTGGACGTCGGCAAGGCGCACGATGCCTCCGGCAAATCCGGCTTGTTCGACCTGGCGCTCGCGAGCGAGCTCTATGTCGCGCTGCTCGGCCCGGTTGAGGCGATGACGAAGGACAAGCGCAACCTGCTGGTCGTGCCGTCCGCAGCGCTGACCGCATTGCCGTTTCATCTGCTGGTCACGGAGACGCCGCAAGCTGCGATCCCGGACCGGCTCGAGGGTTATCGCAATGCGGCCTGGCTGCTGCGGCGTCAGGCGGTCTCGGTGCTGCCGTCGGTGATCAACCTGAAATCGCTGCGCGCCTTTGCCCGCCGGGATCTGGGCGTCAAGCCGATGACCGGCTTCGGCGATCCGGTATTCAACCCTGCCGCCGAAGGTCCTGCCGACCGGCGCGCCGCGAGCGGCAAGATGGCCGCGCGCAGCATCGCGACGATCGCCTATGCCGATTTCTGGCGTGGCGCCGGCGTCGACCGCGCGCGGCTGGCCCAGGCGCTGCCGCAGTTGCCCGATACCGCCGACGAGTTGAACGCGGTGGCAAGAGATGTCGGCGCCGCCGAGGCCGATATCCATCTCGGTCGCGATGCCAACGAAGCGACGGTCAAGCGTGCAGCGCTTGCCCAATACGGCATCATCTACTTTGCCACCCACGGTCTCGTTGCCGGCGACGTCAAGGGACTGGGTGAGCCCTCGCTCGCTCTCTCCATACCGGATCAGCCATCGGAGCTCGACGACGGTCTTCTGACCGCGAGCGAAGTGGCTCAGCTCAAGCTCAACGCCGATTGGGTTGTGCTGTCCGCCTGCAACACCATCGCCGGGGACAAGCCCGGTGCCGAGGCGCTGTCGGGCCTGGCGCGCTCGTTCTTCTATGCAGGTGCCCGCGCGCTGCTGGTGTCGCATTGGGCCGTGGATTCGGAAGCGGCCACCCGCCTGACCACGGCGACGTTCGAGCTGCTCAAGAAAGAACCGAAGATCGGTCGTGCCGAGGCCTTGCGCCGCGCGATGTTGACCTATCTCGACGATGCCTCGTCCCCCCGCAACGCCTATCCCGCGATGTGGGGGCCTTTCGCACTGATCGGCGAGGGTGAAGTTAGATAGGGACGCGGGAGGGATTGTGCGTCGCAATAACCCCACATAACGCGCAAACGCGCGGATGGTTGCGCGATCATTCCCATTTTTTCGATGCGCACGCTCAGAGCTGACATGCGCGAGGTTTGGCGCGGTCCTTGAATAAACCAAATCCTGCGGGATCAGCTTGGCAACGCCAGCGTTCATCAGTTATTAGGTCGTTCAGCCGAGGCCGAATGGCCCATTAATCACGGTGACCGCGATGGCGCCAAACTTGGTCGCGCTGAGTGTCGCGGGTTCTAGGAGGATTTTTTCGTGCAAGAGACGGGCGTGCGCAACGGTGCCTTCGGCGCCGACAAATTCGGCTTAAAGAATCTCAAGCAGGTTCACTGGAACCTCGGTGCGCCGCAACTCTATCAATACTCGCTGGCAGCGGGTGAGGCGGTGCTGTCCGCCGACGGCGCGCTCTGCGCCGACACGGGCGAGTTCACCGGGCGCAGCCCGAAGGACAAGTTCACGGTCCGCGACGCCACCACCGACAAGAAGATGTGGTGGGCCGGCAACCAGTCGATCACCGCCGAGCAGTTCGAGACGCTCTATCAGGACTTCCTCAAGCACGCCGAAGGCAAGAAGCTGTTCGCGCAGGACCTCTATGGCGGCGCCGATCCGGCCTACCGGATCAAGACACGCGTCTTCACCGAGCTCGCCTGGCACTCGCTGTTCATCCGCACGCTGTTGATCCGCCCCGAGGCGATCGAGCTGTCGACCTTCGTGCCGGAGCTCACCATCATCGACATGCCGAGCTTCCGCGCCGATCCTAAACGCCACGGCGTGCGCTCGGAGAACGTCGTCGCGATCGATTTCGCCCGCAAGATCGTCCTGATCGGCGGGTCTTATTATGCCGGCGAGATGAAGAAGTCGGTCTTCACCACGCTGAACTATTATCTGCCCGAGCGCGGCGTGATGCCGATGCACTGCTCGGCCAATGTCGGCGCCAAGGGCGACACCGCGATCTTCTTCGGGCTATCCGGCACCGGCAAGACCACGTTGTCCGCCGATCCCAACCGCACGCTGATCGGCGACGACGAGCACGGCTGGGGCCCGAACGGCGTCTTCAATTTCGAGGGCGGCTGCTACGCCAAGTGCATCAAGCTCTCGAAGGAGGCCGAGCCTGAGATCTTTGCTGCCTCGACCCGCTTCGGCGCGGTGCTCGAGAATTGCGTGCTCGACGAAGACACCCGCGTGGTCGATTTCGACGACGGCTCCAAGACCGAGAACACGCGTTCGGCGTACCCGCTCGACTTCATCCCGAACGCCTCGCGCACGGGCCGTGCGCCGCAGCCGAAGAACGTGGTGATGCTCGCCGCCGACGCCTTCGGCGTGCTGCCGCCGATCGCAAAGCTCTCGCCGGCGCAGGCGATGTATCACTTCCTGTCCGGCTACACCGCCAAGGTTGCCGGCACCGAACGCGGCCTCGGCAACGAGCCGCAGCCGGAATTCTCCACCTGCTTCGGCTCGCCCTTCCTGCCGCTCGATCCATCCGTCTACGGCAACATGCTGCGCGACCTCATCGCCCAGCACAATGTCGATTGCTGGCTTGTCAACACCGGCTGGACCGGCGGCAAGTACGGCGTCGGCTCGCGCATGCCGATCAAGGTGACGCGCGCGCTGCTCACCGCCGCGCTCGATGGCTCCTTGCGTAACGTCGAATTCCGCACCGACAAATATTTCGGCTTCGCGGTCCCGACCGCGCTGCCGGGCGTGCCGGCCGAGATCCTCAATCCGGTCAACACCTGGAAGGACAAGGACGAGTTCGACAAGACCGCGCGCGCGCTGGTCGGCATGTTCCAGAAGAACTTCGCCAAGTTCGAAGCCCAGGTCGACGCCGAAGTGCGCGCCGCCGCGCCGGACGTGAAGCTCGCGGCGGAGTAATTTCGCGCTCTGTCTTCAATACAAAAGGGCGGCCGCGAGGCCGCCCTTTTTGTTTGTCGCGATATCTCTCCACCGTCGTTGCGAGCACAGCGAAGCAATCCAGAATCCCTCCGCGGAGACAGTCTGGATTGCTTCGCTGCGCTCGCAATGACGAGTTTGTGGAAGCATCTACGCCTTGAAATACGCGATCTGCGTCGAGGTCGCGAGCAGGCGTCCGTTCGGCGACCACAGCTCGGCGTTCTGGTCGGCGTAGCTCTTGTGCATGATCTTCGAATCGGCCGTCGTGAGCACGCGCGTGATGTCCTCGGAGGCGAGTTCGTCGCTGTCGGTGTGGAAATACGTCGTCAGCGACACCGTGCCGAACGGCACCAGTTCGCGCCTCGCATGGAAGATGCGGCCGAAGAAGGCATCCGACATCGACGTCAGCGACAGCATGTCGAGCTTGCGCGGCGTGCGATCGCTGATCCAGATTTTCGAATAGGTGCTGGCGAGCTCGGCCTGCGGCGGGCCGATCCGCATCTCGCCCTCGATGAAGCGGAATTCGTACTGATTGGCCCAGGACGCCGAGATTTTCGGGAACGGCATCGTCTCTTCGAACGGCTTTGCTTCAGGATATTGCGCCACCCGGTGCTCCCAGGACGGCCGCCGCTCGGCGAATACCGCGGTGGCGAGCGTTGCGACCTCGCCGCCGCCCTGGCTGAGTTCGACACTCCAATGCTGGCTGGAGCGATTGGCCTTCACCAGGCGCACGTCGAGATCGAACGGCCCCTTGGCGATCGGCGCGCAGTAGTTGACGGTGAGGGCGAGCGGATCGCCGGCGCGTTGGGGATGCTCGATCAGCGCACGCAAAATGGTCGCGGCCGTCGCACCGCCGAACGGGCCGACAAAGGCCCAGTAATCGTCGCTGGTGTGCCCCTGCCAGCTGGAGTCGCCGGCGGTGACGCGGGTGGCGTCGTCGAAGGGATGCGGGAGCTTGGCGTGCATTTTCGTTTTCCGTCTGTCATTCCGGGGCGATGCGACGGGACCGCGTAGCGGCCCGGAGCCTCGAACCCGGAAGCTCGAGATTCCGGGTTCGGCTCTGCGAGCCGCCCCGGAATGACGGTCGTCATATCACAGTCATTGCTTCGCTGTGCAATTACCTATGGCGTAACGCCGATTTCACGCCGCGGAAAATCAGCCCGCGGCGTCACGCAGGTTCGGCAGCAGCGGCGTGGTCGGGTTGACCGGCACGTTCCAGATTTCCTCGGCATATTCGCGGATGGTGCGGTCCGAGGAGAACCACGCCATGCGCGCGACGTTGAGGATGGAGGCGCGGGTCCATGCCGGCGCCACCTGCCACCGGGCGTCGACCGCGCGCTGCGCCTCGTAATAGGAATCGAAATCGGCGCTGACCATGTAGTGGTCGAGATAGCGCAGCGCGTGCGCGATGGATTCGAAGCGGCCGGGATCGCCGGGCGAGAACTCGCCGGCGCCGATCGCATTGATGGCACGCTGCAGCTTCGGCGAATTGCGGATCACGTCTGAGGCGTCCAGCCCCTGCTTGCGGCGGATCATCACGTCGCCGGCCTCCATGCCGAAGATCGCGATGTTCTCTGCGCCGACATGGTCGCGGATCTCGATATTGGCACCGTCGAGCGTGCCGATGGTGATGGCCCCGTTGAGCGCCAGCTTCATGTTGCCGGTGCCGGAGGCCTCCATGCCCGCGGTGGAGATCTGCTCGGACAAATCGGCTGCGGGAATGATCACCTCGGCGAGGCTGACATTGTAGTCGGGCAGGAAGACGACCTTGAGCTTGCCGCCGATCGCGGGATCGTTGTTGACGACCTCCGCGACGTCGTTGATCAGCTTGATGATGAGCTTGGCATAGCGGTAGCTCGCCGCAGCCTTGCCGGCGAAGATCTTCACCCGCGGCACCCAATTGCCGTTGGGATCGTCCTTGATCGCCTGGTACAGCGCGACCGTCTCGATGACGTTGAGCAGCTGGCGCTTGTATTCGTGGATGCGCTTGATCTGCACGTCGAACAGCGCGCTCGGGTCGACCTTGATGCCGAGCCGCTCGCCGATCAGGCGCGCCAGCGCCGTCTTGTTGTGGTGCTTGACGCTGCGGAATTTCTTCTGGAATTCGACGTCGCTGGCGCGCGCCTCGATCAGGCTGAGCTGGGTGGGGTCGTCGAGCACGGCATCGCCGCAGGTCTCGCGCAGCAGGTCGGTCAGCTTCGGGTTCGCCAGCATCAGCCAGCGGCGGAAGGTGATGCCGTTGGTCTTGTTGGTGATGCGGCCGGGATAGAGATGGTTGAGATCGTGGAACACGGTCTCGCGCATCAGGTCGGAATGCATCGCCGAGACGCCGTTGATGCGGTGCGAGCCGACGAAGGCGAGCTGGCCCATGCGCACCCGGCGGCCGCTCTTCTCGTCGATCAGCGAGACCGAGGCACGGAAGTCGATGTCGCCGGGGCAGCGCGCTTCGGCAAGCGCCAGATGCTGCACGTTGATGCGGTAGATGATCTCCAGATGCCGCGGCAACAGCCGCTCGAACAGCTCGACCGGCCATGTCTCGAGCGCTTCGGGCAGCAGCGTGTGGTTGGTGTAGGAGAGCGTGGCGACCGTGATCTTCCAGGCCTCGTCCCAGCGGAAATTGTGGAGGTCGATGAGAATGCGCATCAGCTCGGTGACGGCAAGGCTCGGATGGGTGTCGTTGAGCTGCACCGCGACCTTCCCGGCGAGGCTGCGCAGCTGGCCGTCGGAGGCGAGGTGCCGTTTCACCAGGTCCTGGAGCGAGGCCGAGACGAAGAAATATTCCTGGCGCAGCCGCAGCTCGCGGCCCGCCGGGCTCTCGTCGTTCGGATAGAGGAACTTGCAGATCGCCTCGGCGCGCGACTGCTCGGCGCTGGCGCTGACATAATCGCCCTTGTTGAAGGCGTCGAGCTTCAACGGATCGGGCGAGCGCGCCGACCACAGCCGCAGCGCATTGACGTGCTGGCCGCGCCAGCCGACGATCGGCGTGTCATAGGCGATCGCCTGCACGGTCTCGCCGGGATGCCAGATCGCGCGGTCACGGCCCTTGTCGTCGACATGCTCGACGCCGCCGCCGAAATTGATGTCGTAGATCACCTCGGGCCGCTGCAACTCCCAGGGGTTGCCGAAGCCCAGCCATTCGTCGGGATATTCCTGCTGCCAGCCCTGATTGATGATCTGGCGGAACAGGCCGTAATCGTAGCGGATGCCGTAGCCGATCGCGGGGATCGACAGCGTCGCCATGCTTTCCATGAAGCAGGCGGCGAGCCGCCCGAGGCCGCCATTGCCCAGCGCGGCGTCCGGCTCGCATTTGCGCAGCTCCGGCAGCGAGACGCCGAGATCGCCGAGCGCGACCTCGAAGATCTTGAGGAGGCCCATGTTGTTGAGCGCGTCGGTGAAGAGACGGCCGATCAGGAATTCGAGCGAGAGATAATAGACCCGCTTGCGCCCCGTGTCGTAGCTGTGCTTCTCGGCCGTGAGCCAGCGATGCACGATGCGGTCGCGCAGCGCCAGCGCCGCGGCCTGGTACCAGTCGTGCTTCGTCGCCATGCCGGCATCCTTGCCGATGGCAAGGCGCAGCTTCGCGAGAATCGCGCCCTTGATCTCGGCCAGCGCGAGTTCGTCGATGGGCTGACCGGGGGCCGGAGAACCGGGTTGGAACGATGTATCCTGCAAAGCCGTCACTTCCTAGGTCGAAAGAACTCTACCAACTTACGCGTCCTGCCCTTGCACCGGAACTGTCGTCCGTGCGGTCGTGCACTGCGCTGACGCAAATTTATGCAAGGAACGGGCCGAGTTGGGTACCCGGACGAGCACGGAGAAACCGGGATTCGGTGCTAGATTACGGAAGATTCAGCCATCAGTGTGGAGAAGTCCCATGAGACTGCTGACGCGACTGCGGATCGAAATCGCCATCGCGGCCCTGCTCGTCGTCTGCACCGGCGCCACGACCGCGGCCATCGCCGCCGGCAAGTCCGGCCGCAGCGCCGATGGTCTCAGCTGCGGCTTCACGGCACCACCGAATGCGTCGCCCGCAGCTCGCTGCGCTGCGATCAAGCGCCAATGCGGCGGCAAATTCTACGCAAATGCGTGCGGCGACAAATTGATGTCCGCAGCGAATTGAGAGCCGCCGGAGGTCCGGCGAGCTCAAGCCGCCTTCGCCTGCACCGCATCGCAAAACTCCGCGAGACGATCCGCGAGCCGCAGCGTTGCGGCGCTTGCATCCGGCGAGGCCATCAGTGCGAGCTCGGTCTTGTTGATCGGCGCAAAGCCCTCCTTCGCCGTCAGCACGCGGTGGTCGGACTGGATCGACATCTCCGACAGGATGCTCAGCCCCATGCCGGCGGCGACCGCGGCCTGGATGCCGGCGAGACTCGATGACGTGTAGGCGGTGTGCCAGGCGCGGCCCGCACTTTCCAGCGCGTGGATGGCCCCGGCGCGATAGATACAGCCGAGCGGAAAGCCGATCAGCGGCACCGACGGCACGTTGACGTCGACCGGATGGCTCTTGCTGGTGACCCAGTGTACCCGCTCCGGCCACACCGCGATGGCGTCCTTGGCGCCGGCCTCGCGCTTGTAGAGCGCAAGATCGAGCTCGCCGCGCTCGAGATCGCGGGCGAGATGCTTGCTCTGGTCGGCACGCACGTCGAGCCGCAAGCCCGGATGGGAGCGCGAGAACGCACCCAGCAGTTTCGCCAGCCGATAAGCCGCGAAGTCCTCGGGAATGCCGAGCCGGATCGCGCCTTCGCCATCAGGCTGGCGCAACACGTCGCGCGCCTCCTCGGCGAGCGAGAGCAGCCGCCGCGCATAGGAGAGCAGCCGCTCGCCGGCTTCGGTCGGACGCACCTCCTTGCCATCGCGGTGCAGCAGAACCTGGCCAACGTCCTCTTCCAGCCGCTTGATCTGCTGGCTCACGGTCGACTGCGTGCGGTGGACGCGCACGCCGGCGCGGGTGAAGCCGCCGGCCTCGACCACCGAAACGAAGCTGCGCAGGAGCTCCAGATCGAGCATTGCCGCCTCCATCGAAAAATCCACTGACGATGAGTTAATCATTTAATTTCCAAATGACAAGCGGCGTCCTTAGATCGAGCGCTCAGGAGAATGCAGTCATGTCGCTCGCCCCCTCGCTTCCCGCGCCTCGCAGCCGCTTCAACACGCTGCCGCTCGCCATCGGCCTGTTCTGCCTGCTCTGGAGCTACGCCTTCGTCGCCGGCAAGATCGGCGTCACCCATTGCCCACCGCTCATCCTGCTCGCCGCGCGCTTCTCGCTCGCCGGCATTTTGATTCTTGGCGCCACCCTGATCCGCGGCGAGGGCTGGTCGTTGTCCTGGCGCGATGCTACCGTCTTCGCGGTGCTCGGCATCGCCAACAATGCGCTCTATCTCGGGCTCGGCTACACCGGCCTGCAATCGGTCTCCGCCGGTCTCGGCGGCCTGATCGTGTCGGCCAATCCGGTGTTCACAGCGGCGCTCGCGGCGATCCTGCTCGGCGAAGACATGACCTGGCGCAAGGCGAGCGGTCTCCTCCTCGGCGTCATCGGCGTGACGGCGATCGTCTGGCACCGCCTCTCGGTCGGCAGCGATTCCCTGCACGGTATCCTTTTCACGCTGGCCTCGCTGGCTTCGCTCGTCGCCGGCACCATCCTGTTCAAGCTGCTCGCGCCGAAGGGGAGTCTCTGGATCGGCAACGGCGTGCAGAACCTCGCCGCCGGAATCGTGCTTGCGCCGGTCGCGCTCACATTCGCCGATATCCACGCGATCGACACTACGCCGAACCTGATCGGCGCCTTCGCCTTCCTCGTGCTCGGCGGCTCGATCCTCGCTTATTGGCTCTGGTTTCACCTGTTGAAAGTGTGCGGCGCCACCGCCGCCAGCGCCTATCATTTCCTGATGCCGCCGCTGGGCATGCTGTTCGCGTTCCTCGTGCTCGGCGAGCACGTCGAGGCCCGCGACCTGCTCGGCATCATTCCGGTCGCGCTCGGCATCTATCTGGTGACGCGGCCGGCCAAGGCGGCGGCCTGAGGACGTCGCCACAATCTCAACTGTCATGCCCCGGCTTGACCGGGGCATCCAGTACGCCGCGGCGGTTGTAGTGAAGGCGAGCTAACCAACGAGCGTCTCTGGAATACTGGATCGCCCGGTCGAGCCGGGCGATGACGAGAGGAGAGAGTGGCGCCTGAAGTGTGTGGCTAGTCCTTCCGGAACACGATGGACGCCATCCAGCCCGTCATCAGCGCCATCGCCGCCGTGGCGAGGCCGTAGAGAAGCCCGTTCTGCCGTGCGGTGGTGGCGACGAACTGCTCGAAGCCGACCTTGACGATCTCGAACGCGGTCTCGGTCTTGCCGATGAACGCACCGTTGGCAAACAGCTTGATCTCGATCTCATAAGTCCCGATCGGCACTTCCGCCGGCAGTGGAATGCCGGTGCGGAACAAGGTCGGCGTCAGGAACGTCACCGCGCTCGGATCCTCGCGATAGAGGCCGCGCTGGGTACGCAGGCGAATGAAGGCCGAGCGGAACGCATCGTTCGGCACGACGTCGGCATAATCGCCGCTGACCCGTTGCGTCAGCAGCACGTTGTTGAGCCCGATCTGCTGCCGCCGTGCGATCTCGGGCGAGGTGATCGCATCGAAGGGTCGGTTGGCGAAGAGCGCAAGATAGCTCGGCACCTGCAGGAATTGCCGGTAGTCGGTGTTGATCCAGATGCCGAAGGTGCGCTCCTTGCGCCGTGTCACCATGTCGGCGCGGGGGCCCTTCACGGTGACGACGAGATCGTAAGCCGTGCGGTCGGCGGGCGTCGTCCCGTCCCTCTCGACCGAGCCGAACAGCACCAGTTCCTCGCCGGAATAGTCCGGCGTCACCGTGACGCGGTGGTTGGAGACCGACACGATCAGCCGCTCGGCGCGTGCAGCGCCGCCGAGCAGCAGGACGAGAACGACTGCGAGAAGGGTGCGCGTCATCCGCTCGCTCCGAGCTCGCGGATGGTGAAGAGGTCCGCAGGTTGGACCACCAGCTCGATCGCGAAGCGTACGCCGACCGAGAGGATCAGAAGGCCGAGCAGCAATCGCAGCTGTTCGCCGCGGATCTTCTGGCCGGCACGGGCGCCGAACTGCGCGCCGGTGACGCCGCCGACCATCAGGATCAGCGCCAGCACGGCGTCGACGAGGTGATTGGTCACGGCGTGCAGCATGGTCGCGAACAGCATCGTGACCAGCGTGAGCACCATCGAGGTTCCGATCACCGTCGAGGTCGGCACCCTGAGCAGGTAGATCATGATCGGGATCAGGATGAAGCCGCCGCCGATGCCCATGATCGCGCCGATGAAGCCGATCACGATGCCGACGACCACAACGGGAATCACCGACAGGTAGATCTTCGAGCGCTTGAACCGCATCTTCAGGGGCAGGCCGTGGATCCAGTTGTGCGTGCGTCGCGGCGGCGGCGCGCCGCGCCGGGTCCGCATCAACGCGTGCAGGCCCTCGGAGAACATCAGGCTGCCGACGGTGGTGAGCAGCACGACGTAGGAGAGCGCGATCATCAGGTCGAGCTGGCCGAGCGCGCGCAGCTGCGTGAAGGTCCAGACGCCGAGCGCCGTGCCGGTCACGCCGCCGCAGAGCAGGACGCTTGCCAGCGCCGGATCGATCGCGCGCCGCCGCCAATAGGAGAGCGCACCGGAAAAGGACGAGGCGGCGATGTGGCTCGCGACGGAGGCGACCGCGACCGCCGGCGTGATGCCGATGAAGATCAGCAGCGGCGTCATCAGGAAGCCGCCGCCGATTCCGAACATGCCGGACACGAAGCCGACCGCGGCGCCCATCGCCAGCACGAGCAAGACGTTGACCGGGAGATCGGCGATCGGAAGGTAGAGCTGCATCGTGGGACCACGCTCCGGCGAGACGGATTGACTGGCGCGGAATGCTCGCGGGAAGCTCGGAACGATTGCCGCGTCCCTCAATAGCGGAATTTGGCGCGGGAGGGACCGGGAATTTCGCGCGTGGTGAATGAGCGCGTTGAGAGCGTGCGATAACAGCGGTGCGCTCCCTCCCCCGCTTGCGGGGGAGGGCTGGGGAGAGGGTTGTCTCCGCAGTGGGACTCTCCCAGAGGAGAGAACCCCCACCCGCCGCGCTTCGTGCGTCGACCTCCCCCGCAAGCGGGTCGCAAGCGGGAGAGGTGCACCGAGCGCGCGGCGCGTCCTGCCTGCCTAAGAGCTGTTCGCGTCTAATGCGCCGCCGAGGCCGAGCGTTTCGTCGCGACAGCCTTTGGCGCCGGCTTTGCGTTTGCCTGCGGTGCGGTGTCCCAGCCGCCGGCGGGCGCCGCGACATTGACTGCATCGTCAGGCTGCGGCTCGGCGCTGAAAGTCTGGATCGCGAGCTTGGCGGCGGCGAGCGATTGCGGGTCGAGGCGCTTGGCGACGTCGTCACGCTTGCCGGCCGCATCTGCATCGCCCTGCGCGGCCGCCAGGCTGAACCATTTGTAGGATTCGGCGAGGTTCTGCTCGACGCCGATGCCGCGGGCATAGAGGATGCCGAGGTTGAACTGGCTGTCGGCGACGCCGCGATCGGCCGCCTTGCGGAACCACTGCGCCGCGCTCTTGTAATTGGCGCCGCGGCCGCCGCCGTCGGCGTCGAGCACCGCGAGATTGTGCATCGCCTTGGCGTTGCCGCGCTCGGCGGCCTGGGTGTAGTAGCGACGGGCGATGTCGGCGTCCTTCTTCACGCCAAGGCCCTTCTCGTAGAGCGTGCCGAGGCGGAAGGTCGCAGGGATGACGCCGGCCTGCGCCGCGCGGTCGTACCATTTGGCGGCTTCGTCGTAGTTGGTGGCGACGCCCTTTCCTTCCGCAAAGCGCATGCCGATCTCGTAGGCCGCCGTCGCATCGCCCTTCATCGCGGCGGTGCGCAGGGCCGGGCCGCCGATGCCGTCAGGCAGTCTCTCGCTCGGCGGCACCTGGACCAGGCCGAGCTTCGCGCGGCTCGTGCCCGACAGTGCGCCGGTGACGTCGCTGGAGGCCTGCGGCGGGGCCGCGGCAGGCGCGGGCGGGATTTCGACCGAGGCCGAGTTCGCCGGATTGGCGGCGGGTGCCGGCGCGGCATTGTTCTGGGATTGCCGTCCGATCGGCGTCGGCGACGTCATCGACGGTGTGATCTGTTCGGGCGTGGCGGGCTTGGTCTCGACCGGGGGCGGCGGAGCCAGCGGTGCCGGCTCGCTCGACGTATTGTCCATCGCCTGCGGCGCCGGCGGGTTGCCGCCATCGAGCAGGTTCATCGCCATCTTGAAGGTGCCGAGCACGATCACGACAACGCTCGCACCGACCAGCAGCGAGCGGATCTTCGAGGTGATGGTCGAACCGCCGTCCTTGCCCTTGTCCTTGGAGCGATCGGCCCCGGCCTTGGCAGCGCGGCCAGTCTTCTCCGGCTGCGCGGCAGCGGCCTGCGCGGCGCGGCGCGCCGCGGCGATGAAGCTCGAGGACGAGACCGGCTCTTTCGGCGGAGTCGGAATTTCGCTGATTGCGCTCTCGGAGGCGGCGATCCGCTCCGACGGCGTCGCGATGCGTCCGCCCGGCCGTGTGCCCGGCTCGAGCGGATGATCCGGCGGCAATTCCGGCGCGAGTGCTGCGCGCGCGGGAGCGGTGTGCGGCTCCAGGATCTCGCTGATCGCACGCGGCGGCAGAGGGGGCGTGACTTGCGGCACCGGCGGCGGTGAGGCGGGGGCGGCTGCGTGGAATTCTCGCGGCGCGGCGACGAAGGCGGCTTGCGCGCCCTGTGCGGCAGCGGGATTGGGCAGCTCAGGCTTCGGATCGTGTTTCGGCGGCTGCTGGCGCGGCTCGCGTGCCATCGCCCCGGGCTCCATCGGAGCGGCCATTGCCATTGGCATCGGCATCGGCTGCGGGGCAGGGGCCGGCGGCACGGTGCGCACCGCGCGCAGATCGCCCTCGATCAAGGAGAGGCGATCGACGACGTGGCCGAGCGCGCTGTGGACGGCCTCGAGCGAGTCCTGGGTGTGCCGGTTGGTCTCGGCCTGGCTGAAGCGGATGTCGGAGAGCTCGCGCTTGACGAGATCGACCATGCCGGAATCAGGAGGCGGCGCCGAATTGCGGCTCTCCGCCAGCGCGGCATAGGTCGCCTGCTGTCGCTCGAGGTGCCGCAGGATGTCGTGCAGCCCATCCTCGACGCGGCTCAAATTGCCGTTGCGGGGATCGGAGGCGGCTTCGATCCGTTCCAGCAGATAGGAGACGCGCTGTTCGAGATGCGCGAAGGTCGAGGCGGAATCGTTGCCCACCTGCATGCGGTCGAACCGGTCCGACAGCGCGCGGATCGCGGCTTCGAGGTGCTCGGTGCTCTCGGACGGCTGAGGCCGCTCGCGGGTTTCCAGCGCGGCGGTGAGCGCGGCGATGCGCTGCTCCAGCACCGCGAAGCTGTCGCTCTGGCCGGACGCGCGGGTGACCTGGTCGACCTTGGACGACAGGAGCTGTACGTCTTCGGAAAGCCGCGCCAGCGCTTCGTTGGAAGCGACGTTGGAGACGATGGCGCGTAGCGCCGAGATCGCGCCTTCGAGCTGCTGCACGGTCGAGGGATCGTCATTGGCGCGCAGGATCAGGTCGAGCTTGGCGCCGAGATTGCGGATCGCCTCGTCATAGCCGGTGAGCTGCTCCGCGGGCGTCAGCGTGCGCAGCACCTGCTTGATGTCGGACAGTGCGCGCTCGATGCCTGACAGGACCTGCCCGTCGGTGCCGTTGGAGCGCGTCTCGTCGATCCGGCGGTGCAGCGAGCGGATTTCGTTCTCGATCGATTCGATCGCGCGCCGCGGCATCGCCTCGGTGATGGCGGCGCGGATTTCGGCGAGCTCGCTGCGGAACGTCGCGATCGCCTGCTCGGTATTGTCGGGACGCTGGAGCGACTCGATCTGGCTCGTGATCTTGAGCAGATGGCGTTCGAGAGACGAAAAATCCGGCCCGGGCTGCGGTGGCGGCGGCGCGTAGGCAGGCGCGGGCGGCGCCATCGGGGGCGCGACGGGACCGGGCGCAATCGGCGGCGCGGCACGCGGCGGCATCTGACGCGGCGCGAAGCCGTCGAGCTCGCTCTGGCGCGCCGTGATCTCGGCGACCGCGACGTCGAACGAAGCCGGGCTCAGGGGCGGTGAGCTGCGATAGACCTGCGCTGCCGCGCGCTCGACGGCATCGGCCTGGCGCTGGCGTGTGTCGACCGGTGACGGCGGCGGCCGCTGGATCTGAGGCTGCTGCGGCTTCGAGATCTGCGACAGCCGTGCATCGAGCCGCGAGATCGCGTCGTTGAGCTGGCGCGCGACGCCGTGCTCGCGCGAGACGTCTTGTTGTCGTGAAGGGTCCTGGCGCTGCGCGGGCTTGGAAATCCGTTCGATCTGCTGGGTGATCGCGTCGAGCCGCTGGTGGATGTCGGCGACTTCGCGGCTCTCCTGACCAGGTCCTCGACCAAGTTCCTGGCTCGGCCCTTGCGGCATGTGCTGCGGACGCTGCTCGTAAGCTCCGCGGAAGTTCGGCGGGGCGGTCTCGCCGAGCGTGGAGTTCAGCCAATCGTTGAGCGTCATGCCGGCTCTGCGCGCAGCAGCTTCGGCCCGCTCCCGCACGGATGGATCGATGCCGTCAACACTCCACGATACGCGCGAATTCATGACTCTGTCCGGTTCCGACTCCGGCGCCTCACCCGACGCCTCCAGTCTCCCCACGCGTGCCGGTTGCAAGACAATCGAATTCGGCGCGGGTCGTCTGCCTCGAAAACCGACTTTTTCCTGTTACGGTAAATAACGGGTTAAGGAACGCGTCGCCGCTGTCTTAAAATTGGGCGGCAGGCCGGCTCCCGGACACGCTCCCTCCCCGCCTGCGGGGCAGGGGTGGGAGAGGGGCTTTCCGCCGTCGATAATCCCCAATCATTTTGGCGGCGGCCTGAGCGTGCGCCTCGTCCTTCGAGACGGCGCTTACGCGCCTCCTCAGGATGAGGCTAATCGGCGTCAGTGCCCGCTGAAACTGTTGCCGCACACTGCGCAATCGCGGGTGTGCTGCGAACATCTGCTTCGTTCACGGCGACGACGCAGAGAGCCTCCGTCAGGCTCGCGCGGTGCCGTGCCGATGGATGCCAGGGCTGCCGATGCGCCGTGGCGAGGTCTTGGCGAATGTTGAGCCAGATCAACGCCTGTCCCGCGCCGGACCGGACTTTGGGCCAACGCACTCGGTCCGGGGCAGGCATCATGCAACCTTTGCTGAAGGAAATCAGGCAGACCCCCTTGCTCTGGATGCTCGTCTTCGTGCCTGCCGTGCTGATCGCAGAGGGGGCGGTTCCGCATTCCCATACCCTGTTGTTCGTGCTGGCCGTGCTCGCCATCGTACCGCTGGCTGCTCTGCTGAGCCACGCAACCGAAGCGGTGGCTGCCAAGACCGGCGATGCCGTCGGCGGGCTGCTCAATGCGACGTTGGGTAATCTTACGGAACTGATCATTGCGATCACGGCGCTGCGCGCCGGCCAGTATACGCTCGTCAAGGCCTCGATCGCTGGCGCGATCGTGACCAACGTACTGTTCATGCTCGGAGCCTGCCTGCTGATCGGGGGGCTGCGTTATCATGTCCAGGAGTTCAACCGGTCCGGCGCGCGGCTCTATTCCGGCCTGCTGTTGATGGCGACGGTTGCGCTGCTCGCCCCGTCCGCCGTGGCCGACCTCGACCTCTCGCAGGGAGGGGCGATCATGCAGAAGCTCAGCGTCGGCATCGCCGTCTTGCTGATTGCTGCGTATGGCCTCGGCCTGTTGTTTTCGCTGAAAACCCACAAGGAGCTCTTCGCAGGCGCGGAGCATGACGAGGGCGGGGCGCATTGGCCGATTGGGCTCGCGGTCGCCACGCTGCTCGTCGTCACGGTGCTTGTCGCGGTCGTCAGCGAGATCTTTGTCGAGTCCGTCCAGAAGGCAGCGGACACGTTTGGGATGAGCCCGGCCTTTGTCGGGTTCATCATCGTCTCGCTGGTCGGTGCTGCTGCCGAGTTTGTGGTCGCCTTTTCCGCGGCTCGCAAAGATCGCCTCGACATGAGCGTCAGCATCGCGCTCGGCAGCGCGTCCCAGATCGCGCTGTTCGTGGCACCTGCTCTGGTGTTGCTCAGCTATGTCGTCGGGCCATCGCCGATGAGCCTGCAGTTCTGGCCGGGAGCGGTGACCATGGTGATGATCGCGACCGTCACGGCGAGCTTCATCACGAGCAGCGGACGATCGGCATGGTTCGTCGGCGCGCTACTCCTCTTCATCTATGCGATCTTTGCTTTGACGCTCTACGTGGTCCCACCGGCCGGCCAAAGCACGGGGTGAAGCCTTTAAGGGTGCCCGCCCCGTCGCGTCATTTCGTCGCTCTGCAACCGTCCGTCGGCTGTCGTTGCAGATGGATCTTGGCTTCGCCAGCCCGGCAGACCGATAGGTTCGCGGCCTAGCCCTTCTCGCGCTTGCCGTCCTCCAGCGGCACCACCGTGGCCTTGCCGCTCGTTGCCGACAGCGCCTCCAGCGCCTCCTCGCAGAAATCTGCCACCATCTGCTCGTGGCGCGCGCCGAGGCGGAGCAGGAGCAGATTGCCGAGGTCGAGCTTGCCCTCCGCCGTTCCGTCCGGAAAACGCTTCTTCAGGATCCGCTCGTAATTGGCGTGGCGGTCGCGGTGGTGCTCCAGGCGCGCCATCAGGTCGGTCCGCAGCGGCTCGATGTCGATGCTGTCGAGCGCGTGCAGGCGGACCAGGAGGTCGTCCTTGGTCGAGGCCGGCGTGCTTGGCCGCGCGGCCCAGTGCCGCAGCGCTGTTCTACCCTCGGGCGTAAGCGTATAAACCAGCTTGTTGGGCTTGCCCGATTGCACGACCTCGCGGCCCTGGATGTAGCCGCGGTCGCGCAGCTTGGAGAGCTCGCGGTAGATCTGCTGGTGGTCGGCCTTCCAGAAGAAGCCGATCGAGGAATCGAACGTCTTGGCGAGTTCGTAGCCCGTCATCGGACGCTCCGTCAGGCATGCGAGGATTGCGTCGCCGAGTGCCATGACCGGCCTCCCTTCTCGGACTCTGACCAACGAGCTTGACTTTATGCGCATTGGCGCATATGCGTCAATGTGCATATGAGGCGGCTTGCGGGCGGGGCCAAAACCCCACCTGAAAATCAAGCGAAATCAACCATCTGGCTACTGTGCATGGGGTTGTTTTCGCATATTTGCCCTTGCCCTAGGGAGGCACCACGAGAATGACCGGTCTCGATTCCTGGTACGCCTATATGAAGTCCCACGACAGCGCCGCGCTCTGGGACCTGCTCCACCCCGACGCCGTCTTCGAAAGCCCCGTGGTGCATTCGCCGCAGCGCGGCCGCGACATCACCTTCAAATACCTCTCCAGCGCCGAGAAGGTCCTCGGCGGTCCCGGCTTCACCTATGTCGGCGAATGGAAGAATGCGCACGGCGCCGTGCTCGAATTCAAGAACGTCATCGACGGCATCGAGATCAACGGCGTCGACATCATCAGCTTCGACAGCGAGGGACGCATCACCCATTTCAAGGTGATGGTGCGTCCGCTCAAGGCGATCAACATGCTGCACCGCCTGATGGCGGAGCAGCTCGCCGCCCAATCCTAGCGAATTCCACCACTTCAAGGCTCATGCCGGGAGAACGCCATGCCGATCTATAAAGCCCCCGTCGAAGACGTGAACTTCCTGCTCAACGACGTCTTCCAGATCGATCGTTACGACAATCTGCCGGGCTTCTCCGATGCATCGAGCGACGTGCGCGAGGCGATCCTGGGCGAAGCCGCCAAGCTCGCCGAAGAGGTGCTGCAGCCGCTCAATCGCGTCGGCGACCTCGAGGGCTGCAAGCGCGCCGATGACGGCAGCGTCACCACGCCGAAGGGTTTCAAGGAGGCGTTCAAGCAGGTCGTCGAAGGCGGCTGGCTCGGTCTCTCGGCGCCGACCGAATATGGCGGCCAGGGCCTGCCTGTGACGCTGAGCCAGGCGGTCAACGAATTCCAGATCTCCGCCAACATGGCGTTCTCGATGTATGGCGGCCTCACCATGGGCGCGACCGCGGCGCTGATCGTTCATGGAAGCCCTGAGCAGAAGAAGACCTACGTGCCGAAGATGGTCGCCGGAGAATGGACCGGCACCATGAACCTGACCGAGCCGCATTGCGGCACCGATCTCGGCATGCTCCGCACCAAGGCGGTGCGTCAGGCCGACGGCAGCTTCAAGATCACGGGCACCAAGATCTTCATCTCGGCCGGCGAGCACGATCTCGCCGACAACATCATTCACCTCGTGCTCGCCCGCATCGAGGGTGCGCCCGCCGGCATCAAGGGCGTCTCGCTCTTCGTGGTGCCGAAGTTCATGGTCAATGCCGATGGTTCGGTCGGGCAGCGCAACGGCGTCGTCTGCGGCTCGATCGAGCACAAGATGGGCATCCACGGCAATTCCACCTGCGTGATGAACTACGACAACGCCACCGGCTGGCTGATCGGCGAAGAGAACAAGGGCATGCAGGGCATGTTCGTGATGATGAACGAGGCGAGGCTCGGCGTCGCCGTGCAGGGCCTCGCCCAGTCCGAGGTCGCCTATCAGAACGCGGTCGCTTATGCCCGCGAGCGCATCCAGGGCCGCTCGCTCACCGGCGCCAAGGCGCCGGACAAGCCGGCCGATCCGATCATCGTGCATCCCGACGTGCGCCGCACGCTGCTGTCGATCCGCGCCTTCAACGAGGCTGCGCGGGCTTTCGTGATCTGGACCGCGCTGAAGAGCGACGTCGCCCACCGCTCCGAGGATCCCAAGGACCGCCAGGCCGCGGACGACCACATGGGCCTGATGACGCCGGTGCTGAAGGGCTTCCTCACCGATTACGGCTTCGCCAACGCGGTGCAGGCGCAGCAGATGTATGGCGGCCACGGCTACATCGCCGAGCAGGGCATGGAGCAGTTCGTGCGCGATGCGCGCATTGCCATGATCTATGAAGGCGCCAACGGCATCCAGGCGCTCGATCTCGTCGGCCGCAAGCTGCCGCGCGACGGCGGCCGCGCCATCATGGCCTTCTTCGGCGAGGTCATGGCATTCGCCAAGGAGAACGGCAGCGACGAGGCGATGAAGCCCTTCATCGCCCCGCTCTCGGCCTCGCTCGGCCATCTCCAGCAGGCCACCACCTGGCTGATGCAGAATGCGATGGCGAAGCCGGACAATGCGGGAGCTGCCGCAACCGACTACCTGCATCTCTTCGGCTTTGTCGCGCTGGGCTATATGTGGGCGAAGATGGCCAAGGTGACGCAGGCCAAGATTGCCGAGAGCGGGGCGACGCCCTATCTCTCGACCAAGCTCGTCACCGGCCGCTTCTTCATGGAGCGGATGCTGCCGGAGACCGCGGCCAATCTCGCGCGCATCCAGGCCGGCTGCGCCACCATCATGGAACTGCCGGCGGAAGCGTTCTGATCCGGCTTCCGTCGTCTGCTCCCAAACGAATCTGAAAAGTCACATCAGGAGGGCGTCATGCCTGAGGCATTCATCTACGACCACGTTCGCACCCCCCGCGGCCGCGGCAAGGCGGACGGTTCGCTGCACGAAGTCACGGCGCTCGCGCTCGCGACGGTGCCGCTGAAGGCGCTGAAGGACCGCAACAATCTGCCTGAGGATTCCGTCGACGACGTCATCCTGGGCGTGGTCGATCCGGTCGGTGAAGCCGGCTCCGACATCGCGCGCTTCGCGGCGCTGAAGGCAGGTCTCGGCGAAGCCGTGCCCGGCGTGCAGATCAGCCGCTTCTGCGCCTCCGGCCTCGATGCCGTGAACTTTGCGGCCGCGCAGATCATGAGCGGCCAGCATGAACTGGTGATCGGCGGCGGCGCCGAGTCCATGAGCCGCGTCGGCATCGGAGCCTCCGGAGGCGCATGGCCGATGGATCCCTCGATCGCGGTGCCGGCCTATTTCATGCCGCAAGGTATTTCGGCCGATCTGATCGCGACCAAATACGGTTTCTCGCGCGACGATGTGGATGCCTATGCGGTGCAGAGCCAGCAGCGCGCCGCGAAGTCCTGGGAGGAGGGCCGCTTCGACAAGTCGATCGTCCCGGTGAAGGACATCAATGGCCTCACCATCCTCGCCAAGGACGAGCACATGCGTCCCTCGACCACGATGCAGTCGCTGGCGCAACTGCAGCCGTCGTTCACCATGATGGCGCAGATGGGCGGCTTCGACGGCGTCGCGGTGCAGTCGCATCCGGAGATCGAGCGCGTCAACTACGTGCACCATGCCGGCAACTCCTCGGGCATCGTCGACGGCGCCGGCGCCGTGCTGCTCGGCAGCAAGGAAGCGGGCGCGAAATACGGCATGAAGCCGCGTGCGAAGATCCGGGCGTTCGCCAATATCGGCTCGGAGCCGGCGATGATGCTGACCGGGCCGGTCGACGTCACCGAAAAGCTGTTTGCGCGCTCGGGCATGAAGAAGTCCGATATCGACCTGTTCGAGCTCAACGAGGCCTTCGCCTCGGTCGTGCTGCGCTACATCCAGGCTTTCGACATCGACAACGCCAAGATCAACGTCAATGGCGGCGCGATCGCGCTCGGCCATCCGCTCGGCGCGACCGGTGCGATGATCCTCGGCACCGTGCTCGACGAGCTCGAGCGCACCAACAAGTCCACCGCCCTGGTCACGCTGTGCATCGGCGGCGGCATGGGCACCGCGACCATCATCGAGCGCGTCTAAGGGTAGGGAGCAACCAACATGTCGTACAAGAATTTCAAGGTTGAGACCGATTCCGACGGCATCGCGCTCGTCACCTGGGACATCCCGGGCCGCTCGATGAACGTGCTCGACGAGACCTCGACCAACGAGCTCGATGCGATCGTCAAGGCGACCACGGCAGACGCCGCGGTGAAGGGCGTCGTCATCACCTCCGCCAAGGAGGCATTCTGCGCCGGCGCGGACCTGTCGATGCTGGAAGGCATGAACCAGGCCTACGCCAAGGTCTTCAAGGAGCAGGGCGAGACGGCCGCAAACCAGATGCTGTTCGAGCAGAGCCGGCGCTTCTCGCTGGTGCTGCGCTCGATCGAGACGTCAGGCAAGCCTTGGGCGGCCGCAATCAATGGTCTTGCGCTCGGCGGCGGCTTCGAGATCACGCTGTGCTGCCACTATCGCGTGGCGGCCGAAAATCCCAAGACGCGGCTCGGCCTGCCCGAGGTCAAGGTCGGCCTGTTCCCCGGCGCCGGCGGCACGCAGCGCGTGCCGCGCCTGGTGCCGCCGCAGGATGCGATGACGATCCTGCTCAAGGGCGATCCCGTCACGGTCGAGAAGGCCAAGGCGCTGAACCTGATCCACGCCATCGTTCCCGCCGCCGACCTCATCAAGGCCGCCAAGGACTGGATCAAGGGCGGCGGCAAGGCCGTCGCGCCCTGGGACGAGAAGGGCTTCAAGCTTCCGGGCGGACCGGTGTTCTCCAAGGCCGGCATGATGATGTTCCCGGCCGGCAACGCGATCTACCGCCGCGAGACCTACGACAACTATCCGGCCGCGCGCGCGATCATGAGCTGCGTCTATGAAGGCCTGCAGCTGCCGATCGACGCCGCGCTGCGCGTGGAGTCGCGCTACTTCACCTCGGTGCTCCGCTCGAAGGAAGCGGCCGCGATGATCCGCAGCCTGTTCCTGTCGATGCAGGAGCTCAACAAGGGCGCGCGCCGTCCGAAGGACGTGGCGCCGACCAAGGTTAAGAAGATCGCGGTGATCGGCGCTGGCTTCATGGGCGCCAGCGTCGGCTACGTCTCGGCCCGCGCCGGCCTCGACGTCGTCCTGATCGACCGCGATCAGGAGAGCGCCGACAAGGGCAAGGCGCATGCGCAGAAGGTGATCGACGAGCAGATCAAAAAGGGCCGCGCCAAGCCTGGTGACGCCGAGGCGCTGCTCGCGCGTATCACGCCGACCGCGGACTATGCCGCATTGAAGGACGTCGACCTCGTCATCGAGGCCGTGTTCGAGGACCGCAGGGTCAAGGCCGAGACCTTCGCGAAGGCGCAAGCGTATCTCAAGCCCGACGTGATCTTCGCCTCGAACACTTCGACGCTGCCGATCACCTCGCTGGCCGAGAGCTTCAAGGACCAGGGCAAGTTCGTCGGCATCCACTTCTTCTCGCCCGTCGAGAAGATGGTGCTGGTCGAGATCATCAAGGGCAAGAACACCGGCGATCTCGCGCTCGCGACCGCGCTCGACTACGTCCGGCAGATCGGCAAGACGCCGATCGTGGTCAACGACAGCCGCGGCTTCTTCGCCAACCGCTGCGTCGGCCGCTACGTCGCCGAAGGCAACGAGATGTTCCTGGAGGGTGTGCCGCCGGCGATGATCGAGAACTGCGCCAAGATGGCCGGCATGCCGGTCGGCCCGCTCTCGCTCTCGGATGAGGTCGCGCTCGACCTCGGCCTGAAGATCATGAAGGCGACGGAAGCCGATCTCGGTCCCAACGCCATCAATCCCGACCAGAAGAAGCTGATGGTGGAGATGGTCGAGAAGCAGGGCCGCCTCGGCCGCAAGAACAGCAAGGGCTTCTACGATTACCCTGAGAAGGGCAAAGGCCAGAAGAGCCTGTGGCCGGGCTTGTCAGCGCTGCAGCCGAAGCAGCTCGACCCTGACACGCTCGACGTCGAGGAGCTGAAGCAGCGCTTCCTGGTGGTGCAGGCGGTGGAAGCCGCGCGCACGGTGGAGGACCACGTCATCACCGATCCGCGCGAAGCGGATGTCGGCTCGATCCTCGGCTTCGGTTTCGCGCCTTTCACCGGCGGCACGCTGTCCTACATCGACTTCATGGGTACGAAGAAGTTCGTCGAGCTCTGCCGCAAGCTGGAGGCCAAGTACGGCTCGCGCTTCACGCCGCCGAAGCTGCTCGAGGAAATGGCGGCAAAGGGTGAGACCTTCTACGGTCGCTTCGCGCCGAAGAAGGCGGCCGCCTAGGGACGGGCTAAGTAAAAGCAAGAACAAGGCCGGATCATCGATCCGGCCTTCTTCATTTTCGGTCGCCGAACGGCGAGAATGCCCGGCCCGATACCGCATCGTCGGCGAGATTGGCTTTCCAGGTGCCTTCGTCGCCGCGGCCAATGCGCACCTCGAAGCGCCAGCCATTCTGGTTGGTGAAGGCGATATCCGTTGTGCCCTTCTTCCTGGCGTAGCTGCACGGATATTCGGTCGGCCGGTCCGGAAAGACGATCTTTCCTTCCTTGCTCTCGAACACGGCCGAGGTGATCTGTGGGTGGACCATGAAGATGCAATTGCGGTGCGGCGCGGCCGGAGTCGACAAGCCGAGCATCGCGAGCGGCGCCCCGGCGGCGGTCATGAGGACGATCATGTTCATGAGGCAGCTGTCTCCTGGAAGCGTTCCTTCGACGTCGTCGCCGGTCAAAGGGTTCACGATGAAGGGGCCGGATCGTCGATCCGGCCCTTCGCTTGTCGGGTCTTGCGAGCGCT
This sequence comes from Bradyrhizobium cedriense, assembly GCF_054602315.1. Taxonomy (NCBI): domain Bacteria; kingdom Pseudomonadati; phylum Pseudomonadota; class Alphaproteobacteria; order Hyphomicrobiales; family Nitrobacteraceae; genus Bradyrhizobium; species Bradyrhizobium cedriense. Next base: position 408,833 of record NZ_JBTSWB010000005.1, on the reverse strand, counting down.
CAGTGAAGAGACAGCCGTCGGCGACCGTTCAGCGCCGGGACAGCGGGCCAAGGCTGTTGTGCGCCTCCGAGGTGCGGATAGTGAGCCGTTCGAGCAGCTCGAGGCACTTGGAACTGCGGGCCTGCGCCGGCGTCACGGCGGGACCTGGTCGGTGATCATCTGGACAATCGCGGGGCCTTCGGTCACGATCCCGCCGCCGTCGAGGCCCGCCGCAGGGACCTGATTCTGGGGGGGCAGCTTCAGATAATCCTCACTATTTTCGAGCTTCTTGGCGCGATATCGACCTCGACCAGCTCAGGGCCGGCTTCCAGGAGCGCGATGCGGGGACAGCGAGCCAGGCACCGGGCGAATAATGCGGCTTCACGGAATTTCCTCCGCCTGATCCCTGGTTCGGCCCGAACGAACGACTACATGCACTTGCTTGAAATAGTCAAGATTGATGCAGGTGCATCGAATGGAGTAAGAGACGGGCGACGAGCTTGAGCGGGACCATGAAACGCAAACCATCGACCGAGGCAACAGCCGCCTGGATCCGCCTGATGCGGGTGCAGAGCCGCGTGCTCGATTGCGTCGAGCAGGATCTCAAGAAGGCGGGGTTCCCGCCGCTCGCCTGGTACGACGCGCTGCTCGAATTGTCGCGAGCGCCGTCGGGCGAATTGCGGCCGGTTGAACTCGAGCGGCAGATGCTGATCCCGCAATATTCCACGTCGCGGCTGATCGACCGCCTGGTCGACGAGGGCCTCGCCTCGCGGCGCGAATGCAAGATCGACAAGCGCGGCCAGTTCGTCGAGATCACGGAAGCCGGCCGCGAGTTGCAGAAGCGGATGTGGGGCGCCTATTCGGCTGCGATCGAGAAATATGTCGGTTCGAAACTGTCTGACACCGAGGCCGTCAAGCTCAGCAATCTGCTCGATCGTCTGGGCTGCTCGTGCGGCGAGATGAAACTGCCGCCCGCCGGCGTCAACGAAATCATGCCGTCGCGATGATCGCGCGGCAAACCCGCTCGTCCGTGCAACCGGTCGGTTCGCGGGCCATTCCTGCCACCGCGCGCGTTCGGTCGAAGCGCCTTTTGATTAGAGTTTGATATGGCGCGAGACCAGATCGATATGACGCCACTGCAATCGCGCGACGAGCTCGTTGCGTGGTTCGAGGCCGGCTGCAAGGACCCGTCCGAATTCCGCATGGGTACCGAGCACGAAAAGACGCCGTTCACGCTCGAAGGCCACCGGCCGGTGCCGTACGAAGGCGCACACGGCATCGGCGCGCTGCTCGAGGGCATGAAGCTCCTGCTCGGCTGGGAGCCGATCATGGAGCAAGGCAACATCATCGGCCTTTACGACGTGACCGGCGGCGGCGCGATCTCGCTCGAGCCCGGCGGGCAGTTCGAGCTGTCCGGCGCGCCGGTCGAGAACGTGCACCAGACCCAGAGCGAGCTGATGGCGCATCTCGCCCAGGTGCGCGAGATCGCGACGCCGCTCGGCATCGGTTTCCTCGGCCTCGGCATGACGCCGTCCTGGTCGCGCGCCGACATCCCGGTGATGCCGAAGGGGCGCTACAAGATCATGACCAATTACATGCCGAAGGTCGGACAATACGGCCTCGACATGATGTACCGGACCTGCACGGTGCAGACCAATCTCGACTTCTCCTCGGAAGCCGACATGGTCAAGAAGCTGCGCGTCTCGCTCGCGCTCCAGCCGGTCGCAACCGCGTTGTTCGCCAATTCGCCGTTCACCGAAGGCAAGCCGAACGGCTTCCTCTCTTTCCGCTCCGAGATCTGGCGCGATACCGACAACGCGCGCGCGGGCATGATGCCGTGGGCGTTCGAGGACGGCATGGGGTTCGAGCGCTATGTCGATTACGCGCTCGACGTGCCCATGTATTTCGTCAAGCGCGGCGAGGAGTACATCGACGTGTCGGGCTCCTCGTTCCGCGCGTTCTTCGACGGCCGCAACAACAACCTTCCGGGCGAGCGTCCGACGCTGTCGGACTGGGCCAACCACCTCTCGACGATCTTCCCGGAAGTGCGGCTCAAGCGCTATCTCGAGATGCGGGGATCCGATGGCGGGCCCTGGGGCCGCTTGCCGGCGCTTCCGGCCTTCTGGGTCGGTCTGCTCTACGACGACGCTTCGCTCGATGCCGCCTGGGACCTGGTCAAGCATTGGAGCGCGCCTGAGCGTCAGGCCTTGCGCGACGACGTGCCGCGCTTCGGCTTCAAGGCGCGGATCAAGGATCGCTATCTGTTCGAGATCGCCAAGGAATGCCTCGTCCTGGCGCATGCCGGTCTGCGCCGGCGTGGCCGGATCGACCAGCTCGGCCGCGACGAGACCCGTCATCTGGAGCCGCTCGATCGCATCATCGATTCCGGCCGGACGCCGGCCGAGGAGATGCTGGACAAGTTTAATGGTCCCTGGCAGGGCTCGGTGGAACCAGCCTACGCGGAATACGCTTTCTAGAGTCATAGGCGAGCGAGCGGGATCCGAGCCGTTCATCGCCCGTACAGGTTTGCGGCGATCAAATGACCGGCCGGAAAAACCTGAGCGTCCTCAATAACTCGAAAGCTGTTGCGATGGGGAAGGGCCGCCTGCCTGGGGCCGTCATGGCACGTCTCTTGGCTTGTGCCGCGCTGCTTTTGCTCGCGCTTGCGAGTGTGCCTGCGCGCGCGCAGACGGCGTTCGACCGGCCCGGCGGCGACTATTTCAGCACGCCGGTCACCTCGGGCGATCCGGAGGATTGTGCGCTGCTGTGCGAGCGCGATCGCCGCTGCCGCTCCTGGAGCTTCAGCTATCCCGACGTCGAGGGCGGCTCGGCGGTATGCTGGCTCAAGAACACGGTGCCGGCGCGGGTGCCGGGCAGTTGCTGCATCTCCGGGGTGCGTGGCGCCGGCGTGATCGAGCCGCGTATCGAGGGCGTGGAGACATCGATCGACCGCCCGGGCGGGGACCTGCGCAATTTCGACCTGAAGGAGGGGGACGGCGTGGAGGCCTGCAAGGCCGCCTGCACCGCCGACAACAAATGCCGCGCGTTCACCTATGCCCGCCCCGGCTACACCGGGCGCGAAGCGCGCTGCTTCCTGAAGAAGGAGATCAAGCCGCCGCGGCGGAAGGCGGGATTCACGTCGGGCGTGGTGCGGTGATGCTCGTACTTGTGCCCCGGGCGCAGCGCAAAGCGATGCGCTGCTGAACCGGAGCCCATTGCGGCCCCGCAATCTTTGCACGATGTGTCCTGGCTCTGCGCCGCGTCGCTTCGCGTCTTGTCCGGGACATGAGAGTCTTGGTCACTCCGCCGCAATCACCGTGAGCTCGGGCCACAGTGCCTTCCACCGCGCGGCCTTCGCCTCGTAATTGGCGGCGGAGAAGTTCGGCGTCCGGTTGGGTCGCACGATCAGGCTTGCGACGTCATCGAATCCGTGGGGCGCATAGACGTCGAAATCCCCACCCGCGGGTCGGATGCCCAGTTGCGTATTCTCCGTGAGGAAACGGTCGATGCCATCCGTCGAGCGCGTCAGCGGCGGATAGGGCACGCCATGCTTGTCGGGGTACCACAGATGCACGCGCGCCTGGTTGCGGATCTCGACCTTGGCGCCGAGATGCGCGAGCCGCGCATGCAGCCTGCGGATCACTGCGTCCTCCGCCTCCCACGACGTATCAGGGTCGAAATAGAAGACGTCGTAGTCGGCGATGCCGTGATCGATCGCACGACCGGTGAGCACGTTCCACACCGTCTGCACCAGGCAACCTGCGACCAGCCAGGCATCCGGCGGCGCAAGCTGCGCGAGCGCGTCGGCAATGGCGACGTTGACCGGGTTGCGAAGCGCCAACGCGAGGAATTCGTCGCGGCTCATCGGGACTCGCCGGGTGGGCAGAGGCGCGCGCTTCGCGCGTCGAGCCCACCATCTCGCCACGCTACGACTGAAGCGGTGGGCGCCCTTCCGCCTTGCCGACCCTACAATCTACGATCCCGTCAATGCACGGCGGTGAAGAACCGTGCCAGCCTGAACCCGGACAGCCAGGTCCACACCGGCTGGCCGCGCATGCCGAGATCCCAGGAGCCGAGCACCGCATCCGCGCGGCCGATCAGATTGTCGATCGGCAACAGGCCGACGCCGCCGGCGCGCAGCGGCACGCGGCTGTCGGCCGAGTTGTCGCGGTTGTCGCCGAGCACGAAGAGGTGGCCGGCCGGCACCGTCACTTCGGGCGTGTTGTCGAGCGGACCGCTGTCGCGCATCTTGAAGATCAGATGCGAGACGCCGTTCGGCAGCGTCTCGACATAGCGGTAGGCGGGCTCGCTGCCGCCATGATCGTCCTCGGCGGCGCCGACGCCATCGGGCTTCAGTTCGGCGGGTCGGTCGTTGATGAAGAGCTGGCCTTGCCGCATCTGGATGCGGTCGCCGGGCAGACCCACGACGCGTTTGACCCAGGCCTGCGAGCGATCGCCGGGCCAGCGGAAGACCACGACGTCGCCGAGCTTCGGCGTCTCCGCGAAGACGCGGCCGCTCTCGGGCAGGCTGATCTGAATCGGCAGCGACGAGGTGCCGTAGCCGTAGGGGAACTTCGAGGCGATCAGCGCATCGCCGATCAGCAGCGTCGGCTCCATCGAACCCGACGGCACGTAGAACGGCTCGGCCAGCGCGCCTTTGGCGATGAACACCGCGGCGACGATGCCGGCGAGCTGCACCAGCTGACCGCCCCAGCCGCTGCTCTTTCGCTTGGGGGTGACGGTGACCTTGTCTTCCACGCTCATGCGCCCGTCCCACCCACCGTGATACGTTCCATCAGGAGGGACGGCTGGCCGACGCCGACGGGCACGCCCTGGCCGTTCTTGCCGCAGGTGCCGATGCCGGTGTCGAGCGCGAGGTCGTTGCCGATCATGCGGATGCGATGCAGGTCGGTCGGCCCGTTGCCGATCAGCATGGCGCCCTTCAGGGGCGCTCCCAGCTTGCCGTTCTCGATCTTGTAGGCCTCGGTGCACTGGAACACGTATTTGCCCGAGGTGATGTCGACCTGGCCGCCGCCGAAATTCGCGGCGAACACGCCGTTCTTCACGGAGGCGAGGATCTCGGCGGGATCGCGGTCACCCGCGAGCATGTAGGTGTTGGTCATGCGCGGCATCGGGACATGGGCGTAGCCCTGGCGGCGGCCGTTGCCGGTCGGCTTCATGTTCATCAGGCGCGCGTTCTGGCGGTCCTGCATGTAGCCGACGAGGATGCCGTCCTCGATCAGCACGGTGCGGTTGGTCGGCGTGCCCTCGTCGTCGATCGATAGTGAGCCGCGCCGCGAGGCGATGGTGCCGTCGTCGACCACGGTGACGCCCTTGGCCGCGACTTGCTGGCCCATCAGCCCGGCAAAGGCGGAGGTCTTCTTGCGGTTGAAGTCGCCCTCGAGACCGTGGCCGACCGCTTCATGCAGCATCACGCCGGGCCAGCCGGCGCCCAGCACGACGTCCATCTCGCCGGCCGGCGCCGGAATGGATTCCAGGTTGACCAGCGCCTCGCGCAGCGCGCCGTCGGCGGCCTCGCGCCAGGATCTGCTTTCGATGAATTCGGCATAGCCCGCGCGGCCGCCATAGCCCTTGCTGCCGCTCTCCTGGCGGTCGCCCTGGCCGGCCACGACGGAAACGTTGACGCGCACCAGCGGGCGGATGTCGCGATAGCTCTCGCCGTCGGGGCGCAGGATCTCGACGACCTGCCAGGTTGCGCCGAGGCTGACGCTGACCTGCCGCACCCGCGGATCCTTGTCGCGCAGGTAAGCGTCGATTTCGGCGAGCAGCTTCACTTTGGTCTCGAAGCCGGGGGCATCGAGCGGATTGTCGTCACTATAGAGCCGCACGTTGGTATGCGCCGGCGGCGCGGCGAAGCTGCCGGAGTAACCGCCGCGCACGGCGGCGACCGCGTCGGCGGCGCGAATCAGCGCCGGCAGCGACACGTCGGAGGAATGCGCATAACCGACTGCATCGTCCTTGACCGCGCGCAGGCCAAAGCCCTGCGACGTGTCGTAGGTCGCCTGCTTCAGCCGCCCATTGTCGAACATCAGCGCTTCGGTCTGGCTGTATTCCAAAAACAGTTCGCCGTCGTCGGCGCCGGCGAGGCCGCGCGCGACCTCGGTGCGAACCTGGTCACGGTCGAGATTGGCGCGGTCGAGCAGGGATGTCGTGGCAGGGTTGGTCATGCGTCCGTCCATCATCGGGGATGTGGGGCAAGATAATGGTTTCGCATCGGTTCCGCGAGGGCGTGAAGCCTCACATTACGGAAACAATAGGTTCGCTGCGGACATTGCCGCCCTACGGCAGCTTGTCATAGCCCTCGCCGAGCCCGTTCAGGCTGAGCGGGAAGCCGATGCCTTCTTCCGGCGTCTCGAAGATGATGAAGGTGGCAGTCTTGGCGCTGCGGAGCTGGCCGAGCAGCTTGTCTTCCAGGACCACTTCGGCAACGCAGCCATTGGGCAGGCAGCGGACGAAACCGGCGCGGCCGACGTCCTGGTTGTCGAGCTTGAGCCCGAGACCGGAGGGCAGGAGGACCCCGAGCGGGGCGACCACGCGCATCAGGCGGCTCTTCTGGTCGGCGGTCTTGAGCACGATCACGGTCAGGCCGGCGTTGGAGCGGTCTTCCGCCACCACGCTCTGGATCAGGGCGCATTGCTCGGTCTGGGCGCCGGGCGGCGTGTCGCAGCGGATCTGCCAGTCGCCATGGACGGAGCGTACCGCGCCCTGCGCATGGGCAAGGTCCGGAAGTGCCAGGAGGAGAATCGCAGCCAGCAGGGCGGCCAGTGCCGGGAGGCCGTTCGCCGCCCTTGCCATCGATCTCGAAAACCCCATCGGGTCGGTCCCTCTGCTCGCCTGGGTCGCTCGCACCTGGCGGACTGATACGGGAATGACGGCGTCTTGAAGGCAATTCCCAAGCAAATTCCGCGCCGCCGAGCGCCGCCATCGCACGCACGAATCAGGTTTCAGCGCGGCTGTCTGCCAGTGCCTAACGCGGGCAATTCCGCTGTCAAGCCGCAGCATACCGGCAAACGGTATTCTTGTCTGATCTTGTTGGGAAATATCTTGCGGGTGATGCTTGGCAGATGAGGCCCAAGACTGCATTGCGATAGATCAAGAATTATGGTTTGAGAGGCTTGATTTCGCGTTCTAGCGATCTGGCCCCAATTCCTCTTAGAGGTATTCTTGCGTGGCGGTTTGTCGGACTGGCGGATCGAATAAGCATTCCCCGCAAGCAGGGGAATGCACGTGGGGTGATTTCGTTAGGGGAGCGCGAACGGCATGAGGATGTCGATGGGTCGGATGGGCCGGCAGTTGCTGGGATTGGCCATCATCGCCGTGGTGGCGGCTGGCGTCACGCTTGCGACAGGTGGTGCGGCGTTCGCCGAACTCGGGCAGCCGGCGCCGTGGGAGTGGACGCTGCAGCAGTCCGGTTCCCCGGTGATGGACAACATCGTCTGGTTCCACAACTTCCTGTTCGTGCTGATCACCCTGATCACGCTGTTCGTCCTGGCGCTGCTCGTGATCGTGGTCATCAAGTTCAACGCGAAGGCCAATCCGGTGCCGTCGCGGACCACCCACAACACGCTGATCGAAGTGGCCTGGACGCTGGTTCCGGTGCTGATCCTGGTCGGCATCTCGGTGCCTTCGTTCCGGCTCCTGTTCCTGGAGCTCGACATTCCGAAGGCTGACCTGACCGTCAAGGCGACGGGCAAGCAGTGGTACTGGTCCTATGCCTATCCCGACAACGGCAAGTTCGAGTTCGACTCGCTGATGGCCCAGGACAAGCAGCCCCGCCTGCTCGGCGTCGACAACGAGATGGTGGTGCCGGTCAACAAGGTGATTCGGGTCCAGACCACGGGTGCGGACGTCATTCACGCCTTCGCGCTGCCGGCTTTCGGCGTCAAGATCGACGCCATTCCGGGTCGGTTGAACGAGACCTGGTTCAAGGCCACCAAGACCGGCATGTATTACGGCCAGTGCTCGGAATTGTGCGGCAAGGATCACGCCTTCATGCCGATCGCGATCCGCGTGGTCGACGACCAGGAGTTCGCCTCCTGGGTCGAGGCAGCGAAGAAGAAATATGCGAGCGGCGGCACCAGCACCTACGCCTCCGCGGCCGGCTCGACGCAGTAGGCGTCGGGTCCACGGCTTGAGGGACTGACAGCGATAAAGGGCGGGACCTACACGGGTCCGAATGGGACGCAAGGCAGGATTTGAAAATGGCAACGAGCGCAGCGGCACACGGCGATCACGCGCAGGCCCACGGACATGACGAGCACGCCCATCCGACCGGATGGCGGCGCTACGTCTATTCGACCAACCACAAGGACATCGGTACGATGTACCTGATCTTCGCGGTCGTCGCCGGCGTCATCGGCGCCGCGATGTCGATCGCGATCCGTGCCGAGCTCATGTACCCGGGCGTGCAGATCTTCCACGAGGCGCACACCTACAACGTGTTCGTGACCTCTCACGGCCTGATCATGATCTTCTTCATGGTCATGCCCGCGATGATCGGCGGCTTCGGCAACTGGTTCGTGCCCCTGATGATCGGCGCGCCCGACATGGCGTTCCCGCGCATGAACAACATCTCTTTCTGGCTGCTGCCGGCCTCCTTCGCGCTGCTCCTGATGTCGACCTTCGTCGAGGGCGAGCCGGGCGCCAACGGCGTCGGCGCCGGCTGGACCATGTACGTGCCGCTGTCGAGCTCCGGCCATCCGGGGCCGGCCGTCGACTTCGCGATCCTGTCGCTGCATCTGGCGGGCGCCTCCTCGATCCTCGGTTCCATCAACTTCATCACCACCATCTTCAACATGCGCGCGCCGGGCATGACCCTGCACAAGATGCCGCTGTTCGTGTGGTCGATTCTGGTGACGGTGTTCCTGCTGCTGTTGTCGCTGCCGGTGCTTGCCGGTGCGATCACCATGCTGCTCACCGACCGCAATTTCGGCACGACGTTCTTCGCCCCCGACGGCGGCGGCGACCCCGTGCTGTTCCAGCATCTGTTCTGGTTCTTCGGTCACCCCGAGGTGTACATCCTGATTCTGCCCGGCTTCGGCATGATCAGCCAGATCGTCTCGACCTTCTCGCGCAAGCCGGTGTTCGGCTATCTCGGCATGGCCTACGCCATGGTCGCGATCGGCGGCATCGGCTTCGTGGTGTGGGCGCACCACATGTACACGGTCGGCATGTCCTCGGCGACGCAGGCCTATTTCGTCGCGGCCACGATGGTCATCGCCGTTCCGACCGGCGTGAAGATCTTCTCCTGGGTCGCCACGATGTGGGGCGGCTCGATCGAATTCCGCGCCCCGATGATCTGGGCGGTGGGCTTCATCTTCCTGTTCACGATCGGCGGCGTCACCGGCGTCGTGCTGGCCAACGCGGGTGTCGATCGCGTGCTCCAGGAAACCTACTACGTCGTCGCGCACTTCCACTACGTGCTGTCGCTCGGTGCGGTGTTCGCGATCTTCGCCGGCTGGTACTACTGGTTCCCGAAGATGTCGGGCTACATGTACAATGAAGGGATCGCCAAGCTGCACTTCTGGGTCACCTTCGTCGGCGTCAACCTGGTGTTCTTCCCGCAGCACTTTCTCGGCCTGTCGGGCATGCCGCGCCGCTACATCGACTATCCCGACGCCTTCGCGGGCTGGAATCTGGTCTCGTCGTTCGGCTCCTACATCTCCGGCTTCGGCGTGCTGATCTTCCTCTACGGCGTGCTCGATGCGTTCATGAAGAAGGTGCCGGCTGGCGACAACCCCTGGGGTGCCGGCGCAACCACGCTGGAGTGGACGCTGTCCTCGCCGCCGCCCTTCCACCAGTTCGAAGTGCTGCCCCGCGTGCAGTAAGCGATCGGCCGCGGCGCCCGTGACGGGCGCCGTGGCGCTATAACGAAGCGAGTAGATCTAAGTGTCCGTCCTCGACCAGAACGCCATCGACATCAACCCCCGCATCTCCGAGGCGGAGGTTGGCGACTATCTCGCGCTGCTCAAGCCGCGGGTGATGTCGCTGGTGATCTTCACCGCGCTGGTCGGGATGGCGATGGCGCCGGGACACTTCCACCCAGTGCTCGCGATCACCTCGCTGCTCTGCATCGCGGTCGGTGCCGGCGCCTCCGGGGCGCTCAACATGGCGCTCGAAGGCGACATCGACGCGAAGATGTCGCGCACGGCGAACCGGCCGATCCCGCGCGGCCGCATCACCCGTCCCGAGGCGATGACGTTCGGCATGACGCTCGCCTTCTTCTCGGTGATGACGCTCGGCATCCTCGTCAACTGGATCGCGGGCGCGCTGCTCGCCTTCACCATCTTCTTCTACGTCGTGATCTACACGATGGGCCTGAAGCGCTGGACCGCGCAGAACATCGTGATCGGCGGCGCCGCCGGCGCGCTGCCGCCGGTGGTGGCCTGGGCCGCGGTGACGGGGACGGTCGATGTCGAGCCGCTGCTGCTGTTCGCCATCATCTTCTTCTGGACCCCGCCGCATTTCTGGGCGCTGGCGCTGTTCCGGTCCGACGATTACGCGCGCGCCGGCATTCCGATGCTGCCCAACGTCGCCGGTCCCGACGCGACCCGCCTCCAGATCCTGCTCTACACCATCGTGCTGATCGCGGTCGCCGCGGCGCCTTGGGCGCTGGGCTATTTCGATGCCGTCTACGGCATCGTCTCGCTGATCCTCGGCGCCGGCATGCTTGTGCTCGCGATCAACGTCTATGTGCGCCGCGAACGCAGCCAGTCGCTGCGCGCCACCCGCAAGCTGTTTGCCTTCTCGATCCTGTATCTGTTCGCGCTGTTCGCGACCTTGCTGGCCGAGGTCGTATTCCCTGTGCTTGCTCGCATGGCAGGGGGCGCATGATCACGAGATGGCAGACAAACGCGAGCCAGATGGAATCGTCCTCACCGAGGCGCAGCAGAGAAGCCGTCGTCAGCGTTCGATCGCAATCGCGCTCGCGCTCGGCGTGCTCGTGGTGCTGTTCTTCGCCGTCACCATGGTCAAGGGGCCGGCAGTTCTAGTGCGGCCGATGTAGCAAAGATGGGTCACGAGCCGACCATATCGCGGGATCAGAGCCGGACGGCCGTCAAAGGCCGTTTCGGTGGGCTTGGCCGCGACGCGCTGGTCGCCTCGATCTGCGGCGGCGTGGTCGCGCTGATGGTCGGAGCCTCCTATGCGGCCGTGCCGTTCTACAACTGGTTCTGCCGCGCCACGGGCTTCAACGGCACGACCCAGGTCGCGACTTCCGCGCCGGCGACCGGCCCGATCGCGCGCAAGATCTCGGTGCGCTTCGATTCCAACGTCGCGCCGGGCCTGCCCTGGAAGTTCGAGCCGGAGCAGAGCGAGATCGAGGTCAATGTCGGCCAGGTCGTGACTGTCTTCTATACGGTGACCAACCAGGCCGCGCGCACCACTGCGGGCCAGGCCGCTTACAACGTCGCGCCGCTGACGGTCGGCTCCTACTTCCAGAAGATCAACTGCTTCTGCTTCACCGAGCAGACCATGGCGCCCGGCGAGAAGCGCGAGATGCCGGTCGTGTTCTACGTCGATCCGTCGATCGCGGAGGACCATGAGAACGACGGGCTCAATACGATCACGCTGTCCTACACGTTCTATGCGGTGCGCGATCCCGTGGTGAAGCCGCTCGCCGCCAGCGAGGACGACAAGCGCAAGGGAAATCTCTGACCGCCGGCCTCGCGCTCGGGCGGTTGGAAACAAGGGGATAAGTGCCCGACAGGCACGGGATTGAGGAGAGAGACGGAATGGCTACGGCGCACACCAAGCATCACGACTATCACCTGGTCGATCCTTCTCCCTGGCCGGCCGTCGGCTCGCTTTCGGCTTTCATCATGGCGGTCGGCGCGATCGCCTGGATGCACCACATGTTCTCCGCGGCGCCGATCGTGTTCGGCGTCGGCACCGTGGGTGTGCTCTACACCATGGCGAGCTGGTGGGGCGACGTGATCAAGGAAGCTCAGTACAAGGGCGACCACACCCGCGTCGTGCAGTTGCATCACCGTTACGGCATGATCCTGTTCATCGCCTCCGAAGTGATGTTCTTCGTCGCCTGGTTCTGGGCCTATTTCAACGCGGCGCTGTTTCCGGCCGACGCCGTCCACGCCACCCGCGACGCGGTGTTCGGCTGCGGCCTCGGTACCCAGCCCGGCGCGTGCTCGGTCCCCGGCACCTGGCCGCCGAAGGGTATCGAGACTTTCGATCCCTGGCACCTGCCGCTCCTCAACACGCTCATCCTGCTGACGTCGGGCACCACCGTGACCTGGGCGCACCATGCACTGCTCGAGAACGACCGCCAGGGCCTGAAATACGGCCTGATCCTCACCGTCGTGCTGGGCGCGCTCTTCACCTGCGTGCAGGTCTATGAGTACAGCCACGCGGCGTTCTCCTTCGCCGGCAACGTCTACGGCGCCACCTTCTTCATGGCGACCGGCTTCCACGGCTTCCACGTGCTGGTCGGCACCATCTTCCTGCTGGTCTGCCTGATCCGCGCCTATGCCGGCCACTTCACGCCGAAGCAGCATCTCGGCTTCGAGTTCGCTGCCTGGTATTGGCATTTCGTCGACGTGGTCTGGCTGTTCCTGTTCCTCTGCATCTACGTCTGGGGACACGGCGCCACGACCATGGCCCACGGCGCGCACTGAGCCGCATCGTACCGACCAGAAAGGGCGGCCGCAGGGCCGCCCTTTCGCTTTCCGGCCGCCGGATGTTTCGGCGGAAACTGTGATAGAGTCCTCCTCATGAACGACAGCGCCGCCCCATCCGAGCCCGAAGCGACCGTCATGCAGAGCGCGCTGCGTGGGCTCGCCTGCAAATGCCCCCGTTGCGGCCAGGGCAAGCTCTATGCAGGCTTCCTGACGCTTGCGCCTCGCTGCGACCGCTGCGGCCTAGACTACGCCTTCATCGATACCGGCGACGGCCCGGCGATCTTCATCATCATGCTGGCCGGCGCCATCGTGGTCGGCTGCGCGCTCGTCGTCGAGGTCAAGTACCAGCCGCCGTTCTGGCTGCATGCGGCGCTCTGGCTGCCGCTGATCCTCGCCACCACGCTTTTGCCGCTACGTGCGATGAAATCGCTGCTGATCGCGCTGCAGTTCCACCACAAGGCGGCGCCGGGCCGATTGGTCGATCGCCCGAAATGAGCGAGCCTGCGCGCAAGGCCCGCGTGACCGGCTTCGCGCTGTTCACGCTGTTCCTGACGGCTGTGTTCGTCGCGCTCGGTGTCTGGCAGTTACAGCGCCGGACAGCCAAGCACGAGCTGATTGCGGCACTCACGGAACGGCTTGCGGCGGCGCCGGTGGCGCTGCCGCCGTCCGCGCAATGGGCCGCGCTGAATCCCGCCCGCGATGAATTCCGCCGCGTCAGCTTCACCGCCACCTACGCCGCCCTGCCCGATGCGATGGTCTATTCCTCCGGCTCCGCGGTGCGCAAGGACGCCTCCGGCCCGGGCACCTGGGCCTTCCTGCCGGCGCGGCTTCCCGGCGGGGAGACGGTGGTGATCGATGCGGGCTTCGTCGAGAACACGATGCAGGACCGCGCCGTCGAGGATCGCGCGGTGAAGAAGCTCGTCACGGGCCAGCCGGTTGCGCTCACCGGCTATCTGCGCTTTCCCGAGGCGCGGAGCTGGCTGACGCCGGCGGAGAATCGCGACAAGCGGCTCTGGTTCGTGCGCGATCATCTGACGATCGCAAGCGCGCTGGGCTGGGGCGCGGTTGCGCCGTTCTATGTCGATCTCGAGCAACCCGCGCCCGCGAACGGGATTCCGCGCCCGGGACCGCTCGACGTCAATCTGAAGGACGACCACCTGCAATATGCCGTGACCTGGTTCACGCTCGCAGGCGCCGTGCTGATCGCCTTCGCCGTGTGGGCAAGGGGCCGGCTGCAGAGCTGAACTCATCCGGAGATGCCTTGAGGGGACCCGGTATCGCCCGGGGTTTATTGTTCGGCGCATATTCACGAGTGTGGGTCCCAATGCACGATGCGATCAGGAAGAATCGGCATCGCGCTTCAGGTTGTTGTTCAAGCATGATCCTTTCGGAAAGCCGCTGCGCACTTTTCCGGATCATGCGTTAAGCCGCCGGCATTTTCCGGGGCAGACAGGATTGCGGCGTGAGCGACTTCGACCAGATGGGAATTGTCGTCGATTGGGTGGACGCCTGCCGGAAGGGCGACCTCCCGGCACTGCTCGCCCTCTATGCGGACGATGCGCAGCTCGAATGCACGTGCAGCGGCATGCAGCGGTATCGCGGCCGGAGCGAGATCGAGGCTTATTGGCAACCGCGGCTCGGCGCCTTCTCGTCGGCCGGTTTCGGGCTGGAGGATATCCATCCCGCGCCTCCGGGCGTCGATCTCGAATACTCCGTCGCCGGAGACCTGCGCTTTCGTGCTTCGTTTCGCTTCAACCCCGAAGGCAAGATCCGCAGCACGGTGTGCGAGCCGGCACGGCAGAACGCGCATGGTGGCTGCGCATGCTGAAGCGCGCTGGGACTTGAATCGTCAACGCGACCCGCGTCTTTCGCCATGACCGTTTCAGAAAACCGCACACTTGTCAGGATCATGCTTTAGCTTGATCGGGCCCCGTCCCGCGTCGTCTCGAGCGGAAGGCGGCAGCGTACATGGGTTTGCTCATCCACGCGCAACAGGGACAGCGATCCGTTGAGCGCGCGCACGCGCTCATGCATGCCGGTCAGGCCTCGGCCGAAGACGTTGCCCGCAGGAAAGCCGCCGCCGTCGTCGGAGATCTCGATGACGAGCGTCTCGCCGGCGACGGTCGCTTGCACATGGGCGTTGCTGGCCCTGGCATGGCGCAGCACGTTGGTCAGGGCCTCCTGGATTACCCGATACACGGTCTGGGCCAACGGCCCGTCGATCACGTTCAGACCGGCACCGATCGTGTCCGTCAGGACGATATGCGGTGCCTGCTTGCGAAAGTTCTGGAGCAGCGTCTGCACGCTGGTCGAAAGGCCCAGCTCCTCGATGTAGAGAGGCCGCAGTCGGTCGAGGATACGGCGGTTGGTCTGTTGGAGCGCCTCGACCGATTGCAGCAGGTCCTGCGCCGAACTGCCTAGATTTCCTGCAGGCGGGGAGGCTTCAACCAGCGCGATCGTGCCGGCGCGGATGCTGAACAGCAACGGTCCGAGTTCGTCGTGCAGTTCGCGGGCGAGATCGCGCCGCTCGTCATCCTGGAGCGACAGCAAACGGTGCATCAGGTCCCGATTGTCCTGACTCAACTGCGCCAGCGTTGCAGCCAACGCATTCGCCTCCTCGCAGCCTCGCCGGATTTCCGGCGGACCTCCGACCGGAATCGGCTTGGTGTAGTCGCCCTTTCGTATTCGCGTGAGCCCATGGCCGAGGTCTTGCAGGGGGCGCAGTACAGATCCCGCCAAGGAATAGGCGATTGTGCCGGTGAGAACCATCAGCACGACGACCAGGCCGGTGAACGCAAGAAAGCCGATCCATTTCTCGAACAGATCCGCCGACATGTCCGGCAGGAATACGATATCGCCGATACGTCTGCCGTCGATCATCACCGGGGACGCCGCGTCCATATCGGGGACGCCGAGAAGGTCGATGAACCATTGCGGCACGCCATGCGGATTGCGCAGGCCGTCCTTCGTCGAAGGTGCGGGACCTGCTTCCAGCGCATGGAATTGGATATCCGAGGAGGCGTCCAAAGAATGGACAAAGGCCTCGAGCGTCTGCCGTGGTTTGTTCGATGCGCGAAGGGCGTTGTTGAGCGCGGCGGCGATGGCCTCTGTCGAGCGCCGCCTCGGCTCGTTCTCCTCCGCCAATTGGCCCGCTGCGAATGTCTGGAGCAGCACGCCGCCCAGGATCAGCGCCGTCAGAAAGCCGGCGCCGATCGGAACAAACAGTTGCGCTCTGAACGAGAGGCGTTGCCACATTAGGTCAATTCTAACGCCCATCGGCGGATTTTGCTCTTTCCATTTATTCCCGCGGGTCTATGAGTCGGAGAACGAGAGAGCGCGCGATGCAAGATACCGCCAAGCCGGCCACCAAGGTGCTGATTGTCGACGACCATCCCGTGGTGTTGTCGGGGTGCCGTACCCTGTTCGCTTCTGACCATTCAATACGCATTGACGAAGCGACCGACGCCAAATCCGGGCATCGTGCTTATGTCAGCAAACGGCCCGACGTCACCGTCATCGACATCAGCCTGCCTGACGTCTCCGGCTTCGAGCTGATGCGACGCATCCGCAAGGACGACCCCGACGCCAAGATCATCATGTTCAGCATGAACGACGATCCGGCCTTCGTGGTGCGGGCAGTCGAGCTGGGAGCGCAGGGTTATGTCTCCAAGGGCGATGACCCCAGAATCCTGCTGAAGGCCGTGCGCAAAGTGGTCGCAGGCGATAATTTCATCTCGCCGCAGCTGGCGGAAGCCGTGACGTTTTCCGGCGCCGCGATCAAGGCCAATCCGGCCTCGCAGATGACGCCGCGTGAGCTCGAAATTCTCCGCCTGCTTGGACGCGGCGACAAGATCGTCGAGGTCGCCGAGGCGCTCGGCATCTCCTACAAGACCGTCGCCAACACCACGTCCCTGCTCAAGCAGAAGCTTGGCGCCAAGAATCACTCCGACCTGATCCGGATCGCGGTGGAGATCGGCATGAACTGACCCAGCGACCGAACCGGCTGCTCCAGGAGATGCAGCGGTTCGATCGCAGGATGGTGCCGCCGTTGGCCGGGCAATGCATGGACAACGGGCTGACACCATCCGAAATCACAATGGGCCGGGGCTGCGTTCGTTCCCGAGGCAGGCGAGAACGCGGGAAAAAGTGGCATTTGCGACTAAAGCGACGCCGTTTGCATTTGCGAAGGTCCGAAGACTGTCGGGAAAAACAGGAACATTTTTCGGCGCGCGCTGTTTTGACCCTTGACGATTTCGTGACAGGCGACGAAAGCTTGCGAGAACAGTTTTGGCGGGTCGGGGACCCCGACGAGGCAAACCGGTCTGCACACAACGACAGACCTTCCAAGAGAAGGGCTGCGGCAATGCCGCAGCCCTTTTTCATTGGGCGAGAGGCGAGCCGGAAGCGGTTTCCCGATGCCGCAAAACACTCTATGGTGGCCCAAAGCCTCTGGCTGTTGATAAGTAATTTCGTGAAATCAAAGGCTTAAAGGGATGAGCTCCGGCTCGGCCGGCCTTTGGAGGGCAGTTTGACTCGCTATATCTCGACCCGGGGCGAGGCCCCCGAACTCGGCTTCTGCGACGTGATGCTGACGGGCCTCGCTCGCGACGGTGGCCTGTATGTGCCGGCGACGTGGCCTCAGCTCCCGACCGAGGCGATCGCCGGCTTCTTCGGCCGCCCCTATTGGGAGGTCGCGGTCGATGTGATTCGTCCCTTCGCCGGCGGCGAGATCTCGGACGCCGAGCTTGGTCGTATGGCGAACGAGGCCTATGCCACCTTCCGCCATCCCGCGGTGGTGCCGCTGCGCCAGATGTCGCCGCATCAATTCGTGCTGGAGCTGTTCCACGGTCCGACGCTCGCCTTCAAGGACGTGGCGATGCAGCTGATCTCGCGGCTGATGGACCATGTGCTCGCCAAGCGCGGCCAGCGCACCACCATCGTGGTCGCCACGTCCGGCGATACCGGCGGCGCTGCGGTCGAAGCCTTTGCGGGCCTCGAAAATGTGGACCTCATCGTGCTGTTTCCGCACGGCCGCATTTCCGAGGTGCAGCGGCGGATGATGACGTCGACAGGCGCGGCCAACGTCCATGCGCTCGCGATCGAGGGCAACTTCGACGATTGCCAGGCGCTCGTGAAGGGGATGTTCAACAACCACCGTTTCCGCGATGCGACCGCGCTGTCCGGCGTCAATTCCATCAACTGGGCGCGCATCGTCGCCCAGGTAGTCTACTATTTCACGTCGGCCGTTGCCGTCGGCGCGCCGGCGCGCGCGGTCGATTTCGTCGTGCCGACGGGCAATTTCGGCGACATCTTCGCCGGCTATGTTGCCAAGCGCATGGGGCTGCCGGTGCGGACCCTGCGCATCGCCGCCAACGTCAACGACATCCTGGCGCGCACGCTGAAGACCGGAATCTACGAGGTGCGCGAGGTGCACGCGACGGCGTCGCCGTCGATGGACATCCAGATCTCTTCGAATTTCGAGCGGTTGCTGTTCGAGGCCGGCCGGCGCGATGCGGCGGGCGTTCGCCGCCTGATGGAGTCGCTGAAGCAGTCCGGACGTTTCGTGCTGCCCGATGCGACGCTCGCCGCCATCCGCGAGGAATTCGATGCCGGGCGCGCCGACGAGACCGAGACTGCGGCTGCGATCCGCGCCGCCTGGCGCGAAGCAGGCGAACTGGTCGATCCCCATACGGCCGTGGCGCTCGCTGTCGCTGACCGCGACACCACCGATACGAGGGTGCCGAGCATCGTGCTTTCCACCGCCCATCCGGCCAAATTCCCCGACGCTGTCGAGGCGGCCTGCGGCCAGCGGCCGCAACTGCCGGCCTGGCTCGACGGCTTGATGACCAAATCCGAACACATGAGGGTGATGAAGAACGAACAGGCCGAGGTCGAGCGGTTCGTGCTGTCGGTCAGCCGCGCCGCAAAGCAAGGAGTTGCCGGATGAGCGTCGAGATCTCCAAGCTTCCCTCCGGCCTCACCGTCGTCACCGACGAGATGCCCCACCTCGAAACCGCGGCGCTCGGCGTCTGGGCCGGCGTCGGCGGACGCGACGAAAAACCCAACGAGCACGGCATCTCGCATCTGCTCGAGCACATGGCGTTCAAGGGCACGACGAAGCGCTCGTCGCGCGAGATCGTCGAGGAGATCGAGGCGGTCGGCGGCGACCTCAACGCCGGCACCTCGACCGAGACCACGTCCTATTACGCGCGGGTGCTGAAGGCCGACGTGCCGCTCGCGCTCGACGTGCTCGCCGACATCCTCGCCAATCCGGCCTTCGAGCCCGACGAGCTGGAGCGCGAGAAGAACGTCATCGTGCAGGAGATCGGTGCCGCGCAGGATACGCCCGACGACGTCGTGTTCGAGCATCTGAACGAACTCTGCTATCCCGACCAGCCGATGGGCCGTTCCCTGCTCGGCACGGCCAAGACGCTGCGCGCCTTCAACCGCGACATGCTGCGCGGCTATCTGTCGACGCATTATCGCGGGCCCGACATGGTGGTGGCCGCGGCCGGCGCGGTCGACCACAAGCAGGTGGTCGCCGAAGTCGAGAAGCGCTTCGCCAGCTTCGAGGGGACGCCGGGGCCGAAGCCGCAGACCGCTCAGTTCGGCAAGGGCGGCACCAAGGTGGTGCATCGCGAGCTCGAGCAGGCGCATCTGACGCTGGCGCTCGAAGGGGTGCCGCAAACCGACCCCTCCCTGTTCTCGCTCCAGGTCTTCACGAACATCCTCGGGGGCGGAATGTCCTCGCGGCTGTTCCAGGAGGTGCGCGAGAAACGCGGCCTCTGCTACTCGATCTACACCTTCCACGCGCCCTACACCGACACCGGCTTCTTCGGCCTCTACACCGGCACCGACCCGGCCGACGCGCCGGAGATGATGGAGGTCGTGGTCGACATCATGAATGATTCGGTGGAGACGCTCACCGAGGCGGAGATTGCCAGGGCCAAGGCGCAGATGAAGGCGGGTCTCCTGATGGCGCTGGAGAGCTGCTCCTCCCGCGCCGAGCAGCTGGCCCGGCATGTGCTCGCCTACGGGCGACCGCAGACGGCGCAGGAGCTGGTGGCCCGGATCGACGCCGTGAGCATCGAATCGACCAGGGACGCGGCACGTGCGCTGCTGTCGCGGAGCAGGCCCGCCGTTGTCGCATTGGGCAGCGGCAGGGGTCTGGACACGGCGGTCTCTTTCGCAGAAGGATTGACCCGGGCGCGCGCCAAGGCGCGGCTGCACTAGGAGCCGCCCAAAGGGCGACCGCCCCCGGAAGCATCACCATGGCTCTCTTTCGCCTGCCATCCAGTGGACCCGCCGCCCTCGCGCCGCGCGGTAACGGGCTGCTGCTGCGCGCGCCGCAAATGTCGGACTTCCTGCAATGGGCCCATTTGCGCGAAACCAGCCGCGACTATCTCACGCCGTGGGAGCCGATCTGGCCGTCTGACGATCTCACCCGGTCCGGCTTCCGCCGTCGCCTGCGCCGCTATTCCGAGGACATTGCCGCGGATCGCTCCTATCCCTTCCTGATCTTCCGTGAGCTCGACGGTGCCCTGGTCGGCGGCATCACGCTGGCCAACGTCCGGCGCGGCATCGTCCAGGCGGGTACCATCGGCTATTGGGTCGGGCAGCCCCATGCCCATCGCGGCTACATGACGGCAGCGCTGCGGGTGCTGCTGCCGACGCTGTTTGGCGAGCTCAATCTGCACCGGGTCGAGGCGGCCTGCATCCCGACCAATGCGCCGTCGATCCGGGTGCTGGAAAAGTGCGGCTTCTCACGCGAGGGCCTGGCGCGCCGATATCTCTGCATCAACGGGGTCTGGCAGGACCATCTGCTGTTCGGCCTGCTGCACGAAGATTTCCGCGGCTGAGCATCTCGCGCTGTCAAAGTCTTGATGGTCCCGCCTTGTTTGAGCCTATTCGCTTGCCTTGGGTTCGCCGATTTTGGCGATATAAGGGCGCCGGGTCGGCCGGTGGATCGGCCGGATGTCGTGATGGAGTATGGGTGTCGATGGTGAAGGAGCTTCGATCAACGCAGCATGCGTTGCGGCGGGGAACGGTGGTCGCGTTGGCGCTGTCGGTTGCGTTCGCCCCCGTCTCGCCGGTGGCGGCCCAGTCTTTGAGCGACCGCTTCAAGAGCCTGTTCGGCGGCAAGCCGGACGAGCCGGCCCAGCCCGCGCCGGCACCTGCGCCCGGCCAACCGGCCGATGACGAGATCGATTGCCCGCAGGTCACGGTGCGCTCCGGCGCCTCCACCTATGCGGTCGGTGCCAGCGGCAAGCAGGCCGTCGGCAATGACATCCGCTTTCAGGCCACGATCACCAAGATGGCACGCGAATGCGCGCGGAACGGCGGCGACATCGCCGCCCGCATCGGTATCCAGGGCCGCGTCATCGCTGGCCCCGCCGGTGCGCCTGCTACGGTCGACGTCCCCCTGCGTATCGCAGTGGTGCAGGGCGGCGTCGGCGAGAAGGTGATCGCCTCAAAGGCCTACCGGACCACGGTCGATATGTCGGGAAGCGGCAGCGTGCCCTTCACCTTCGTCGCCGAGGATTTGGCCTATCCCGTGCCGTCCGCCGCCGTCGCCGATTCCTACATCTTCTATGTCGGCTTCGATCCGCAGGCGCTCTCGCCCGAGCCGAAGGGGCGGAAGAAGAAGTAGGTAGGCCGCAAGTTCAGCTGTGATGCCCTGGTTTGACCGGGGCATCCAATACGCCCCACCCTATCGACCAATCACGACCGTCTCGGGTACTGGATCACCCGCCTTCGCGGCTGATGACATCCGATGCGTGGATCCGGACTGGCCCAACAAAAAAGCCGGCGCTCATCGCGCCGGCTTTCTGATTGGTGCAGGCAGAAATCCTAGTTCAGCTTCTGCCTGACTTCGTTGATGCCCTTGGCGAGAAGGTCGTCGGCGACCTGGCCCTTGACCGACCGCGACAGGATCGCGGAGGCGGCCTGGACGGCGGCTTCCGCGGCGGCGGCGCGGACGTCGGCCAGCGCCTGGGCCTCGGCAAGCGCGATCTTGCCTTCCGCGGTCTTGGTGCGGCGGGCGACGAAGTCTTCCATCTTCGCCTTGGCCTCGGCCGCAATGCGCTCCGCTTCGGCGTTCGCGTTGGCGATGATGTCGGCAGCCTCGCGCTCAGCCGATGCAGTGCGCGCCTTGTAGTCGGCGAGCACCTTGGCGGCCTCTTGCTTGAGGCGCGCCGCCTCGTCCAGCTCGGCCCTGATGCGAGCGGCACGATGATCGAGCGCCGACATCGCCGTCTTGAACACCCCGACATAGCCGAAGATCACCATCAGGATCACGAAGGCGACGGCGACCCAAAACTCAGGTGTGAGGAACATCTCGACTAACCCTTCAAGGACGCGTCAACGGCGGCATTGACCGAGGCTGCATCCGGAACGACGCCCGTGAGCTGCTGAACGATGGTGCCGGCCGCATCGGCCGCGATGCCGCGCACGTTGCTCATGGCGGCCGCGCGGGTCGAGGCGATGGTCTTCTCGGCCTCAGCGAGCTTGGCGGCCAGTTGCTCTTCCAGCGCCTTGCGTTCGGCTTCCGCCTGCGCATTCGCCTTCTCGCGGGATTCGTTGCCGATCGCCTGTGCACGCGCGCGCGCCGACGCGAGCTCGCCTTCATAGGCCTTCAGCGCCGCCTCGGACTGATCCTTCAGCTTCTGCGCCTCGGCGAGATCGCCCTCGATCTTGTTCTGACGCGCCTCGATCGCACCGCCGACATGCGGCAGCGCGAACCGGGAGACGATCAGATACAGCGCGACGAAGGCGATCGCGAGCGACACCAGTTGCGAAGCAAACGTGCTGCTATCGAACGGCGGAAAGCCACCGCCGTGGTGACCGCCATCGGCCTCCGTGTGAGCGCCGGTACCCTTGGCGCCGCCATGACTTTCAGCCATGGAGTTCTCCTGTTGCTGTCAGACGCGCCGCCCCCACCAGGAAGCGGCGCGAAACGCGTTCAGAGCGGGACGAACAGCAGCAGCAGAGCGATCAGCAGCGAGAAGATGCCGAGCGCTTCGGTCACGGCGAAGCCGAAAATCAGGTTGCCGAACTGGCCCTGAGCAGCTGCCGGGTTGCGCATGGCTGCAGACAGATAATTGCCGAAGATGAAGGCCACGCCGATGCCGGCACCGCCCATGCCAATGCACGCGATGCCCGCGCCGAGAAATTTCGCTGCTTGCGGATCCATTTTTGACTCCTTCGAAGAAAGACAGGTGTGGGTGGAAAAGCACCCGGATCACTCAGTGTCCAGGGTGAATGGCGTCGTTGAGGTAGATACAGGTCAAGATCGCAAACACATAGGCTTGCAAAAACGCAACCAGCAGTTCGAGCGCGGTGAGCGCAACGGCAAGCGCCAGCGGCATGACCCCGCCGATCCAGCCGACCACGCCAAGAGAAGCGCCGAGCATGGCGACGAAGCCGGCGAACACCTTCAGCGCGATGTGGCCGGCCAGCATGTTCGCAAACAGTCGAACGCTGTGCGAGACCGGTCGCAGGAAGAACGACAGCACCTCGATCGCCATCACCAGCGGCAGGATGTAGCCCGGAACGCCGGAGGGCACGAACACTTTCAGGAACTTCAGGCCGTTCTTGTAGAGGCCGTAGATCAGGACCGTGAAGAACACCAGCAGGGCGAGTGCCGCGGTGACGATGATGTGGCTCGTAACCGTGAACGTGTAGGGCACGATGCCTACGAGGTTCGAGACGCAGATGAACATGAACAGTGAGAAGATCAGCGGGAAGAACCGCATGCCGTCCGCGCCGGCGGTGCTCCGGATCATGCTGGCCACGAACTCATAGGAGAGTTCGGCCACGGATTGCATGCGCCCGGGAACGAGCTGCCTGCCGCTCGTGAGCAGGAGCAGCGAAATGATCCCGACCGCCACGAACATGTAGAGAGAGGCATTGGTAAAGGCGATCGTGTGATCGCCGATACGGCCGATCGTGAAGAGCGGTTCGACGTTGAACTGGTGGATCGGGTCGATTTTCATCCGCGCGCCATCTCTCGTCTGCCGGACAAGCCGACCAGTCAAGGTCGGCCGGCCGGCCGTGCCGGCGAGGCCGGTACGATCATTCCTCTTCTGGTGGGACCAGCTTACGAACCACCGCGCCTGTTTCGACCCGCGCCCGCCGTTCTCACCACATTCACCACGCCGGCGACGAAGCCAAGCAACAGGAACACGATAAACCCGAAAGGCGACGTCGACAGCAAGCGGTCGAAACCCCAGCCAATCCCCGCTCCGACAGCGACGCCGGCGATCAACTCCGAAGATAACCGAAAACCAAGCGCCATCGCCGAGGCTCTGGCCGCTCCGTCTCCTCCGTCACCTGCGGGTTGCTCGGTCCTGGCCCGGCGGTCGCGAATTTCGGACAACCGCTGATCAAGACTTCCGAGCCGTTCGGAAAGCGCGGCTTCCTCGGACGACCTATCGCGATCTCCATCCTCGCCGTGTCCCGTGCCCTGTGTCATGCAACGAAGACCCGAAACGCTTCGGCTGAATGGAAATTGCGCCCGTCACCCTCAAAAGCCGCGCGGACCATACTGATGGCCCATAATCAAGTCAAGCCAAGTCACGATTGCGTCGCCTTCGTTTATGTGTTTGATTTTGTTGATGATATCGCCGTGCGCGACAACGCTGCGCACAGCGTGACGCCGCACCGCAGCAGGTCTGCTCACGATCGGCGGATGCAGCTGTGCTTTCGCGGAGCTGCCGGGATCAAAGAAGCCATCGCGTTCGTTGATTTCGCAGGCGGGTTTTTGGCGGCGGCTCGCCCGATCGGGGTGTAGAATTGCACGGAAGCCGCTAGCAGCGCCGCGGCGGAGAGGGCGATGAGACCAGCAGCGTCATCCACAACATCATGGTTTGCCGCGGCTGCCGCGGTGATGATCGTCAGCGGCGGCCTCGTGGCTGCGCAATCCGCGCCCGACGGCGAAAATGGTCGCTACAGCATGACGCCCATCCCAGAGGGCGTGCTGCGGCTCGACACGCGCACCGGCACGGTGTCGACCTGCAACAAGAACGGCGCCGGCTGGGCCTGCTATGCGGTGCCCGACGAGCGGACCGCCCTCGACGCCGAGATCGGCAGGCTCCAGGCCGAGGTCGAGAGGCTGAAGGGACAGCTCGCGGCGGGGCCGACCGTCTCGGGCAAGATCGACGAGGCGCTGCCGAAATCCGACCCGTTGAAAAAAGCGGAGCCCAAGGTCGCCGAAGGCGAGCGCAAGATCGAGATCCCGCTGCCGAGCGACCAGGACCTCGACCGCGTGATGTCGTTCCTGGAAAAGGCCTGGCGACGGCTGATCGACATCGCCAACCGCGTCCAGAAGGACGTGTCGGGGAAGATCTGAGAGTTTGGATGACGCCTGAGAAACCGCTGATGCGTTCCGTGCCATCGACCGTGCAGGCCCAGGTCATCAGTACCGCCCTGTTGACTGTGCCGACGCCGGGGAGAGGCTTCGTCGATCTCACCGCGGAAGCGAGGAAGTTCATCAAGGACGTTCTCGCGCGCGACGGCGCGTTGACGCTGTTCGTTCGACACACCTCGGCCTCGTTGACGATCCAGGAGAATGCCGATCCTTCCGTGCTCGTCGATCTCGCCACGGCGCTGTCACGGCTCGCGCCGGAGAACGGCGGGTGGACGCACGATACGGAGGGGCCCGACGACATGCCCGCGCACATCAAGACCATGCTGACGCAGACCTCGCTTCATGTGCCGGTCCTGAACGGCAAGCTTGCGCTCGGCACCTGGCAGGCGATCTATCTGATCGAGCACCGCAGCCGCCCGCACCGGCGCGAGATCGTGCTGCAATTCATCGGCACCAATCTGTAGCCCCTGAAACAAAACCGGCCGCGGAGTCCGCGGCCGGTTCGTGTCGTCGATCGGGCTTTCGATCAGTTTGACTTGATGTCGACGTCCTTGGTCTCGGGCAGGAACAGGAAGCCGATGACCACGGTGATCGAGGCGAAGATGATCGGGTACCAGAGGCCGGCGTAGATGTCGCCGGTCGAGGCCACGATGGCGAAGGCGGTCGCCGGCAACAGTCCGCCGAACCAGCCGTTGCCGATGTGGTAGGGCAGCGACATCGAGGTGTAGCGGATGCGGGTCGGGAACAGCTCGACCAGCATCGCGGCGATCGGGCCGTACACCATGGTGACGAACAGCACCAGGATGAACAGCAGACCGATGATCGCTGCCACCTGCGGACGGAAGATGTCGAACGGATGCGCCATCTTCACGACGCCGGCGTCACCGGCCTTCGGATAGCCGGCGGCCTGCACGGCGGCCAGGACAGCCGGGTTGCTATCCTTGGCGTTGGTGTAGGGAACTTCCTTGCCGTTGACCACCACCTTCACGCCCGACCCGGCCGCTCCGTAGCTCGTCGAGTACTTGACGGACGACTGCGACAGGAAGGCGCGTGCGATGTCGCAAGGCGCGCTGAAGACGCGGGTACCGACCGGGTTGAACAGGTCGCCGCAGCCTGCGGGATCGGCCACCACCTCGACCTTGGTCTGCTCGATCGCCTTCTCCAGCGCCGGGTTGGCGTTGCTGGTGATCATCTTGAAGATCGGGAAGAAGGTCAGCGCCGCGATCAGGCAGCCGCCGAGGATGATCGGCTTGCGGCCGATCTTGTCGGAGAGTGCGCCGAACACGATGAAGAAGCCGGTGCCGAACAGGAGCGACCAGGCGATCAGGAGGTTGGCGGTATAGCCGTCAACCTTCAGGATCGATTGCAGGAAGAACAGTGCGTAGAACTGACCAGTGTACCAGACCACGCCCTGGCCCATCACGCCGCCGAGCAGGGCGAGCAGCACGAGCTTGCCGTTCTGCCAGTTGCCGAAGGCTTCCGTCAGCGGCGCCTTCGAACCCTTCCCTTCGTCCTTCATCTTCTGGAAGATCGGCGATTCGTTCAGGCGAAGCCGGATCCAGACCGAGATGCCGAGCAGCAGCACCGAGACCAGGAACGGAATGCGCCAGCCCCAGGCCGCGAAGTCCGCTTCGCCGAGCGCGGAGCGGGTGAACAGGATCACCAGAAGCGACAGGAACAGGCCAAGCGTCGCCGTGGTCTGGATGAAGGAGGTGTAGTAGCCGCGCTTGCCGTTCGGCGCATGTTCCGCGACATAGGTCGCAGCACCGCCGTATTCGCCGCCGAGCGCCAGACCCTGGGCAAGACGCAGTATGATCAGGATGATCGGCGCCGCGATGCCGATGGTGGCCGCGTTGGGCAGCAGGCCGACGATGAAGGTCGACAGACCCATGATCAGAATGGTGACGAGGAAGGTGTATTTGCGGCCGACGATGTCGCCGACGCGGCCAAACACGATCGCGCCGAACGGACGGACCAGGAAGCCTGCGGCAAACGCCAGCAGCGCGAAGATGTCGCGGGTTGCCGGCGGATAGGCCGAGAAGAATTGGGCGCCGATGATGCCGGCGAGCGACCCGTAGAGGTAGAAGTCGTACCACTCGAAGACGGTACCGAGCGAGGATGCGAGAATGACGAACCGTTCGTCCTTCGTCATCCCTCCCGCGCCTGCTTGAGACACAGCCATTGTCGACATTCCGATTCACTCCCCTTGTCTTCTTGGATTTAGAATCGATCCACGCCATGCAGGCGCGCCACCAATCGGGGCCAGCAATTACATGCCTGTTGCGGCGGGCCCAATAGTACTTTCGACGCGAATCGGAAGGACCGCGCAGATATCTATCAGGAAATCACGGGACTGCAGGAACGAAATACCGTGGGTCTGTGGACTCAAACTAAAGTCCAAGTACGGAAAAGCCTATCGCGACGATCCACATTACCACGGACACCGCCGCAGACCAGTATGCAAACA
Source organism: Bradyrhizobium cedriense (assembly GCF_054602315.1). NCBI lineage: Bacteria > Pseudomonadati > Pseudomonadota > Alphaproteobacteria > Hyphomicrobiales > Nitrobacteraceae > Bradyrhizobium > Bradyrhizobium cedriense. Next base: position 381,367 of record NZ_JBTSWB010000005.1, on the reverse strand, counting down.
CCAGATAGGTCTCCCGCATCACCGTTGAGACTGCTTTTTGTGCATGCGACTGAGGCGGGCGTCGGTCCTTTGGAAGATACAGCCACATCTCGGTGCGGCGGTGGTCTTTGGTCCGCGCCTCCTCCGCTTTCAGGAGAAGCACCAGTGTTGTGATCAGGCTCAGAAAGCCTCCCGCCTGAAACGCGGAGCGCGGCAGAAACGAAAGGCCGATCATGACGCAGAATATAGCGAGGGAGGCAAATCCGCAGGCGCGCAAAACCGTTTCGAAGGCGATGCGGCGCATTTCTTCCATGAGGAGGGACTCCGTCGCCTGGCTCACTGGGGGTCGGGGGAATTGAGACGCGGCTTAGGGTAGTCCCTGCGGGGCCTGTCTTCAATGGTTCCTGCCCCTGGTTCAGAGGCCGATGCTGATGAAATTACCGGCGGCCGGGAGCGCCAGAATCGCCGTGCCGGCCAGCCAGATCCAAAGCGAGACGTTGTTGGACTCCCGGGCGCCGGTGACGCGTTCGTAGATGGCGGCGGGAATGCCGCCCAGGATGACGGTAGCGGTCGAGACCATCAGCGAGGCGAACATCAGCGTCAGCGAGACGCTTCCGAACAGAAGCGGGCCGGCAAGCGGCTGGACATAGAGCAAGGCGAAGATCAGCCAAAGCTGGTTGAAGATGCCGTTGATCATTCCGAAGAAGGCAATGCCGATCAGGTAGAAGTTGTGGCTCATGATGCTCCTCCCGAAAGCCGCGGCGCGAGATCGAGCACGAGCAAGGTGTAGTGGAGCACGATCCGCAGCCAGAACATCCAGACAAAACCGAACAGCCACACGACCGCTGGAGGAACTGCCTTCGGCGTGACGATCGCAATGGCGGCGAGCACCGGATCGGTGAGGCGGCAGAAGAAGCGCCAGATATAGTTTGGCGAGTCGGCGTCTACGAAGAGGCCGAGCAGGAAGCGGCCGAGCATGGTGTACATCAGCGCCGCCAGAACGAAGTTCGGCAGATGAAAATACCAGTATCTGGCGAATGAGTCGGCGATATCCAAAATCTGTCCTCCTCCGGGCGTCGCTCTGGAAGCAGTATGGTCCTGCGATGGCGCTCGCTCCGCCCAGGCCGTCGGGCATTCTTGACCAGCGTTCGTACGCAACAATGTCAAGGCGGGCGTTTCGGGGCAAGCGAGCATGGGCGGTCGCGAACAAAAACGGGGCCTCGCAAGGCCCCGTTTGTCGCAACGTGTCCGATCCGCTCAGGTCGTTTTCTCCTCGAGCACCGTGCGGCCTCGCGGCTTGCGAATCTCGTCGACATAGGCCTGCATTTCCCGCGACGGCGCCCTTCCCAGCAGGCTCACGATGATGATCACGGCGAAGCCGAAGGGCGCACCCAGCAAGCCGCAGGCGATGTTGTTGAGGTTGAACCAGCCTACCTTGTTGGCCAGCGGGTGGGCCAGTGTTGCCCAACTCTCCATCGCGTTGGGCAACGCCATGGCCTTGGCGATGTCGACGAGCGGTGCTCCGGTGACCGGATTGAGCAGCGACGTCATGCCGAAGTACTTGACGCCCGCGCCCGGGAAATAGCGCGTGGTGACGAGATAGAACAGGCAGAGCCCGAATCCGGCGATGATGCCGCAGACCGCGCCCGTGGACGTCGTGCGCTTCCACCAGACGCCCATCACGAGTGCCGGGAAGTTGCCCGCCATCGCCAGGGAGAACGCCCAGCCGACCATGGCCAGGATATCCCCGGGCTTGGTGGCGGCCGTCGCCGCGGCGACCACCGCGACTACCAGCAGGAGCACGCGCGCGATGATCAGCCGGCGTGCCGTCGGCGCGTTCGGATCGATCATCTTGTAGTAGACGTCATGCGACAATGCGTTCGCAATCGCGAGCAGCAATCCATCGGCGGTGGACAGAGCCGCCGCGAGACCGCCGGCCGCGACGAGACCGGAAATCACGTACGGAAGCCCCGCGATTTCCGGTGTCGAGAGCACGATCACGTCCGTGTTGATGACGAAGTCCTGAAGCCGGACCACTCCGGGGTGACCGGCAACGGCCTTGCACGCGGCAATCACGGCGTCGATGTTGACGGCGTTCTTGCCGCAGATCTGGATCAGCCCGAGTTCGCCCCAGTTGAACAGCCAGGGCCTGATCGCGGACAGATCGCGCCCGATGATGTTCGTGTACACCTCCAGCTTGGAGAACGCTGCGTAGGCAGGTGCCGAGAAGTACAGGAGGAAGATGAACAGCAGCGACCATGCCACGGACTGCCGCGCCTCACGCACCGACGGCGTCGTGAAGTAGCGCATCAGGATATGCGGCAGCGAGGCCGTGCCGACCATCATGCACAGGACGATCGCGAAGAAGTTCAGCGGACTGTAGTTGATGAACGGCTGAATGTGCGGCTTGAGGCTTGCTGCCGCAGCGAGTCCGTTGGAGAGCATCTCCTGTTCGCGCGCCGTGATGTCCGCGATCGCATGTCCATAGGTCAGTTGGGGAAGGGGAATCCCGTAGATCTTGGTCGACAGGATCACGATCGGCGTCAGGTAGGCTATGATCAGCACGATGTACTGGGCCACCTGCGTCCAGGTCACCGCGCGCATGCCGCCCAGCATCGAGCAGACCAGGATGCCGACCAATCCTGCGAAAACTGCGATTTCGAACTGCATTCCGAGGAAGCGCGAGGCAATGATGCCCGTGCCGTAGATCTGCGCCGTCACATAGGTGAACGAACAGGCGACGAGCACGATCACGCCCAGCGCCCGGGCGAAATTGCCGCCATAACGGAAGGACAGGAAGTCGGGCACCGTATAGGCGCCGAATTTGCGCAGATAGGGTCCGATCAGGATGGAAACCAGCACGAAACCGCCGGTCCATCCGAGCACCCAGGCGAGGCCGTCATAGCCAAGCAGGAACAGCGTGCCCGCCATGCCCACGAAGGACGCTGCCGACATCCAATCGGCACCCGTAGCCATGCCGTTGTAGAACGCTGGCACGCTGCGGCCCGCCACGTAGTATTCGGACACCTGTGCCGTTCGCGACAGAATCCCGATGATCGCGTAGACCGCGAGCGTGAAGAACACGAACAGGTAGCCGAGAATCTTGTTCGGCACCCCGATGATCTCGAGGACGGCGAGCAGAAGGACAAACGCGACGAATCCTCCGGTGTAGAAACCGTAGATCCGCCCGAGGTTGCTGAGAAAGTCGGAACCGCCGGTTGTGGCCCGTGTAGCCATGTTCAATCCTCCCGATCGTCTTCGGCGAAGCCGAATTCACGGTCGATCCTGTCCTGCTGTCTGGCGAACACGAACAGGATGATCACGAAGGCAATCAGCGAACCCTGCGCGGCCATGTAGAAGCCGAGCGGGAAGCCGAGAATCGGCACCTGGATGCTGTTGAGCGGAACCACGAACATGTGGATGACGTATCCGAAGAAGAACCAGATGCCGAGGTTGATCAGCATCAGGCGCGAAGTCTTGCCCCAGTGGGCTTCTTCTCGTTCTCTGAGATTGTGGGAGTCAGGCATGGGCTGCATTTCCTCTTTTCAGGACTCCGGCATACGAGCCGGAGGAATCGAGGGGTTGCATACCCGTCGCTGCGGCCCCCCCGTGCCGCTTTCCAATCGGTCTTTCGCCAATTTGGAATGTTGAAGGCTAACATCAGGAGTGCCGAGGTCTTTATTATACTTTCGGAGGGAACCGGTGCTGCGGATGCGAACAGCGTTGCGGCAGTTGACAATTTTGCGCAGCGAGCACGGGATAGCACGGCGATTCCGTCTGGCAGGATCGGACTGCGATGAAGCTGCTGCGAAAATTCTTCCGTCCCCGGCCCCCGATTCGCGACCGCGAGGCGCTTGCCGACTTCATCGATGCGCAGTCGGCGTTCATCGTACAAAAGGGCATCTACGAGTATTCGCGTGCTCGCGCCGGCCATTATTCCAAGGTCCTGTTTGCCGAGGAAGGGTTTGCAAGAGCCGTTGAACGTTCGCGCTGGCAGGCCTATCCGCTTGGGCTTGCGATGGTCGGCGAGATGGTCGACGGGGTATTGCGCCCGCACGCCGGCATGCAGAGCCGGGCGGTTCTTGACCGGATGATCCTCGTCGTCCTCTCGGTTTTCGACCGCTATTCAGTGCCGCCCTCGATTGGCGAGGTCGCCTGGCTTCAGGCCCGGCGCGAGCTGGAGCATCGGCTCGACCGCGTCGGCGGGCATGCGCCCAAGCGCGCGATGGACATTCCCGAACCGCTGGCGGAAACCTATTTCACGATGATGCCGATCCACGAGAAACTGCGCGGACGGGATTTCGAGACGATACGCAATTACCTGCGTGTCAGCCTGTGCAACATCCATGACGAATTGGCCGATCGCATCGATGCGGCTGCGGTGACCAACACGCTGCTGGAGTAGGATCGCCCGGCCTCTGCCAATGCCCGGTTTGCCGGCCGGCATCGCGCGGTCCGGCCTTCCGAGGGGAGGACGATGGATACGACAAGTGGTGCTGCCCCGCTTTTGTCGATCGACGCCGTTGTCATCGATGCCGAAACCACCGGGCTCGATCCGCGCAAGGCGCGGGTGATCGAGCTTGCCGGCGTGCGTCTGTCGGCCGGCAAGTTGATCGATGGCGGTTCGTTCGTTCAATTGCTGCGGCCGGCCGATCAACCAATTCCCGCCGAGACGACGCGCATTCACGGCATCGACAATGCCACGGTCGCTGAATCGCCGCTATTTGTGGATGTCTGGCCGCATTTCGAGGCGTTCCTCGGCCGGGCCGTCGTCATCGGGCACATGATTGGTTTCGATCTTGCGGTGCTGAAGCGCGAATGCGACTTGGCGGGGCTGCCATGGTCCCGGCCTCGAACCCTCGATACCAGGCTGCTTGCGGAGATCGTTGCGCCGAACCTCGGCGGATACGAGCTGGGGAATCTCGCAAGCTGGCTTGGTATCGACGTGGTCGGTCGGCACTCCGCTCTCGGCGATGCGATCACGACGGCGCGGGTCTTCCTGGCGCTGCTGCCGAGGCTTCGCGAGCACGGTATCCGGACCGTTGCCGAGGCCGAGCGGGCCTGTCGCGCGCTCATCGCTGTACTCGATGATCAGGTGCGGATGGGCTGGATCGAGGCGGTCGAAGCGACGGCTCGCGTCGATGCAGAGCAAACGCTGAAGCGATTCGACGCCTATGCCTACCGCCATCGCAACCGCGACATCATGCGGTGTCCGGCCATTTTCGTCGCCGCGGATGTGTCGGTGGGTGGCGCCCTGGCGCGAATGACGAGCGAGAGAATATCGGCTGTGTATGTCGGCGCGCCGCATGCGGCCGCAGCTGACGTCAAGGCCGTCGAGGCCGGGATCGTTACCGAGCGCGATGTGCTCCGGGCGATCGCCCGGCTCGGTGCCTCGGCGTTGGAGCTGCCGGTGCACCGGATCATGAGCAGACCGTTGGCGTCCATTCCCGAGGACGCGCTTGTCTATCGCGCGATCGGCCGGATGAATCGCCTCAAGACCCGTCATCTCGGCGTTGTCGATGAGGCTGGCCGCGTCGTCGGTGCGTTGTCCGCGCGGGACCTGCTGCGTCTGCGGGCAGGAGAGGCCATATCGCTCGGAGACGAAATCGAGGATGCAGCAGACACGCAGGCACTGGCGGTTGCCTGGGCGAAGCTGCCGCGGGTTGCGGAGGTGCTCCTGGCGGAAGGATTGTCCGGCCGTCAGATTGCGGACGTGATTTCCAGCGAGCTCTGCGCCCTCACCCGTCAGGCCGCCGTGATTGCCGAGCGGCTCATGAGGGAGTGCGGCGAGGGCGCCCCCCCATCGCCATACACGCTGGTCGTGCTCGGGTCTGCCGGCCGCGGCGAAAGCCTGCTGGCGATGGATCAGGACAATGCCCTGATCTTCGCGCAAGGCGAACCGGGAGGCGACGAGGATCGCTGGTTTGAGGCGTTCGGGGTGCATGTTGCAGATATTCTGCACGAGGCCGGTGTGCCCTATTGCAAGGGGGGCGTCATGGCGAAAAACCCGCCCTGGCGCGGCTCGATTGCAACGTGGCGGGACCGCATCGAGCACTGGATCTGGCGCTCCAGTCCAAAGGATCTGCTGTCGGTGGATATCTTCTTCGATCTGCGGGCCGTTCATGGCGACGGCAGCCTTGCCGTCTCCGTCAGGCAGGCGGCCTTCGCGGCAGCCGAGGGGCAGGTCGCATTCGCCAAGCTTCTGGTCGAAGGGATCAGCGTCCCTGCGAGCCTGAAACTCTTCGGCGGCATCCGCACGGAAGGCGGTCGCATCGATCTCAAGGCGGCCGGGCTGTTCGGCCTGGTCGCTGCAGCGCGTGCGATGGCGATTCGCTACCATGTGATGGGCCGGTCGACATCGCAGCGACTTGCGGGTGTGAAGGCCGTGGTGGGCCGTGGCGAGACCGATCTCGATGCGCTCGATGAGGCCCATGATGTCTTTCTGGAGCTGATCGTGTCGCAACAGATTGAGGATGTGGCGCAGGGAACGCCGCCCTCCAATGCGGTATTGGTAAAGCGATTGTCGGCCCGCGACCGCGAGCGATTGAGGGCGGCGCTTCAAGCGGTCACCGTGATCGATGATTTGACCCGAGACCTGCTGCTCAGGGATTGAGGAGCCCCGTCAGCGGCTTTTGCGCTGCAGCATCAACCGGTTCGCGTCTGTGATTAACTGCCTTGCGACTACGGGCGGAAGGTTGCCTTGCAAGACGGGTCCAGTCAGTGAACAATCATCAATTGCTGCTTGATCAGCAATGAGTTGATATTCTTTCCCGATCTTTCGTCGGCCTGCGGAACAGATGACTGCAACAGCTAATGCAAGCACCCACCTCGTCATCGCCGATGACCATCCGCTGTTCCGCGACGCGCTGCGGCAGGCGGTGGCGGGTGTTCTCCCGTCGGCCAGGATCGACGAGGCCGGCTCCTTCGAGGACCTGACCGGGCTGCTGGAACAGACCTCCGAGGTCGACCTGGTCCTGCTCGACCTCTCGATGCCCGGGATCTCCGGCTTTTCCGGCCTGATCTATCTGCGTGCGCAATATCCGGCGATTCCGGTCGTGATCGTCTCGGCGTCCGACGACAGCGCCACGATCCGCCGGTCGCTCGATTTCGGCGCTTCTGGCTTCATTCCAAAGCGTTTCGGCGTCGAGACCTTGCGCGACGCCATCCTCAAGGTGATGGAAGGCGACGTCTGGGTTCCCGCCGACACCGACCTGTCCGCTGCGGCCGACCCCGACATGACCCGTCTGCGCGACCGCCTGGTGACGCTGACTCCACAGCAGGTCCGGGTCCTCATGATGCTGTCGGAGGGCCTTCTCAACAAGCAGATCGCCTATGAGCTCGGTGTCTCCGAGGCCACCATCAAGGCGCATGTCTCGGCGATCCTGCAAAAGCTCGGCGTCGAGAGCCGCACCCAGGCCGTGATCGCCGCCGCGAAGATCGCCGGCGGCCAGTGGAAGCAGGGCACGCCGGCGGGGTGATTTCCGCTACAGCATCGCCAGGAGCGCGCCGGCCGTCCCGGTGTCCGCCGTGTCGGAGCTCTCGGCAAAGCCCATGAGGGATGTTTGGAGCAATCGTTTCGTCTCCTCGCGCTGCGCGCGCGGGGCAAATAGTCTGGCGAGATCGATCGCGGCCCGTAGCTTTGGCGCCTTGGCGCCGGCTCAATTCCAGGGACTGCATCAAGCGGGTTTCTGCTTGCTCGCCCCCCGGACGCTGGCAGCGACAACACGAATTTGCCCTTCATGCGCAACAGCTCGGGCATGTAGAGATGATCCCGCTCTGCTCGACGAGGCGGATCGCATCGTCGGTCAAGCGCGCGCTCTGTTCGATCTGCCCGAGTGCCAAGAGGCCCTGGACAATCGCGATGTTGAAGGTGGTGGTGAGCAGCTCGTAGCCGGAATTGTGGAACTCGCAGACAGGACTTGATCGTCTCGACGCCACCGGCGGCGTCTCCCCGCCGAATTGCCAACTCGCCATCACACCGCGGCCGGCCGCGAGGAGGGACCATCGAGCGCGATTGGGCATGTGCAACGAAGCGCTCGATGTTCTCGTCCGCGTTCTCGCCTGCTTCGAAGGCGCGATGGAAATCGCGGCCCTCAAGCGGAAAATCGTGCTTCCCAGCAAAAGGGCGATCGATGCGGAAATAGATCTTCTTCTCGATGAAGGTACTTATGCCCTGCGGGCGCGCCTCAACGTCAGCCTGCCGGGTCTCGATCGAGAGACCGCACAGGGCATCACCGATGAGGCGCATCAAACCTGCCCCTATTCCAAGCCGTCCGCGGCAACATCGATGTCACGGTCGCGCTGATCTGACGCACCATCAACAATCACAGGGTACGACGTCATGAAGCGGATCATCGATCAGCACCGCCGCCAGTTCCTCGGCATCGCTACAGGAGCCGTCGCCGTCGGTCTCGGCGTGGTCGAGCTCGCACGCGCCGACACGGAAGTGCCGCGATCCTCCGCAGCGAATGCGTCTTTCGGGGTGATCAAGCAGATCGAGGCCGGCGTCCTCAACGTCGGCTATGCGGAGGTGGGGCCCTCGAACGGACCAGTCGCGATCCTGCTGCACGGCTGGCCCTATGACATTCACGCCTTCGTCGATGTCGCGCCGATCCTGGCGAAGGCCGGCTATCGCGTGATCATCCCTTATTTGCGCGGCTATGGCACGACGCATTTTCTCTCCAGCGAGACGCCGCGCAACGGCGAGCCTGCCGCGATGGCCGCCGACATCATCGCGCTGATGGACAAGCTCGATATCAAGAAGGCGGTCGTCGCCGGCTTCGACTGGGGCGCGCGTACGGCCGACATCATCGCCGCGCTATGGCCGGATCGCTGCCGCGCACTCGTGTCGGTCAGCGGCTACCTGATCTCCAGTCAGGCCGCGGGCAATGCACCGCTACCGCCACAGGTCGAGTTGCAATGGTGGTATCAGTTTTACTTCGCCACCGAGCGCGGCCGCGCCGGGTACGAGAAGTACACGCACGATTTCGCCAGGCTGATCTGGAAGCTCGCTTCGCCGCAGTGGAAGTTCGACGACGCCACCTTCGATCGCAGTGCGGCGGCGCTCGACAACAAGGATCACGTCGCGATCACGATCCACAATTACCGCTGGCGGCTCGGGCTCGCCCAGGGCGAGGCGAAGTACGAGCATCTCGAAAAGAAGCTCGCGGCAGCTCCGGTGATCGACGTGCCGACGATCACGATGGAAGGCGACGCCAACGGGGCGCCGCATCCGGACCCGAGCGCTTACGCCAAGAAGTTCTCGGGCCGGTACGAGTTTCGTCTGGTCACCGGCGGCATCGGACACAATTTGCCGCAGGAAGCACCGCAAGCCTTTGCCAAGGCCGTCATCGACGCCGATGGCGCCTGAGCATCTGTCGGCACCTCGGTCCGGTCAGGCCGGACCGAGGATCGCCCCGTTGATCCCAGCTCGAAGAAGCGTCATGTCGCCAACCGAACCTGAAAAGAAGAGATTCACCGTCTCTGCGTTTATCCTGCTCGCCGTGGTCCTCCTCGTCGTCCTCCTGACCTGCGTGCCGTATCTCGTCACGATCGCCTCTGCGGAGGGGCCCGCAACGGCGGACGCCTCGCCGATCTTCGGCGTCACGATTCCGCCGGGCTACAAGCAGTGGGAACTGATCGCGCCGGCCGAAGAGGCGGCGCCGCTCGACGAGCTTCGTGCCGTCGTCGGCAACCAGGCCGCAATCGATGCCTATCAAGCCGGCAAGCTTCCGTTCCCCGACGGCACCATTCTGGTCAAGCGTGCCTGGAAGCGGAAACGGTCATCAGAGTTTGCGTCCGCGACCATTCCCGGTGCAGCGACCACCGTCCAGGTGATGGTCAAGGATTCCAGGAAATACGCCGCCACCGGCGGCTGGGGGTTCGGCCGGTTCATCGACGGCAAGCCGGTCGACGAGGCCCAGCACCGCACCTGCTTCGCCTGCCATGAAGCGCGGGCCAAGGGACACGATTACGTCTTCACGCGGCTGGCGCCTTAAAGGCCATTTGGAGATCGACATGTCGAAGACATGGTTCGCATGTGGCCGGCGAGGGACGGCCGGAGTACGACGCGATCGTCGGCGCTGCCGTCAGGATGCAGCGCGACTATGACGGCCGCCAGCCCGGTGACCCCGCCAAGGCTGCCGCGGTGGTAATGAAGCTCGCCGAGATGGCCCGTCCGCCCTTGCGAATCGCGCTCGGCAGCGATGCCCGTGAACGCCATTGCTGCAACGGACCGGCGTCGTCTGGAGGAATTGGAGACGTGGCGCGCGCTCAGCGTCTCGACCGACTAATGATCCGCCCGTCTCATTCCGCCGCCACCATCTGCTGCGTTCGCCACTGACCGAGCAGGGCGCGGAGCGAGGCCGGCTTCACCGGCTTGTTCAGCACGGCGACCTTCTCCTCGCGCGCGGCGACCTGCACGGCGGGGCTGCGGTCGGCGGTGATCAGGATCGCGGGGATGCCGTCGCCGAAGCGGCGGCGGATCTCGCGGATGGCGGCGATGCCGTTGCCGCGGTCGAGATGATAGTCGACCAGCAGGCCGGTGACGCGCCGTCCGGCGGTCTCGATCGCCGCGATCGCGCCCTCGGGATCGGCGACCGCGATCACCTCGGCGTCCCAGGCCTTCAACAATGTGCGCATGCCATCGAGGATCGCCGCATCGTTCTCGATGCAGACGATCAGCGCGCCCGAGATCGGCGTGCGCGCCAGCGGCGTTGCGCTGGTCACGGCCGCGGTATGGGTGATCGCCTTTGCCGTCGGCACCGTCACGGAGAAGACCGAGCCGCCGCTGGCATTGGCGTCGATGGCGATGCCATGGCTGAGCACGCGTGCCAGCCGCTCGACGATCGAGAGGCCGAGCCCCAGGCCGCGCGCGATCCGCGCGCCCTGCTCGAGGCGGTGGAATTCCTTGAAGATCTCTCCGCGCTTGACCGCCGGGATGCCGACGCCGGTGTCGTAGACGCAGATCTTGAGCGAGGCGCCGCGGCGGCGGCAGCCGACCAGCACACGGCCGCGCGGCGTGTACTTGATCGCGTTCGAGATCAGGTTCTGGAGCAGCCGCCGCAGCAGCAGGCGGTCCGACTCGACCGGGAGCGAGCAGGGCACGAAGGCAAGCTCCAGGCCCTTGGCGCGCGCAATCGGTGCGAACTCGATCTCCAGCGAGCGCATCAGATCGGCCATCTTGAAGCTCGAGATCGAGGTCGTCATCGCGCCGGCATCCAGCCTGGAGATGTCGAGCAGGGCGCCGAGGATCTCCTCGATCGCCTGCAGCGACTCGTCGATGTTCTCGACCAACCGGGTCTCTTCGCCGTTGTGCTGGCGCTCGACGAGGCTCGTGACATAGAGCCGAGCCGCGTTCAGCGGCTGGAGGATGTCATGGCTCGCAGCGGCGAGGAAGCGCGTCTTGGAGATGCTGGCGTCCTCCGCCGCGCTCTTGGCCAGTGCCAGCTCGGAGTTCAGTCGCGTCAGCTCCTCGGTGCGGTCGCGCACGCGCTTTTCCAGCGTTGCATTGGCGCGCTCCAACGCTTCCGCGGCTTCGAAGCTGGGCGTGACATCAGTGAAGGTGATGACGAAGCCGCCGCCGGGCATGCGGTTGGTGAGCACTTCGATCACCATGTGGCGGTCCGGCAGACGTTCGAGATAGGGCTCGCTGTCGGTGGTGTAGGCGGCAAGGCGGCGCTCCAGCAGGGCCTCGCTCTCGAGCGGATGGTCCGGATCGCCGACGCCGATGAATTCCAGGATCTCCCGCAAGGGCGTGCCGAACTGGATCAGATGCGGGGAAACGTTGAGGAGATCGCCGAACTGCCGGTTGGAGCAGATCAGCTGCAGATCGGCATCGAACACGGCGATGCCCTGGCGCACGTGATTGAGCGCGGTCTGGAGGATCTCGCGGTTGAAATGCAGCGCAGCGTGGGAATCGTCGAGCAGTTTGAGCGCGGCCTTGGCGGAGACCGTGCGCTTGCGCAGCAGCAGCGACATCACGAGGCGGGAGGAGGCCGCTCCGATCGAGGAGGCAATCAGGTGCTCGGCGTGTTGCAGCAGCTCGAAATCAGCAGGTGCTCCGGGCTCCAGCCGCAGGTTCCGCTGTGCGGAGAATGCCTCGAAGGAATGCCGCGCGCGGTCGGGTCCGAGATATTGCGCTACCGTGGTCTGGATGTCCTGCACGGTGACCGTGCTGCGCCAGCGGCGGAAGCTCGGGGAGATCGGTGCGAGCGTATTGGGCACGAACAAATCGGCCTGCAACAGCTCGATCGAAGACGGCCGGCGCGCCAGCGACAGAAGCACATAGGTCAGGATGTTGAGCGACAGCGACCAGATGACGCCGTGCATCAGGGGAGGCAGGTCGGCGCCGAATAACGCCTGCGGCCGCAGCGCCTCGATGCCGAGCGGGCCGTGCTGGAGCAGCAGGATGCCGGCCGTCGAGGAATCCATGAAGCTCGGGATGAACAGCGTGTAGAGCCACACCGCGAAGCCGACCAGCATGCCGCCGATGGCGCCGCGTGCGGTCGCGCGCCGCCACAGCAGGCCGCCGAAGAAGCTCGGTGCAAGCTGGGCGATGGCGGCAAAGGAGAGCAGGCCGATGGCCGCGAGCTGGGTATTGCCGAGCGCGCGGTAGTAGAAATAGGCCAAAACCATGATGGCGAAGATCGCGAGCCGGCGCGAGCGCAGCAGGAAGTCGCTGAAGTCGGCGCCGCCGGCGCGTCCCTCCGGCCGCCGTTGCAGCACCAGCGGCACCACGAGGTCGTTCGAGACCATGATGGAGAGCGCGACGCATTCGACGATCACCATCGCAGTCGCCGCCGACAATCCGCCGACGAAGACGACAACGCTGAGCAGGTCCGCGCCGCCTTCCATCGGCAGGGCCAGCACGTACATGTCGGGATCGGCGGCACCGAACGGGAAGGTCACGAGGCCGGCGATCGCGATCGGGATCACGAACAGGTTGATGGCGACGAGGTAGAGCGGGAACAGCCATCGCGCGCGGCCGACCTCGGCATCGGAGGAATTCTCCACCACGCTGACGTGAAACTGGCGCGGCAGCAGCATGATCGCGCACAGCGACAGCAGCGTCATGGTCAGGAAGTTGCCGATCGACGGGGAATAGTTGATGGCGCGCACCGCCTCTGGCGTCTTCATTGCGCGCTCGATCAATTCCTGCGGCGAGAACATCCAGAAAGTGACGAAGATGCCGGCGGCGAGAAAGGCGACCAGCTTGATGATGGATTCGGTCGCGACCGCCAGCATCAGGCCGTGCTGGTGCTCGGTGGCGTCGGTCTGCCGCGTGCCGAACAGCACCGCGAACGCCGCCATCGCCAGCGTCACCATCAGCGCCACGTCGCCGAGGATCGGGATGTGGGAGAAGGCCTGGTCTTCGCTCAGGATCGTCCCCAGCGAAGAGGCGACCGCCTTGAGCTGGAGCGCGATATAGGGCACCGATCCGATGATCGCGATCAGCGCCACGGTCGCTGCCACCGCCTGGCTCTTGCCGTAGCGGGCCCCGATGAAGTCGGCGATCGAGGTGATGTTGTGGGCTTTGGCCAGCTGGATCACGCGGCGCAGCACGCCGGCGCCGAGTCCGATCATCAGGATCGGGCCGACATAGATCGCCAGGAAGTCGGTCGAGGTGCGGGTGGCGAAGCCGACCGAGCCGAAGAAGGTCCAGGAGGTGCAGTAGATCGCCAGCGACATCGGATAGATCAGTCCGGAGGCGCGGCCACGCCCGGCCGGCGAGCGGCGGTCGCCATGGCTCGCCACCAGAAACAGGAAGCCGATATAGCCGAAAGCGGCGGCGATCACGCCCCAGTCGTGCAGCATGGTGAGCGCACTTCTCCCTGGGCGCCGACGCGCCCGGTCTCATTTTCCCTGTAAATCTAGCGCGTTGTACGGGTGCAGGCGACAGCGAAATGCCGCGCCGGAGCGGGAACCGGCGTTGGCGTCAGGCCCGTAGATGCGGAGGCGATATTTACTTTCCCCGCGAGGGGAAGGAGGGCGGAGTAAGCCCTACTCCGCCGCTAGGGACTTCTCGCGCAGCGGCAGGCCCAGACGCTCCCACACCTGTAGCAGCGCCTCGGCAAGTTGATCGATCAGGCCGTCGTCATGATAGGGCGAGGGCGTGATGCGCAGGCGCTCGGTGCCCTTGGGGACGGTCGGATAGTTGATCGGCTGGATATAGATACCGTGCTCTTCGAGCAGGAGGTCGGAGGCCCGCTTGCATTTCTCGGGATCGCCGACGAACAGCGGCACGATGTGGGTGTCGCTCGACATCACCGGCAGGCCGGCGGCATTGAGGATCGCCTTGACGCGGGCGGCGCGGTCCTGGTGACGCTCGCGCTCCCAGCTCGAGGTCTTCAGGTGCTTGATCGCGGCGGTCGCGGCCGAGCAGACCGCCGGCGGCAGCGCGGTGGTGAAGATGAAGCCCGGTGCGTAGGAGCGCACGGCGTCGATGATCTGGCCATTGGCGGCGATGTAGCCGCCGAGGCAGCCGAACGCCTTGGCCAGTGTGCCCTCGAGGATGTCGATGCGATGCATGACGCCGTCACGCTCGGCGATGCCGCCGCCGCGCTGGCCGTACATGCCGACGGCGTGGACCTCATCGACATAGGTCATCGCGCCATACTTCTCGGCGAGATCGCAGATCTTGGCGAGCGGCGCGACGTCGCCGTCCATGGAATAGAGGCTCTCGCAGACGATCAGCTTCGGCCGATTGGGGCCGGCCGCTTTCAACAGCTCCTCGAGATGCGCAACGTCGTTGTGGCGGAACACGACGCGCTCGCAGCCGGACTGGCGGATGCCCTCGATCATCGAATTATGGTTGAGCTCGTCCGACAGGATCAGGCAGTTCGGAATGAGCTTTGCGATGGTCGGGATGCCGGTCTGGTTCGAGACATAGCCCGAGGTGAAGAGCAGCGCGGCTTCCTTGCCGTGGAGATCGGCGAGCTCGGCTTCGAGCTGGACCAGAGGATGGTGCGTGCCGGCGATGTTTCGGGTGCCGCCGGCGCCGGTGCCGACGCGCGTGGCGGTCTCGACCATGGCGCCGACCACCTTCGGATGCTGGCCCATGCCGAGATAGTCGTTGGAGCACCAGATCACGACGTCGCGCTTGCCCTTGGGCGAGTGCCAGACCGCATGCGGGAACCGGCCGGCCGTGCGTTCGAGGTCGGCGAAGACGCGATAGCGCCGCTCGGTGTGGAGACGATCGAGGGCGGAATCGAAGAACTGGGCGTAATCCATCGGCAAAACCTAAGACGGAACTGACCAAGAGGGCCGCATCTTCTTAGAGCTTTTCCAGCTCCAATGTCTATGCGCTATCCCACATTTGGCCGTGAGAAGCATTTGGGCAAAATGCCCTATCGTGCGATTTGAAATTTGATCCCGATCAAGTTTGCGCAACATATGATGCTGCTTTGCAGCATCCGTCGGGGTGCGATTCTGGCCAGCCTCGATCTTCCTTGGCCGCCCGGCATGCGCTTTTCTTGACCGCGGCTGCCGGCCCGGATCGATCCGATTTTCGCAGCGCATGCGCCGTTTGCCCCAAGAGCATGCTGAACCAGGTCTTCGAAAGGACCCTTCCATGAAGCGCGTGATGATCCTCAACGGTCCCAACCTCAACATGCTCGGCATCCGCGAGCCGCACATCTACGGCACGACGACGCTGGCAGAGGTCAACGCGAGCTGCGAGGACGCCGCCGCCGGGCTCGGCCTCAAGCTCGCCTTCCACCAGTCCAACCATGAAGGCGTGCTCGTCGATCTGATCCAGTCGGCGCGGCAGGACGCCGATGCCATCGTCATCAACCCGGCCGGCCTCTCATTCACCTCGGTGCCGATCATGGATGCGATCAAGACGTTCGAGGGCCCGGTGCTGGAGGTGCATATCTCCAACATCCACGCCCGCGACGAATATCATCGCCACTCCAGGATCTCGTTCGTGGCGACCGGCGTGATCTGTGGGCTCGGCCCGTTCGGCTACATCGCGGCGCTGCACGCGATCGCCAACATGAAGTGAAGGTCAACTCCCTCTCCGCCGAACGAGAAGGCGAAGACAAACTCACGTCGTCTTGAACTGCAGGACGCCGTCCTTCGTCTCCGCCGTCAGCCGGCCCTCGACGATCATGTAGTTGACGTGGGCGACGAGTTCGCCGGCGGCAAAGCCCATCTGGTGCTCGTCCAGCACGTGCTTGTTGAACACGACAGGCACCAATGCGCGCGAAGTTTGTGGCATTTCGCGGCAGGCTTCCGCGATCAGGCGGCAGCGCTCCTCGTGATGGTCGGCGAGCTGCTTGATGCGGGTCTTCAGTCCATAGAACGGCACGCCATGGCCGGGCAGCACCAGCAGATCATAGGGCAGGGTGGTGGTGAGGCTTGCGAGCGAAGCCAGGTATTCGCCGAGCGAGTTCTGGTCGGGCTCGACCGCCCAGACGCTGACATTGGGCGAGATCTTGCTCAGCACCTGGTCGGCGGAGAGGAACAGCTTGTCGTCGGCGCAATACAGCATGACCTGATCGAGCGCATGGCCGCCGCCGGTGATCACCTTGAAGCGGCGCGTGCCGATCACGATCTCGTCGCCATGCGAGATGCGGCGGTAGGACGGCGGCAGAACCGAGACGCGCTTGAGATAATCCTGGCCGCGCCCGAGCAGCTTCTCGGTCAGCGTCTCGTCCATGCCGTGGCGGCGGAAGAACAGCCGCTGTGCCTCGCGCCGTTCCTCGGTGCCGCGGTTCTGGTGATAGACCGATTGCAGATATTCGACCTGCGACATCACCAGCGGACAGTTGAAGCGCTCGACGATCCACCCGGCGAGGCCGACGTGATCGGGGTGGGAGTGGGTGACGATCAGGCGCGTGATGTTGACGCCCTTCAGCGGTCCCTCGAACAGCTTGGTCCAGGCCTCGATCGTCTCCTCGTTGCCGAAGCCAGCGTCGATCATGGCATAGCCGTCGCCGTCGGCGAGCAGGTAGATGTTCACGTGGTTGAGGCGGAACGGCAGCTTCAGCCGCGCCCACAACACGCCGGGCCTGATCTCCACGACCTCTTCCGGGCCAGGGTGCTGTTCCCAGGGATAGCGAAGTGCCTCGGCCGAGGACTGTGCGGTGTCGGTTTTCGAGCTCATGTTATGGGCTTAAACCCAGCGCGAGCGGGGCGCCAGCCGAAAAAGGATGCCCGGCGGCAACCGCATGGCCGTCATACCGGTGCGGTTTTCCGCCTCGCGGTTGAAGCCGCAAAAACGCGTGGTCTTTCCGGGAGGCGCGTAAACGAGCCCCGGAAATCCCGAGATTGTGGTGGGTGATCCCGGGTTCGCCTCTGCGAGGCGCCCCGGAATGACGATCAAGCCGCCCGCATGTCGTTGAGAAACGAGTCGATTTCACCACGCAGCATGTCGGCCTCGCGGCGGAGCGCGTCCGAGGCGCTCAGCACTTCGCCGGCCGCAGCGCCCGCTTCTGCGGAGGCGGTGGAGACGCCGACGATGTTGCTGGAGACTTCGCTGGTGCCCCCGGCGGCATGCTGGATGTTACGGGCGATCTCGCGCGTGGCGGCGCCCTGCTCCTCGACCGCGGCCGCGATCGTCGTGGTGACGTCGTTGATCTCTCCGATGATCCGGCCGATGCCCTGGATGGCGCCGACCGCGGAGGTCGTGACCTCTTGCATGCTGGCGATCTGGGTGCGGATCTCGTCTGTCGCCTTGGCAGTCTGGCTCGCCAGGCTCTTCACTTCGGAGGCAACCACCGCGAAGCCGCGGCCGGCCTCGCCCGCGCGCGCCGCCTCGATGGTGGCGTTGAGCGCGAGCAGGTTGGTCTGCGAGGCGATGGTCTGGATCAGGTCGACGACGACGCTGATGCGGCTCGCGCCGTCGGCGAGGCTCTGCACCGTGGCGTCGGTGGCGCCGGCCTCGTCGACCGCCTTCTTGGCGATTTCGGCCGAGGTCACCACCTGGCGGCTGATCTCCTGGATCGAGGAGGACAGCTGCTCGGTGCCGGCCGACACGGTCTGCACGTTGACCGAGGTTTCCTCCGCCGCGGAAGCCACCGCGTTCACCAGCGCGTTGGACTGGTCGGCGGTGTTCGACATGCTCTGCGCGGTCGATTGCATCGAGTTGGCCGACTGCGCGAGATTGTCGAGCGCCGAGCGCACCGTGCTTTCGAATTCGGCGATCTTCGCTTCCATGCGCGCGGCACGCTCGGCCTTGGCGATACGGTCCTTGTCCTGCTCGTTCGTCAGGGCGCGGGTCTCGATCATGCTTTCCCGGAACACCTGCAGCGTGTTCGCCATCACCGAGATTTCGTCGTTGTGGTTCTTCGAGCGGTAGATCTCGGTTTCGAGATCGCCGTTCGCGAGCAACTGCATCGACTGATGCAAGGCGCCGATCCGACGCAGGATGTTGCGGCCGACATAGAGCCAGACGAACAGCGCTGAGCCGACCAGCATCAACGCGCCCAGCGCCAGCATGACCGACGTGGCGAGTGAAATCTCCTGCCGCGCCTGGGAGGTCGAGGCGTTGGTTTCCTTCTGTACGCCGTCGACGAGCTGCTGCACGCTGATGCCGAGGCCGACATTCAGCTTGCGGGTCTCGTCGAGGATGGTCTGGCCATAGTCGATGGAGTCGAGCTCCTTCTCGCGCAGATTGAACACGCCGGTCTTGCCGGTGCCGAGAGCGAGCAGCTTCTCCGCCGTCTCGCGCAGCATCTTGTTGCCCTGGTTGTCCGGCAACAGATCGAGGTTGGACCGCAGGCGCCCCTGTGCCGTCTTGAATTCCTTCTGGATGTCGTCGAGCTTGTCGCTCGTGTTCGCCGATAGCGCCGCGCTCATGTTCGCGGCGGCGAGATTGCCGCTGGCGACGACGTTGCCGAGCTGACCGACGGTCTGCGCGGCTTCGGTTGCATCCGCGGCGGACAGGTCGGCCGAACCGAGAATGGCGTTGACGCGCGTCTGCGCGTCCAGCATCGCCGGGCTCGCCGCGCCGACGAACGCGCCCTGCGCGTTGCGAAGCGCATCATACTGCTTGTCATGAAGGGCTGCGATATCGAGCCGTTCGCGGGCCGCCTTCGCCAGGCTCTGAGCCGCCTCGTTGATGCTCTTCATCGTGTCGCTGAGCCCGGAGACGACGCTCTTGTCGCCGCCGAGCTCGATGATCTCCGTGAGCTTCTGTTGCGTCTGCTCCTGCAATTCCCTGAGCTTCTTGGTGCGCTCAGTCAGCGCTTCTTCGCTTTGCGCCGCAAGCAGGGCTGGCCCCTGCGCCGCAAGGCTCGCGCTCAATGCCGACAATTGCAGGCTGGCGGAAAGGCGCGGAATGTCCCGCCCGCTCAGTTCAGTGATGCGTCCGCCGAGAGTCTGCAGCGCCAGGCCGGCGCCTGCCGCGATCACGAGACCCATGCCCGCGATCACCGCGAAGGCCGCGAACAGGCTGCCGCGCACGCCCCATTTCGGCATTTTGAAACGAGGACGGAAGCGGCCAAGGATGCGGCCAAGGCCCAGACGGATCGCCATCGAAATTCCCCCAATGTTCTTGCTTCTGCTTGTGACGGCAGTATCGGCAGTACCGGTTAAAATAATCGCAATTGCCGCAATCGGTTGCGCTCGTTCCGCAGAGCGAAAAAGAAAGGGCCGGCAACGAGGCCGGCCCTTCATCGCGGTAAGGATTTGATAACCGATCAGTAGCGCGCGAAGGCCGGGCTTGCCCAGTTGAAGCGGTAGTTGACGCCCGCCTTGAAGGTATGGTCGTCGGTGGTGAAGTTGCCGGTGCCCGCCAGCGGGCCTGCGGTGAAGTGCGCGTCGCCGAAATTGTAGTACTGGTACTCGGCCTTGGCCGACCAGTTCGGGGCGAACATGTATTCCAGGCCGGCGCCGACCGTATAGCCGTTGCGGTGATCGCCGTCGATGATGAAGGCAGTCGGAACGCCGCCGACCGTCACCTTCTCGTTGTTGTCCGAATAGGCGTAGCCGCCCTTCACATAGAGCAGGCCGGGACCCCAGGTGTAGCCGACGCGCCCGGTGATCGATCCGAGGCCGCGCTGGTCGTTGGTATAGGCGACACCGCCCGGGAACACTGCGCCGACGCTGCCGGAGAGCCAGGAGTACTGGCCTTCGACGCCGACCACGAAATTCGGATTGAGCTGCCAGTCGGCGCCGACCTGCACGCCGCCGAGGAAGCGGCCGTTGCCGTTGTTGCCGGTGGAGAGGCCGTTGAAATTGTTGTCGCTGGAGAACGCGCCGCCGACATGGGCGCCGAGATAGAAGCCCGTCCAGTTGTAGATCGGCGCGGCGTAGGCCGGAGCGGGCGTCTTGTAGTAGTTGCGGTTGCCGAGATCGGCGCCGACGGCCGGCGCAGCCGCGCCCACCACGAGCAGCGCCACGGTCGCAAACAGAATCTTCTTCATCGTCTTGAACTCCAACACGTAAGGTCCCCGGCAGGCGCGCTTTCCGCGCCGTCGTTGGTTTTGCAGATAGCTTGCTTTTGATGAAAATGCTGTCACATGCATGGCACAACGACAGCCAACCTAACTTGTTGGGGCGTAAATGATTTTCGTGCTTAATGACGGCTTAAGAAATGGTGAAGGAAGGCTTAACTTCGCGCCTCTCCGGTAACTCCTGCGCGCCTCTCGTTAACCAAGGCGCCGCCGCGCCTCATCGCGCATCTGCTCGCGAAAGGCCGCGCGCTTCGCCGGCCGGTCTTCCTCGCGCACGTCGTGACGATCGAAGATGTCGAACTTCTCCAGGATAGGATAGCGCTCGCTCGCCATCGCGAGCACGCGCAGGATCTTGGTCGCCTCCGGCGTCGGGCCGCTGACCTCCCAGCGCCGGATGGTGTCGGCGCCACCCTTCTCCGGCAATCCGCACAGCTTCGCCATGTCGGCCGCCGTGAGCTGCCGCTGGAGGGCGTCGGAGAGGTCGTTGCGAAGCTGCTTCAGTTCGGCGCCGGTCATGCTGCTTGCGTCCAGGAAGTCACTGAACGCAATGCACTAGCGCTGATTCGGGGCCTTCCGAAGACCGCGAGCAAGCGGCGGTACATTCGTACGCGCACGAAATTATGAAGGAAGACCCATGGAAATTCTCCAATGATGAATAATTGGCAAATGGGGCCCACCGGCGAAAGGATCAGCCATGACCATAGCCAAACTCGCCATTGCCGCGCTCGTCACTGCCGGGCTGCTTGCCGCGCCTTTCGCGGCTGAAGCGAAGAAGGTCCGCTCGAGCCGGCACTACAGCACCGGTGTGGTGGCGCCGACCTATGGAGGCGTCGGTTCAGCGGCCGCGCAATCCAGGCCGACCTATGGGTCGTCCGGGCAGACCGTCGGCACGGTCACCGCGCCATCGATCGGCTCTTACAACTGGCCCTCGGTCGGCGTGACCAACTCGGTCCCCACCTGGAGCAATACGACGAGGTAGACGGCATTGCTGCGAGGCGGACGCCGGTGCAAGTCAGCGCGTGGCCGTCGTAAGGCCGGAGAGGGCGTAGAGCGCCACCAGCAACGTTGCGACCGACAGCATCGTCGTGATCGAGACCGTGGCCGCAACCAGCTTCTCCTCGACCTTGTGCTCGTGCGCGAGGACATACACGGTCTTCGCCGTCGGCACGGCCGCGCAGACCACCGCCGCGACCGTGGAGAGAGGGTCGAGGTCCAGGGCCACACAGAGCCCGTAGACGATCAGCGGCATGACCACCAGTTTCACTGCCGCGAGCGCAAACGACGCCTTCATGTTCGAACGCAGGCCCTCGACGGACAATCCCAGCCCGATGGCAAACAGCGCGCAGGGCGTCAGCGCGGCGGCGATGATGTTCAGATAGGCCGCGACCGCCGCCGGGATCGGCAGGCCCGTCATCGCCCACACGAGCCCAATGAGGGTCGACAGCACCATCGGATTGAGCAGGATCTGCTTGGCCAGCCCCGCCGAATGCGCAGGCTCGCGCGCGTCCTTTTCCAGCAGGATCACCGTGATCGGAAACATCACGGCGGCCACGAACACCGTCGCCACGGCTGCAGGCAGAACGGCCGGCTGGCCATAGATCGCATGCAGGATCGGCAGCGCGACGAACCCGGTGTTGGTCATCGCCGCCGCCATCCCATGGATCGTGCTGCTGGCGAGATCGTGCTTGCCACCCGCTCGGACGGCCACGAAGACCATCGCGAAGCAGATCAGGGAGCCGCCGCCGAATGCGAGCAGGAAGCGCCATTCCAGCAGGTTGCGCGCCGGCTCCTGCGCGATCGTGACGACCAGCAGCGCAGGCATCGCGACATTGTAGGCAAAGTGAACCAGGCTATCGGCAAGCGCGCGGGAGAGATAGCCGAACTCGCCAGCGAGCCAGCCGGTGACGATGATCGCGAAGACGGGAAGAACGAGGCTGGCGACCTCCATCCGGCTCCCCCTGTGCCAGGCAACTGGAGGTCATCCTAACGTGGCAACGCATGCTCGTCACGGCTCAACCGGACCGCGCCGCCCGATCAGGCGTTCCCTTGCCTCAGGCGCCCCTGCCTGTTTGTTGCCGAACACGCAACGCCATGCCGCCAAGCGCGCCGCCGGATGTTGATTCATCCATTCGTCGCGCTGGGGCGCACCCATCAGACAAGACCGTACCGACACGTCAGCGAAGTCCGACGCGGTGACGATCTGGTCGCGACAATTTCCCAGAAGTGGAGAGGCTGCAGAGCACGGCAAAGATCTTGATCACGTCAGATTTCCCACGTCGCCGCCGGACGCGCGTCCGGTGGCCGCCCGGTCCTGCTGCTCGCCGGCCGCATCGGTCGGCGGAAAAATGCTGTCGTAGATCGCCCGCGCCTCCTGGATGAGGCGAACGCGCTCGCGCTCGGATTTCGAGACAAACTGAACAACCTCTCCCATATCGGCTCCAATCAATCGGCAGATCCATCATCTGATGATGGAAATCATTTCATTTGGATGTGGGATCACGGCTTCGGTTTTGCTGCAGCGTCGTCGGTCACGAGGAATAAAAAGCCCGTGACCGTTCCGTGCCTGACGCGGATCGGAGTACCGCCGCGAAATGCCTCTCACGCCGCCGGCGCGTGCTCCTTGCGACCCGGCACCGCCGCGAGCAACTCGCGCGTGTAAGGGTGCTCGGGCGCGGCGAACAGCTGCGCGGTCGGCTTCAGCTCGACGATGGCGCCGCGTTGCATCACCGCGATGCGGTCGCAAATTTGCGCGGCGACACGTAAATCATGGGTGATGAACAGCATCGAGAGGCCGAGGCGCGCCTTGAGGTCTTCGAGCAGACTCAACACCTGCGCCTGGACCGAGACGTCCAGCGCGGAGACGGCTTCGTCTGCGACGATGATCTCCGGCTCGAGCGCCAGCGCGCGGGCGATGCCGATGCGCTGGCGCTGGCCACCGGAGAATTCGTGCGGATAGCGTTCGAGAGCGCCGGCGTCGAGGCCCACCATCTTGAGGAGGTCGCGGGCGCGGTCGAATGCAACTTTCGGGTCGATGCCGGCCGCGATCGGGCCGTCTGCTATGATGTGGCCGATCTTACGCCGCGGATTGAGCGAGGCGAACGGATCCTGGAAGATCATCTGGATACGATGACGCTCGGCGCGCAGCGCCTTCCCGGACAGCGAGGTGAGATCGGTCTCGCCGATCCGCACGGTGCCGCGGTCGGCCTCGATCAGCCGCATCACCAGACGCGCGACCGACGATTTGCCGGAGCCGGATTCGCCGACCAGGCCGAGCGTCTCGCCCTTGAGGATGTCGAAATTGACCGCGCGCGCAGCATCGACGCGGCGGTC
Organism: Bradyrhizobium cedriense; assembly: GCF_054602315.1. NCBI lineage: Bacteria > Pseudomonadati > Pseudomonadota > Alphaproteobacteria > Hyphomicrobiales > Nitrobacteraceae > Bradyrhizobium > Bradyrhizobium cedriense. The sequence goes on along the minus strand of NZ_JBTSWB010000005.1, from coordinate 357,659 downwards.
CTGGCGAAACCAGCCGCCCGAGGTGACATAGGTCTTGTCCAACCCGATCACCTCGACGGCCCTGGCCCGATCGTCGAGAGGAGCGCGCGCCGGCGGATCCATCGACGGCACGGCGGCGAGCAGCGCTTTGGTGTAGTCGTGCTGCGGCGCGCTGAAGACCGTTGCGGCGGGACCTTCCTCCACGACCTTGCCGTGCCTGAGCACCACGACCTGGTCGGCAATGTCGGCGACGACGCCGAAATCATGGGTGATGAACATCACCGCCATGTTGCGGTTGCGCTGGAGGTTGCGGATCAGCTTCAGGATCTGCGCCTGTGTGGTGACGTCGAGCGCGGTCGTCGGCTCGTCCGCGACCAGCACGGCCGGCTCGAGCGCGAGGGCCATCGCGATCATGGCGCGCTGGCGCTGGCCGCCGGAGAGTTGGTGCGGATAAGCGCGCACGATGCGCTCGGGGTCGGGCAGGCCGACTTCGCGTGCCAATGCCAGCGCCCTCGCGCGCCGCTCCTTCGGCGTCAGCAGGCCGTGCGCCTCGAACATCTCCGCCATCTGGTCGCCGATCCGCATCAACGGATTGAGCGCAGTCATCGGCTCCTGAAAGATCATCGCGAGCCGGCGTCCGCGCAGATCGCGCCAGCCGTCGTCATCGAGCTTGAGCAGGTCGCGGCCCTCGAACATGATCTCGCCGGCCGTGACGTCGACCGTATCGGGCAAGAGACCCATCAGCGCGTGCGCGCACATCGATTTGCCGGAACCGGATTCGCCGACCACGCAGACGATCTTGCCGGCCCGCAGGTCCAGCGAGATGCCGTCGACGGCGTACGGCCGCTCGGCGCTCTTGGGCAGCGCGATCCGCAGGTTCTTGATGGAGACGGTGGCGGGGGCGGTCATGTCAGCGTCCCTCGCGCGACAGGCGCGGATTGAGCGCGTCGTTGAGGCCTTCGCCGATCAGATTGAGGCCGAGCACCGAGATCAGGATGGCGACGCCGGGAAACACGGTGATCCACCACGCCTGGCGGATCACGGTGCGGCCGGCACCGACCATGTAGCCCCAGGAGATCAGGTTGGGATCGCCGAGGCCGAGGAACGACAGCGAGGATTCCAGGAGGATCGCGGTGGCCACCATCAGGGAGGCCAGCACGATCACGGGTGACAGCGCGTTGGGCAGGATCTCGCGCAGGATGATCCAGCTGTTGCTCTGGCCGGTGACCACGGCGGCCTGGACATATTCGCGCGTGCGCAGGGACAGCACCTCGCCGCGGACGAGGCGCGCCACCGGCGGCCAGCTCACCACCGCGATCGAGGCCACGATCGAATAGATCGAGGGCTGCAGGATCGCGACCAGCACGATCGCGAGCGCGAAGCTCGGAATGGTCTGGAAGAATTCGGTGAAGCGCATCAGGGCGTCGTCGACCTTGCCGCCGAAATAGCCGGCCATGGCGCCGATCGGCACGCCGACGATCAGTGCGGCCAGCGTGGAGACGAGGCCGACCAGCAGCGACACCCTTGCGCCGAAGATCATGCCGGCGAACACGTCGCGTCCGAGCGCGTCGGTGCCGAGCGGCACGGTCGAGAGCGTGAACGGCGGCAGGAACGGCCGCTGCACCATGCGCCAGGGCGAATTCGGGAACAGCATCGGTCCGAACACCGCGACGGAGATCGCGAGCAGGAGGATGACGAGCCCGATGACGCCGCTCGGGCTTCTGAGCATCGATTTCCAGAACTGTTTCATGAGGCGAATTCGATGCGCGGATCGACCAGCCGATAGACGAGGTCGGTGATGAGGTTGAAGATGAGGACCATGGCGGAGCAGATCACGAACACGCCGAGCAGCAGATTGTAGTCCCGCTGCAAAAGCGCGTCGTACATCAGGCGCCCGATGCCGGGCCAGGCGAACACGGTCTCGGTGATGACGGCGCCGCCGATCAGCGTGCCGGAATGCACGCCGGCGAGCGTCACGACCGGCAGCAGCGCGTTGCGCAGCACGTGGCGGCGCTGGATCACGGCGTCGGAGAGACCCTTCGCGCGCGCGGTCTTGACGAAGTCGAGCCGTTTCACCTCCAGCATCGAGGCGCGCGTCATGCGGGTGTAGGTCGCCATGAAGAACAGGCCGAGCGTCATCGCCGGCATGATCAGGTGTTTTGCGACGTCGAGCGCATGGGCAAGGCCGGTGAGATTGGCGCCGACCGTCTCGTAACCGAAGCTCGGCAACCAATCCATGGTGACCGAGAACAGCAGTATGCCCATCAGCGCCACCCAGAAGATCGGCATGGCGTAGAAGATCAGCGCGAACACGGTGATGGCGGTGTCGAGGAAAGTTCCGGCAAAGCGCGCGGCGAAGGTGCCGAACAGGACGCCGAGCGCGAGCGAGATCGCGAAGGCGGTCAGCGTCAGCAGCAGCGTCGCCGGCAGTCGCTCGCCGATCAGCTTTGCGACCGGCGCCTGCTGGCGGAACGAGAAGCCGAGGTCGAGCGTCACGACGCCCTTGACGTAGATGAAGAGCTGCTCGGGCAGCGGCTTGTCGAGGCCGAACTTCTCCCTGAGCTGCTTGACGAAGACCTGATCGCTGGCCCCAGCCTCGCCCGCCATCACGACGGCGGGGTCGCCGGGCGCGAGCCGGATCAGGAAGAAATTGAGAACGACGATCGCGAGCAGGACGATCACGCCCTTCACGACACGCTGGGCAACAAAGGAGAGCATCTTAGATGGCGATCAGATCGGGTTGAACGCAGCCGCAATCACGGTGCGCTCCCTCTCCCGCTTGCGGGAGAGGGTAGGGGAGAGGGTTTTTCCGCAGAGAGAGCGCCAAGAGGAGAAAGCTCCCACCCGCTACGCGCTTCGCACGTAGCGACCTCTCCCGCAAGCGGGAGAGGTAAGCGGAGTTCGGAGCAACCGCCCTCACTTGTCGAGCCATGCATCCTTGAAGCCGTCATTGACCCCGATCGCCGTGGTGATCAGGTTCTTGACCTTGCAGCGCGTGATGGTCGGGAATTGCAGCTCCAGCATCCAGGCCACCGGCACGTCCTCGACCAGGATCTTCTGCGCCTTCTCGTAGATCTCCTTGCGCTTGGAGTCCGGGGTCGCGACGGCGCCTTCGGCGAACAGCTTGTCGATCTCCGGGTTGGAATAACCCTCGACGTTGTTGAACATCTGGCCCTTGGCGATGTTGCTGGAGATGTAGTTGCGGCCGACCCCGAGCGCGGGATCGCCATATTGATAGAGATAGGTGAATGCGATGTCGTAATCCCAGTCGCCGATCTTCTGGTTGCCGCCGGCAACGTCGGTGGCGATGGTCTCGATGGTCATGCCGACGTCCTGGAGGTTCTGCTTCACGGCCTCACCCCAGCGCTGCCAGGTCTCGCCATAGGCGAGCGGCAACAGGCGGATCTTTTCGCCCTTGTAACCGGCTTCCTTCAGCAGCGCCTTGGCCTTGGCCGGATCGTACGGATATTTCTTCACGTCGTCGGTGTAATATTTGATGGTCGAGGCGGACGGGCCGGTGGCGACCTTGCCGAGCCCGTTCCAGATCACGTCCTTGGCGAAGTCGCGGTCGATCGCGTACATGATCGCCTGCCGCACGCGCTTGTCGGCGAGCGGTCCCTGGCGGTTGTTCAGCCACAGCCAGGCGAGCGGCGAGAAGAATTCCCAGCCGGCGCCGGTGACGCAGGTGTCCTTCAGCTTCGACAGGCGCGGCACGTCGAAATTCTCGACCGAGCCGCCGGGCAGCACGTCGACCTTGCCGGTCTCGTACGCCACCGAGCGCGCCGCGGCGTCGGGGATGATCTGCCAGTAGATCTCGTCGATATAGGGCTTGCCCTTCTCGTAATAGTTCGGGTTCTTGACCAGGCGAATGAACGAGCCCTTCTGCCATTCCTTGAACATGAAGGGGCCGGTGCCCACAGGCGCGTTGTTGTAGGGATTGGTCTTCCAGTCGGTGCCTTCATAGAGATGCTTCGGCACCATCGGCATCGAGCCGACCTCAAAGATGCCGAGGAACGGGCCGAATGGCTGCTTCAGCGTGAAGACCACCGTGTGGTCGTCGGGGGCCTCGACCTTGTCGACCTGCGCCAGGTTGGTGCGGGCACGCGCGTGCGTCTGCTTCAGCATCTCGATCGAGAACAGCACGTCGGCGGCAGTGAAGGGCTTGCCGTCGTGCCAGGTGACGCCTTTCCTGAGCTTGAAGGTGTAGGTCTTGGCGTCCTCGCTGACGCTCCAGCTCTCGGCGAGCTCCGGCTGCGGCTCGAGCTTGGGGCTATAGCGCAACAGCCCTTCCAAGATGTTGCCCGACACCATCTGGGTCGGGCCGTTCTGGACCTGCGCAAGCATCAGGCCGGGCGGCTCGGGCTGGATCACGGCATTGATCGTGCCCCCCGTCTTCGGCGCCTGTGCCAGCGCCGAGGCCGTGAGGCCGTAAGCCAGGAGAAGACCAAGCAACACTCGTTTTGGCATGTCGTATCTTTCTCAAGCGAGACCGACCGTAAACGTTTCGCGACGTCCTCACGCGCGAAGCGACGGCCGGCCCATCCCAGTCCCCATCCGGGAGCGAGGCTCACACAGTCCCGTTCGGCGCCGCAAGATGAAAGTCGCGACAGTGTTCGCACAAAAAATGTACAGCGCGTCCTGTTATCCCACATGCTCTCCGCCAAGGCGGATCGGCCGCTCCCGCTGATCAGGCGGCCTCAGTCATGTCGGGACTCGGTGGAGGCGGTGCACAAGGCTGCGCCTGCGACCAAAAGCGTCAGGTCATCATTTCGCGCCGAGCGCCCGTCGCAGTTCGTCGAGCGCGTCGGCGAGTTGCTCGCGGTGCGCGATGTCGTCCTTGGGCAGCGCAGCGACGCTGCCCGCGAGCTCCCGCAGGATGCCGGCGAGCAGGCCGAAATTGATGTGCAGATGCACCGATTTGCGTTCGTCGGCCGCGCCGGGATGTTGCAGCACCAGCGCAACGCCGCTGCCATCGAGGCGCGCCTCGAACCGGGACGAATGCTCGAAGGTGCCGACATAGAACTTGTCGGGATATTCGAGCGCGATCTCTGCCTTGTCGGGAACCGGCCTGGACATGTGAACCTCATCGATAGCCGAACCCTTCTGGCTCGGAATGAGCCGGACCGCCTTGCGATAGGTCAGAGGCGGATCAGCACCCGATTTGATCCGGATCAAAGCCGAGCCACCGCCTTTGCGATCGAATGGCAAGTAGCGGGACTGCGCGTCCCGTTCCCTTGGGTGCGAGACGATCGATGGACATTCGGGCCACGACTATTCCTGCGGACGACGATAGCGGACCTGATGCCGCCGACCTCGATCTTTCGTCGGAGGCGGGCGTGCAGCGCTGCCTGCAATTGCTGAGCAATGCCGGCCTGCGTCCGACGCGCCAACGCTTGGCGCTCGGACGATTGTTGTTCCTGGGCGGCCATCGTCACGTCACCGCGGAGGGCCTCTACGAAGAGGCGATGGCGGCGAACGCGTATCTGTCGCTCGCGACCGTCTACAACACGCTGAACCAGTTCACCGAAGCCGGCCTGCTGCGTCGCATCGCGGCCGACGGCATCAAGTCGTTCTTCGACACCGACACATCCGTGCATCCGCACTTCTATCTCGAAGGCGAGGATGTGCTGGTCGACGTAACTGACGGCCTGGCCTTCACCAAGGTGCCCGAGGCGCTTCCCGGCCACGAGATCGCGCGGCTCGACGTCATCGTCCATTTGCGCCGCAAGCGCGTAGCGTAACCCGGGGGCCTGGCGAACCGCCTAGTCCAGCCCGGCCCGGCGGAATCCCTCCAGATAGTGTTCGCGATCCCCGTCATTGGCCCACGGCAGCCGCGTCGCGATCCAGTGGAGCGAAATGTTCGGCTGGGTGCGCCGGAGCTCGCCCAGTGCCACCTCCGCAAGCGCGCCGTCGCCGATCATGCCGGCGCAAACCGCGAGCACGCGATAGGCGCCGGTGAGGTCGCCGCGGTGGCGGATCGCCTCGCGCGCCAGCGCGATGGCCTCGTCATAGCGCCGTTCGGTGAAGCGCGCATAGGCGGCGATGCCGTGATAGATCGCCAGTGACGGATCGCGCGGCGACAGCCGGATCGCCCTTTGCGCGGCCTCGAACGAATCCTGGGAACGTCCGGCATAGGACAGCGCCAGCGCGTAATAGCCCTGCGCCAGCGAGAAGTTCGGATTGAGCGCGAGCGCCTGCTCGAACTCGGACAGCGCGTCCGCAAGCCGGCGCGTCGAGAAGCAGACGCTGCCGAGCGCGGCATGCGCCCAGGCGTCCTCGTGATCGCAGCGGACCGCGGCGAGCGCGGCGGCTTCCGCGGCCGGGGCGACCGCGGCCAGCTCGACCCAGCCGAGATGCACGCCGAACATGTCGTTCACCGCCAGCACCGACAGCGCCTGGCCGTAGTTCGGATCGATCTCGATCGCGCGCTCGAGCAGTGCCCGCGCGGTGTCGTGATCCCTCCGGGTCACGCGCCAGCAATGCGACAGTGCACGCATCAGAAGGTCCCATGCGTCCAGGTTCGCAGGCGGCTTGCGGTGGGCGCGAAAGCTCTCCGCCGCATGAAGTTGCGGCTCGATGGCCGCGACGATCGCGTTGGTGATCTCGTCCTGCACGGCGAAGACGTCGACGAGCTCGCGGTCATAGCGCTCGGCCCAGAGATGATTTCCTGATACGGCGTCGTTGAGCTGCGCGGTGATCCGCACCCGGTTGTCCGCCTTGCGCACGCTGCCTTCCACGACGTAGCGGACGCCGAGCTCCTCGGCGATCTGCCTGATGTCGACCGCGCGTCCCTTGTAGGTGAAGGAGGAGTTGCGTGCGATCACCATGAACCAGCGCTGCTTCGACAGCGCGGTGAGGATGTCCTCGCTGATCCCGTCGCCGAAATAGTCCTGTGCGGGATCGCCGCTCATGTTTTCGAAGGCGAGCACCGCGATCGCGGGACGATCCGCCGCGCGCGGGGGAGCGGGCCTGGCTTCCGCCCGCGCGGGGGATGCTGCCGCTTCTTCCCGGACCTCGCCGACGAAACGAAAGCCCTTGCGCGGAATGGTCTTGATCAGCCGCTGGGCCGCGCCGTCGTCGCCAATCGCCTTGCGCGCGGCGTTGATCCGGCTGTTCAGGGCGGAATCCGAGACGATGCGGTCGCCCCAGATCTGGCTGATCAGGTCATCCTTGCTGACCACACGCGCGCGTTGCTCGACCAGATAAAGCAAGAGATCGAACACTTGCGGCTGCAACGGAACGGCCGCCCCGTCGCAGGTGAGCTCCCGCAGGTGACCGTCGAGCACGTTGTTTTCAAAGAGAAATCGCACGTTTTCGTCGTCTCAAGCAAAAATCAAAGTCGTCTCAGGCGAAAATCAACCCTCCGCGAAAGTCGCGGGACGTCCGATCCGTCATGGTGCGAAGACCAAACAGTGTCGATACCTCGGCACAACGGAGCATTTCATGACCCATATTGATCAACAGGTTCATTCCATCGGCCCGGAGGTGACGGGCTCACGCATTTTCAAGTTCATCGCCTTTCTGTACGGAATTGCGGCGTATCTCGTGTTTTTCGTCACCATTCTCTACGCGATCGGCTTCGTCATGGGGGTGATGGTGCCCAAGACCATCGACACCGGAAGCGAAACGTCGGCGGTCGAGGCCGTCATCATCAATCTCCTCCTGATGACGCTGTTCGCCCTTCAGCACAGCGTGATGGCTCGCAAGCAGTTCAAGGCCTGGTGGACGCAGTTCGTCCCCAAGCCGGTCGAGCGAAGCACCTACGTGCTGTTCGCCAGCCTGTCATTGCTCCTCCTGTTCTGGCAATGGCGTCCGTTGCCGTCCGTCATATGGAACGTCGGGGATCCGGATCTCGCCGTGACGCTGGTCACGCTGTCCTTCGCCGGCTGGGTGCTGGTGTTCACCTCGACCTTCATGATCAACCATTTCGAACTGTTCGGATTGCATCAGGTGACCGACCATCTCGTCGGCAAGGAAGCGGCGTCGCCGCGCTTCAAGACGCCGCTGCTCTACAAGTTCGTCCGTCACCCGATCTATCTCGGTTTCATCATCGCGTTCTGGGCGGCGCCGACCATGACCACGGGCCATCTGCTGTTCGCGGCCGTGACCACGCTCTACATCTTCGTGGGCATCGCGCTGGAGGAGAAGGACCTCGTCGATCTCTTCGGCGACGACTACCGGCAGTACAAGCAACGGGTCTCCATGCTCATTCCCTGGCGCCGGTCGGCATAGTCTCGGCCTCGCCGCGCGCGTCCACCGAAAGGAGGACGCGCGGGGCGCCGACGCACGATGACGATCCTTCAGGAAAGAACGGAGACGTCCAAATGAAACATGTCGGAAACTGCTTCTGCGGTGCGGTCACGGTTGAGGTCACGGGCGTGCCGGAGGCGATGGGCTATTGCCATTGCCGCTCCTGCCGTTCGTGGTCGGGCGGTCCGGTCAACGCCTTCAGCCTGTGGAAGCCCGAGGCCGTGCGCATCACCGAGGGCGCCCGGAATGTCGAGACCTTCGTCAAGACGCCGCTCAGCCAGCGCAAATATTGCAGGAAGTGCGGCGGCCATCTCATGACCAACCATCCGCCGCTCGGTCTGGTCGACGTCTTCACCGCCATCATCCCGTCGCTCGCGTTCACGCCCGGCGTTCACGTCAACTATGCTGAGACCGTGCTGCCGATGCGCGACGGCCTGCCCAAGCTGAAGGATTTTCCGTCCGAGTTCGGTGGTAGCGGCGAGATGATGCAGGAGTAGCGGTGCCTTCAGTTGAAGGCTCCTCCCTGCGGCCATCCTTCGAGACGCCCGCTTCAGGCGGGCTCCTCAGGATGAGGACGGAGTGTGCGGCAGCAGCTTCAACGGGCGCCCGCGCCGATGAGCCTCATCCTGAGGAGGCGCGTAAGTGCCGTCTCGAAGGACGAGGCGTGCGTTGAGGCCTCTCCCAATGCCGAAGCTGTCTCTCGAGAGGGCGGCAGAGTGCCGCCCTCTCTGCCTTCTCCCGAGGGAGACGGATGTAGGACTAGCCTCCGCGGGATTCAACGACCTTGCGGCAGGAATCCGAGAGCTTGGACTTGTTCTCGCGCAGGCAGGCATTCATCTGCGGCGGCTTGCCGACATGTTCGGCGCAGAATTTGCTGGCGTCGCCGCGGCAGGCCATTTGCTCCTGGACCGATGGACCGGATTGTGCAGCAGCGGGCAGCGCGGCAGCAGTGAGCAGCAGCGCGGCAAGAACCGAAATCTTCATAAGGCACCTCTTTGGAATCCTCGTGCGGCCCGACCGGGATCACGCGGGCCGGACCATGTCGCGAAGCCCCGGCGCGGGTCCATGCCATGTTCATGGCACCGGGCAGCCCTCCTGGCCGCGGTACCCCCATCTTCATGGCATGTATCCGCGCGCCGTCTTTTGTCATTCACACTGCACCTCGGCTGCGAGAGCCGGTGATTGCACCGGGACGCCGATCGGGAAGCAGGAGAGCAAGATGTCGAAGAGAGCTGGAGCGCTGAGCGCCAGGCTGACGATCATGGCCCTGGCGGGCGCGGCGATGGTCTCGCTGGGCACGAGCCCGGCGCAGGCGGTGGTCTATTGCAAGACCGTCGGGGTGCCCAAGGGCTGCGTGGTGCGGCCGACCGCGGCGGTGGTGGTCGCGCCGGGAGCGCCGGTTGCGCGGGCAGCGGTCGCAACGCCCGGCGTCGGTGCGCCTGGTGTCGGCGTGCGCGCAGGAACGCCGATGAATCGCGGCGGCCCGGTCAATCGCGTCGGCCGGCGCTGATATCTTCATTCGATCGATTTGATTGCATCGCTTCGGGCCAACGGGTCCTGCGGACGAACATCCCCCGTCCTCCGCAGGCAAATCACCCGGCCCGTCCCCTCTCTCCGTGCGCCCCACACGTTCGGGGAGGGGGTCTTTCAGCCCGCGGCCATGTCGTTGTCGGGAAAACGTTGCGGCAATTGCAGCAGCACGCGCGTGCCGGAGGCATCCGAGCTCAGGTCGAGCACCGCGCCGCAGCGCGCGGCACGGCTTCGCATGTTGCGCAGGCCGCGCGCGGTCTGGCCCGCGCCTGCAGCCTCGCAATTGCCGGCCAGCGCAAAGCCGCGGCCGTCATCCGTGACGCTGATCACGCCGTACGGCCCCTGGCTTCCCTCATGCGTCTCGATGGTGACCGCGACGTGGCGGGCTTGTGCGTGCTTGACCGCGTTGGTCACGGCCTCGTCCAGGATGCGCACGATCTGGATGACGTGCCATGGCCTCAGCTCGGGATGCAGCGGCAGACCCTGCGGCGTCGCCACGCGCCAGTCGAGCGCGATGTCGTGCGGCCGCAATTGGGCCGTGGCGCGCTCGCGCCAGGAGCCGAGCGCGAGCATCAGGTCACCGCCGATGTCGTCCATGGAGTCGATGACGAGGCGCAAATCCTTCAGCGCCGCGCGGGCGGCGTCCGTGATGGTCGCGCCCTCACTGCCGCGCTCGGACAATGCGACGATGCTCACGAGCTGGCCGCCGAGGCCGTCATGCAGGTCCCGCATCAGGCGCGTGCGCTCGTTGGCGAGTGCCGCGGCGCGGGCGCGCTCCTCCTCGCGGGCAAAGCTCGCCTTCAGCCGTTCCTCGGCTTCGCGCACGCGCGTCACGAGCTGGCCGGCAAAGCTGTCGACCTGGTTCAACGCGCGCGCAAAACGCCAGGTCAGCCCGGCGCCGATCGCGACCAGCATCGCCGAATAGGACAGGCGCGAGACGAAGATGCGTTCGTTGGTCACGATCTCGAGCACCGTCAGCATGTCGTGGATCCAGCAGACCAGCACGATCGTCACCGCGCAGCCGATCGTGAAGCTGGCGGCGTCCTGCCGCCGCACCACCGCGGTTGCCGTGACGCAGGCCATCAGGACCAGGCAGATCCCGACGGTGGGAATGCCGAGCACCAGGAAGAGGATGCGCGGCAGCGGCGGGCCCCCGATCAGCCCGATCCCGAAAACAAGGATGCCCGGGAGGAACAGCAGCGTGCCGTAGCGCGGCCAGCGCCAGCCGAAGAACAGCACGCCGAACACGACGACCAGCGCACTCTCGATCGGGGCGGACGCCAGCAGTACCGCGGCGAGCCGGGATGCGGTGGCCGGCGGCACCGGCGGGGGCGCGAACGCCTGCACCACGCCGAGAACCATCGCCGCGGCCAGCACGCCATAGACCGGTTCGCGGCGCCGCATAAGCCACATGATCGCGAGGATGACGGCCAGGATCGCCTGCCAGGCGGAGAATACCACCGGCAGCGTGACGAACAGCAGCGTGCGTGTCTCATAGGCCGGGCGCAAGGCGACGTCCGGACCGACATAGACAGTATCGAGGAAGCCTTTCAACGGCCCCCATACGAACAGCCGTACCGTGATCTCGTTGCCGCCCTCGCGCAGCAGCGAAGCGGGGATGAGTGCGATCTGCGGCGTGTTGCGGTCGGGCCGGTTGGCGTTGGCGTCGCGCCGGGAGTCGAGCACGACGACGCCGTTGACGGCGACCTCCACCGCATTGCTGAAGCGCGGCAGGAACACCGACCAGCCGGAGGCCGCATCGTCGCTCCGGAATGTGAAGGCGCCGGTGTAGACCGGCGGGTCGGCCAGCGAGTAGCGCGACGAGGTGAAATGCGGCAGCGTCACGGCGCGCGTCACGCCGTCCTCCCGTAGCGCGAATCCGCTGAGTGCGAAATCATCGGGGTCGCTCGGCTGGAGCAGCCGCAAGCCGAGAATGGTGGCGATCGCGATGAGTATCTGGAACAACAGATAGGGCACGAGGCGCGAGGCCAGCAGCCGGCGCCGGGCGGGTGTGGCCGGTGCTTTCGCCGCTATCTCGCTCACAGCTTGATCAGGCCCTGCTGCACGGCCTCGAACACCGCTTCGCTGCGCGTATGAACTTCGAGCTTGCGATAGATGTTCTTGATGTGGCCAGGCACGGTCTGCCTGGACAGGCCGAGATGGCTCGCGATCTCGGCATAGCTGAAGCCTTTTGCGATGCCCCAGAGGATGTCGATCTCGCGCGGGGTCAGCCTCGCCGTGTTGAGCGCGGGTCCGGGCGGCTGCTCCGCCGAATTCTGTGCGGCGCCTTGTGTTCTGCGGACGATGAAACGGGCGATCGACGCCGAGATCGGCGAATGGCCGGCGACGAGGTCGCGCACGGTGGTGGCGATGTCGGTGGGGAACGCGTCCTTGAGCAGATAGCCAGTGGCGCCGACCGTGATCGCGGAGATCACGCTTTCCTCGTCGCCGAGCGCGGAGATCACCATGATCTCGGTGTCCGGAAAGCGCCGTCGGGTCTCGCGGATCAATTCGACGCCGTGGCCGTCGGGCAGCCGCAGATCGGTCAGCAGCACGCGCGGTGCGCCGGCGCTCAGGGCCTGCCGCGCCTCCGCGAGCGTACCGGCACTGCGCACCTCGTAACCGGCCTTGACCAGCGCATCCTGGAGCCGCCAGCAGGTCGGCGCGTCGTCCTCGACGAGGAGGATGGTGATGGTTTCACCCGTCTCGCCCTGTTCGGTCATGATCATCGTCCCGCACCGCGTGTCCCCCGCGCCGCGAGGCAAGTCTACCCGCAGCGTCGATGCCGTGACACCCATAATCATGGGGGCGGGCAGTCTTCCGGAGCGCGGCGGATCTCCACCCGGCTATTTGTTCGTTGGCGAGGACGCCGGCTTGTCCGGTGCCGGCAGCCGCTGCATCGTGATCCGCGCCGTGCCGCCATTGTTCTTGTAGTACTGATCGTTCGGGCCGAAATAGGCGGCGATGCGTGATGGCAAAATCCTTCCGAGGAAGCCAGGGAAGATCTGCACGGCATCATTGACGTAGAAAAACACTTCGCCGGAGTCCGGCGCCACGAAGTCGGCGACGATCCCGCTCGTCAGCCTCTGCGTGTCCCACGCCTTGCGCGCCGTTTCGCTTTGTGGAAGCGCGTCGAACGTGCCCATCTTCGCCACTTCGCCCTGGAGGATTTTCAGTTTCTCCGTATCGGCAGGGTCGGGCAGCCCCGCCATGTCCTCCAGCTTTACGGGATATTTCGATCGTCTTGTATCTTCCTCGACGGGGGTCGTCGGATTCATACGCCGCGGTAGTTCGTCTCCGGGGATGACGTTCACCGCCTGCAGCGGCAGATCGTTCATCCCCTTCGTGCCGATGCGGACGATGGGCTGAAACCAGTCCGCGCCGAGCAGGCGGCGGGTGGGCCAGGCGAGGTAGTGTTGCCATCCGAACGTCTTGAAGCCGTTCGCCCCGGTCATGATCGTGCGATCGAACCATGGTTCCTCGATCTGGATCCAGACACGGTATTTGCGGTTCTTTTCGACCGCGAGGCCGCTCCATCGGCAGAAATCGCTGGTGTGGAACGTCCCTGCGGCATCGAGAGCCTCCTCGAGGATCGGTCGTCCCTTCGCCTGCTTCCCGGCGTCGCCCGTTTCAGGCGGCGCGCACACCCGTCCAAGCGCGACGCGCCCGGTGAACAAGCTGTTGAAGGCGATGAGGATCGCCGAGCCGAAGATAACGAGCAGAAAGGCCGCCGGCATCAGTCGTCTGGCGAAGAATGTGCGTACCGGTCCTGCATTGAGCCGCATCCAGCGGGCGAACCTGAGCAGGACACCCGGCGGTCCGGTATGAACTCGGCGCCCCGAATGGGCGTGGCTGCTCCATGCCAGTCGCGCACGTTCCTGGATCGCATCGCGCAGATCGCCGTTCTTGTGCCAGACCCATAGCGTAAACCCGACGATGATGGTCGTCATGAATGGATAGTAGAGTGAGATATCCAGCCAGGGCGCCGCATAGGATGGCAGTACATTCCTGAGGAGGTTGGCGACCGGCGCGATCACCGCGCCGAGGTACCAATCGAGGTCCGTGATGAGGGCCAGGAAGCGCGAGCCTTCCAGGACGGTGTCTTTCGACCTTCCGACCAGGGCGCGGGCGATCATGGGCCAGAGCGTGATGACGACAACCATGAACAGAAGCGCGAAATAGGCCACACGCCGCCACCACACGGTGTCGCGCGTACGCCGCGCCATCTCGGCGTCTGGCGTCTTCATGGCCGTGAATGCTTCCGCCTCGCGCTCCCGCTGTGGGCCCGTAGCCTTGGCGAGATAGGCGTTCTTCATTGCTGCGCGCGCTCCATGCTCGGTGAGCGGCTTGATGTCCCCGTTCGGCAACATCACCTTCGCGCTGGCAGGAAGCATGATGGGCGCATAATTGTCGCAGCCGTGCAGCATGCGTTCGACGACGGCGAAGTGCACGATCGGCGGGCCGCCGTTTTCGGCGCCCTCGTAGATCGGGCGCGGACCGTAGCGATACAGCACCGCCGCCCCGCTGCGCGAATCATGCATCGGGCCGATCGCCGACTGGTACTGGCGGAAATGATCGATCCTGCCGCCCTGGAAACGGAGCCGGCCGCCGAGCTGTTCGGTCATCCAGACCAGGGGCACGAAGGACAGCGTGGATTCCGGATAGCCGCCACCGATGTCGGAATGGACGCCGGTGAACCACACCTCCTTGACGACCTGTCCCTCCGCGAGATCGCTCTGGTCGATCCGTAGCGGATGGAAGGTCGTGCGTTCGTCGTCCAGCGCCAGCGCGTGGCAGATGTGCTTCGCCTTCGGCGAGGGCCGGTGATTGCGGAACGAGATCGGCCAGATCGCCCAGTCGATGGCGACGCGCAGTTCCTCGATCGGGACGCCGAAGGCTTCGACCGTGTCGAACAGCCCGAGGAATTCGATGTCGACGTCCGTGCGGCCGTTCATTGCCGCGCGGACATCGCCGTAGGGGCGGTGCCGCAAGATCAAATGATAGAAGTAGAGCAGGACATCGCGGATGAAGCGCGCGATCCATATCGTCGGCAGGCTCTTCTTCGATGGCACGGTGTTGCGGCGGTATTCCCGCCAGGCGGCCATCGCGTTGCGCTGCATTTCCGCATGCGACACCGCAACCTCGTCGATGACGGCCGGCACCAGGCCTTGACTCGCGATCAGCCCCGCCAGCGTGCGCGCGGTGAAGGCGCCGCGGCTGAAGCCGAAGATGTAGATCTCGTCGCCGGGGCGCCAATTCCAGCACAGGAAACGATAGAGCTTGCGGACGTTGGAGGGCACGCCGATGCCGGTGGCTCCGTCGAGCGCGGCGAGCGGCGCCCAGCCGGCGGTGCCGACGCCCTTGATGTAGTATGCGATCTGGTCGGGCTGGGTATGGTCGAGCGCCTCATAGAGGCGCCAGACACTGGATTCCCGGGCGGTGAACGCATTGCCCGTGCCATCGGCGAACAGCACCAGCTTGCGTTTTGACGGGGCCGCGCTCGCGCTTCCGTCGGCATTCCTGTCGCTGGGTGCACGTTCCGGCGTAGGAGAACCGGCGTTCTGCCCGGCGTCATGATGCGTCATGGGCCCTCCGGCATTTCAGCCGGGAAAGCGGCAGGCCCGAACCGGGCAGCACTTCCCGGACTCTATCAGTGGTTGCGTCATGAAAGTGCGGATGTATTCTGCACACAGTCCCGTTGAGGTAGCAAGCGGGATCATGCCGCCTCACCGGGCGGTGCGCTGACGCCAACAGGGGCTCACGAAAGATCGACGCGCGGCGGCGGATAGCGCCGCGCCAGCGCCGACAGCGACAGAGGCCGTTCGTCCTCCGGCAACTCCAGATAGGCCAGCACCAGCGGCCGCTTCCAATCGCCCACACCGAACTCCATCGCCGTCCATTTCTGCGGCTCGGGCCCTTCGAGCCCGCGGACCCAGACGAAATAGCGGGGAAGGTCGTCGGCGTCGTTGTCTGTCGTGCGTCTCCGGGCCATCGAAATTGTCCGCTGCGTCACCTCGGTTGCCACAGGATATGGGTATTGGCGCGGCGAAGTCGAACGGCTCGCGGCGGTTCGGGCCCGTGCTTATCGAAGGACGAGGCGTGCGCTCAGCTCGCGATCAATGCCCATGCGATGCCCTGCGTTCGCGGGGCAGCCGAGGTCAAGATGCCCGCTCCAAAGATTCTGCTTGACCGAAATTCGGAAATATCGTAGATGCGCATCACCCCGGCCCAAGGATAAGGGGCGTTTCGCGATCGTCACGATACGCGGGCCGGGTGGCGGTGGGCGTGGAGCGCATCGGCGCGCTGGGCGATCGCAGGGCGGGCTTGCCCGTGAGCGGTTGCGCGGCGCGCACACGACCGGTGCGATTCCAGCGTACGGCAAAAGCGTGTGGTCCTGACGCCCGGGGTCTGTGCGTCAAGGCTTGCGGCGATGTGGCGGCCCGACCGGGTCCGCGCATCGGTCATCCGCAAGGCGACGGGGGCAATAGTGCATCGCTCCCCGGGGAGAGCGCGCCATAAGCCGTCAAACCACTGCGCAGGGAAAGGCCGGGATGTCCGGGCTGCCCTGTATGCCGCTGTGCATCTGTCTTCGCGCAATTTGCGCACAGCGGACCGCGGGTGCCAGCCGGCGCCCGGCCTTCCCTGCGCCCTTTCCAGACGAAGGGGCGTCGAGAGAAGCAAAAGACTCGGGCGTCATACGTCGCGAGGCTGCAATGGCGTGACTTGTGGCTTGAGTTGCGGAGACAGTTCGTCTTCGCCAAGAGGCTTCGCCGGACGGACACGCTTCGCCCTTCGGTCTTGCATGGCCGCGCCACGCGAAGCCCAAAGGGCGAAGCGTGGTGCCCCTGGCCGGAATCGAACCAGCACTCCTTGCGGAACTCGATTTTGAGTCGAGCGCGTCTACCAGTTCCGCCACAGGGGCCCTCGGTCGGCCGTGAGGCGGCGTCGCGAAGCCGGCGGACTATAGCCATGGGCAGGACGGGGTCAACCCGCGCCAAAGTGATCCCGGCCGTTCTCGACAGCCGCATGGGCCGGGGCTAGAGGCATAGAGCTGCGACCCACCGGAAAGAGGCTGCCGTGACGACCCAGAGTGCCGCGATACCCGCGTTCAAGCCGGCCAGCGCCGGTCCCGCGCTGACCGCCTCGCTGCTCGTCACTCTCATCGCCGCTGTCACGATCGCAGGCGCCTGGTTCTTCCAGCTCGTGCTGGAGATCCTGCCCTGTCCACTGTGCCTCGAGCAGCGCTACGCTTATTACCTCGCGATCCCGCTCGGAGCGCTGACGGCACTGGCGGCGAGGAGCGGCGCGCCGCGGCCGCTGCTGCTCGCAGGACTCGCGATCCTCGCGCTGGCCACGCTCGCCAATGCCGGCCTCGGCATCTACCATTCCGGCGTCGAATGGGGTTTCTGGAAGGGGCCGACAGACTGCTCCGGCCCCGTCGTCAATCTCGGCAGCGCGGCGGACCTGCTGTCGAAGCTCGACACCGTGAAGGTGGTGCGTTGCGACGAGGTGCAGTGGCGCTTCCTCGGCCTGTCACTTGCCGGCTACAACGTGCTGATCTCGCTGCTGATGGCCGCGATTGCCGCGTGGGGATTCATGCGGACGGCGAAGCGCTAAGGCCTAATCATCCACGTCGTCCTGCGTGCGCCCGAACAGGTGCACGATGCCCGGCGTCGCGATCGTCACGAAGACGAACCGCGACAGATGATGGGCGCCGACGAAGATCGGGTCGATGTGCAACGTCAGCGCCAGCGCCAGCATCGCATCCATCGCGCCCGGCGCGAAGGCGACGACGATGTCGGAGAATTTCACCTGCGTGGTCAGCGCCACGATGCCGACGAAGATGGCGGAGACGGCGATGGCGACCGTGAACGAGCCCAGCGCCGCGCGGAGGTGGCCGGCAAGCGTCATGATCTGCATTCGCGCGAAGCGACTGCCGATCAGAGCGCCGATACCGACCAGCGCCACACCGCGCACCCAGTCCGGCAGGCCGCCCTCGACCCATCCGGCCCCGTGCAGCACGCTGGAGGCGATCATCGCGCCGAACATCCAGCTCGCCGGGAACTTGATCAGCCGCAGGACGAGCGCTGCGGCCAGCGAGGCCGCGGCCAGCTCGAGGAGGTCGAGCGGCGAGGCGATCGTCGTCGTCGTGAACGACGGCGCAACAGAGGGCGCGACGCCGGCGAGGGCCAGCACCATCGGCAGCGCGGCGGTGAGGATGATGACGCGCAGGGTCTGTACCACGGCGATGCCCGGCAGGTCGGCGCCGCGCTCGACCGCCAGCATGGTGATCTGCGACAGCGCGCCGGGGCTGCCGGCCAGGAAAGCCGAGGTGCGATCCCAGCCATGGATGCGCTGAAGGTAATAGCTCGAGCCGAACGTCGAGCAGAAGGTGGCGAGCGCAAGCAGCCCGATGGTGAGGGGATAGGCGCCGACCTGCTGCAGCAAATGGCGCGAGACGACCGAGCCCAGCGAAATGCCGAGCAGCACCAGCACGGTCTGGGTCAGGAGCGGCGGCAGCGCCAGCCGGCGGCCGGCGATCGCGGCGATACCGACTGCGATCATCGCGCCTGAGATCAGCCCGCCGGGAAGATTCGCGCCGAGAAACACCAGGCCTCCGGCAGTGCCGATGGCGAGCGTCTCCAGCGTGCTCAAGATCTCGGCACGGCTCGGCCATTCGAACGGAAGGGAGGCGGTGATTAGCTTCACGCCACCTTATCGCAAATCGGCGAGAGGCACACAATTGCAGGCTCGTCATGCCGCAATGCGCACGGCTCTCGCGGATGCTCGCAAGGGATCGTGACGGACTTATTTCTTGTCGGGGGCGGCGGGGGCGACGGGCGCGGCAGGGACAGCGGCGCCCGCCCTCGCTTCCTTCTTGCACTCGCGGCGAAACTTCTTGCGCTCCTTGCCTTTCAATCCCTTGGCGTCCGCCTGCCTGGAGCATTCCAGCGACTCGGCCGAACGCTCCGTCGACGCTTTCTTGTCGGCAGTGGCGGCATCGGTTTTCGTATCGGTCTTGGCCGCCGGCGCGGCAGTCTGCGCGAGCGCGGTGCCGGTGACGAGCAGGGAGGCGAGAGCGACGGCGGCGAGGCGGGACGTGAAGGTCATGTGTTGCACTCTGCTTGCGAGAATTGCGAAAGGCTGGACCGTCGGCTCGCATTGCTGAACGCGGCATGAATGAAGTTGAGCGGCGGGATTACTATATTTTGCCGGCGCAACGCATCGCATCCTTGTCGCAAGCGGCCGACACGCTAGGATAGCAATTCTCGTTTCGCTTCCGTCGGGGAAGATCAAGGAGGAGACCCAGGGATGACCATTCAGACGAAATTGTTGTGTGCGATTGCAGCGTCCGCTGTCGCGGCATTGGTGGCGAGTGCGCCGGCGCAGGCGCTGACCGCGCAGGAATGCAGCGCGAAATATCAGGCGGCCAAGAAGGACGGCTCGCTCGGCACCATGAAGTGGAATGACTTCCGGAAGGCCCAGTGCGGCGCCGATGCGGCGCCCGCCGCTGCGCCGACCGCGGCTGCTCCGGCTACGCCTGCCGAGCCGAAGCAGGCGGCGAAGGAGGCGGCACCCGCTGCCGCGCCAGCCCTGCCGGCAGGACCGGCGGTCTATCCGAACGCGGTCGATCCGAAATATGCCAAGGAGACCCCCGGCAAGGCGCGTCTGCACACTTGCGTCGACCAGTACAACGCCAACAAGACCACCAACGGCAATGGCGGCCTGAAGTGGATCCAGAAGGGCGGCGGCTATTACAGCGAATGCACCAAGAAGCTGAAGGGCGCTGCCTGAGCTTCGAATCGATACGATGGCCGGAGCAGCGCTCCGGCCATTTCGCCTAACCGAGCAGCCTTTCGGCCGAGTTGGCCACGAGCTGCGACCGCTTGCGCGGACCGCTCTCGACGAACAGCAGGCTCTGGCCGAAGATGAAGCAGTAGAACAGGAAAGCCTGCGCGTCGGCCTCCTCGGCCGCAAGGCCGGTCGCGCGATAGAGTTCGCCGACGTGCTTGAGACGTGCCGCGTCCACGCTCGCCACCGCCGCCGCGGCGTTCTCGTCCGAGCGTGCCCATTGCCGGATCGCGAGCTCGATCGCCATCCCTTCCGGATTGAGCCGCTCGGAATAGAGCTGGATCAGCGCCTTCAAGCGCTCGCGGGGCTCTTGTCCTTCCAGGCTCGTCTGCTGCGCAATCGCGGCGACGCGTCCCTCGCGCCAGCCTTCCAGCATGGCGGCGAGCAGCGCGGCGCGGTCGGCAAAGCGGCGGTAGAAGCCGCCCTTGGTGACGCCGAGATTCTTGGCGAGCACCTCGACCCGCACGCCCTCGACCCCCGCGCGGGCGAGTTCGGCAAAGCCTGCCTCGACCCAGACATCGTCCTTGCCGTCACTCATGAAGGAAACCCCAGCCGGCTCTTGATACGGTACCGTATTGCTCCCGCGACACGGGATTGATACGATACCGTATCAACGATCAAAGACGAAATTGCGGGAGGAAGTGCGATGGAGGAGGCGACCTATCGCGGCACGGTCTATCCGTGGCAATGCGATCACGTCGGGCACATGAACATCATGTGGTATGTCGGCAAGTTCGACGAGGCCAACTGGAATCTGTTCGCCCGCCTGGGCCTGACGCCGAGCTATCTGCGCAGCTCCGGCCGCGGCATGGCCGCCGTTCAGCAGAACATCGCCTACCGGCGCGAGCTGCTGGCCGGCGACATCGTCGAGATCCGCAGCCGTCTGCTCGAGCTACGCGACAAGTCGATCCGCTTTCGGCATGACATGACGAATGCCGAAACCGGCGAGCTCGCAGCGACGTGCGAGATCACCGGCGTGCACATGGACCGTCAATTGCGGAAGTCGGCGCCATTCGTCGATAGCATCCGAGAGATCGCCGTAAAGCACTTTTCCGAGCCGGCGGAGGCCTAAGCGATGGCCACATTCGAGCCGAAACACCCGGACTATCACACCGCCGCGACCGCGATGTTTGCCGCCCAGCCGGCGATGCGCACGCTGGGCATTTCGATCGTGGATCTCGCCCCGGGCCGGGTCGAACTGGCCATGCCGTACGCGTCCGCCTTCACGCAGCAGAACGGCTTTGTCCACGCCGGTATCATCACGGCAGGCCTGGACAATGCCTGCGGCGTCGCCGCCTTCACCCTGATGCCGCGCGAAGCCGACATCCTCACCGTCGAGTTCAAGACCACGCTGCTTGCGCCGGCCCGGGGCGAGCGCTTCGTCTTCAGGGCCGAAGTCGTCAAATCCGGCCGTACGCTGACTTTCTGCGAGGCCAAGGCGTTTGCCGAGCATGAGGGCAAGACCACGCTGATTGCGGCCATGACCGGGACTCTGATGGCGATGCTGCCCCGCGTTGCGGCCTCGGACGTGCCGCGCACGTCCGCCGCATAGCGGCGATTGACAAGCGTGCCGGCGCATCCATTGATGCGAAAGTCATGCTTGCAAGTCTCGGCCTCATCTTGCTCTGCCAATTGATCGGCGAAGCCGTCGTGCGTGGTCTCGGCCTGCCTTTACCGGGACCCGTCCTCGGTCTGCTGCTGCTGCTGATCCTGCTGCTCGCCCGTGACCGCTTTGCGCTGCTCGCGCGCGGGCCGCTGCGCAATGACGGTGTCGAGACGGCGAGCAAGGGCCTGCTGGCCCATCTCTCATTGCTATTCGTGCCGGCCGGCGTTGGCGTCGTGCAGAAGCTCGATCTGCTCGCGTCTCACGGCATCGCCATCATCCTCGTGCTCGCGCTGTCCGTGGTCGTCACGCTGCTCGCGACAGTGCTGACCTTTCGCCTTGTCAGCCGCCTGTTGAAGCAACAGGACGCGCGATGAAGGACAATCCGTTCTCGCTGTGGGTCTATCTCTCGCAATCGCCGCTGCTCTGGCTGACCGTGACGCTGCTGGTCTATGCCACCACGGACGCGGTCTCGCTGGCGACCCGGCGTCATCCGCTGGCCAATCCCGTGCTGCACGCGATGTGGATCATCGGCGCGTTCCTGCTGTCGACCGGCACCTCGTACACGACTTATTTCGCCGGTGCGCAGTTCGTGCACTTCCTGCTGGGGCCTGCGACCATCGCCCTCGCGGTGCCGCTCTATGAGAACCGCAAGCGCGTGGTCGCGTCGATCTTGCCGATGCTGGTGGCGCTCGTCGCGGGATCGATCACGGCCGTGGTCTCGGTAGTGCTGCTGGCCGAACTCGCCGGTCTTCCGCGCGACGTGGTACTGTCGCTGGCGCCGAAATCGGTCACCGCCGGTGTCGCCATGGGCATTGCCGAATCACTGCACGCCGATCCCTCGCTGGCGGCGGTCGCCGTCATCCTCACCGGCATCATGGGCGCCATCATCGTGACGCCGCTCATGAACCGCACCGGCATCACCGATTACCGGGCTCGCGGCTTTGCCGCCGGCCTTGCCGCGCACGGAATCGGCACCGCACGCGCGTTCCAGGTCGACGAGATCGCCGGTGTCTTTTCCGGCATCGCCATGAGCCTGAACGCCTTGGTGACCTCGTTGCTGGTCCCGCTGGCAGTCACGCTGCTGGTGCGATGACAGCGCTGCCGCGACACTCTATATGTCTGTAACAATTCCTGGTCCTGAGCCGTATTTGCGGGGATGGGGCCGAAACGGGACGAGATATGACCGAATTTGGGAACAAGAGCCGCCTGGTGCCGACCCGTCGTGCGGTGCTGACGTTGATCGGAGCGGGCGCCGTCACAGCGAGCGCGATCAACCTTGCGCGCGCGGCGACCGGGGATGACGAGGTGCTGACCGAAGCCAAGGTGCTGCGAGATCCCGACACGCCCGTCGCAGGCAATTCCGACGGGAACATCACGATCGTCGAATGGTCCGACTACAACTGTCCCTATTGCCGCAAGCTCGAGCCCGAGCTGCGTCAGGTCGTTCAGGACGACGGCAAGGTGAGGCTGGTCATGAAGGACTGGCCGATCCTCGGGCCGGTGTCGGTCACGGCGGCGCGGACGGCGCTGGCGGCGAAGTTCCAGGACAAGTACCTCCCGGCCCATGACGCCATGATGGGCGTCAGCTCGCGTCTGACCGAGCCGCGCATCAACGAGCTGCTCGCGGCTGCCGGGGTCGACATGGACCGGTTGAAGCGCGATCTCGCCGGCCGTGCCAAGGACATCGACGCCATTCTCAAGCGCAACAACGAGCAGGCCGAGGCGTTCGGCTTCAGTGGCACCCCGTCCTTCATCGTCGGCAAGTATCGTGTCCCCGGCGTGCTCAGCATGAAAGAATTCGAGCAGGTCATCGCCGACGCACGCAAGGCCAAGATGAACTGAGCCGATCGGCATTCATCGCCCAACACAAAGGCGCCGCCGCGGGTTTCGCGACGGCGCCTTGTTCATGATGAAGCGTCGTTACTTCGACGAGATACGGACCCAGTCCTTGTGCGCGCGGTCGCGCAGCGCGTCCCAATCGGCCTTGGCGACATCCCAGTTGACGATGGTGCGATTGGTGGTCGCGACCTCGCCATTGGCAACCGACGACGTCTGCATGGAATCATAGACGTAGACGCCGCCCGCAAGCAGCAGCGCGCCCAGGATCATTCCGAAAAAAGTCTGCATGGCGAACCTCCGGTGACGGGCGATAACGTCGGCCCGAAGTGATGGTTCCGCGGCCATGCGGCGCATCTAGGGAGCGGTCGTTCATGCGCCGTTCAGCCATCGCAGCAGCTCCGCATTGATTTCGCGCGGATAGGTGTGACTGAGGTCGTCGATCTCGCGGTAGGTCACATCGGCGCCTCCTGCGGCCAGCGCGGCCTGCGTTTGCCGCGCAGTCTGCACCGGAAACATCCAGTCGAGCTTGCCGTGAACAATGAACACCGGCAGGCCTTGCAGGCGCGCGGCATCCGCCATTTCGGCCATCAGCGGATGGAACGTCGCCGAGACGGGCGCGAGATGAGTGAACGGCGATGCGCCGTCGAGGCCGGTGACGTAGCAGAAGGTGCCGCCGTCGCTCATGCCGGTCAGCAGCATGCGAGAGGCGTCGATGCTCCAGCGGCTGCGCACCCTCTCGAGGATGCGCATGAGGTTCGGCGTGTCGGTGTCGTCCCCCATCAGCGCCCAGGTCGGGCCGGTCGCGGTCGGCGCCACCAGGATTGCGCCAAGGCTGCGCGCGTCGCGCAGCCAGCTCCACAAAAAGCCGCGCCCGTTGCCGCTGCCGCCATGCAGCGCCATCACCACCGGCATGGCGCGATCGGGCGTGTAGTATTCGGGGACATAGACCGAGAAGCCGCCGCGGCTGCCGTGCTCATTGTGATCGTGGAAGATGCCCGTGTGCTCGCCCGCGCCGACTTCCAGTTGCGACAGCAGATCATGATTCTCGCGATTGGCGTCGTTCAGAAAGAAGCTGCTTACCGGCGGAAACTGCACCGCCAGCGGATAGAGCGCCTCCTGCGCGCGCGGGACATGGCGAAGCGCGCGAAAGACGGCGACGAGATCGCCATTGCCACGCTCGACCTCGCGAATGCCGGCAAAGGCGGCGAGCGTCTCGTTGCAGGCGGCGTCGAGCCGCTCGCGCAGACCGGCGAACTGCTCCGGCCACTCGCCGATTGCCGCGCGTGCCGATTGCAACGCTTCGTCCGGTGTGCCGATCGCGTTCATCACGGAGGCGAAGGCCGGCGGGTGCAAATGCCGCTGGAAGAAGCCGAGCGCTTCCAGCGCATTGAGCAGCGGCGGCAGCACGGCCACGATGTCGTCCACCACGGCCTCGGTCATCGCCCGCTTCCTTAAAGCCTCGTGATCAGTGCAGCTTCGGGGCCTTCAGGAGCTTGAAGCGATCGGTCGAGGTCACCGCGACGTCGAAGGTGACGCCCTCGTGGTGAACGGTCAGCGGCACGTCGACTCCGGCGGGGCCGAGAGCCCACATCTTCTTATAGAAGGCGCTCTGGCTCGTGACTTTTTCGCCGTCGACGGCGAGGATGACGTCGCCGGTCTTGAGCTCGGCGCGGGCGGCCGGGCCGTTCGCGGAGATCCCGATCACCACCACGCGGTTGTCGATCTCGGTCGAGTAGAGCCCGAGCCAGGGCCGCGGCGGTTTGTTGACACGACCGAATTTGCGCAAGTCTTCAAGGATCGGCTTCAGGAGGTCGATCGGCACGATCATGTTGACGTGCTCGGCCTTGCCGTCGCGTTCGCGCTCGAGCTGGAGCGAGCCGATGCCGATCAGCTCGCCGCGCTCGTTGAGCAGCGCCGTGCCGCCCCAGTTCGGATGTGCGGGGCAGGTGAAGACGGCCTCATCCAGCAGATATTCCCAGTATCCGGCGAATTCCTGCTTGGCCACGATCTGGCTTGCGACCGAGCGCGTGCGACCGCCGGCACCGCCGACCACAACGCGGTCGCCGATCCGGGTTGCCGCCGATGAGCCGAGTGGCAGGGGTTCGATGTCGAGGTGCCCGAGCGCCTGAACCAGGCCGAATCCGGTCTCGGAATCGAAGCCGAGCGCATGACCCTCCACCACGTGTCCGTCGGCACGGTGCAGCCAGACCGACTCTGCCTCAGTGATGAGATAACCTATGGTGAGCACCAGCCCGTCGTCGATCACGACCCCGTTGCCGGCGCGTTCGGTGCCGAGCGTCTCGGCGCTGAAGGCGTCGGGCGGGATGATGGCGTGCAGGCCGACGACGGAACCGAGCGCGCGGTCGAGATCGAAACCGTAGTCGCTCGCACGCGGCTGATTGGCCGGCGGCACTCTCCATTCGGTCAGAGCGGGCATGGAGTTCTCCTGGCTGAGTGCGTCGCTTCGAGATTGCTCCAGAGCGAGGCGCGAAGCACCCATAATTTAAGCCGGGGGAGGCCGTCTTGAAAGCCTCGTTGCCAACTATTCGTGAGAACGCCGGGTGAAATCTTCGAAAGGCACGGGAGCACCTCATGCACGGGTGGCAGGCAACCCTCAATCCGGCATGCGCCGCATGGCAGCTGTCCGGCGAGATGCTAGGAGGCATGAAACGAAGCTGCTAACCATTGCCGCTTCGTTTGACCTCGGGATCACGGACGACGAGCATGGATAACCGCAGCGACATCTGGCGTGGCATCGACACGATCAAGGCACGTTTCATCGACCTCAGCGACAGGGTCTGGGGCATGCCCGAGGTGTGCTACACCGAGGCGCGGTCGGCCGCCGAGCATCTCGCCGAACTGCGTCATCAGGGATTCCGCATCACCGAGAACGTCGCGGGCATCCCGACCGCCCTGATGGGCGAGTGGGGCGAGGGCGGTCCGGTCATCGCCTTCATGGGCGAATATGACGCGCTGCCGGGTCTCAGCCAGGAGGCGGGCGTCGCCGAGCACCGTCCGATCGAGACCGGCGGCCATGGCCATGGCTGCGGTCACAATTTGCTCGGGTCCGCCGCGCTGCTCGCCGCGACCGCGGTGAAGGACTGGCTGGCGGAGAACAAGGTGCCCGGCCGCGTGCGCTATTACGGCTGCCCTGCGGAGGAAGGCGGCGCGGCAAAAGCCTTCATGGTGCGCGCGGGCGCATTCGAAGATGCCGATATCGCCATCACCTGGCATCCGCACAGCTTCTGGGAAGTCGCGGTGACGCCCTCGCTCGCCAACACGCGCGCGGATTTCACCTTCACCGGCCGGACCTCACATGCGGCGGCTTCGCCGCATCTCGGCCGTTCTGCGCTCGACGCAGTGGAATTGATGAATGTCGGCGTGAACTACATGCGCGAGCACATGCCGAGCGATGCGCGCGTGCACTACGCCCTGCTCGATACCGGCGGCATTGCGCCCAACGTGGTGCAGGCGCATGCGCGTGTGCGCTATTCGATCCGCGCCCGCGATCTTCCCGGCATGAACGAGCTGGTCGAGCGCGTGTCCAAGATCGCGCAGGGCGCGGCGCTGATGACCGAGACCAAGGTGGAGATGAAGATCATTTCCGCAGTCTCCAACATCTTGCCGAACGCGCCGCTGGAGCAGGCGCTGCACCAGGTGATGGAAGAACTCGGACCGCCGCATTTCGACGATGCGGACAAGAGTTTTGCCGGTCAGATCCGTGCGACGCTGAGCGACAAGGACATTTCGTCGGTCTATTACGCGATCGGCATGGAGCCGACCGATCGGCCTCTGGCCGACTTCTTGGTGCCGCTCGATGCCAAGCGCAACCCGCTGGTCGGCTCGACTGATGTCGGCGACGTGAGCTGGGTGGTGCCGACCGTGCAGGTGCACGCACCGACGGTTGCAATCGGCACGCCCTTCCACACCTGGCAGGTGGTGGCCCAGGGCAAGAGTCCGCATGCGCACAAGGCCATGGTGCAGGCGGCCAAGGCGATGGCCGGGCTCGGCATCAAGGCGCTCACCGACCCGGAGCTGATCAAGGCCGCCAAGGCGGACCTGAAAAAACGGACGGCGAGGACACCGTATGTCTGCCCGCTACCCGATCACGTCGCGCCGCCGCTCGACATGTCCGTGGCGTAGCGTTCTGCCTCGATACTTCGTCTGATGCAGCGAACAAATTTTCCGCAGTGCAGCGCGCAATCCAGCACGTTTTGATGCCGGATTGCCGAATGGATGGGCTGCGGAACGCATTTTTGCCCAACACGCAGCCAGAAGACCGTTTGCATACACACGGTCCCAGTTGACGTGCACCCCCTTCGGTGTGCCATCTACCACCAGCCAAACCCGGCGGTCGCTCTTGCGGCCGCCTGCATCCTTACCGGGAACCAGACGGGGAAAGCCATGCTGGATAAAGAACTGCGTTCGATGATCGGCCAGGTGAAGGACGGGCGGATGGATCGCCGCGCCTTTATCCAGCGCGTGGCCGCCGTTGGTCTCACCGCACCCTTGGCCAACCAGATTCTCGCGCTTGGCGGCGTCGCCATGGCGCAGAGTCCTGCTGTCTATAAGCCGACCAAGCGCGGGGGCGGCGGCCCTCTCAAGCTGTTGTGGTGGCAGGGGCCGACGCTGCTGAATCCGCATTTTGCAACCGGCACCAAGGACCAGGACGGGTCGCGGCTGTTCTACGAGCCGCTCGCAAGCTGGGACGCCGACGGCAATCTCAATCCGATTTTGGCCGCAGAGATTCCCTCGCTTGCAAACGGTGGTCTCGCCGCCGATGCCAAATCGGTGGTCTGGAAAATCAAGCCGGGTGTCAAATGGCACGACGGCAAACCGCTCACTGCCGACGACTTCGTGTTCACTTGGCAATATGCCAGCGATCCCGCAACGGCCGCCGTCAGCATCAGCACCTACGGTCAGATCACGGTCGAGAAGGTGAGCGATCTTTCGATTCGCATCCTGTTCAAGACTCCGACGCCGTTCTGGGCAAATGCCTTCGTCGGCGCATATGGCTGCGTTCTCCCGATGCATCTGTTCGCCGACTACAAGGGCTCGAAGTCCCGCGAGGCGCCGAACAATCTGGCCCCCGTGGGCACCGGCCCCTACAAGTTCGTGGAGTTCAAGCCAGGCGATGTGGTCCGCGGGCAGCTCAATCCCGACTACCATATGCCCAACCGGCCGCATTTCGACACGATCGAGATGAAGGGCGGCGGCGATGCCGTCTCCGCGGCGCGGGCGGTGATCCAGACCGGCGAATTCGATTTCGCCTGGAACATGCAGGTCGAGGACGACGTGCTGCTTCGTCTGGAGAAGGGCGGCAAGGGCAAGACGCTCTACGCCACCGGCGGCGACATCGAGTTCATTGCGATCAACTTCACCGATCCGCACACCGAGGTCGACGGCGAGCGGTCCTCGATGAAGACCAAGCATCCGATCCTCGCAGATCCGAATGTGCGGAAGGCACTTGCCTTGCTGGTCGACCGCGAGTCCGTCAAGAAGGCGATCTACGGTCGTGCAGGCCGCACCACCGCCAACTACCTCAACGGTCCCGAAAAATTCGTTTCCAAGAACACCTCGTGGGAGTTCAACATCGAGAAGGCGTCGAAGATGCTCGACGATGCTGGATGGAAGGTCGGATCGGACGGTATCCGCGAGAAAGACGGAAAGAAGTTCAAACTTCTGTACCAGACATCGACCAACGGTCCGCGCCAAAAGACCCAGGCAATCGTCAAGCAGGCCTGCCAGAAGGCCGGCATCGATGTGGAGCTGAAGTCGGTCGTTGCCTCGGTGTTCTTCTCGTCGGACGTTGCCAATCCTGACACCTACCCCAAATTCTATGCCGACATCGAGGAGTTCCAGATCCCGATGACGCAGCCGGATCCGGCGTTGCACATGCGCCGCTACATCTCCGCCAACGTGGCCACCAAGGAGAACAAATGGCAGGGGCAGAATTTCCCGCGATATGTCAACAAAGACTATGATGCCGCCATTGCGGCGGCCGAGACCGAAACCGATCCGGTCAAGCGCGCCGCGCTCTACATCAAGTGCAACGACCTGCTTTGGCAGGACACCGTGTTCATTCCGGTGATGCATCGCCTTAAGGTGGAAGCCGCGGCCAACACCCTGAGGCCAGCGCTGAGCGGCTGGGCGAACGAGACTGACAACATCCAGGACTGGTACCGGGAGGCTTGATCGCAGGCTAGACGGGGGCCCTCCCTATGAGTCAGTACGTCCTGCGTCGTCTTTTGATCGCCATTCCGAGCCTGCTGGCCATCTCGCTTGTGCTGTTCGTCGTGCTCGCGCTCGCGCCCGGCGATCCATTCTCGGAACTGGCGACGAACCCGAACGTCCCGCCCGAAGTGCAGGCCGCACTTCGGGCCAAGTTCGGCCTCGACGATCCGATCTACCTTCGTTACCTGCACTGGCTCAATGCCATGCTGCACGGCGACTGGGGCTTCTCCTTCGTCAGCCGGATGGACGTCGACAAATTGATCCTCCAGCGCCTGCCGACCACGCTCTACGTGATCGGCTCGGCGCAGATCCTGGCGCTGCTGATCGCGATCCCGGTAGGCGTCTATGCCGCCACCAAGCCGTATTCGCTGTTCGATCAGATCGCGAATACGCTCGCCTTCGTCGGCTTCTCGCTGCCGACCTTCTTCACCGGCATTCTGTTCATCCTGATCTTCTCGGTCACGCTGGACTGGCTGCCTTTCGTCTATACCACCGACATCAAGGCAACCGGCATCCGCTGGGTGCTGGAGATGATCAGGCAGGCGATCATGCCGGTGGCGGTGCTCGGCCTGTTCCAGGCGGCGTCGATGACGCGTTTCGTGCGCTCGGCAATGCTGGATGTGATCCGGCTCGACTACATCACTACGGCGCGCGCCAAAGGCCTCGGCCAAGCCAAGGTCATCGTCAAGCATGTGATGCGCAACGCCATGATCCCGGTCGTGACGCTGATCGCGTTGCAGATCCCCGCGGTGTTCGGCGGCGCCATCGTCACCGAGCAGATCTTCCGCATCCCCGGTATCGGCTCGCTGCTGATCTCCTCGATCCTGTCCAACGACACGCCGGTGGTGATGGCCGTCACCTTCGTGTTCGCGTGCCTCGTCGTGCTGTTCAATCTCATCGCGGACGTCCTTTATGGCTGGCTTGACCCTCGCATCTCCCTCCGCTGAGCGGCGGGTCTACTCGCCCTGGCGCGAGACGTGGCGACGCTACAGCCGCCACAAGCTTGCCGTTGTCAGCGCTTTCCTGCTCCTGGTTCTTGTCCTGGCGGTGGTGTTCGGTCCGTTCGTCTGGCGGGTCAAGATCGATGAGATCGACATTGTGGCGGGTCTGCAGGGGCCGTCGCTGGCCCATCCGTTCGGTACTGACGACCTCGGGCAGGACATCCTCGCCCGCATGATCTATGGCGGGCGCATATCGCTCGCGGTCGGCCTCGCTGCCATGCTGGTGTCGGTATTCGTCGGCACGCTGATCGGCGCGCTCGCCGGCATGTCGCGCGGTGCACTTGGGCACGGACTGATGTGGCTCACCGACCTGTTCCTGTCGCTGCCGCAACTGCCGTTGCTGCTGCTGTTGATCTATCTCTTCCGCGACGGCCTCAAGGCCGCGTTCGGCCCCGAAGGCGGCATCTTCATCCTGATCGTGCTCGTGATCGGGGGGCTGCGCTGGATGCCGGTGGCTCGGCTCGTGCGCGCGCAGTTCCTGTCGATCCGCGAGAAAGAATTCGTCGAGGCCGCGCGGGCGCTCGGCGCCAGCCCGGTGCGGCAGGTGGTGCGGCATATCCTGCCGAATGCGCTCGGCCCGGTGATCATCGCCGGCACCATCGACGTTGCCGCCGCAATCATCGCGGAATCGACGCTGTCCTTCCTCGGCCTCGGCTTCCCGCCGGATACGCCGACCTGGGGCCGGCTGCTGTACGATGCCAAGGATTTCCTCGATATCGGCCCGCACTGGGCGTTGTTTCCGGGCGGCGCGATCTTCATCGCGGTGGTCGCCATCAACTTCATCGGCGACGGCCTGCGTGACGCGCTCGATGCGCGACGGGTGATCTGATGGCGCCGCTGCTCGAGATCAAGGGCCTCAAGACCCACTTCTCCACCGACGACGGCATCCTCCAGGCCGTCGACGGCGTCGACATCTCCATCAACAGGGGCGAGACGCTCTGCGTCGTCGGCGAATCCGGCTGTGGCAAGACCGTCACCGCAATGTCGATCCTGAAGCTGATCGCGATGCCGCCGGGCCGGATCGCGGCGGGCCAGATCATCTTCGAGGGCCGCGATCTCGTCCCGCTGACGAGCAATCAGCTCGACGAGATCAGGGCCAAGGAGATCGGCTTCATCTTCCAGGAGCCGATGACCTCGCTCAACCCGGTGCTCACCATCGGCGAGCAGATCGCCGAGAGCCTGCGCCGCCACGAGGCGGTGACGAGAAAGCAGGCCCTGGAACGCACCATCGAGATGCTGAAGCTGGTGCAGATCCCCAATGCCGAGGGCCGCGTGCACAACTATCCGCACCAGTTCTCCGGCGGCATGCGCCAGCGCGTGATGATCGCGATGGCGCTCGCCTGCAAGCCGAAGCTGATCATCGCCGACGAGCCGACCACCGCGCTCGACGTCACCATCCAGGCGCAGATCCTCGATCTGCTCCAGGACATGAAGGAGCGCTTCGGCATGGCGGTGATGCTGATCACCCATGCCATGGGCGTCGTTGCCGAAACCGCGCAACGCGTCGTCGTGATGTATGCCGGCAAAGTGGTCGAGGAAGCGCCGGTCGACGATCTGTTCAGCAACCCGGGCCATCCCTATACGCAAGGGTTGATCCGCTCGATCCCGCGCATCGATCTCGCCGCCGAGCACAAGACGCGCCTCGAGGCGATCGGCGGCTCGGTCCCGATCCTGATCAATCCGCCCGTCGGCTGCCGCTTTGCGGCGCGCTGCAAGTTCGCGATGAACGTCTGCACCGAGAAGGAGCCGCTGCTGCGCGAGATCGCACCCGGCCATCGCATGGCCTGTCATCTCGGCGATACAAATCTGGGAGGCGCGGCATGAGCGAGCCCTTGCTGCAAGTCTCCAACCTGAAGAAGCACTTCCCCGTGCTCGGTGGCCTGCTGTCGCGCCAGGTCGGTACCGTCTACGCAGTCGACGGCGTGTCGTTCTCGGTCAACCGCGGCGAGACGCTCGGTCTCGTCGGCGAGTCCGGCTGCGGCAAGTCGACGACGGGACGCTGCGTGCTGCGCCTGATCGAGCCGACCGACGGCGAGGTCACCTTCGACGGTCAGGACGTCCGCAAGCTCGGCGGCAACGATCTGCGCGCGATGCGGCGGAACATGCAGCTGGTATTCCAGGACCCGTTCGCCTCGCTCAATCCGCGCATGACGGTCGGCGCCATCCTCGGCGAGGCCTTCACCATCCATAATCTTGCGACCTCCGCCAAGGAGCGCGAGGAGCGCGTCGCGAGCCTGCTGGTCAAGGTCGGGCTCAAGGCCGAGCACATGCGGCGCTATCCGCACGAATTCTCCGGCGGTCAGCGCCAGCGCATCGTGATCGCGCGCGCGCTCGCGGTCGAGCCGAAGCTGATCGTCTGCGACGAGCCGGTCTCCGCGCTTGACGTCTCGATCCAGGCGCAGGTCATCAACTTGCTGGAGGACCTCCAGGCCGAGTTGAACCTGACTTATCTGTTCGTCGCGCACGATCTCTCGGTGGTCGAGCACATCTCTGATCGCGTTGCGGTGATGTATCTCGGCCGCATCGTCGAGCTGGCCAAGGCGAGCGATCTCTATCGCAATCCGCAGCATCCCTACACCAGGGCGCTGCTGTCGGCGGTGCCGGTGCCCGATCCCAAGCTCAAGCGCGAGCGCGTCCGTCTCAAGGGCGACGTGCCGAGCCCGATGAAGCCGCCGTCGGGCTGTCACTTCCATACCCGCTGCCCGATCGCCCAGCCGCGCTGCGCGGAAAGCGCACCGGCGCTGAAGGAAGGGGCGGGCGGCCACTTCGTGGCGTGTCACCTGGCGTGAGGTGAGCGCGACATGCCGTGCGAGGACGATTTTGCGCTGGCGCTCAGCGAAGCGTGCCGTTCGTCGTCCGCAGTGAATGCACGAAATCGACCACCGCCAGGATCACCACGCCAACCACAATGACGATGAGCGGGATGGCCTTGATCCAAACCACCAGGACTCCAAGGAATGTCATCATAAGCGCGAGGCCGATGAGTCCGGTGATCAGATTGGTCATCGCACTTTCCTTTTCTCCGCGCCGGGAGCCGAGTTCGACCCAGCGCCCGCGATGTTGCGCCGACCGCTGCCACGGGTGCGCCCGATATTCTTGACGAGCCAGTGCGCCGTGCGCAAGAGGCGGGCATCGTTGCCGCGGCGGCCGACGAGCTGGACTCCCAGCGGAAGGCCGGCTTCGGAACGCATCAATGGCAGGCTGATGGCGGGCACACCGAGATAGGTCCAGAGCGTGCAGAAAACCGGGTTGCCGGTCGTTTCAATGCCGGGCGCCGCACCCGGTGCCGCAGGCGTCAGGACGGCGTCGTACTCGTCGAAAATATGGTCCAGAGCCTGGTTGAGTGACGGAATCCCGGCCAGAGCGCTGCAGTAATCCACCGCAAGATGCGCGCGGCCGCGCTCGATTGCCTGGCGTAGACGCGTGCTCAGCTTGTCGCCGCCTCGCTGGTAGTCGCGCCGCAGATTGTGCGCCATGTCAACTTCCATGATGATACCGTGCATATCGACGGCTCTATCGAAGCTCGGCCCAAGCTCGACTTCGCTGCACGCCTCGCCCAGAGCCGCGACAAGCTCAGCGAAGGCCTCACGCGTCACTGGCTCGGCCTGAGCCCAGACCGGAGAGCGCACGAAGGCAAATCGCGGCGGCAACGGCGGCTCGCTCGCCGCTAACGCAGAGAACGGCGGGCGCGCAACAGGTCGCGTGTCCAAATCCTCCCGGTCGAAGTCGACCATGACCTCGGCCAGCAAGGCCACGTCCTCCGCACTGCGCCCGAACACGCCGACATGATCGAGTGTGCGCGACAATTCGAGCGCGCCACTGCGCGGAATGAGGCCATGCGAGGGCTTGAAACCGACCACGCCGCAGAAGGCGGCAGGACGGATCACCGAGCCGTTGGTCTGCGAGCCGATAGCACCTGGCACCATCAGCGCGGCGACGGCCGCGGCGGAGCCCGAGGACGATCCGCCGGGCGTGTGCTTCGGGTTGTGCGGATTTCGGGTCTTGCCCGGATTGTAGTACGCGTACTCAGTGGTCACCGTCTTGCCGAGGATCACCGCGCCGGCCGCCCGCAGACGCGCCACGGCCGCCGCATCGCGACGCGGCGTGCGTCCGGCCCACAGCTCTGATCCGAATTCCGTCGGCATGTCGCCGGTGTCGAATATATCCTTGATGCCTACGGGAACGCCATGCAGCGGGCCTACGGCCTTGCCCTGCTTACGATGATCGTCAGCAGCCTCGGCCTGCCGCATCGCGTGGTCGCGATCAAGAAACGCCCATGCATGGATATCGCGATCGACCTCGTCGATGCGCCTGAGGCAGTCGCCGACGAGCTCCGCCGAACTGAGCCGGCCGTCGCGGATTCCGGCCGCGGCTTCCGTGAGGCCGAGCGCATTGAGACTCATGCGCGGCCTTTCGGCAATTTACCGAGCGCGCTCATCGCGATCCATAGAGATAGGTGGGCAACCACAATGCGATCTCCGGGAAGATGTAAACCAGTGCCATGGTGAAGAAGACCAGGCCGACAAAGGGAAGCGCGCCGGAGAAGATGTCGGTCAGCTTCACCTGAGGCGGCGCCACGCCCTTCAGATAGAAAGCCGCCATCGCAACCGGCGGCGTGTTGAACGCCGTCTGCGTGTTCAGCGCCACCAGGATGCCGAAGAAGATCGGATCAATGCCATACTGGGGAAGCAGCGGCAGGAAGATTGGCACGAAGATGATGATGATCTCGGTCCATTCCAGCGGCCAGCCGAGCAGGAAGATGATCACCTGGGTCAACAGCAGGAACCCGATCGGCGACAAGTTCATCGCGGCGAAGAACTGCTCGACCACGGTCTGTCCGCCAAGGACAGCAAACACCGCGGAGAACGTCCACGACCCGATGAACAGGTAACAGACCATCGCGGTCGCACGCACGGTCAGATAGACCGATTCGCGCATCATCGTGAAGTTGAGCGAACGATAGGCGGCGGCCAGAACGATGCTCATGAGCGCGCCCACCGCGGCCGCCTCCGATGGCGTCGCCAGGCCGAACAGGATTGCGCCGAGCACCGAAACGATCAGCAACGCCAGCGGCAGGAACGATGTGGCGAGCGCCCAGATCACCGTGCCGAGCGGCACGTTGGTCTGCTCGGGCGGCAGCTTCGGCGCGAGCGCGGGATTGATGATCGCGCGCGTCATCGCATAGAGGACGTAGAGCCCGGCCAGCAAGAACCCCGGAAAGAAAGCGGCCGCATAAAGCTTGACCGCCGAAACGCCGGCGGTCGCCGCATAGACGATCAGCAGAATGCTCGGCGGAATCAGGATGCCGAGGCAGCCGCCGGCGCAGACGACGCCTGCCGACAGCTTGACGTCGTAACCGGCGCGCAGCATCGCCGGCAAGGCCAGCAGGCCCATCAGCGTGACAACCGCGCCGACGATGCCGGTGGCGGTCGCGAACATCGCGCAGGTGATCAGGGTTGCCACCGCCAGCGCGCCCGGCACGTTCTTCATCGACAACTGCAGCGAGTAGAACAGGCGGTCGAGAATGTTTGCGCGCTCGATCAAATAGCCCATGAACAGAAACAGCGGAACCGCAACCAGCACATCGCTGGATGTGACCTCGAACGTCTTCTGCACCAGAAGCGTGAAGATGCGGTTCTGGAAGAAGTCCTGACCGGGGGTGTAGTAGGCATAGTAGCCGAACGAGACGCCCATCGCCATCAGCGTGAATGCGATCGGGAAGCCGAGCATGATGATGAAGATGAAGAGGCCCAGCATCAGCATGCCGAGTTGAGGATCGGTCATGCGCCTGGTCCCTTCTCGCGCTGCGGCTCGGCCGCGTGCTGCTGATGTTCGCGGATGACGAGGCTCTCGGTCTCTTCCACGTCGTGCAGGCGTTGCGGCCATCGGCCGGTGCGGATGCAGAGCACACAGCGAATGATTTCAGCGAACCCTTGCAGGAACAGAAGGAAACCGGTGAGAGGGATCAGCGCCTTCAGCGGAAACACCGGCACGCCGGCCGGACTGAAGATACTGACTTCGCGGAAGCGCACCGACATCTGGGCGTAGTTCCAGCCCGAGTACATCAGCGCGGCAATCGCCGGCAGGAAGAACAGGATGTACAGGACGAGGTCCATCGTCGCCTGGGTGCGCGGCGACCAGAGGCGGTAGACCACGTCGGCGCGCACATGGCCGTTGCGCGAGAGCGTATAGGCGCCGGCCATCAGGAACATCGCGCCATAGGTGATGTAGCTGATGTCGAAAGCCCAGGTGGTCGGCGCACGCAGCACGTAGCGCACGAACACCTCGTAGCTGACACTGAGGGTGAGGACGAGAATCAGCCAGGCGAACGCCTTGCCGACCCACGTGCTGAGCTCATCGATGAAGAACAGGAATTTCGTCATGCGAGCTGAACTCGCTGCGAGCAGTACATCCGGATGTCCCCCCTCCCAACTCGTGGGCGGCGCTTCAATTGCGCCGCCCCTCACGATACGGCCTCACGCGATGCGCCGCGACAGCCGTCACACCTTGAGCACGCCCGGGAAGTGATGCTCGAAGGCGCCGCGGTAGTCCGTCGCGTTGTTCATGTTGTAGTAAACCACGCGGCGCACCCAGGCCTTCTGCGAGTCCATCACCTTCTTCATGAACGGATCCGCGCCGAGCTGGGCGATCAGACCGTCCCACGCCTTGATCTGCGCGTCGAACACCGACTTCGGCGTCCGCTGGACGTTGACCTTGTCCTTGTTGATTAGCTCCTGCAGGTCCTTGGAATAATAGTCCATGCCTTTCCATTCGTTGGCGGAGGAAGCAGCTTCGGCGGCGTATTGCAGGATCGCCTGCTGTTCCTTCGGCAGCGCGTTGAATTTGGTCCGGTTGAACATGATCTCGAAATATTCCGTTGCCTGATGGTGGCTGCCCATCATGTAGTTCTTGGCGACATCCTGTGCGCCGAAGCGCCGGTCCGAAGTCGGATTGTTGAACTCGAACCCGTCGATCACGCCGCGCTCCATCGCGGGCACGATCTCGCCGCCGGGTAGCTGCGCGACGGATGCACCCATCGCCTGGAAGAGATCGGCGGCAAGACCCACCGTGCGATACTTCAAGCCCTTGAGATCAGCGTCGCTGGTGATGGGCTTCTTGAACCAGCCGAGCGGCTGGGTCGGCATCGGCATGGCGAAGAAGCTCTTGATGTTGACGTTCATGATCTGAGTCTGGAGTTCCTCAAACAGCTCCTTGCCGCCGCCGTTGTGGATCCAGCCGAGGCCTTCGTTGGCGTTGAAGCCGAACACGGGACCTGTCCCGAACAGCGAGGCTGCCTTGTGTTTGCCGTACCAGTAGACCGTCACCGTGTGTGCCGCATCGATCTGGCCGCCATGAACGCCGTCGAACACCTGGAACGGATGCACGACCGAGCCGCCGACCAGATAGTCTACGCGGAGCCGGCCTCCGGCCATCTCGTTGACGCGCTTCACATAGTCTTCTGCCATCTCGTTGAAGACATCGGCCTTGCCCCACGAGCCCTGCATCTTCATGGTCACTGTCTGCGCCCGGCTGACCTGCGGCATGGCGATTGCAGCAGCGCCGGTCGCGCCGGCGGCCAGCAAGAATTTGCGACGAGTCGTTCTGGTCTTTTCAGACTTTGCAGTCATGGACGTCCTCCCTGGCGGCCTGGTTGTTTGACGCGCTTCGGTACGCTTCGTTTTTAACCGCTGGGGGTATGCCGCATTCCAGCGACTTTGATCACAGTCTGGACGCATTGCCGGCATCCGACAAGCTGCGCGATGTCGCATTTTGGAGGACGGCGAGCGTTTGGTTTGCAGGAGTCGCATAGCCGTCGTGTGTCGCAGCGCAGCAAACATGCTGACGTTATGTCAGACTTCGGGAAGCTGCGTGCACCGCCGAAGAGAAGCTGGCAGCGCGGCAGACGGGACGGAAGGGTTGGCCGACCAGTTCTCCCCGACGGCTCGAATCCCTCAGTGCCGGATATTCTCGATGTTCGTGCCGAGCGCGCGGTCGCTAGCGCTGCGATCCGCGACGCCGGGCCAGTTGGTGCAGCACCGTGTCGACGGCCGGCACCGCTCCGGTCTCGCGCAGCCATGTTTCGGCCAATGCCCTCAATTCGCCGGGGGGCAGGCCGAACTTGCGGCGGAATGCGCGAATGAAGGTGGAATCACTGCTGAAGCGCATGTCGACGGCGAGCTCGATCAGACGGCCGTCCTGCGCGGACGGCGATATCAATCGCCGAAACGCGAGATTGAGCCGCTGCTCCCGCACATATTGAGCAAGCCCGCCCTCCGCCTCGAACAGCCGGTAGAGGGTCGCGCGCGAGATATGGAAGTGGCGGCAGAGCTCTTCGCTGGTGAGCGCCTCGGTTTCGAGATTGTTCGCGATGCGGCGCTTGATCATCGTGAGGTAAAGGTGCCGCTCGGCGCGCTCGAGCCCCGCGACGATTTCGGCCGTCCCGCCGGCGGCGGCCGCCACGAGATCGGCGATCGCCTCGACCGTGGCTTCGGCATGGCCGGTCGCAGTATCGGTCTCGGAAGGCAGGGCAAGTGCGCCGTAGTGGCTGGCGAGCAGGCGTGCATGAGGGTTGTCCGACAGCAGCAGGGTTGCCGTCGCCGCATCCGGATGCGCAAGCCGCGGCGCCAGCATCGCGCGCTGCAGGACGATCGTCATGAGATGGGTGCGGCCGCCCGCGCCGAGCAGCGCGGTCCGGTTCGGTTGCGCCATGTCGATGAGAACGATGTCGCCGGGCCGCAGCGTTACCTCGCGCCGGCCCGAGCTGAACCGCATCTCGCCCTCGACGCAGAGTGTGATCTGAAAATGATCCATGACGCCGCGGGCGACGTGCGCGGGCGTGCGGTCATAATCCTGGTCGGTGGCACGCGTGTCGATCAGCAACGCGTTGCGGGTCATCCTTGTCACCGTGGTGACATGGAATTCGTCCTCCGCGGTGCGGGGAATGACCTCGCAAATGTCGACCGTCATGGCCCGCAAGTGCGCGAGCGCCTCCGGACCGCGCCCGGGATTGTCCGCCGCAGTGCTTCCGTTCAACGCAGTCCTGTCCACATCCCCTCGCGATGCGGAGACCGCATGCAACTGATTTCCTGAGATCGGCGGCAGGCCGATGTCGGGTCTGGATGTAGCCATTCGGAAATCTGTGCGCAAGCGAGAGCCGGATTGTACGGATTGAGCTATGCAACTTATCTGAGATCCGCATAGATTTTGTCTTGCTGAGACGCTGGGCACATCACCCGGCGTGCCGTCCTGTTAGAGATTCTCCCGTCTCTGGAATGCGAGCGCGCGATGCGGGGACACATCGTCGGAATGGGGTTACCGCGTGGGGTCAATGGAAATTGGGGGCGCTGGTCGTTGGCGACGACGTCGACGCAGATTCCGTCATCCCCGGACAATGAGATGTTGCGGGATGCTCGTCATCCTGGTCCTGCCGTATCTCGGCTCGACCTCCGCCAGCCGGGCGCAGATCGACAATTACGGCATCTGGACCGCACTCAACAGCACGCCGGGGCAGGTGATCGAGTTCGGTACGCTGAGCAACGCTCCGATCGGGTCCGCGATTGCGACCAGCGCATACCCTCACAGCGCAGTGTTTTCGGCCGATGGCCGCTTCGCCTATGTCGTTGCCATGTCCGGTGCGGTGGACGTCATCGACGTCGTCGGCCGGACGGTTGTCGCGACCATAGCCGTCGGCGGATCGCTGGCAGGATTGGCGCTCAGCCCTGATGGCTCGAGCCTCTACGTGTCGTCCTCATCGGCCAATTCGGTCACCGTGATTTCAACCGTGACCAATCTCGTGGTCGGCTCCCCCATCGCGGTTGGAGTACTCCCTTACGGAGTTGCCGTCTCGCCCGACGGGACCCGGGTCTATGTCGCCAACGAGAACACCGGAAGCGTTTCGATCATCGACGCCGCGTCGAAAACCGTCATCGGCACGGTCGCGGTCGGAAGCGCCCCTTCCGGCATCACAGTGTCTCCGGACGGAAGCCGCATCTACGTGGCCAATCAAAGCAGTGGCAGCGTCACGGTGATCGATGCGGCGTCGCAATCGGTGGTTACGACGGTTTCGGTCTCCGGCGCCCCCCTGAGCGTCGCGGTCAGCCCAGACGGGTCGCGAATCTATGTAACGACGCAGTCCAACCAGCTCGTGGTGATCAATGCACTGACGAACACCGTCACGGCAAACGTAGCCCTGTCCAGCCAGAGCGTCGGAGTGACCGTGACGCCCGACGGAAGTCGGGCCTACATCACCACCGGCCTCGGGTTTTACGTGCTGGATACGGCCACGAACACGATCGTATCCTCCCCCTCCATACCGATCACGGACAATGGCACTTCGGGAACGGCTTTCATTGGACCGAACGTCATCGTTGCGGCGGGTGGGGCGGTCTCGGCTGGCAGCGACGCCGCGCTCTCGGTGCTGGGTTTCGGGCAATACGTCAATTTCAACGGCGGTGCGCTGCGCTTCACGGCGGCTTTCAGCACCGCGCGGACGATTTCACTGCTGGCGGGCGGCGGCACGATCGACACCAACGGCTTCAATGCGACGTTATCCGGACAGATCATCAATACGGGATCCCTGACCAAGACGGGGCTGGGCACTCTGACGCTGACCGGAGCCAACACCTACAGCGGCGGGACCTTCGTCAACGGCGGTACGCTGGCCTTGAACGGCGCCGGCACGCTCGGCGGCGCCGGCGGGACGACTACGGTCAACAGCGGTGCCACGCTCGATCTGGGCGGCACGACACAGATCCAGAGCGCGGTCAGCCTCAGCGGCGGCACGATCCGCAACGGCGATCTGAACGCGCCCATCTCGTCGACCGGAGGCGTCCTCAACGGCATCGGCGGTGCCGCGAGCCTGACGACGACGGCCGGCTTCACCATGCTGCTCGGCAACAACGGCTATACCGGAGCCACGACCGTGAATGGCGGCGTGCTCGACGTCGAAGGAACGATAACCGGCACCTCTTCAGTCACGGTGAATGCCGGTGGTGTGCTGATGGGATCGGGCACGATCGATCCGCTGTTGGTGACGATTGCCGGCGGTGGCACCTTCGCGCCCGGCAATGGCACACCCGGCAGCGTCACGAGCATCGTCGGCGATCTCGCCCTGCAATCGGGCGCGATCTATCAGGTCCAGGTCAATCCGTCGACGGCGTCCTCCGCGAGCGTATCTGGCACCGCGACTCTCGGCAGCGCCACCG
The DNA here is from genome assembly GCF_054602315.1 of Bradyrhizobium cedriense. NCBI lineage: Bacteria > Pseudomonadati > Pseudomonadota > Alphaproteobacteria > Hyphomicrobiales > Nitrobacteraceae > Bradyrhizobium > Bradyrhizobium cedriense. Next base: position 316,164 of record NZ_JBTSWB010000005.1, on the reverse strand, counting down.
TGAACGCCGTGTTTGCGGCCGGCAGCTATATCGAGAAGAGATACACCATCCTCAGCGCGGGTGGCGGCCTCTCCGGCACCTTTGCCTCGACGGTTGCCAGCAGCAATCTTCCGACGAACTTCAAGACCGATCTCAGCTATGATGCGAACAATGCCTATCTCGACCTGTCGCTGGCCTTCGTCCCGACGCCGGCTTCCGGTCTGAACGGCAATCAGCAGGCGGTGGCGAATGCACTGGTCCATTCCTTCGACGTCAACGGCGGCATTCCGCTGATCTACGGCCGCATGACGGCGGCCGGGCTGACGCAAGCCTCCGGCGAACAAGGCACGGCCACGCAGCAGACGACGATCAGCGCGATGAGTCAGTTCATGGGCCTGCTCACCGACCCCTTCGCGCAACGGGAGGGCGGGCCGGGTCCGGTGAACCGTGCGACTGGATTTGCCGAAGACATTGGGTCGAGCGTTTACGCCGCACGCCAGCGCACCGACGCATTCGCCATGTTCGCCAAGGCGCCGGCGCAGAGATTTGCGCAGCGATGGAGCGTGTGGGCGGCAGGCTTCGGCGGATCGCAGTCGACCCATGGCAATGCGACGGACGGCTCCAACGACATGACGAACCGCATCGCGGGCACCGCGGTCGGCGCGGACTATTGGCTCGCGCCGAACACGAAGCTGGGCTTCGCGCTCGCCGGCGGCGGCACCGGCTTCGATGTGACCGGTCTCGGCTCCGGTCGCTCCGACCTGTTCCAGGCCGGCGCCTATCTGTACCACGCGAACGGCCCGGCCTACGTCTCCGCCGCGCTGGCCTATGGCTGGCAGAACATCACCACCGATCGCACTGTGACGGTCGCCGGCACCGATCGCCTGCACGCCTCCTTCGACGCCAATGCGTATTCCGGCCGTCTCGAAGGCGGCTACCGCCTGGTCGTGTCATGGATCGGCGGAATTGGTTTCACGCCTTACGGCGCGATACAGTTCACGACGCTGGATCTTCCCGGATATGCCGAGCAGGCCGTCTCCGGCTCGTCGGCATTCGCCTTGAGCTACGCCGCGAAAAGCGTGACCGACAGCCGCAGCGAGCTCGGCCTGCGCGCCGACAGGTCCTTTGCGACGCAGGACGGCGTGCTGGCCCTGCGCGGCCGTGTTGCCTGGGCGCATGATTTCAATCCGGATCGTGCGGCCGCCGCGACCTTTCAGGCGTTGCCGCTCGCAAGCTTCGTCATCAACGGCGCAGCGCAGGCGCGCGACGCCGCGCTCACCACGACTTCGGTCGAGATGAAATGGACGAACGGCTGGTCGGCGGCGGCCACGTTCGAAGGCGAGTTCTCGAATGTGACGCGCTCCTACGCCGGCAAAGGCAGCATCCGTTACGCTTGGTGACGCACCTCACTCTTCCAGCGTGAAGCCGACGCGCAACGTTACCTGATAGTGGCCGACAGTGCCGTTCTCGATATGACCACGAGTCTGCACCACCTCGAACCACTTCATCTCGCGAATGGTCTTCGATGCCCGGCTGATCGCATTCTTGATCGCGTCCTCGATAGAGGTTTCGGACGATCCGACCAGGTCCAGGATCTTGTAGACATGGTCTTTCTCAGCTGCGGACATGATGGCCTCCCTCGGTTGCGCTGCGGCATGCGCGGGCGCGCGTGCTCCCATTTGAACGAGCGCCAGGCGGTCCGGTTCCGTCCTCCGTGATGGCGCGCATGCGCCAGCCGAGGTGGAGCAGCCGGCGCCGGCCTGCTAAGCGCTATCGATGGATTCGGCGCAACGCGACAGGACGATCGGCTCTCTCTGCCTCTGCGTGACGGCCTCCGGCTGGGCGTTGAACTGGCCGCTGATGAAGCTGCTGCTCCAGCAATGGCCGCCCCTGTTCGCGCGCGGTCTTGCGGGCGTTTGCGCCTCGCTCATTCTCGGCGCTCTGGTGCTGAGTCGGAAGGAATCGTTCGCCGTTCCGCGCGAGGCGGTCCCGCGGCTGCTGTTTGCGACCTTCACCAACGTCTTTGCCTGGATGGGTCTCGGCACGGTCGCGATGAAATATGTGACGGTGAGCGAGGGCGCTCTGCTCGCCTATACGATGCCGATCTGGGCGATGCTGTTCGCCTGGCCGGTGCTGCACACGCGGCCGGCCGCAAGGGACATCTTCGGGCTCGTCCTCGGCGTTGCCGGCGTCACGCTGCTCCTGAGCGGCAACGGCTTCGCGTTCGGCGCCGACAAGCTGCTGGGCATCGTGCTGGCGCTGCTCTGCGCCATCCTGTTCGCGCTCGGGAACGTGCTCAACCGCAAGCCGCTGCCGATGCCGCCGCTGGTCGTCGTCGCCTGGCAGGTCGGGCTCGGCTGCGCCACGATGCTGATCCTCGGCGTCTCGTTCGAGCGTCCAGACGTCACCGCGATTACCCCGCTGGGGCTCGGCTGCTTCGTCTACATGACGCTGGTGCCGATGGGCATCTGCTACGTCACCTGGTTCGAGACGCTGCGTCGTCTGCCGCCGACCACGGCCTCGACCGGCATGTTGATCGTGCCCGTGATCGGTGTGGTGTCCGCCGCCATCATTTTGGGCGAGCCGCTGGGCCTGCGTGAATGGACGGCGATGGCGCTCACGCTCGGCGGCGTGACACTCGCCCTGCAGCGGGGGTAATGCGAGGAGGCTCGCCTTACGGGTCCAGCTCCGTATCCCAGTACAGATAGTCGAGCCAGCTGTCGTGCAGGTAATTCGGCGGGAAGAGACGGCCGTTGCGATGGAGCTGGTGCACGGTGGGCGCGAACGCGCTCTGGCGCGGAAACATCTTGGCCTGTGCCGGGGTGAGATTGCCCTTGCGCAGGTTACACGGCGAGCAGGCCGCGACCACGTTCTCCCAGGTGGTCTGGCCGCCTTTGCTGCGCGGGACGATGTGATCGAAGGTGAGGTCTTCAGGCGAGCCGCAATATTGGCAGGCGAAACGGTCGCGCAGGAAGACGTTGAACCGGGTGAAGGCGGGATGGGTGGTCGGCTTGACGAAGGACTTGAGCGAGACGACGCTCGGCAGCTGCATCTCCAGCGTTGGACTTCGCACCGCCTGATCGTAGTGCGCAACGATGTTGACGCGGTCGAGGAACACCGCCTTGATCGCGTCCTGCCACGACCACAACGACAGTGGGTAATAACTCAGCGGCCGGAAGTCCGCATTCAGCACCAACACCGGCCAACTGCCTTGCGAGACATGTGCGTTCAAGTAACGCTCCCGGCCTCCAATGTACGCTGCGAAGCAGCATGTAGTGACATACTACATGCTGCGTGACGGGATTGTGAAGCCCGTTGAGCGCCTTATTCAAGCGCGAGCAATGCGGCAGCGGGGTGGCAAGCTGGCTCAAAAAGCCGCGATCCCGGCGCGCCCGGACCCGCCTCCGGCTTGCGGGGGGCCTTGCCGTGGCAGCTACTCCCGTACCCTCTCCAGCTTCTGCAGGCAGCGCGTCGTGCGCACCGCGGCCGGCATCTCCTCGTCTGGAAAGCTGCTCTCCCAGTTGGTGACGCCGACCTCGCCGACATAAATGTCGCCCCTCGAGTCCAGCGCGATCCCGTGCGGCGCGAGGAATTTGCCGCTGACGACGCCCGGGCCCTCCTCGCCGCCAAGCCGCGCAATGCGATTCCCCCTGGCGTCCACGATCGACAGCCGCGGGCCGAGATTCGGCACATTACGGTTGATGGCGAGGCCGGGGCCGAGCTCGCCGATCACGAAGGTCGGGCTCTTGCCGCCGCAGCAGCACAGCGCACAGGGCCGGTGCAGATTGTTCCATTGCGTCTCGTACTTGCCCTCGCCGTCGAACACCTGCACGCGGTGGTTCTCGCGGTCGGCGACATAGACCCAGCCGTCGGCGTCGGTGGCAATATTGTGCACGATGTTGAACTGCCCGGGATCGGTGCCGGGCTCGCCCCAGCTCTTGAGCAGCTTGCCGTCGGGGGTGAACTTGTGCACACGCGCATTGCCGTAGCCGTCGGAGACGTAGATATCGCCCTTCGGGGACAGCGCGGTGTGGGTGCAGCGGTGGAACGGCTCGCCGCTCATGAATGGCGCCGGTTTTGCGGGAATGCCGATCGTGAGCAGCACCTTGCCGTCGGTGGTGCATTTGCGCACGGTGTGGTCGCCGTCATCGGTGCAATAGAGATTGTCGTCGGCATCGATGTGCAGGCCATGCGCGCGGGAGAACAGTCCTTCGCCCCAGCTGCGCAGGAAATTGCCGTCGCGGTCCAGCACCACCATCGGATGGGCGCCGCGGTTGAAGACGTAGATGAGGTCTTTGCTGTCGACCGCGACCGAGGCGACGTCGGTCAGCTGCCAACCGTCGGGCAGTTTCGCGAAGTTTTCGACGACGCGGTACCGGTGCTCGCCGCTGCCGAGAATGGCTGGCATCAAGTTCTCTCCTTCTGTCTTCCGGGGCGCGACGAAGTCGCGAGCCCGGAATCCATCGGGCCGCATGTCCCGGCGTTGGATGGATTCCGGGTTCGCGCTACGTGCGCCCCGGAATGACGGGTGTGTCTACGTCGCGCCCCAAAATCCCTTCCTCGACCGCCTTGATCTGCAGCGCGAGGTATTTCGAGTTGATGCGGCACTGGGCGAGGCTGCCGGCGATGAACCACAGGCCGGGCTGCTTCGTGCGCGCATACATGTTGCGCAGTTCGAAACCCTCGCCGAAACCCCATATCGGGCCGACGCGATCGGCGATGGCATCGCCGAACAATTGTCGCACCAGATATTCCTGCGGCTTGTAGCCGGTCGAGAGCACGATGAGGTCGGCTGCGATGGTCGAGCCGTCCGTCATTCGCGCGCCGTTCGTGACGAAGCTTTCGATCTCGGAAAACTGCCTGAGCTTGATCTTGCCTTCGGCGATCAGGTTGGAGCAGCCGACGTTGAAATAATAGCCGCCGCCGCGGGTGAGGTATTTGAATTGCCAGCCGGTGCCCGCCTCGCCGAAGTCGAGCTTGAAGCCGACGCGCGCGAGGCCGTCGAGCAGCTCCTTGTCGAGCTCCTTCGATTGCTCGGTCAGCATCACATGCGTCTTCTTCGCAAGCGGCGTCGGCATCGAGGCCGCGATCAGGTCATTGTCCTCGAGCGTGCCTTCATTATAGGTCGCATAGGCGAGCTGGGCCGACGGCTCGATATTGGTGACCAGCGTCGGCGAGCGCTGCACCAGCGTCACCTCGGCGCCGCTGGAATAGAGATCCTGCGCGATGTCGTGGCCGCTGTTTCCGGTGCCGATGACGATCGCGCGCTTGCCTGTCCAGTTCTCGCCGTCCTCGTAACGGCTGGAATGCACCAGCGCGCCCCCGAAATTGCCGAGGGTCGGGATATCGGGCACGTTGGCGATGCCGCTGACGCCGGTCGCCATCACCACGTGACGCGGATGCATGGTGCGCTTGCTGCCGTCGGCGCGGCGCAGCGTCACGGTCCAGCGGCCGTTGGCCTCGTCATAGGCGCCGCCTTCGAACTCCGTGCCGGTCCAGAAGTTCAGCTCCATCGCATCGACGTAAGCTTCGAACCAGTTGGCGAGCTTGTCCTTCGGGATATAGACCGGCCAGCTAGGCGGGAAGGGCATGTAGGGCAGGTGATTGACCTGCACCTGATTGTGCAGGGTCAGGGCGTGGTAACGCTTGCGCCAATTGTCGCCGATCCGCGCCTCGCGATCGACGATCAGCGTGTCGACCTTGAGTTGCTTCAGCCGCGCCGCGATCGCGAGCCCGGCCTGGCCGCCGCCGACCACCAGCACGGCTGGATCGCGGTCGGCATAGCCGCGCGATGCGTCGCGCAGGTCGAGCCAGTTCGGCCCGCGGAAGTCGCGCGAATAGGCTTGGCCGCGCGGCCGCGAGGTGCCGAGCTGCTCCTCGAAGCCCTTGAGCTCATCCAGCGCGGTCAGCAGCGTCCATGCCTTCAACCGGTCGCCGTCGGTGCTGTCAGGTACGAGCCGCAGGATGCCGCTGCCGCGGCCGAGGGCGGTTTCGAAATCGAAGATGGCTTCGATGGTGTTGGTGCCGGCGCGCGTCACCCAGCGCGGCGGCGCGCGGTTGGGCGCGATCTTGAAGTGTGACGGAGCGGCTTTGGGCGCGAGCGCCGTCAGCTGCTGCACGACCGTGTCGCCGCCCGCGATTGTTTGCAGGTTCCAGCTCAGCGCCAGCACATCGCGCCAAAAACCGTCGGCGAGGAAGAGGCGGTTCAGGGTAGCGCCATCAGGCTTGCCCAGGGCGCGCTCGAATTCATCGAGCCAGGCCTGTGCGGAGACGGAGATATCCTTGGTCTTGTCCAGCATGCGCGACCTCTTGGCCGTCTTCGCGGCGTCTTCCTCTGAGGCTGACGCTATACGGTTTCGTCGCCCGCCAAAACCCGGTGATCCGAGCGAGGCAGGCATGCGGCCCTGCTCGGACGGTATATGCCCGGCGACGCATCAAGCCCGGATTCGGTCGCGGCCGGCTAAGGCCCGCCCGGTCTCCGGTCCGTCCAATAGGGATCGCGCAGCTTGCGCTTGAAGATCTTCCCGGTCGCCTCGCGGGGCAGCGCATCCAGGAACCGGATCTCCTTCGGCACCTTGAAGTTGGCCAATCGCTCGCGGAGAAAAGCCTGCACGGCGGCGGCGGAGAGCTGCGCGCCGCTTTCGGGCTCGATGCAGGCGCACAACTGCTCGCCATATTCCGCGTCCGGGATGCCGAACACGGCGCAATCCCGCACGCCGGGCATCGCGATCAGCACGTTCTCGATCTCGGCTGGATAGATGTTGACGCCGCCCGAGATCACCATGTCGCGCTTGCGGTCGCACAGGAACAGATAGCCGTCGTCGTCGAGATAACCGACGTCGCCGACGCTGACGAGGCCGTCGCGGCCGGCCTCCGCGCGCGCCTGGGCCTTGCCGTGATAATCGAAATCGGGCACCGCCGTCTGGCGCATGTAGATTTCGCCGACCTCGCTTGCGCGGCAGAGGCTGCCGTCGTCGCGGAAGATCTTCACGATGCCGCCCTCGATGGCGCGGCCCACTGTGCCGGGCTTTCTCAGCGCCTCCTCGGCCGAGTGCCACACCGGGATGCCGGTCTCGGTCGAGCCGAAATATTCGTTGATAACCGGTCCCCACCACTCGATCATGGCCCGCTTCACCTCGGGCGGGCAGGGCGCCGCGCCGTGCACGACGAAGCGCAGCGATGACAGATCAAAACGTTGCCTGACGGCCTCGGGCAAGCGCAACAGTCGGACGAACATGGTGGGCACCATGTGGATGTGCGTCACACGGTGGCGTTCGATCAGCGCCAACAGCTCCTCGGCGTCAAACCGCGGCTGGAGGACGATGGTGCACGCGTTGCGGAACGCCATCATGCCGTAGGAATGCGGCGCCGAATGATACATCGGACCGTTGATCAGCACGACCTGATCTTCGCGCGGCTTGATGCCATAGGCGATTGCACCGACGCGCTCGGAAGCCGCCGCCTGTTCGGGCTGCATCGGCATGCGCCGCACGCCCTTCGGCATGCCCGTGGTCCCCGAAGTGTAAATCATCGCCGCCGCCCGGCGGGGCGGGTCCTGCATTTCCGGTTGGCCATCGCGCCAGTGGTCCCAATCCATCGAACCGGCGGGGACCTCGGTCAGACCGGGGGGAATTGCGAAGGTCGTAGCGAGCTCGGGCGGTGTCGCGACGACGAGCAGGCGGACATCCTCGGGAATGCCGGCGCGGATCTGCGGCAGCAGATCGGCGTGGCAGACCAGGATCCTGGCGCCGCTGTCGGTGAGGATGTAACGGACCTCCTCGGCCTTGAGGTGCCAGTTGATCGGCACCACGGGGCTGCCGAGCGCAGCCGAGGCCGCAACCACCTCGAACAGGGCGAAGTCGTTGCGCAGCATCATGGCAACCGGCGCGCCTTCGGCGAGGCCGAGCGCGCGAAGCCCGTTGGCGGCCCGACGAATGCGCGCCTGGATCTCGTCATAGCCGATCCGGCGTTCGTCGCTGATGATCATGGTCCGTCCCTTGTTCCGCTGGAGTCAACGATCGTCGAGTACGTCGCCGAAGCCCACCCAGCTCTTGCCGTTGAAGCGCCGGAGCTGAAGCTGCTGGAACGGCAGATAGTCGTCTGGCCCGGTCGAGACGGCGATGCCTGGCAGCAGCAGCGGCAGCTTCACCTCCTTCAGCGAGGCTGCCTGGCGCATGATGTTCTCGCGGCTGAAATCACCCTTGCACGCCTTCAGCACGGTCATCAGCAGCGTCGCGTAGTGGTAGCCGGCCCCGTAATTGGAGTTGGAGAGGTCCGCGTTCGGCATGTATTGTTTCATGAAGGCGAAGTACTCCTTCACGCCGGGATCGCTGGCCCATTGCGGATCCATTGTGTCCTTTTGATTGCTCGACGAGATCAGGCCGACGGCGTTGTCGAGCCCGGCCGGCTCCAGGAACGAGATCGACGAGGCCGAGGTCGGCACGAAGAACAGCTCGGGCTTCCAGCCGATCTCGGCGACGCCCTTGATCATCTGCGAGGTGAACTTTCCGAGCACGACTCCGAACAGCACGTCGGCGCCCGATGACTTCAGGGTCGAGAGCTGCGAGCTGATCGTCGGCGCGCTGGTCTCGTAGGTCTGCTCGGCGATAATCATGCTGGCGGCCTTGTCGCCGAGCGCGCGCTTGAAGCCGGCGACATAGTCGCGGCCGAAATCGTCGTTCTGCGACAGGATGGCGATCTTGGCGCCCGGCTTGGTGCGCAGAACGTGCTTGGCATAGACCACGCCCTCGGATTCGTAGGCGGCCATGCCGGGCATGGTCCACGGATATTTCTGCGGATCGGCCCATTTCGTCGCGCCCGAGAGCACGAACAGTTGCGGCACCTTCTTGCCGTTCAGATAGCGCTGTACCGCGCTGTTGGTGGCGGTGCCAAGCGAGCCGAACATCATCAAGACTTCGTCCTGCTCCACCAGCTTTCGGGTCTGCTCGACCGTCTTCGGCGGCGAATAGGCATCGTCCAGCGTGATGAACTTGACCTTGCGGCCGTTGATGCCGCCTTCGGCATTGACCTTCTCGAAGAAGGCCTCCTGCGTCCGTCCGATCGCGCCGAAGCCCGAGGCCGGGCCGCTATAGGGCAATGTCTGGCCGATGCGGATCTCGTCGGCGCCTTCGGCATGCGCGCTGCCGCCGGCGAGCGCCAGCAGGGAGAGGCCGATCAGTGCGGGTGCAAGCTTCATTGTATCCTCCGTTATCTTGCCGATCCGAGCCGTCAGGCGCAGACGCGCATCAGGAACTCCTGCCGGGCCTGATCGAATTCGCCCTTCATCCGGTCGACGAGCTCGGCGACGGGCGGGACATCGGTGATCTGCCCGATGCCCTGGCCAGATCCCCAGATGTCGCGCCATGCTTTCGATTTCATGTTGCCGCCGGAGCCGAAATTCATCTTGGATTTGTCGGCAGCCGGGAGATCATGCGGGTCTAGCCCGGCGGCAGCGATCGAAGGGCCGAGATAATTGCCGTGCACGCCGGTGAACAGGTTCGTGTAGACGATGTCGTGTGCGGCATGCTGCGTCAGCGCGGACTTGTAGGCTTCGTCGGCATTGGCTTCCTGCGTCGCGATGAAGCGCGTGCCCATATAGGCGAGATCGGCGCCAAGCGTCAGCGCCGAGGCGATGCCAAAGCCGTCGCTGATCGCACCCGACAGCAGGATCGCGCCTTTGAACCACTGCTTGACTTCGCGCACCAGCGCGAAGGGCGACAGCGTGCCGGCATGTCCGCCCGCACCGGCACAGACCAGGATCAGCCCGTCGACGCCCTGCTCGGCGGCCTTGCGGGCGTGCTTGACGTTGATGACGTCGTGGAACACCAACCCGCCATAGGAATGCGCGGCCTCGACGATCTCCGCCGGAGGCCGCAACGAGGTGATGATGATCGGCGCCTTGTGTTTGACGCAGGTCTCCATGTCCTTCATCAGCCGGTCGTTGGAGGCATGGCAGATCTGGTTGACGGCGTAGGGTGCGATCTTCTTGCCGGGATTGAGCGAGCTATATTCCCCGAGCTCATTTTCGATACGGCTCAGCCACTCGTCGAGTTTCTCGACTGGACGGGCGTTGAGCGCGGGAAAGGAGCCGACGACGCCGGCCTTGCATTGAGCGATCACCAGCTCCGGTCCGGAGACGATGAAGAGCGGCGAGCCGACGACCGGCAGCTCCAGCTGGTTCTTGAGCAGGGCAGGCAGTGCCATCCGATCCTCCTGACGACGCGCATCGCCGGTTCTTCCGGCCGAGGTGAGCGCTTCCATGTCGATTGTCGCGCTGGCGGGTGCTCCGCCTCGCGGTTTGATCGCACTATAGGGTTGGACGGCGTGCGCGGGATCGTTCAATATTGAACATACGTGTATTCAGCTTTGAACGGAACCGACGGTGGATTGGGATCTCTGCAAGACTTTCGTCGCGGTGGCGGATACCGGCAGCTTCACCGCCGCGGCGCGGCGGCTGCACGCCAGCCATCCGACCGTCAGCCGCAAGATCGCGGCGCTGGAGGCGCAACTCGGCACCAAGCTGCTGGCCCGCGCTGCCGAGGGATTCGTGCTCACCGCCGATGGCCGGACTTTGCGCGAGCATGCCGGGGAGATGGCGGCCGCCGCACTCCGCGCCGAGGCCGCCGTCGGCGCTGGCGGGCGCAAGGCGCGCGGGACGGTCAAGCTGTCGATCGGGGCCACGCTGGCCTCGCACTGGCTGATGCCGCGGCTGGGATCCTTTCTGAGCGCGCATGATCACATCCGCCTTGAGATCATCACCCATCCGTTTCCGGCCAGCGTGCGGCGCCGGGAAGCCGACGTCGTGCTGCGCCCAGTGGATAGCGGCGAGGAAAATCTGGTCGGCCGCAAGATCGGCCGTCTTGGCACCGGCTTCTATGCCTCGGGCGACTATGCTGCCGCCCGACCCCTGCCGGAACGGAGCAGTGAGTGGAAGGGACACAGCGTCATCGGCTTTGCCGATCAGGATTCGAACGCGCAACTGGCGCGCTGGAGCGATGCGATCACGCGCCAGGGCACCGTGGTGATGCGCTGCTCATCGCAGGGCGACATGCTGGCGGCTGTGCGCGCGGGAATAGGAATTTCCGCGCTGTCCTGCTTCGTCGCCGCAAGCTATCCGGACCTGGTGCGCGTCGCGCCGCAGAAGCTCGTCAGCGTCTCCGATCTCTGGCTGCTCGCGCATCCCGACCTGGTCGAACTGTCCGCGGTGCGTGCCGTCATCGACTTCGTGGCCGAATGCGCCCGTGCCGACCGCGAGCAACTGCGGGGCTAGTTCGATCCGGCGAGCACGCCCTCGCGCTTCTTCACCGCGCGGTAATAGCTCCACCAAAGATGCGCCGCCGCGCCGCGCAGCGGCCGCCAGGGCTCGGCAAGCGGCGCCATCTGTTTCTCCGTCGGTCGCGCTTTGAGGCCGAGCCCGATGCGGATGCCTTCCTGCACCGCGAGGTCGCCGGCCGGCCAGGCATCGCCGTGGCCGAGGCAGAACAGCAGGTAGACGTCGGCGGTCCAGGGGCCGATGCCGGGCAGCGCGATCAGCGTGTGATGGGCGGCATCGGCATCTTCCTCCGCCAGCACGTCGAGGTTCAGCCGCTCGGCGGCGATCTCGCGCGCCAGGTGCTTCAGTGTCTTGATCTTGGCGGCGGAGAGGCCGAGCCGTCCCAGCCGGTCGGTGCGGGCGCGTCGCACGGAGTCATGGTCGAACGGATCGAAGGCGGCGGCCAGCCGCCCCCAGATCGCCGCCGCGCTCGCGGTCGAGAGCTGCTGCCCGCAGACGATGTGGGCAAGCCCCGCAAAGCCCGGCTCGCGCCGCCGCAACGCCGGCATGCCGGCGATTTCAAACACGGGCCTGAGGCGCGGATCGCGCTTGATCAGCGCGTGGACGGCTTCTTCGAGGTCGGATTGGGTTTCGAGGTGGATGGTCATGGCAACTTGGCTAGCTCTCTCCAGCGTCATGGCCGGGCTTGTCCCGGCCATCCACGTCTCTCTAGCCACCGAGCATGTCTAGCATGGGAGACCGTGTTCGTATCTGTCCGAGATCTTGACACGCTCGCCGTGTCGTACCGAAGAACGTGGATGGCCGGGACAAGCCCGGCCATGACGAGATCTGTCGCATGATGCCACCCGTTTTCCGATTTGCCCCCAGCCCCAACGGCCTCCTGCATCTCGGCCACGCCTATTCCGCGCTGCTCAACTTCGAGCGCGCGCGAGAGGCCGGCGGTCGGCTGTTGCTGCGGATCGAGGACATCGACATGGCGCGCTGCCGGCCGGAATATGAGGCGGCGATCTACGAGGATCTCGCCTGGCTCGGTATCTCCTGGGAGACCCCGGCGCGGCGGCAGTCGGAGCATCTTGCGGATTATCGTGCCGCGCTGGACAAGCTCTCTGCGCTCGGCCTCGTCTATCCTGCCTTCGAGAGCCGGGCCGAGATCGCAAAGCTGGTGGCCGCGCGCGAGGCCAACGGGCCGTGGCCCCGCGATCCCGACGGCGCGCCGCTCTATCCCGGCGACGGGAAATCGCTCTCGGGCGGCGAGCGCAAGCGGCTCATCGAGTCCGGCGCGCCTTACGCGCTGCGGCTCGACATGGCGGCCGCCTGCCGCCGCGTCGCACGCCTGACCTGGGGCGAGCGCGGCGAGGGGCCGGACGGCGAGCGCGGCACCGTCCGGGCGCAGCCGGAAGTCTGGGGCGACGTCATCCTGGCCCGCAAGGAGACGCCCACCAGCTACCATCTGTCCGTTGTGGTCGACGATGCCCTCCAGGGCGTCAGCGAAGTGGTCAGGGGGCGGGATCTGTTTCATGCAACGGCGGTGCACCGCCTGCTCCAGGTTCTGCTCGGCCTGCCGGAACCCGCCTATCGCCATCATGCGCTGATTTGCGATGAGACCGGCCGCAAGCTGTCGAAATCGAGCCGGGCGACGGGTCTGCGCGAGTTGCGCGCCGCCGGCGTCACGCCGGGCGGCATCTGCCAGCTTGTGGGATTAGGTCAAGTTTCTCTGGGGGTTAGCCAAAGGCTGCCGTGACTCCGGGGGTTCCGCCGTGCCATGTTGGGGCCGACAGCCGGGTTCGAAGGGGATCTATGGCGGCAAGATCGCGCCCAGCGCGCACCACACGGACGTCCAGGCGACCGCCTCGGAAGCGGTCCGGGGCGGCCGGAAAGGCGCGCAAGCGCGGCAGCAGGACGGTCGCGCCGGACGTGGTCCAGGCTGCGCTCGCGGCCTTTGCCCATGAGGTCCGCACCCCTCTGACCGGCATCCTGGCCATCAGCGACCTGCTCGCCACGTCCGATCTCGGCGAGCGCGAGCGGCGCTGGGCCGACACCATCAAGGCCGGTGCCGAGCATCTGGCGAGCCTCGCCACGCTCTTCGTGGATGCCGCCAGAACCGGCAAGGGGCCGGGCAGGAGCGGCGGCACGCTTCGGCAGGACCTGTTCGACCTCAGGACGCTCGCCCGCAGCGCCGGCGATTCGCTGGCCGGCCGCGCCGCGGCCAAGGGTTTGAAGTCCGAGGTCGAGATATCCGAGAAGCTCCCTGGACTCGTGGTCGGGGATCCCGTCCGCCTGCGCGCCGCGCTCGAGAACCTGATCGACAACGCCGTGAAATTCACCGACCAGGGGGGCGTAGCGCTCGCGGTGGCCCCTTGGCGGCCTTCCGCCAGGGACAAGGGCAAAGCCAAAGGCACGGTCGGCGTTGCCTTCGCGGTGTCTGACAGCGGCATCGGCCTGACCATGGCCGAGATCAAGCGGCTGTTCCGCCCTTTCACCCAGGCCAATGTCACCATTGCCTCACGCTTCGGCGGCGCCGGCCTGGGTCTCTCCTCGGTCAAGCAGTTGGCGCGTGCGATGGGCGGCGGCATCACCGTCGCACCGCGTCGCGGTGGCGGCGCCACCTTCACCTTGACGGTGTCGCTGGACGCCACGGGATCGGCAAAGACCCGCACGACGAAGGGCGAGGCGGCGGAGGATCAGGTCGCGTCGATGCGCGTGCTCAGCGTCGAGGACAATCCGTTCGGCCGCGTCGTGCTCAACACGATCCTGACCGAACTCGGCCATCAAGCCGAGTTCATCGGGCGCGGCGAGGACGCGGTCGGCCGGCTGGAGCAGGGCGCTTTCGACGCGGTGCTGATGGACATGGTGCTGCCGGGCATCGATGGTATCGAGGCCATCAGGCGGATCCGCGCGCTGCCGACGCCGTTGGCTCGGATCCCGATCATCGGCGTGTCCGGGCGCGGCGAGGACGAGGCGGCTTCGCGCGCGGCTGGCGCCGACGCCTTCCTGGTCAAGCCTGTGTCTCCGCGGGCTTTAGCGACTGCGCTGCTTGAAGCGACACGCCGTGAGGCAGCCGTGATTTGATGATCGCCGCGTTGAGTTCACCGCCGTAGACGAAGATTGCCGCGATGAAATACAGGAACACCAAGGCGATGATGACCGAGGCCAGCCCCGCATACATCGTCACGTAGTTGTTGGCGAAGCGCGCCAGGTACTGTCCGAACACGATGCCGGAGACCAGCGACGCCACCACCGTGAAGACGATGCCCGGCATGATCTGGAGGAAGCTGCGCCGTCCCGCCGGCAGCCAGGCGTGCAGGATGAACAGCGCCACGACCAGCGCGCTGATGGTGATGCCGTAGCGCAGCCATGTGAGAATGCTCTCGTTGGATTCGACGAACAGCGGAATGTGGCGCCGCGCGGCCTCGATGATCAGCGGACCGAGTATGATCAGGAACGCCATCGCGAGGGCCGTGAAGGCTGCGATCAGCGTGTAGGCAATCGATTCCAGCCGCAGCCAGTACCAGCGCCGCATCTCCACCACCGCATAGGCGCGGTTGAGCGCGACCCGCAGCGCCTCGACACCGTTGGAGGCGAAATAGACCGATAGTGCCGCGCCCACCGTCAGAATGCCGGTGCGGGTGGTGGTCAGCACGTCATGCACTTCGCCCGAGATCGAATCGGCGACCTGCTTGGGCCAGATCTGGAGCATCAGGCTGGCGGCCTGGTCGGCGAGTTCCTTGGAGCCGAAGACACCGGCGAGCGAGGTCAGCACGATCAGGAACGGGAACAGCGCCATCAGGGTCGACAAAGCAATGTGGCTCGCGATCGCCCAGCCGTCATCGGCGAGAAACGTGTAGAACGCATCCATCACCACACAGTAGATGTAGCGGACGGCTTTCACGTGTCACCCGTGTTGGCGGCCGATGCTTGCTCACCCTGCCTGCGGCGTGGTTTGCCTCGCCCCGCTTGCGGGGAGAGGCCGACGCGCGCAGCGCGGCGGGTGAGGGGGAGCCTTCGCGAAGGCGGTGAGAGCTGAATTCGTGGAAATTTCCCCTCACCTGAATCCGATCCGCGATCGAATTCGACCTCTTCCCGCAAGCGGGGAGAGGCGAAGAGGACCGGCAGCGCAGGCAAATCGGAAGTCATCTCGTGAGCTTCTGATATTATTGGCTCAAAAGCCAGATCGGGAACGCCATGGCGCATCCGCGCACACGGTGTTATCTACGCCCGATGGCATCTCTCCTGAGTACTTTCATCCTGCCGGCGGCGGCCGGCGCCGTGGCGTTGGTGCTGCTGCTCGGGCTCATCAACATGATGCGCGGCGGCTCGCCCAATACCTCGCAGAAGCTGATGCGCTGGCGCGTGCTGCTTCAGTTCGTGGCGATCATCATCGCGATGCTCGCGGTCTGGGCGATGGGGCGGTAGGACATGATCCGGAAAAGTGCGCCGCGGTTCTCCGACAAGATCATGTCCTAAAATCAAGGAAACCAGCATGGTGGTGCTGAACCGCATCTACACGAAGACCGGCGACGATGGTTCGACCGCGCTTGGAACCGGCGAGCGTCGTGCGAAATACGATCTGCGCATCGAGGCTTATGGCACCGTCGACGAGACCAATGCCGCGATCGGCGTAGTCAGGCTCCACACCGGGGGCATGCCCGAGTTCGATGCGATGCTCGGCCGCATCCAGAATGATCTGTTCGACCTCGGCGCCGATCTCGCCGTGCCCGAACGGGAGGGGAAAGCCGAACGGCTGCGCGTGGTGACGAGTCAGGTCGAGCGGCTCGAGCGGGACATCGACGCGCTCAACGACAAGCTCGCGCCGCTGACCTCCTTCGTGCTTCCCGGCGGCACGCCCGCCGCTGCCCATCTGCATGTGGCGCGCACGATATGCCGCAGGGCGGAACGGGTGATCGTGGAACTGGCGGCCCGGGCCGGCGAGCCGGTCAATGCGGCTGGGATCCAATATATGAACCGCCTGTCCGACTTCCTGTTCGTGGCTAGCCGGACCGCCAACGGCAATGGTGCCGGCGACGTGCTCTGGGTTCCCGGCCAGAACGGCTGACCCATCGAGCGCCCGCATTTCAGAAGGCCAAAATTAGACCGGTTCGCGCGTTGACCGGGGCAGATCAGGCCTTTAGGTTCCGCGCCAGTTGATAACCCCCTCCCAGATTGAGTGAAAGAGGATCGATGAAGGTCTTGGTGCCGGTAAAGCGGGTGGTCGATTACAACGTCAAGGTCCGCGTTAAGGGCGATGGATCGGGCGTTGAACTCGCCAACGTCAAAATGTCCATGAATCCGTTCGATGAGATCGCGGTCGAGGAAGCGCTGCGCCTGAAGGAAGGCGGCAAGGCGACCGAGGTCGTGGTGGTCTCGATTGGACCTGCGCAGGCGTCGGAGACGATCCGCACCGGTCTCGCCATGGGCGCCGACCGCGGCATCCTCGTGAAGGCTGAAGGCAGTGTCGAGCCGCTCGCGGTCGCCAAGATCCTGAAGAAGGTTGCTGAAGAAGAGCAGCCGGGCCTGATCATCCTCGGCAAGCAGGCGATCGACGACGACAGCAACCAGACCGGCCAGATGCTGGCCGCGCTGCTCGGCTGGTCGCAGGCGACCTTCGCCTCGAAGCTCGAGGTCGAAGGGTCCGACTTCAAGGTCACCCGCGAAGTCGACGGCGGCCTCCAGACCGTGAAGCTCAAGGGACCGGCGATCGTCACCACCGACCTCCGCCTCAACGAGCCGCGCTATGCCTCGCTGCCCAACATCATGAAGGCCAAGAAGAAGCCAATCGCGGAGAAAACCGTCGCCGATTACGGCGTCGACGTCGCTGCGCGTCTCGAAGTGCTCAAGACCACGGAGCCGGCGGGCCGCAAGGCGGGCGTCAAGGTCAAGGACGTCGCCGAGCTGGTGTCGAAACTCAAGAACGAAGCCGGGGTGCTCTGATGACGACGCTTCTGATTGCCGAACACGACAATGCGTCGCTCAAGGACGCGACCAACAAGGCCCTGACCGCGGCGGCCGCGCTCGGCGCGGACGTCGAGGTGCTGGTGGCCGGCCAGAACGCCAAGGCCGCAGCTGATGCCGCCGCCAAGCTCGCCGGCGTCAAGAAGGTGCTGCTCGCCGATGGCGACCTCTACGCGCACGATCTCGCCGAGCCGCTGGCTGCACTGGTCGTGTCGCTGGCGTCGGGCTATGACGCGATCGTCGCGCCCGCGACTTCGCGCTTCAAGAACGTGATGCCGCGCATCGCCGCCCTGCTCGACGTCATGCAGGTCTCGGAGATCATCAAGGTAGTGGCCCCCGACACGTTCGAACGTCCGATCTATGCCGGCAACGCCATCCAGACGGTGAAGTCGAAGGACGCCAAGAAGGTCATCACGGTGCGCACCTCCACCTTCGCCGCAGCAGGCGAAGGCGGCAGCGCGCCGGTCGAGAGCGTGGCGGCAGCGGCCGATCCCGGCCTGTCGTCGTTCCTCGGCGAGGAAGTCGCCAAGAGCGACCGTCCCGAGCTGACCTCGGCGAAGATCATCGTCTCCGGTGGCCGCGCCATGCAGAGCCGCGAGAACTTCGCCAAATACATCGAGCCGCTCGCCGACAAGCTCGGCGCCGGCGTCGGTGCCTCGCGCGCGGCGGTCGACGCCGGCTATGCGCCGAACGACTGGCAGGTCGGACAGACCGGCAAGGTCGTGGCGCCCGAGCTCTACGTCGCCGTCGGTATTTCCGGCGCGATCCAGCATCTGGCCGGCATGAAGGACTCCAAGGTGATCGTCGCAATCAACAAGGACGAGGATGCGCCGATCTTCCAGGTTGCCGATTACGGCCTGGTCGCCGACCTCTATCAGGCAGTTCCGGAGCTGACGGCCGAACTCGGCAAGCTCGGCAAGTAATATCGAACACCGGCCGGAGGGATGAACTCCGGCCGGTGTTGCATTTTGAGGCGGTTTCTTTGGCGTTGGGCGCGCCTTCGAAGCGATCCAATCTAGGTTTCGAGCCAAGGTTCTGATTAAATCGGACCTCCCGGCTCAAGGGGATAGGCAGGTGCGCTCGAAGCGCGCCGTTCCGGTGGATGACATGATGGCGGCAGTGATCAAGAAGGTCGGCGTGATCGGCGCGGGTCAGATGGGCAATGGCATCGCCCATGTTGCGGCGCTTGCCGGCTTCGACGTGGTGCTCAACGACATCTCGGCCGACCGCCTCAAGTCGGGGATGGCCACCATCAACGGCAATCTGGCACGACAGGTCTCCAAGAAGGCCGTCACCGAGGACGACAAGGCCAAGGCGATGGCGCGCATCACGCTCGCCGAGAAGCTCGATGACCTCGCCGATTGCGACCTCGTGATCGAGACCGCGGTCGAGAAGGAAGAGGTCAAGCGCAAGATCTTCCACGAGCTTTGCGCGGTGTTGAAGCCGGAGGCGATCGTCGCCTCCGATACGTCCTCGATCTCGATCACGCGGCTGGCCGCCGCCACCGACCGCCCCGAGCGCTTCATCGGCATTCACTTCATGAACCCGGTGCCGTTGATGGAGCTGGTGGAGCTGATCCGCGGCATCGCCACCGACGACTCCACCTTCGAGACCGCCAAGGAATTCGTCGGCAAGCTCGGCAAGCAGGTCGCGGTCTCCGAGGATTTTCCAGCCTTCATCGTCAACCGCATCCTGCTGCCGATGATCAACGAGGCCATCTACACGCTGTATGAAGGCGTCGGCAATGTCGAGGCGATCGATGCTGCGATGAAGCTCGGAGCCCATCATCCCATGGGCCCGCTCGAGCTCGCCGATTTCATCGGCCTCGACACCTGCCTCTCCATCATGCAGGTGCTGCATGAGGGGCTCGCCGACTCCAAGTACCGCCCGTGTCCGCTGCTGGTGAAATACGTCGAGGCCGGCTGGCTCGGCCGCAAGACCCAGCGCGGCTTCTACGACTACCGCGGCGCCAAGCCGGTTCCGACGCGCTGATCCGCTTCGTGACAGTTCATGTCGCGTTAACCTCTCGCGCCTAGGTTACGGCCGGTAAGAGGGTTCGCGTAATGGACATGATGGCGATGGTCAGCACCATGCTGGCCGCTCAGCAAGGCGCACTGCAGTCGAATATTGCGGCGACGCTGACCAAGCAGAACATGGACATGGAAAAGTCGACCGTCCTGACGCTGATGGGCGCGGGCCAACCCTCGCTGGCCAATGTTGGCCCCGGCGTCGGCGGCAATCTCAACGTCACCGCCTGAATTTCTAAAGGGATGCGGCGGCCTTGCCCGTCGCGGCCCGAATCAGCTTGAGCGCGTCCTCGCTCGCCCATTCCGCCGGCCCAGCGATCGTCGCGATCTCGCAGCCCTGCGGGTCGACCAGCACCGAGGTCGGCATGCCCAGCGCCCGGCCTATGGCCTTAAGATCCTGGAAGACCTTGGCTTTCTGGTCGCTGAAATAGGCGAGCCGGGTCAGATTGGCTTCCTTGAGGAAGGTCTTGGGCTTGTCCGGATCGCGGGTGTCGATGTTGATCGCCACCACCTCGAAATTCGGGCCAGACAGCTTGCCGTGGAGCTCGTCCAGCGCCGGCATCTCCTTGCGGCAGGGCACGCACCACGTGGCCCAGAGGTTCACCAGCAGCGTCTTGCCGCGAAAGTCGGACAGCTTTTTCGGCTTGCCGTCGGCGTCCTCGAAGGCGAGGTCGGGCAGCTTCAACGGAGCGCTTGCCATCGTCAGCGCGGCCACCTCGCCATGCGCCAGCGGCGCGATCTTCTGCGCCGTGGCCACCGCGGACCGGCAGGTCGGATCGCCTGATGGCGCCCGGCTCAGGCCGAGCCCATACAGCGCGGCGAAGCCGGCCAGGCCCGCGATCGCCAAGGTGGCAATGACGAGGGGGGCGCGGCGCGTGGCGGAGGGCTTCTTGTCGAGCATATCGTTTGTCATCCGGTCGCAGATGTGGCTATCAGGGGCCTCTTAATACGGCTGGCTGCGGCCGGCAAACGTACGGCAAATCAAGGCGTGAGCAGGGGATCATGAGCAACAAGATGTGGGGCGGCCGGTTCTCGGAACGTCCCGACGAGATCATGGAAGAGATCAACGTCTCCATCGACGTCGATCGTCACCTGTTTGCCCAGGACATTGCCGCGTCCAAGGCCCATGCCGCGATGCTGGCCACGCAGGGCATCATCACCGCCTCTGATGCGAAAAATATCGGCAAGGGTCTAGACACGATTTTGTCAGAGATCGGCAAGGGCGGCTTCCAATTCAAGCGCGCGCTCGAGGACATTCACATGAATGTCGAGAGCCGCCTGTCGGAGCTGATCGGCCCCGCCGCCGGAAGGCTGCACACCGCCCGCTCGCGCAACGACCAGGTCGCCACCGACTTCCGTCTGTTCGTCCGCGATGTGATCGACGAGACCGATGCCGCCCTCGCCGCGTTCCAGCAGGCGCTCGTGGAGCGCGCCCTGGAGCATGCCGGCACCGTGATGCCCGGCTTCACGCATCTGCAGACGGCGCAGCCAGTCACCTTCGGCCACCATCTGCTCGCCTATGTCGAGATGGCCGCGCGCGACCGCGGCCGTTTCCAGGATGCGCGCAAGCGGTTGAACGAATCGCCGCTCGGCGCTGCCGCGCTCGCCGGCACCTCGTTCCCGATCGACCGCCATGCCACCGCGAAGGCGCTCCTGTTCGACCGCCCGATGGCGAACTCGCTCGATGCGGTCTCCGACCGCGACTTCGTGCTGGAGACGCTGTCGGCAGCCTCGATCTGCGCCGTGCACATGTCGCGCTTCGCCGAGGAGATCGTGATCTGGACCTCGCCGCTGGTCGGCTTGATCCGGCTCAGCGACAAGTTCACGACCGGCTCTTCGATCATGCCGCAGAAGCGCAATCCCGATGCCGCCGAGCTGGTGCGGGCCAAGACCGGCCGTGTCATCGGCGCGCTCAACGGCCTCCTGATCGTGATGAAGGGCCTGCCGCTCGCCTATCAGAAGGACATGCAGGAGGACAAGCAGGGCGCCATGGAGGGCTTTGCCGCACTGTCGCTCGCGATCCGCGCCATGACCGGCATGGTCCGCGACCTCGTGCCGGATGAAGCGAAGATGAAAGCGGCCGCGGGCGAGGGTTACGCCACCGCGACCGACCTCGCCGACTGGCTGGTGCGGACCTTGAAGATGCCGTTCCGCGAGGCCCACCACGTCACCGGCCGCATCGTCGCCAAGGCCGCCGAGGGGGGCGTGGCGCTGCACGAGCTGCCGCTGAAGGAGATGCAGGCGATCGAGCCCAAGATCACCAAGGACGTGCTCGGCGTCCTCTCGGTCGAATCGTCGGTGAAGAGCCGCACAAGCTTCGGCGGCACTGCGCCGAAGAACGTGGCGTCGCAGGCCAAGGCCTGGGCGAAGTGGCTGGGAAAAGAGCGAAAATTGGGCTGAGGGCAAAATTTCGCTTATGTTTCATGGTCATCCGGCTCTCGCCAGAGCGCGCCAATCTCTGTATGGTGCGGCCGCTTAGTGGGGATTTCGTCGTGACGTCAAAGTTTCGCCCGGCCGGCTCGGGGTGGGCCATCATTGTCTTGAGCCTGACGGCACTCGCGCTTGCCGGATGCGGCCGCAAGGGCCCGCTGGATCTGCCGCCGACCGCTTCCACCGCTGGCGGTGCCGCACCGACCGATACCGAAGCCGAAGCCCAGAGGACGCCGAGCGTGTTCAACCCCACCTATGGGGTGGATGCCGCGCCCGCCGCAGCCAAGGGCAGGAAGAAGCCGTTCATTCTAGATCCGCTCCTGGACGACCCTCCCGCCAAGAGATAAGCCGGGACAAGCGAGCCTGCGCCATGAACCATTTCGACTATCGCAACGGCGTGCTGCACGCCGAGGCGGTGAACCTGTCCGAGCTGGCCGCAACCGTCGGCACGCCGTTCTATTGCTATTCGACCGCAACGCTCGAGCGGCACTACCGCGTCTTCACGGAGGCCTTCGCCGGCGAGAAGGTGCTGGTGTGCTACGCCATGAAGGCGAACTCCAACCAGTCGGTGCTGCGCACGCTGGCCAAGCTGGGCGCCGGCGCCGACGTGGTCTCCGGCGGCGAGTTGAAGCGCGCACTTGCCGCCGGCATTCCCGCCGGCAAGATCGTATTCTCCGGCGTGGGCAAAACGGAAGACGAGCTGCGCGCGGCGCTCGCCGCTGACATTCTCTGTCTCAACGTCGAATCCGAGCCTGAGCTCGAACTGCTGTCGCGCCTTGCGACCGAGATGGGCAAGACCGCGCGGATCTCGTTGCGTGTCAATCCCGACGTCGACGCCGGCACGCATGCCAAGATCTCCACCGGAAAGTCCGAGAACAAGTTCGGCATCCCGATCGTGCATGCCCGCGAGGTCTATGCGCGCGCTGCAAGGCTGCCCGGCATCGAAGTGACCGGGACCGACGTGCATATCGGCAGCCAGATCACCGACCTCTCCGGGATGGAGACCGCATTCCGCATCCTCTCCGAATTCGTGCAGACGCTGCGCGCCGACGGCCACGACATCAGCCATGTCGATTTCGGCGGCGGCCTCGGCATTCCCTATGACATGGACCGCGATGCGCCGCCGGAGCCCGCCGCCTATGCCGCCATGGTCAAGCGCGTCAGCCATAATCTCGGCTGCACGCTGATGTTCGAGCCGGGCCGCATGATCGTCGGCAATGCCGGCATCCTGGTCGCCAAGGTGATCTATGTGAAGCACGGCGACGGCAAGAATTTCGTCATCATCGACGCCGCGATGAACGATCTGATCCGCCCGACGCTGTATGAGGCCCATCACGACATCCTGCCGGTGAAGCAGCCGGCCAAGGATGCGGCGACGATCATGGCCGACGTCGTCGGCCCGGTCTGCGAGACCGGCGACTATCTCGCGCTCGACCGCACGCTGCCGACGCCGAAGGCGGGCGATCTCCTCGCCATCATGACCGCGGGTGCCTATGGCGCCGTCCAGGCCGGCACCTACAACACGCGCCCGCTGGTGCCCGAGGTGCTGGTGAAGGGCGATCAATACGCCGTGGTGCGCCCGCGCATCGAGGTCGAGCAGCTCATCGCGATGGATAAGGCCGCGCCCTGGCTGTGAGGGGTGCGACGCCGTCTCAAGAGCCGCGGTGTCATCCCCGCGAAGGCGGGGATCCATAACCACAGGAAGGGGTCTTGGGCTAAGCTGTAACTCCGAGTCTTCGCAAAACTTTTTCCCGTGGCTATGGCTCGCGCTTCGCGCGCCCCGGGACGACGAGTGGAGCGCGGAAAACTACTTCCCCGCCAATCCGCCCTTTGCTCCACCAACCACAACGCCCGCCTTCTTCTCGATCGGCTTGATCGCGGCGGTGAAGTCGGACTCGGCACCTTCCGAGCTGATCACGGTCTCCCATAGTCGCCCGACCGCATCGGCAACGTCCATCGACAGGCCGAGCTGCTTCATCTCCTCCAGCGCCAGCCGCACGTCCTTCACCATCAGCCCGGTCGCGAAGCCGAAGTCGAACGTGCGTGGCAGCACCGCGCGCGGAAACTTGTCGCGGCTCGCCGTGTTCATGCCGGAGCCGGCATTGATGACGTCGATCATCACGGCGGGATCGAGCCCTGCCTTCACGCCCATCACCACCGCTTCCGAGGTTGCCACGATCGCTGTGGCCGACAGGAAATTGTTGGCGAGCTTCATGGTCTGCGCCGCGCCGGGCTTCTCGCCGATGAAGAACACCTTTCCGATCACGTCGAGCGCGGGCTTCAGCAGCTCGAACTCGGCCTTCGGTCCCGACACCATCACCGCCAGCGTTCCCTTCTCGGCGCCGCCGACGCCGCCGGACACCGGGCTGTCGATCTGCACGATTTTGCGTTCGGCCAGAAGGGAGTGAATCTTCGTCGCCATCGTCGAGCCGACGGTCGACAGATCGATGAAGCGTTTTGCGCGGCTTCCCTCGATCACGCCGTTCGCCCCGGTTGCGACCTCGAGTGAAGCCTGCAGCGAAGGCAGGCTCGCCATCACGGTCTCGACCTGGTCGGCGACGTGCTTCGGCGACGTCGCTGGCAGGGCGCCGCGCGCCACCAGTCTGTCGACCACCTCCTTGCGCGTGTCGAACACGACGAGCTTGTGTCCCGCCTCGATCAGCCGCCGCGCCATCGGGAAGCCCATGTTTCCGAGCCCGATGAATCCGATGTCCATGGTGTTTCCTTTTTTGCTTTCTTGTCGTCGTGGAAGATGCGCGTTTCATCCCCGAAGCCCCGGAAACGCGCGCTGAAGCGCGCCTCGATCCGGGACGCCAGCGGGGAATTGGCTACGCCTTCCCGTCGATCTCCGCGAACACCTCACGCGCGATCCGGAAGCTGTCGACCGCGGCGGGCATGCCGCCGTAGATCGCGACCTGCATCAGGATCTCGCGGATCTCCTCGCGCGTCACACCGTTGGTCAGCGCGCCCTTGAGATGCGCGCGAAACTCGTGCTGGCGGTTGAGGATCGCGATCATGGCGATGTTGAGCATGCTGCGGGTCTTGCGCGGCAGCTCCTCGCGGCCCCACACCGTGCCCCAGCAATATTCGTTGAGCATCTCCTGGAACGGACGGTTGAAATCATCGACGTTCTTCAGGGCGTTGTTGACATAGGCCTCGCCCAGCACCGCTTTGCGGACTTCCAGGCCCTTGTCGTGCATCTTCTTGTCCATGGCGTTTCCTTCGTTTCCCTCGGGGATGGCGCGCGGAAATTACGGGGTTGCGCCGCCCCAGTCACGTCCTCGTGTTATGCGGGAAAAGGAGGCTCTCCCGTACAGGAACGGATGCCTCAGTGCTGCCGTTGTGATAGGCTTCTCTACCGGGCAACCTGGAGAGTTGATTGAACGGCGTCACCCCCGACCCGTCAGACCCGATCCGCAACAGCGATGCGCTGTCGCGGCTGAAGCTGGCGCAGGCCCTCGATCGGGCAACTTATGCCATCGCATGGGAGCGTGCCTGGCCCAATGTGGCGCGACTTCTGACCGTCGCCGGCCTGTTCCTGGTGGTGTCCTGGGCCGGCCTCTGGCTGGCGCTGCCGTTCCTCGCGCGGGCCATTGGCCTCGCCCTCTTCGCCGCGATTGCGGCCGTCGCCCTGTTCCCGTTGATTCGCTTCCGCTGGCCGAGCCGAGAGGAAGCGCTGGCCCGGCTCGACCGAGGCTCCGGCATCCGGCACCGCCCGGCCACCACCCTCACGGACACGCTGACCTCGCAGGACCCGGTCGCGCAGGCCCTGTGGCAGGCGCAGCGCGAGCGTACGTTGGCTTCCATCAAGCGCATCCGCGCCGGTGTGCCGCACCCGCGGCTCGCGCTTCACGATCCCTGGGCGCTGCGCGCACTCGTCATGGTGATGCTGGTGGCGACGTTCTTCGCCGCGGGCAACGAGCGTGCGATGCGGCTCGGCGCCGCCTTCGACTGGAACGGGGTGCTGGCGCCGACCAATGTCCGCGTCGATGCCTGGGTGACGCCGCCACTCTACACCGGCAAGCCGCCTGTCATCTTGTCCGCTGCCAACAGGGAGGCTGCCGCGTTGCCAGCCAGCGGCCCGCTCGCCGTTCCCGCGGGCTCGACCCTGATCGTGCGCTCCTCCGGCGGCAGCCTGGATGTGGCCGTTTCCGGCGGCCTCAAGGAAGTCGCTCCCACTGAAGCCGCACCCAAGGGCACCAACGAAAGGCATTTTGCCATCTCCGGCGACGGTACAGCGCATGTCCGTGCGCCCACCGGCCAGCCGCAATGGGCGTTTGCGGCAACGCCGGACCGCGCGCCGACGATCGCACTCGCCAAGGACCCGGAGCGCCAGGCACGCGGCGCGCTCCAGCTCTCCTACAAGATCGAGGACGACTACGGTGTCACCGGCGCCGAGGCCAAGTTTGCCCCGCGCCCGATCGATGCCCGGGACGGCGCCAAAGCTGCGGGCGATAAGGCTGCTGCCGGCGACGGCGATCCCAGGACGGCCCCGCGTCCGCTGTTCCAGCCGCCGCAATTCCCGCTTGCGCTGCCGAATGCGCGGACCCGCAACGGCGTCGGACAGTCGGTGAAGGATCTCAGCGAGGATCCCTATGCCGGCGCCGAGGTCACGCTGACCCTCACGGCCAAGGACGAGGCCGGCAATGAGGCCACGAGCGAACCGTTCAACATGCGCCTGCCCGAACGGCTCTTCACCAAGCCGTTGGCACGTGCACTGATCGAGCAGCGCCGCATTCTCGCACTCGACGCCAACAAGAATTCCGACGTGTATGCCGCGCTCGACGCACTGATGATCGCGCCCGAGATGTTCACGCCGGAACCCGGACAGTATCTCGGCTTGCACAGCGTTTCCCGACAGCTCGAGGCCGCACGCACCGATGATGCCCTGCGCGAGGTCGTGGCAAGCCTGTGGGCGCTCGCGGTGACGATCGAGGACGGCAAGATCTCCGACGTCGAGAAGGCGCTGCGGGCCGCTCAGGACGCGCTGAAGCAGGCGCTGGAGCGCGGCGCGAGCGACGAAGAGATCAAGAAACTCACGCAGGACCTGCGTCAGGCGCTGAACGACTTCATGCGCCAGCTCGCCGAGCAGTTCCGCAACAACAATGATCCGCAGCAGCTGGCGCGGCCGCTCGACCCGAATACCAAAGTCCTGCGCCAGCAGGATTTGCAGAACATGATCGACCGCATGGAGCGCCTGTCGCGCTCCGGCGACAAGGATGCCGCCAAACAGTTGCTCGAACAGCTCCAGCAGATGTTGGAAGGCCTCCAGATGGCGCAGCCGGGACAGTCCGGCGAGAGCGACATGGAGCAGGCGCTCAACGAGCTCGGCGACATGATCCGCAAGCAGCAGCAATTGCGCGACAAGACCTTCAAGCAGGGCCAGGATTCCCGGCGCGAACGTTCGCGCGGCAAGCAGCAGCAGGGCGATCAGTCCATGTCGGAGCTGCAGCAGGACCAGCAGGGGCTGCGCGACCGCCTGAAGAAGCTGCAGGACGAGCTTGCCAAGCGCGGCCTCACGCAGAAGGGAGAAAAGGGACAAGGCCAACAGGGACAGAAAGGCCAGCAGGGACAGAAGGGTCAGCAAGGGGAGCAGGGTCAGTCCGGCCAGAACGGCGATCAGGACGGCGACCAGGGCGATGACGACGGGAGTCTGGACGCTGCCGACGGCGCCATGGGCGATGCGGGATCAAAGCTCGGCGAGGGCAATGCCGACGGCGCCGTGGACTCGCAGGGCAAGGCGCTCGACGCGATGCGCAAGGGTGCGCAGAAGATGGCCGAGGCGATGCAGCAGGGCGATGGCGACGGTCAGGGCGACGGCCCCGGCCAACGCGCCGGCCGCCAGCAGAGCGGTGGCAACCAGACCGACCCGCTGGGCCGTCCGCTGCATGGGCGCGAATATGGCGACGATTATACGGTCAAGATTCCCGGCGAGATCGACACCCAGCGTGTCCGCCGCATTCTCGAAGAGCTCCGCCGTCGTCTCGGCGATCCATCGCGCCCGCAGATCGAGCTCGACTATATCGAGCGGCTGCTGAAGGAGTTTTGAGGCCCAGTCCGGTCTTGTAGCCTGGACGAGCAAAGCGATATCCGGGAGCCGAAAGTCCTGCATGTCGCTGTGCTCATGCGGGCTTCTAAGCTACGCGCCGCTACCTCTTCCTCGCCGCCAGCGCATCCGCCACCGCCGTGCGGATGTCGGCGACCGAGAACGGCTTGGTTACGACGTCATGCACGAGCGCATTCAAGTTCGAGGCGCGCTCGCGCTGGTCGGCAAAGCCGGTCATCAGCAAAATGGTCAGGTCAGGGAAATCGCGCGCGGCGGAGAGCGCCAGCGCGATGCCGTCCATGACCGGCATCTGGATGTCGGTGAGCAACAGGTCGAAAGCGCCGTCCTCGCGGGTCAGGATCTCCAGCGCCTCGGCGCCGTCCTGGGCAGTGACGGTCTCGTGGCCGTCCATGGCGATGGCACGCGCCACCAACTGGCGCATCGAATCCTCGTCATCGGCGATCAAGATTTTCGGCATGAGACCAACCTTGGGATCAACCTTGCGTGCGGGACCTCGAGCATGATCCGGAAAAGTGCGTAGCGGTTTTCCGCAAGAATCACGCTCCAATAACTGGCTGATCGATTATACGCTGCCGCCGGCAATGTCGCGCCGGTTGAAGAAGCGAACGTCGATGTTGCGCCCCTCCGGCGGCGGCGAGGCAAGACGCGAGCGGAAGAAGGCGCGCTCGCCGGGCCGCAGCACGGTCTGTTCCAAAACCGTATTCCAGGCGTAGATCTCCGCTCCTTGCGCGTCGCGCACGGCGAAGCGCAGCCGCGGGATGTCGAGCGGCTTCTTGCCGCCGCCGACGATCACGCCTTCGATCACCAGCACCTGCTTACCGTCAACCGTCTCGCTGGAGAGCTTGACGTCCTTGAAGGCGAGGCCCCGCAGGTTCACTTCGAGCCCAACCATCTTGTAGAACGCAGCCGTCTGGGGGAGCAGCCGGACCACGTCGCCGCGCCAGATCACCAGGGCCAGTACCAGCGCACCCATCGCAGCGCAGGCGGTCGGCAGGCCAAAATGAGATCTGCGCGGAGCCGCGGGGGCGGCCGGGCGGCTCACCCGCGCGCCGCGGCGGCGGAACAGGCTGCGGAACCAGGACTGGTGCTGTGCGCCGGGAGCGTCCTCCTCGACTTGCCGGGCCGCCGCCGACCACTCGTCCTCGGCTTCGCGGGCCTCCTCGTCCGGCCAGTCGCTCGCGATCGACGGGCTGTCGACGACAGGCGTCGTCGTGCCGCCCTCGTCCTTGGCATAGGAGTTCCATTGTTCGGCGAGATCGGACTGCTCGTCGGCTCGGCTGGCCGCGGCCATTGCCGGGACGGACGCTTCCTCGATGGCATCCTCGGGATGGGCGATCCAGGTCTCCTTGCAGCGAGAGCAGCGGACCGCTCGTCCGTTCGCCCCCAGGCTGGCGAGCTTGATGGCGTAGGATGTCATACAATGGGGGCAGACGATATGCATGGACGAGCCTTGATGCACGAACGAGGTGTTGGACAAGTCTTGACGAGGATCGGGTCGCGGAAAACCGGGCGGCAGGGATGCTCCGAGTTATGCTACAGGGCGACCGTTAACGAACCGGAAACCATAACGGCGGCAAAAGCCGTTGATCGCGCATGGCGGCGCGCAGCCGTGCGGCCCGCGCCCCCTCTCGAACGGAGCTGAACTTGGTTCGGTTCGAAAATGTCGGATTGCGTTACGGCTTGGGGCCGGAGATCCTGCGCGATCTCAGCTTCCAGATCCCGGCGCATTCGTTCCAGTTTCTCACCGGACCGTCCGGCGCCGGCAAGACGTCCCTGCTGCGCCTGTTGTTTCTCTCGCATCGGCCGACGCGGGGCCTCGTCAATCTGTTCGGCCACGACATCTCGCAGCTCGGCAAGGACGAGATCGCGGATCTGCGCAAGCGCATCGGCATCGTGCTCCAGGATTTCCGCCTGCTCGACCACATGACGACCTACGAGAACGTCGCGCTGCCGTTCCGCGTCATGGGCCGCAACGAGTCGAGCTACCGCAAGGAGGTGATTGACCTCCTGCGCTGGGTCGGGCTCGGCGACCGCATGGACGCGCTCCCGCCGATCCTGTCGGGCGGCGAGAAGCAGCGCGCGGCGATCGCGCGGGCCGTTATCTCGCGGCCGCAGCTGCTGCTCGCGGACGAGCCGACCGGCAGCGTCGACCCGACGCTCGGCCGCCGCCTGCTGCGGCTCTTCATCGAGCTCAACAAATCGGGCACCGCCGTCATCATCGCTACGCACGACATCGACCTGATGGATCAGTACGAGGCGCGGCGCCTGGTGCTGCATCAGGGACGGTTGCACATCTATGAGTAGGAGCGACGAGCGCGGCGTGTTGGTCGATCTCGGACAGGAGCGTCCGCAGCTTCCGGCCAGGGCGCGCAACATGTCGCCGATCGTGCCGCGCGCCTCGATCCATGGCCGCGCGCTGGTTGCCGTCGTCGCCATCATGACCTTCCTCGCCTCGATGGCCACGGGCACGGTGTTGCTGGTAAGTGCCTCCGCCGCCGAATGGCAGTCGGACGTCGCGAGCGAAATCACCATACAGGTTCGTCCGCAGGCCGGCCGTGACCTCGAGCGCGACACCGCAGCCGTCACGGAGGCGTTGCGCGGGCAAGCCGGCATCCTCGAGGTCAAGCCCTTCACCAGGGAGGAGAGCGGCAAGCTGCTCGAGCCCTGGCTCGGCACCGGCCTGTCGATGGACGATCTGCCGGTGCCCCGCATGATCATCGCGCGCGTGCAGCCGGGTACGCCGCTCGATCTCGGCGCCTTGCGCGCGCGCGTGACGCAGGTCGCGCCGGGCGCCAGCGTTGACGATCACCGCGCCTGGATCGAACGCATGCGCCTGATGACAAACGCCACCGTGCTGGCCGGACTCGGCATCCTCGCGCTCGTCATCATCGCCACGATCATCTCGGTTTCGTTCGCGACCCGCGGCGCCATGGCGGCGAACCGTCCGATCGTCGAGGTCCTGCACTTCGTCGGCGCCGGCGACCGCTACATCGCCAATCACTTCCTGCGTCATTTCCTCAGGCTGGGCCTCGAGGGCGGCGTGATCGGCGGCGGCGCCGCCATGCTGGTGTTTGGCTTCTCCGAGTCCGTCGCAGGATGGTTTTCCGGCACCCCCGTTGGCGACCAGTTCGCCGCGCTGCTCGGCACCTTCTCGCTGCGGCCATCCGGTTACATCGTGCTCGCGGTCCAGGCCGTGCTGATTGCCGGCATCACCGCGGTAGCCTCGCGCCAGACGCTGTTTGCGACGTTGAATGATGTTGATTGAGGAGGGCACCTGCGAACGCGGCGAGAGGAGCTATCCCTTGCGTTCACGACGCCCGGTAGACCGGACTCCACTTCGCCTCAAAACGTCTTAAAATCAGCTCAGGGAAGGGATCACCGACATCGCATGACCTCGCCGACCGACGATCGATCGCCGAAATTGCCACGCGGCTGGCTGCGCGCGACAATCGTGTCGACGATCGCACTTGCCTTCGTCGGCGCGGCGGCAGGCTTCGTTGTATTCCTGTCGCAATTGCGTGGCGCCGAGAAGGTGCCGGACCGCAGGGCGGACGGCATCGTGGTGCTGACCGGCGGCTCCTCGCGGGTATCGGACGCCATGGAGCTGCTCGCTGCCGGTTATGGCAGACGGCTCCTGATCTCCGGCGTGCATCCGACCTCGACGGCGAACGACATCTCCCGGACCTTGCCGGAGAACCAGTCCTTCATGGCCTGTTGCGTCGACCTCGACCGAACCGCGCTCTCGACCCGCGGCAACGCGGCGGAAGCGCGGCGCTGGGCCGAGGGGCGCCGGTTCAAATCGCTGATCGTGGTCACCTCCAACTATCACATGCCGCGCGCGCTGGTCGAATTTTCGCATGCGATGCCACAGGCGACGCTGATCCCATTCGCGGTGGTCGGCGACAAATGGCGCGAGGAGCCGTGGTGGACCTCCGGCTCGACGCTGCGGCTGCTCCTGCTGGAATATGTCAAGTACATCGCGGCCGAGCTCAGGGTACGGCTGGAGGACTTCGGGATTGACCTTGCGCCCGAGATGTCGGAGCAGCCTGCAGCTCAGCAGCCGAAGCGGCCCGCCACCGCACAGGCCAATTGATCGACAATTGATCGGACCATCGATGTTCACAATTTTTCTGCGCTCGCTCGTGTTCAACGTGCTGTTCTATGCGGTGCTGGTCTGTCTCGCGATCGTGGCGCTGCCGACCTTCGCGCTGCCGCCGCGCGCGATGCTGACGGTGGCCCAATGGTGGGCCAACGCGACGCTGTTCCTGATGCGCGTGGTCTGCAACATCAAGGTGGAATTCCGCGGTGTCGAGAAGATCCCGAACGGACCGCTGCTGATCGTGGCAAAGCATCAGTCGTTCTGGGAGACCTTCGTGCTGCCGGGTTTCTTCAACCGGCCGATCTTCATCCTCAAGCGACAGCTCATGCAGATCCCGGTGTTCGGCCAGTTCCTGGTCAAGACCGGAATGATCGCGATCGACCGCAATGCCGGCGTGAAGGCGCTTCTGGACATGACGCGGCGGGCCCGCGAGGCGGTGCGCAGCGGAAAGCAGCTCGTGATCTTTCCGGAAGGCACGCGGCGCGCGCCGGGCGCGCCGCCCGACTACAAGACCGGCTTTGCGCAGATCTATTCGTCGTGCGGTGTGCCATGCCTGCCGATCGCGCTCAACTCCGGCCTGTTCTGGCCGCGGCGCACCTTCATGCGCTATCCCGGCACGCTGGTGGTGGAATTCCTCGATCCGCTGCCGCCGGGCCTGCCGAAGGACGAGTTTCTCTCCCGGGTGCAAGCCGCGATTGAAGAGGCGACCGCCCGTCTCGTCGAAGCCGGGCGCAAGGAGCAGGAGCAACTGATCGGCTCGGCGCCGAGCTACGTGCCAACGAGCGGCTAGCGGTTTTCACGATCTTCGTTCGGCGCCGGCGCGCGCGGGGGATGCGCATCACCGTGAAGCATCAATGCAAGCTGATGCAGCTGCGCATCGCGAAAGCCTTCGGCCTCGATCGCCTTCACCGTCGCGGTCACGTAATCGCGATTGGCGCCGGACTGGCCGTGGCCCTGGATGACATGGCGGTACTGCTCGGCGAGCGAGAGCCGGCCGGCATATTGCACG
Organism: Bradyrhizobium cedriense; assembly: GCF_054602315.1. Taxonomy (NCBI): domain Bacteria; kingdom Pseudomonadati; phylum Pseudomonadota; class Alphaproteobacteria; order Hyphomicrobiales; family Nitrobacteraceae; genus Bradyrhizobium; species Bradyrhizobium cedriense. The sequence continues at coordinate 283,332 of NZ_JBTSWB010000005.1, read as the reverse complement.
TGGCCGCGGTCGACGACGTAAGCGAGTGCGGAGACGCGCTGGCGCGCATCGTTCTCCAGCCACACCGAACGCATCACCTCGCGATAGACCGACGTGACCTGCTCGCGCGCGCGCAAATAGGCGACGACGTCGGCGCGGTTCTTCTCGGCGACGCGGAAGGCGATGCCGCGGCAGGCGCCGCCGCGGTCGAGTCCGAGCACAAGGCCGGGCTTTTCCGGCGTGCCGCGATGCACGAAGGAATAAACGCAGAGCGCGCGATGCTCGCCGACCAGCCTCGCCGGGATCCGCTCCTCGAAGTCGAAGCCCGGCCGCCACATCAGCGAGCCGTAGCCGAACACCCAGAGGTCGCCCTTGGCGGTGGTAACGGAGGGGAGGGTGATTTCGGACATTTCGGGAACGGCTACCAGAACCGCGATCCCAAGCGAAGCGAATTCTCCGCCTTTCGTCGCAGCCGGCCCCCGCTTACATTTGCCAAAATCCGGGGTCAAAGGGTGGCCGCATGTCCAATATGACCGTTGCCGCAGGCCGCCGCTCCCGTTGGGGCCTTTTCATCGTCCCCGTCCTCGTCCTGATCCTCGCCGTAGCCTGGAGCTGCTTCTGGTTCTATGCCGCATCGCAGGCCGAAATCGTCGCAGACGCCTGGCGGGCGCAGGAGGCCAAGTCCGGCCGCATCTATGACTGCGCCAAGCGCTCGATCGCCGGCTTCCCGTTCCGCTTCGAGGTCCAATGCTCCGGGGCCAGCGTCGCCCTGATCTCGCAGAACGCGAGCAGGACGCCGTTCACGGCGAAGCTCGACAACATCCTGGTCGTGGCCCAGGTCTACGATCCCAAGCGCATCATCGCGGAATTCTCCGCGCCTGCGACGCTGACCGACGGCGTCACGCAGACCACTTTCGCAGTGAACTGGAGCAAGGGCCGCGCCAGCGTGGCCGGCCTGCCGGCCGTGCCGGACCGTGCCTCGATCGTGTTCGACGATCCCAGCCTCAACCGTCTCGACGGCGGCGCGCAGGTGCCGCTTGCGCGTGCCAAGCAGGTTGAACTGCACGGCCGCCTCGCCGATGGATCGCCAGCCGATCATCCCGTGATCGAGAGCGTTCTCCACGTCGCACAGGGCAGCATTCAGGGCGTTCATCCCCTGCTCGCCGAGCCGTTCGAGGCGGACACCCGCGCCAAGATCACCGGCCTTTCCGACCTCACGCCAAAGCCCTGGCCGCAGCGCTTCCGCGAAATCCAGGCTGCCGGCGGTCACATCGAGATCGTGCAGTCGCGGGTCCAGCAGGGCGAGATGATCGCGGTTGCGGCCGGAACGCTCGGCCTCTCGGCCAATGGCCGGCTCGACGGCGAACTGCAGATGACTGTGACGGGCCTCGAGCGCGTGATCCCGGCGCTCGGCATCGAGAAGATGCTGGAGGAGGGCGTGCCGCAGGCAACGCTGGACCGCGTCGCGCCCGGCGTGAAATCGCAGGATCTCAACAATTTGTTCGGCGCGCTCGACCGCGCGGTGCCCGGGCTCGGCAAGGTCATCAAGCAGAACGCCAATGCCGGCGTGGCCGCCGGCATCAATTCGATCGGCACCGAGACCATGCTCGAAGGCAAGAAGGCGAGAAGCTTCCCGCTGAAATTCGTCGACGGCGCGGTTCTGCTCGGCCCGGTCAAGGTCGGCCAGATCCCGCCGCTGTATTGAAAAGCTGCCTCGTCATTCCGGGGCGATGCGCAGCATCGAACCCGGAATCCATTTCTCCGCGTGCGCTGTGGCCCAGTGGATTCCGGGTTCGCCCTTCGGGCGCCCCGGAATGACAGGGAGCTACGGCTTCTTTAGCGCCGCGTGCGGCCGGCCGAAATCGGGTGCGGCCGAGTCCTGGCCGATCTCGACGATGCCGCGGCGGATGGCGCGGGTGCGGGTGAAATGATCGAACAGGGCCTCGCCGTCGCCGCGCCGGATCGCGCGGGTGAGCTTGGCGAGATCCTCGGTGAAGGTGCCGAGCATCTCCAGCACGGCTTCCTTGTTGGCGAGGAACACGTCGCGCCACATCGTCGGGTCGGACGCGGCGATGCGGGTGAAATCGCGAAAGCCGCCGGCGGAGAACTTGATGACCTCGGATTCCGTCACCTGCGCCAGCTCGTCGGCGGTACCGACGATGGTGTACGCGATGAGGTGAGGCAGATGGCTGGTGATCGCGAGCACCAGATCATGATGATCCGGCGTCATGATCTCGACCTTGGCGCCCATCGCCGCCCAGAACGCGCGCAGATGCTCCGTGGCCGCAGCGTCAGTGCCTTCCGGCGGCGTCAGGATGCACCAGCGGTTGATGAAGAGCTCGGCAAATCCTGAATCGGGGCCCGAGTGCTCCGTGCCCGCGACCGGATGCGCCGGCACGAAATGAATGCCGTTCGGCAGATGCGGGGCCATGTCCCTGACTATCGCGCCCTTGACCGAGCCCACGTCGGAGACGATCGCGCCCGGTTTCAGATGCGCGGCGATCTCCTGAGCCACGGGTCCGCAGGCGCCGACCGGAATGCATAGGATGACGAGATCGGCATCCTTCACGGCCTCCGCATTGGTTGCGACGACCTCATCGACGATGCCGAGCTCGGCGACGCGCGCGCGTGTCTTCTCCGATCGCGCGGTGGTGACGATCTCGCCCGCCAGGCCCTGGAGCTTCGCAGCGCGCGCGATCGAGCCGCCGATCAGGCCGAAGCCGATCAGCGCGACGCGCTCGAAATGCCCCTGCGACCTCATTTGCCGGCCATGAAGTCGCGCAAGCCCTCGACCACGAGACGGTTGGCCTCCTCGGTGCCGATCGTCATGCGCAGCGCATGCGGCAGGCCGTAGTTCTTCAAGCCGCGCAGCACGAGGCCTCGCCTGGTCAGGAAGGCGTCGGCGTCGTCAGCGGTTTTGCCCTTGTCGGCCGGGAAGTGGATCAGCACGAAATTGGCGACGCTCGGCGTCACCTTCAGTCCGAGCTTGCCGATCTCCTCGGTGAGCCAGTTGCGCCAGGTCTCGGTAAACTGCTTCGACATTGCCTGGTGTGCGGTGTCCTCGATCGCGGCGACCGCGGCATACATCGCCGGCGTCGACACGTTGAAGGGACCGCGGATGCGGTTGACGGCGTCGATGATGTGTTCGGGGCCGAACATCCAGCCGATGCGCAGCGCAGCCAGGCCGTGGATCTTGGAGAAGGTGTGCGTCACCACCGTGTTCTCGGTGGTGGCGACGAGCTCGATCCCCATCTCGTAGTCGTTGCGCGAGACGTAGTCGGAATAGGCGGCGTCGAGCACCAGCAACACGTGCAAGGGCAGGCCGGCGCGCAGCCGCTTGACCTCGTCGAACGGGATGTAAGTGCCGGTCGGGTTGTTGGGGTTGGCGAGCCAGACCAGCTTCGTCTTCGGCGTCACTGCCTTGAGGATGGCATCGACGTCGCAGGTGAGGTTCTTCTCGGCCGCGACGACGTTCTTGGCGCCGACAGCCATCGTCGCGATCGGGTAGACCAGGAAACCGTGCGTGGTGGAGATCGCCTCGTCGCCGTGGCTGAGATAGGTGTGGGCGAGCAGATTGAGGATCTCGTCCGAGCCGGCGCCGCAGATGATGCGGTTGGGATCGAGTCCGAAAGAGCGGCCGATCGCCTCGCGCAGCACACGCGAGGTGCCTTCCGGATAGTCCTCCAGATGATCCGCCACGCGCTTGAACGCCTCGATCGCTTTGGGCGAGGGTCCGAACGGCGTCTCGTTGGCCGAGAGCTTGAACACCTTGCGGCCCGGCTCCGGCACCGGACTCTTGCCGGGGGTGTAGGGCGCAATATCGAGAATGCCGGGATTCGGCACGGGACGGGACATCTTGGACTCCGGATAGGCGGGGCTGCTCGCGATTTACGATTTTGCCCCGGTCGGGGGCACCGTATAGCGCGTTGCGTGGCTCCCGACGAGGGCCGTGGAGCGCACCGAGGCCCCCGCCTCGATCAGGGCAGCCCTGATTTTGTCGATGGTGGTCGCGCTGGTCACCGAGATCAGCAACGCCGCGCCGTCGAAGGCGGTGTCGGGCACCGCCACGATCTCCGCGAGCGGCGACAGGGCGCGCGCGACCTCGGCGTTCCACCCCGACACCCGTACGCTGAAGGTCTCGATTTCCGTCACCAGAGCACTGTCGGGGACACGCGAGACCGCGAACACCGGCATCGCCGCAGGATGATCGGCGCGTTCGACGAAAGGCATCCGCGCGATGATCTTTGGCGCGCCAGCGGCCTCGAGCGACAGCCACCACGGCGTCCGGCTGGATGTTGCCGAGACCAGCGCCAGGTCGCCCTTGGATTTCGCCACCGCCTCGACCGCGGCCTGCGCGCTGAAATGTGCGACGTAGGGCACGGTGAAGCCGAAATGAAAGCGCGCGGAGTCGCGCATCGCCGACTCGCTGACCGAGATGTCGGCATGCACGGAGAACGGCGCCTGGACATAGGTGAAGGTCGAGATGATGACGCGCCAGATGCTCTCGACCGTATCGAGCGGCAGGATGCCGCGATGGCGCTGCACGAGGTGGCGCATCATGTCGGCCTCGCGCGCCGGGCGGAACGCCGAGCCGACCTCTTGCGTCTGCTTCACCTGGATCAAGCGGTCGATGATGTCGCCGCGCTGCATCAGGAGGCGATGCATGCTCTCGTCGATCGCGTCGATCTCCTTGCGCAGTTCCTGGAGCGATGGTGGCGCGGGCGGACGTTGGGTCATGTCTGACTTGGACTGTTGAAGAACTTGGGCCGTTGAGGGGCGTTCAATGCGGGTCGGCAAGACACTTCGTAAGGCCGCCACCGTTGCGATCAATGTCCTGATTAGGCAGTCGGGGCGGCGAAAGCAAAGAGAAATGACGGTCTGTTTTGCCGATGAGACAGAGACGAATTTGACTGACCCGGACCGCGACTTGACGAAAACCACCCAAGACGGTAGCGTTTGCCTGTTCCGTGGTCATTTGAGCCGGCCGGCTTGCAGCCACGTTAAAAAACTCGCTAAACAGGCCGGGGACGCTTCCGATCCCGGCCGAACCTATCGTTCAGGCCGGGTTTTTCATGGCCTGATTCCAGCGGCTGTCTGACGGCAGTCGCAAACGAGGTCGATGATGGTTGGCGTCAAGTCCGTGCCCAGTCCTGCGATCAGCTCCGACGAACGGTCGCACGAGGTGGATCACCCGAGCTCGCAGGTCGCGCATTTCGGCGCAGAGCAGCCGCTGCGGCTCGATTGCGGCGTCGATCTCACCCCGTTCCAGATCGCCTACCAGACCTATGGCGAGCTCAACGCCGACCGCTCCAACGCCATTCTGATCTGCCATGCGCTGACTGGCGACCAGCATGTCGCCAACGTGCATCCCGTCACCGGCAAGCCCGGCTGGTGGGAAACGCTGGTCGGCCCCGGCCGGCCCATCGATCCCAAGCACTACTTCATCATCTGCTCCAACGTGATCGGCGGCTGCATGGGCTCGACCGGCCCGGCCTCGGTCAATCCGGCCACCGGCAAGGTCTGGGGCCTGGATTTCCCTGTCATCACCATCCCCGACATGGTGCGCGCGCAGGCGATGCTGATCGACCGGCTCGGCATCGACACGCTGTTCGCCGTCGTCGGCGGCTCGATGGGCGGCATGCAGGTGCTGCAATGGACCGCGGCCTATCCTGCCCGCGTGTTCTCCGCGCTGGCGATTGCCTGCGCGACGCGGCACTCGGCGCAGAACATCGCCTTCCACGAGCTCGGCCGCCAGGCCGTGATGGCCGATCCCGACTGGCACAATGGCGGCTATGCGGACCGCGGCATCCATCCGCATCGCGGGCTCGCGGTGGCCCGGATGGCGGCGCATATCACCTATCTCTCGGACGCCGCGCTGCATCGCAAGTTCGGCCGCCGCATGCAGGACCGCGAGCTGCCGACCTTCTCGTTCGATGCCGACTTCCAGGTCGAAAGCTATCTTCGTTACCAGGGCTCGTCCTTCGTGGAACGCTTCGATGCCAACTCCTATCTCTATCTGACGCGCGCGATGGACTATTTCGACATCGCCGCCGATCATGGCGGCGTGCTGGCGAAGGCCTTTGCGGGAATCCAGACCCGCTTCTGCGTGGTCTCCTTCACCAGCGACTGGCTGTTTCCGACGTCGGAATCGCGCGCGCTGGTGCACGCGCTGAATGCGTCGAGCGCGCGGGTGTCGTTTGCCGAGATCGAGACAGATCGCGGCCACGACGCGTTCCTGCTCGACGTGCCCGAGTTCTTCGACATTTCCCGCGCCTTCCTGCAATCGGCAGGCAAGGCGCGCGGATTGAAGGGTAGCTGAGATGTCCGTGCAGGAAGTATTGCCGCTGGACGGCGTTGCGGGCCGGCAGTCCGGTGACTATCGCGCCGATCATCGGCTGGTGGCCGAGATGGTGAAGCCGGGCTCGAAGGTGCTCGATGTCGGCTGCGGCGAGGGCGATCTGCTTCAGCTGCTGGAGACCCGCGGCATCGACGGCCGCGGCATCGAACTGTCGCGCGAGGGCGTCAACCGCTGTGTTGCCAAGGGCCTCGCGGTGGTGCAGGGCGATGCCGATACCGACCTCGTCAACTATCCCGACGACGCCTTCGACTACGTGATCCTGTCGCAGACGCTGCAGGCGACGCGGCAGCCGCGTGTGGTGCTGGAGAACCTGTTGCGCATCGGCCGCCGAGCCATCGTCTCTTTCCCGAATTTCGGCTTCTGGAAGATGCGGCTCCAGCTCCTGATCGGCGGCCACATGCCGCGCACGGAGAATCTGCCGGCGACCTGGTACGACACCGCCAACATCCATTTCTGCACCATCAAGGATTTCGTCGAGCTCTGCGACGAGATCAACGTCAAGATGGAGCGATCGGTCGCGCTTGATCTTTATGGCCGCCCGGTGCCGCTGAACCTGCCATGGTGGGTGTGGAACATGTTCGGCGAGCAGGCGGTGTTTTTGCTGAGCAGGGGCGGCGGGAAATAGTCTCTCCGCCATTCCGGGGCGCTGCAAAGCATCGAACTCAGGTGCGCAATTGCGCACCTGAGAATCTCGAGATTCCGGGTCTGGTCCTTGGGACCATCCCGGAATGACGAGCTAACCAACAGCCAGCGATCGCGGGTCGCGCACCGGCCAGCGTCCGGCTTCCACCAGCGTGACGAACCTCTCCACCGTCTCGTTGAACAGCGCGGGCTCCTCGAGATTGAGCACATGCCCCGACTTCGGAAACATCGCGAGGCCCGCCGCCGGCAGATGCTTCTTCAGGAACAGGCTCGGCCCGACGCAGGGATCGTCCTCGTCGCCACAGATGATCAGCGCGGGCGTTGCTACCTTCGCGATCGCGTCCGTCATTGTGTAGATCGAGGGGCGGCCGCCCTGAAAGCCGCGCATCGTATTGGCCGATCCCTTGGCGTCGTGCCGTGCCAGCGCGGCATAGAAATCGGCGTGGCCGCGCGGGTCCTTCACCAGGAAGGGAATCCGGCTCGGCGCCTCGCGCGTGAGCTTTGCGACTTCGACAGAGCCTGATGTCTCGAACTGCTCGGCATTGGCGCGGCACTGCTTGCGCCAAGTGTCGAGATTGTCGATCTCCGAGCCGGAGCCGACGCCAGCGAGCGTCATCGACAAAGCGCGTTGCGGAGCGTTGAGCCCGATCTGAAGTGACGAATAGGCGCCCATCGACAGGCCGACGAGATGCGCGCGCTCGATGCCGAGATGGTCGAGCACCGCAAGCGCATCGGTGTAGAAATGCGTGTAGGTGTAGACGTCACCTTCGGGTACATCCGAAGGCGTGTAGCCGCGTGCCGAGTAGGCGATGCAGCGATGGCCGCGCGAGAAGTAGCGCATCTGCGGCTCCCAATTGGTGTAATCGGCCGCGAATTCGTGCAGGAAGATGATGGGCGTGCCGCTGCCCGCTTCTTCGAAATAGATGCGGACGTTGTCCTTGGTCGTGGCGTGGGGCATTAACCGTTTCCCTCTGTCATGCCGCCTTTGCAGGATCGCAGTTAACGCTGTTGTCTGCAATGCGGCAGCATCGGACCAGCACCGACACAAAATCATCGCAGCTATTCGCCGACGTGCTGTCTTTTTCTCGCCACATCGGGCGGCTTAACGGCCTGACCTATGTCGGCCACTTCACCGGCCGATCGGAAAGTAGGGGTGTAACGAAGGATGAAGAATGGTTGAGTTGTTTGCGTCTCGCCTGTCGCGTTGTGTTGTCGCGCTGGCGTTGTTCTTTGCGGCGGTCGCCGTGTTCGTTTCTCCGGCCTCAGCGCGGCCCCATCATCGTCATAGCGCAGAGCGGCACGCTTACGTGCACCACGCCAGACATCATCACTACCGTCATTATCGGCACCATGCCCGCAGCTCGCGCTTCGAGCGTAGCGCGGCGCAGCTTCAGGCGAGCGGGTTCGCCAACACCCAGGCGAGCTATGATCCGAGCGCCAATGGCGGCGGCATGGCCAGCAACGGAATGGCGAACAATGCCATGAGCAGCGGCGGGTTCGGTGGCGGATCGGGCCTCGTGTCCGAGGCACGGCGCTATCTCGGCGGCAATCCGACCGGGCGCGGCAGCCTGTGGTGCGCGCGTTTCATGAACATGGTGCTGCAGCACACCGGCCATCAGGGCACCGGCTCCGACATGGCGAGCTCGTTTGCGCGCTACGGCACGCGCATCTCCGGTCCGCAGGTCGGCGCCATCGCGGTGATGTCGCGTGGCCGCCGGGGCGGCCATGTCGGCATCATCACCGGCATCGATGCGCAGGGCAATCCGATCATGATCTCCGGCAACAGCGGCAATCGCGTCCGCGAAGCGCCGGTGTCGCGCGGCCGGATCTATGCCTATGTGATGCCGAATTGAGGCTCGTCCTGTCGTCATCGCGAGCGGGCGAAGCGATCCGGAATCCCTTCGCATGGATAGTCTGGAACGCCTCGTCGCTTGGCTTCTCGCAATGACGGAGTGCGTGGAGCCGAAGTGTCGTCACACCAGCTTCGGCTCTTCCACCGCGACTGCATCGCCGACCCCGATGTCGCCACCTTCGACCACTTCGGCGTAGATGCCGCAATCCATGTGGCCGAGATGCCGCGAGAGCGTGGGCGGTATCTCGAGATCGCGTTTGGCGGTGACCGGGTCGACATTGGTGGCCGGGCAACGGACGATGCGCTTGACCACCTTCAGTCGGGCGTCACCGATCGCAAGCGTCTGGCCGACCAACTCGAGCTCCGACCAGGCCGGCCAGCCCTGCAGGTAGAGATTGGCGCGGAAGCGCAGGGGATGCACGGCGACGCCGCCGAGCATGGTCTCGATGGCGCGGACGCTGCCGAGATTGATGATGGAGACGACCTTGCGGGCGACGTCGGAGAAGCTGTGGTCGCGGCCGGACAGCACCTTGGGCGGCCCCTTCAGCTCGGGCTGAAAGTTCTCGCTGAAATAGGCTTCGATGGCGGCGCGCCCGCCGGCGGTCTCCAGATCGCCGCTGGCGACGATCTGGCCGTCCCTGCGGATCGTCAACAGATTGGTGGCGTCGTCGAACCGGCTGTCGAGCTCAGCCAGCCGCTCGTTGCGCGCGAGCATCAGAAACTGGATTTTCGGCTTCCAGGCCGGAGCTTCGGGCTCGAAGCCGCTCGGTCCGTTCTCGATGGCGTAGCGGCGATCGGCGGGCAGGGTCTCTCCCCGCCGCAAGGTCACGCGGGGCAGGGCTTCCGGCGTAAGGCCCTTGATCGGGTAGCGGTAAAGGCCGGTGATCTCAGCGGTCTGGCTGGCTGTCATGCCGCTACTTAGGGGATTCGGCCTGCTCGCGCCAAGCGGGGCGATGCGCGCACGAAATTGTGAAGTCGCCTCTTCCGATCCGAAGCCACGCTTCCCACATCTGCGTCAGGCCGGCGCCAGCGCCGGCTGATAACGACCGCCTGCGGGTTGAGGGACGTCAACACGGCGGGCGGAAACCCAATGAAGATGCCATTTGGAGTGCCTTTGAGGGCTCCATGAGAGGCAGGCCGAGGGACAGAAAAGATGAACATCGAGAAGTATACCGAACGCTCCAGGGGCTTCATTCAGTCTGCGCAGTCGCTCGCGATGCGCGAGGGGCACCAGCAGTTTTCCACCCTGCACCTCCTGAAAGTCCTCTTGGACGACAATGAGGGGCTCGCTGCCGGTCTGATCGACCGCGCCGGCGGCAATTCCCGTGCAATTCTGAAGGCGACCGAGGACGCTCTCGGTAAGGTGCCGAAGGTTTCAGGCGGTGGCGCCGGCCAGATCTACCTGGCACCCGAGCTTGCCCGCACCTTCGACGCCGCCGAAAAGGCCGGCGAGAAGGCCGGCGACAGCTTCGTCACCGTCGAACGGCTGCTGCTCGGCCTGACTCTGGAGAAGTCCAGCGAAGCCGGCACCATCCTCAATAAGGGCGGCGTCACCCCGCAGAACCTAAACGCGGCGATCGAGGCGCTGCGCAAGGGCCGCACCGCGGATTCCGCGACCGCCGAGAACGCCTATGACGCGCTGAAGAAGTATGCCCGCGACCTGACCCAGGCCGCGCGCGACGGCAAGCTTGATCCGGTCATCGGCCGCGACGAGGAGATCCGCCGTACGATTCAAGTGCTCTCGCGCCGGACCAAGAACAATCCCGTCCTGATCGGTGAGCCCGGCGTCGGCAAGACCGCCATCGCCGAGGGCCTCGCGCTGCGCATCGTCAACGGCGACGTGCCGGAGAGCCTCAAGGACAAGAAGCTGCTCTCGCTCGATCTCGGCGCACTCATTGCCGGCGCGAAATATCGCGGTGAGTTCGAGGAGCGGCTGAAGGCCGTGCTCCAGGAAGTGACGGGGAGCGAAGGCACCTTCATCCTGTTCATCGACGAGATGCACACGCTGATCGGAGCTGGCAAGGGCGACGGCGCGATGGACGCCTCCAACCTGCTGAAGCCGGCGCTCGCCCGCGGCGAGCTGCACTGCATCGGCGCGACCACGCTCGACGAGTACCAGAAGCACGTCGAAAAGGACGCCGCGCTGGCGCGGCGCTTCCAGCCGATCTTCGTGAGCGAGCCCTCGGTCGAGGACACTATCTCGATTTTGCGCGGGCTGAAGGACAAGTACGAGCAGCACCACGGCGTGCGGATCACCGATTCCGCGCTCGTGGCCGCCACGACGCTGTCCAACCGTTACATCACCGACCGCTTCCTGCCCGACAAGGCCATCGACCTCATGGACGAGGCCGCGGCGCGGCTGAAGATGCAGGTCGATTCCAAGCCGGAAGAGCTGGATTCGCTCGACCGCGAGATCATCCGGCTCAAGATCGAGCAGGAAGCGCTCAAGAAGGAGAGCGATGTCGGCTCCAAGTCCCGGCTCCAGACGCTGGAGAAGGACCTCGCCGAGCTCGAGGAGAAGTCTGCGGCCCTTACGGCGCGCTGGAGCGCGGAGAAGAACAAGCTCTCCGATGCCCAGAAGCTGAAGGCCGAGCTCGACGGCTTGCGTGTCGAGCTGGCCAATGCACAGCGGCGCGGCGAATTCCAGAAGGCCGGCGAGCTCGCCTATGGCCGGATCCCGGAACTCGAGAAGAAGCTCGCGGATATCGAGGCCAAGGATAATACAACGCAGAACTCCGGCGAGATGATGGAGGAGGCGGTCACCGCCAACCACATCGCGCAGGTGGTCTCGCGCTGGACCGGCGTGCCCGTCGACAAGATGCTGGAAGGCGAGAAGGAGAAGCTCCTGAAGATGGAGGAGCAGCTCGGCAAGCGGGTCGTCGGCCAGGCCGAGGCCGTGCGTGCGGTCGCAACCGCCGTGCGCCGCTCGCGCGCAGGCCTTCAGGACCCGAACCGGCCGACAGGCTCGTTCATGTTCCTGGGGCCGACCGGTGTCGGCAAGACCGAACTGACCAAGGCGCTCGCCGAGTACCTGTTCAACGACGAGACTGCAATGGTCCGCCTCGACATGTCCGAATACATGGAGAAGCACTCGGTCTCGCGGCTGATCGGCGCGCCTCCGGGCTATGTCGGCTATGACGAGGGCGGCGCGCTCACCGAAGCAGTGCGGCGCCGGCCTTATCAGGTGGTGCTGTTCGACGAGATCGAGAAGGCGCATCCCGACGTCTTCAACGTCCTGTTGCAGGTGCTCGACGACGGCCGCCTGACCGACGGCCAGGGCCGCACCGTCGACTTCCGCAACACGCTGATCATCATGACCTCGAATCTCGGTTCGGAGTTTTTGGTGAACCAGCCGGAGGGCGAGGACACCTCGGCCGTGCGCGAGCAGGTGATGGGAATGGTGCGGGGCCACTTCCGCCCCGAATTCCTCAACCGCGTCGACGAGATCATCCTGTTCCACCGGTTGCAGCGGAGCGAGATGGGCCGGATCGTCGAGATCCAGTTCGCGCGGCTGCAGAAGCTGCTGACCGATCGCAAGATCGTGCTGACGCTCGATGCCGCCGGCCGCGACTGGCTCGCTGCCAAGGGCTGGGACCCCGCCTACGGTGCCCGCCCGCTGAAGCGGGTGATCCAGCGCCATCTCCAGGATCCGCTCGCCGAGATGATCCTGGCCGGCGACGTCAGGGACGGCGACACCGTCGCGATCTCGTCCGAAGGCAACGTGCTGACCTTCAACGGCAAGGCGCCGCAGACCGCCGAGATCGCCCAGTTCGAGGCGCCGATGCCGAAGCGGAAGTTGAACTGAGGGTACGGCGCTTGAAGCAAACAGGACGCCCCGGAGAGGCCAACCTCTCCGGGGCGTTTTTCTTTGTTGGCTGTCCTTGGCTAACTGACTGCGGACGCGGAGCCCGGATCGGCCGGACCCTCCTCCTCGTCCTCCTCCAGCTCCGAAAGAATATCCACCAGTTCGCGCACCCGTCCCTGCGCCAGCGGCCGTAAATCGTTGATCATCGGCTCGTCGTTGGCGAGCCAGGCCTGGGCCTCGGCGAGTTCCTCGACGGTCGCGCCGGTCCCGATGATCTGGGCAATGGTGACGTCGTCAGCCCCGTCCACGGCCTTGACGACATCGTCGCGTGAGAGGCGCTTCATGGCGATCCTCCTGCTGGTCGGCTTCCGTGAGCGTCTAACCGGAAACCCGGGTGTGGGTTCCGCGGTCAGGGTCTCGTCCTGCGGATGTTACTTCTTCACCGCCTTGTAGATCGCGTTCTCGACGTCCGAGCTGAAGTAGATGACGCCGCTGGCGCCGACTGCGACACCCGTCGGAATATGCGTCGGTAGGCCGCCTGGCGCGCCCGTCAGGCCGATCGGGAGATTGGCGGCGATCCCGGTGACCTTGCCGCTGTCCGGCGCGATCTCGATCAGCCGTTTGGCGCCGACCTCCGCCACGATCAACTTGCCGTCGCTGGTGCGCGCGATACCTTCAGGCATCTTCAGGTCCTTGGCGACCACGGTCTTTCCGCCGTTCTTGTCGATCCGGGAGACGGCGCCCGCGAAGGCTTCGGTGACGTAGACCTCGTCGCCGGCCCCGCGGGCGAGTCCCACCGGACCCTCGAGATCGCCGATCAGCGCGACGCGATCCTTGCCATGCTCGCCGCTCACCTTGACCAGCGATTTGGTGCCGAGCTCGGCCACCAGGATGCTGCCGTCCGCGAGGACGATCGCGTCATGCGGCGCCTTGAAGCCGTGCAGCATGTCGCGCGTGGTGCCGGTCTTGCCGTCGATCACCTGCACGGTGCCGGTGAACCAGCTCGACAGGACCACGTCGTTGCCCATCGCCGTCGCGCTCATCGGATATTCGAGCGTGACGCCGGCGGCGTGCATGCGCGCCTTCTCGGTGACCGCGCCGGTCGCACCGTCTATCGTGCGATAGGCGAACACGTCGGCAACGTGGATCGTGTCCTTGCCGTTCTCCGAGGTGACGCCGATGCCGCCGGGCAAAGCGAGCTTGCCGATGATGATTTGCTTGGCCTGGCCGGTCGCCGGATCGACCTCCTGAATGCCGTTGTCGGCCATGTTGGAGACGTAGATGCGGTCCCTGCCGTCGATGGCGAGATTGTCCAGCGACGGCTTCAATTGCGCGACCATGGCCTTTGCGCCCGATTTGGGATCGACCCGCACGAGCTGGCCGAGCGCGGTGTCGATCACGAACAGGTTGCCCTTGGAATCGAAGTTCACCGCGGCCGGGACCTTGAAGCCGTCGGCGACGACGGTCAGCTCGGCCTTGTCGACGTCGATCTTCGCGACCTGTCCCTTGAACCAGAGCGGACCGTACAGCTTGTCGTCGGGCCCGAACTCGAAGCCGTTGAGGCCACCCATTTTCTCCATGATCTGGCGCGGCGGTTTGACGCCCTCGACGTCGATTTCATAGAGGGCGTCGCCCAGAAAGACGGTGGTGGCGTAGAGCCTGCCGTCCTTGCGGAAGGCGAGCGAGTTGATGCCGGGAAGGCCGCTCGCAAGCTTCTTGATCGGGCCGTCGCCCTTGCGCGCATAGAGGTCGCCGGCGAGAAATCCGGTCCAGGCCATGGTGCCGTCGGGTGCGAACGCGATGTCGTCGGCCATTCCGACCGGCGCGGGGATTGCAACCTTGGCGTTACCGCCGGCAATGTCGACCTCGTAGAGCGCCACGCCCGCCACGCTGCCGGCAAACAGACGGCCGGCCTTGTCGATTCCGAGCCCATGCACGCCGTGGAACGCCGAGCCCTGCACAAGCCGGGTGACCTCCCAGCCCTCGGCCGATGCACTCGTGGCGGAGAACAGCGCAGCAACCAAGGCTGCGCAGGCGAGCCTGTTCTTCATGGCGAGACCTCCCATTTTTTTGGAAAGTATTCGCCCCTCACGCCGCTTTGGCAAACGAAACTTGACGTTGTGACGGAGCGAGGCGGCCTCGCGCGCCGACGTCGACTCCGGATCGTGTTTGGAGATGCCCGCCGAGGCGGCCGAGTCCCGATTTAGCGGTTGGTGACCTGCAACGGGCCGCCGGTCGCATCCGACATACGGGCAATGGCGCCGCCGCGGCCGCTCATCATGCCTTCGAGCCGGTCGCGCTCCTTCTCGAAGCTTGCCAGCATCGGGCCTTCCAGCGAACGACCGCGCGGCAGCTTCACACGCATCGGGTCGACGAAGCGGCCGTTGACCAGGATCTCGTAATGGACGTGCGGGCCGGTCGACAGGCCCGATGAGCCGACGAAGCCGATGACCTGGCCCTGCCGCACCTTCTTGCCGGGCTCCATGCCCTTGGCGAAGGCCGACATGTGGCCGTAGGCGGTCTCATAGCCATTGGAGTGCTTGATGCGAATATACTTGCCGTAGCCGCCTTCGGGGCCGGCCTTCTCGATCACGCCATTACCGGAGGCGAAGATCGGCGTGCCGTAGGCGGTGGACCAGTCGACGCCCGTATGCATCTTCACGTAGCCCAGGATCGGGTGGCGGCGGCCCCCGAAGCCCGAGCGCATGATGGCGTTGTTGACCGGCTTTCTGACCAGGAACTTCTTCGCGCTCTTGCCGGTCTCGTCGTAGTAATCGACGACGCCGTCGTCGGGGCTCTGGTAGCGGTAGTATTTCTTGGTCTCGCCGGCGACCGTGAGAGAGGCGAACAGCACCTCGTTCTTTTCACTCGACGTCACGCCCTCGTCCTCGCCGGCGTAGAACACGTCGAAGGAATCCCCGGGCTGCACCTTGCGCTGGAAATCGACGTCGTAGGAGTAGATCTTGATCATGTCCTCGATGACGGGCATCGGCACCTTGTTGCGCATCGCCGTCTCGTAGATGCTCTGGTAGAGCCGCACGCCGGAGCCGTCGTCATCATCGTCGTCGCTGCTGGCGTTGGCCGCGGCGTCGGCGACGGTGTTCATGCT
Organism: Bradyrhizobium cedriense; assembly: GCF_054602315.1. Taxonomy (NCBI): domain Bacteria; kingdom Pseudomonadati; phylum Pseudomonadota; class Alphaproteobacteria; order Hyphomicrobiales; family Nitrobacteraceae; genus Bradyrhizobium; species Bradyrhizobium cedriense. The sequence continues at coordinate 267,587 of NZ_JBTSWB010000005.1, read as the reverse complement.
GGAGACGTCGACCGCGACGTATCTGCCGAGATCGGACAGTGCCGCGATCGCCTCGACCATGGTCTCGTTGGCGATGACGACACGATAGGGCTGGAGCCGGCCGCCGGGGCTTGCGGGCGCCATCAGGATGCGGAGCTTCTCGCCCTCCTTGAGGCCGCCGTCGCGACCGCGCGGCCCGAGGGTTGCGGTGATCGCCTTGATCTCGTCGGCGTTCGCGCCGAGATCGCGCAGCACGCCGGCGACGCTGTCGCCCTTCCTGACCGTGTGGACGCGTTCGCCGTTGGGATTGCCGCCAGTGATCTGCTCCTTGGTCTTGGGCAGCAGCGTGACGTTTTCCGGCACCACGCGCGTCTCGAAACCGGCATAGGGATCGGAGGACGGCGCTTCGGTGGCGTAGGCCATCTTGATGTCGGAGTGGCCAGTCGCGCCGGAGACGTCGGCTGTGGCATTGGCAAGCGAGGCGTACCGCACCCCGCCATTGCCGCGCCAGTTGGCGGCATCGCGGACCCGCATCAGGATGTCGTCGAGCGCCACCACCGCGGAAATCTTGGCCTTCGGCAGCACCGAGGAAAGGTCCTTCGTGACGAAGGAGACTTCCGCGTCGGGCTCGACGGCTTCGGGATTGTTGGGATCGTCAGAGGCGGTCTTGGGATCGGAGCCGACATCGGTGAGCAGGCGCTGGGCGTTGAACGGCGGGATCTTCGCCGACAGGTCGCTCGTCGACATCGACAGGTTGCCCGCGATGCGGACGAATGGGCGCACCCGCATCACGTCACGGTTGCCGACGCGGGCGACCGTGGAGACGCGCACGATGTTGCGCGAGGCGGTGGATTCGCTCGGCGGGGGCAGGCGGTCGCTCTTGTGCAGGGTGGCGGCGCGATCGGCGGCGCCGAACGCTCCTCGCAGCGCGCCTTCCACCCGCTCGGGCACCTTGGCGAAGGTCATCTCGCCGTCGAGAGATGCGAAAACGGCGCCGCCGATCAGGGCTGCGCCGCAGAGTCCGGTGAGGATTGTCCCGCTGAACCATTGCACGGAGACGCGGCGGCGGTCGATCACGGCGGCTTCAGAACCATCGACGGATAGCGGCGGCTCGTGGCCGAGATCGATGATCCCGGTCTCACGCCCGTAGGTGCCGCGTGACGTCCTGTGGTTCAACCCAAGTCCCCCAATCACCGACCCGAGAAAGCCCGCTTCGAACCTTGTCTCTGGCCGCCCTCTTGAAGGGGCATCGCCGGAAAAGGCAAGCCGTACGGCCGTCCGCGCTCAGAAAGCCCCGCGATGGGACTGGCCGAAATTACGAACAACTGAACGGATAAAGCTCTCTCGATGTCTTTCGAACGCCGAAGGAAGGTCGCGCCATCGCAAGATCGCCTTCCTCTGACCCCATGAAAATCGCCGGCAGCCCCACAGGCAGTCCCGCGATTCAAGCTCGTCTCATATCAGAACGCCGCGGGATTGTGGCTCAAGTACGGCGTCAGATATGGAAAAAACTTCCTCAAGGGGCCGGCGCCGGGAACACCCCCGAGGGGCGCTGTAAGCCGCCCCGAGGGCCCCTCCGGAGCCCACCAGGAGGCAAACTTTTTTTCAGTTTTTTCTTCGCACGCGGTCGGCTCGTCCGATCCACGTTCAGCTAAGAGCCTGTAAACGCGTTGTTTTTTCGGATGATCCACTGTGCGACGTTTTGTTGACGATTGGCGTTGACAGCCCGGAAGGTGCGGCCTATAACCCCAACCACTGAGCGCGGCGCCGCCGGGTCACTGACCAAGGCGAGCGAACGCGCCACTGATGCTCCTCAACTTGTTGAGTGACACAACAATCGACACCAGTCGGTTGGAGTCATTCAACGTCGGTAAGGGTATCGGAACCCTTCCAATCTGGAAGGTTGGGACCTCCGCGGTCCTGGGCTGTTTGACAAGTGAAGATGAAGAAAGAGAAACGTGGACGGCGGAGTCCTTGCGGGTCTCGCTTCTGAAAAGCTTCGGCTTTTCTGATCGAGACCGGACGAAAGACTTCGGCGGTACACGTTTTCAAGGAAACACCATCGTTGCCAGCGATGTGAATCGCAGGCAGCACATCGACTTCGGTCGATAATGGTGGGACCTCGTCAAACGTTGTGATCAGCCGGTTCAAAGTTCAAGTCCAACTTGAGAGTTTGATCCTGGCTCAGAGCGAACGCTGGCGGCAGGCTTAACACATGCAAGTCGAGCGGGCGTAGCAATACGTCAGCGGCAGACGGGTGAGTAACGCGTGGGAACGTACCTTTTGGTTCGGAACAACACAGGGAAACTTGTGCTAATACCGGATAAGCCCTTACGGGGAAAGATTTATCGCCGAAAGATCGGCCCGCGTCTGATTAGCTAGTTGGTGAGGTAATGGCTCACCAAGGCGACGATCAGTAGCTGGTCTGAGAGGATGATCAGCCACATTGGGACTGAGACACGGCCCAAACTCCTACGGGAGGCAGCAGTGGGGAATATTGGACAATGGGGGCAACCCTGATCCAGCCATGCCGCGTGAGTGATGAAGGCCCTAGGGTTGTAAAGCTCTTTTGTGCGGGAAGATAATGACGGTACCGCAAGAATAAGCCCCGGCTAACTTCGTGCCAGCAGCCGCGGTAATACGAAGGGGGCTAGCGTTGCTCGGAATCACTGGGCGTAAAGGGTGCGTAGGCGGGTCTTTAAGTCAGGGGTGAAATCCTGGAGCTCAACTCCAGAACTGCCTTTGATACTGAAGATCTTGAGTTCGGGAGAGGTGAGTGGAACTGCGAGTGTAGAGGTGAAATTCGTAGATATTCGCAAGAACACCAGTGGCGAAGGCGGCTCACTGGCCCGATACTGACGCTGAGGCACGAAAGCGTGGGGAGCAAACAGGATTAGATACCCTGGTAGTCCACGCCGTAAACGATGAATGCCAGCCGTTAGTGGGTTTACTCACTAGTGGCGCAGCTAACGCTTTAAGCATTCCGCCTGGGGAGTACGGTCGCAAGATTAAAACTCAAAGGAATTGACGGGGGCCCGCACAAGCGGTGGAGCATGTGGTTTAATTCGACGCAACGCGCAGAACCTTACCAGCCCTTGACATGTCCAGGACCGGTCGCAGAGATGTGACCTTCTCTTCGGAGCCTGGAGCACAGGTGCTGCATGGCTGTCGTCAGCTCGTGTCGTGAGATGTTGGGTTAAGTCCCGCAACGAGCGCAACCCCCGTCCTTAGTTGCTACCATTTAGTTGAGCACTCTAAGGAGACTGCCGGTGATAAGCCGCGAGGAAGGTGGGGATGACGTCAAGTCCTCATGGCCCTTACGGGCTGGGCTACACACGTGCTACAATGGCGGTGACAATGGGATGCTAAGGGGCGACCCTTCGCAAATCTCAAAAAGCCGTCTCAGTTCGGATTGGGCTCTGCAACTCGAGCCCATGAAGTTGGAATCGCTAGTAATCGTGGATCAGCACGCCACGGTGAATACGTTCCCGGGCCTTGTACACACCGCCCGTCACACCATGGGAGTTGGTTTTACCTGAAGACGGTGCGCTAACCCGCAAGGGAGGCAGCCGGCCACGGTAGGGTCAGCGACTGGGGTGAAGTCGTAACAAGGTAGCCGTAGGGGAACCTGCGGCTGGATCACCTCCTTTCTAAGGATGGTTCTTCAGAAGCTTGCTTCTATCGAACCGTTTTAGAAACATCAGTGGCCAACAGATCGCCAGATCGTTGAGCTGCATTGGCGGGATTTCGCCGTCTTCGTTTCTCTTTCTTCGCGGACGAACACGCGCTGGGGCTGCAGGCTTGCAGATCCCTGGTCCTTGACTGGATATGCGTTAGGGGCTTGTAGCTCAGTTGGTTAGAGCGCGCGCTTGATAAGCGTGAGGTCGGAAGTTCAAGTCTTCCCAGGCCCACCACTTTCATCGAGCGAGCATTCGTCTTCTGGTTACGGGGCCATAGCTCAGCTGGGAGAGCGCGTGCTTTGCAAGCATGAGGTCGTCGGTTCGATCCCGTCTGGCTCCACCAGATGGTTTGATCGCCGAGATCTTGTACCGTCGTCCGCGAAACATCACTTCGCACTTGCTAGTCCGGATGGACAGTGAGCTGCGTGATTTCTGACATCGTAAAGAGGAGATCGATCCGAGTTGGATCGTGCGGAGAATATCCGCGCGAGACTTCATTATCTCCGGATCATTTCGGCGCTCGCGCGCCTTTCAGTGTGGCTCACAAGGCTGCGTCTGGAAGACATGCGAGTTGTAAATGATCCTTTTAGCGAAGCTTGACCGCCTCGCTATCGGAACGATCTTACGAAGCAAGCTGGTCTTTCTAGTCAATGTCCGGCCGTACGTAGCGTTCATCGAGGGCGCGTGCCCTAGAGATTTCGGTCTCTTGGCAATCGTACGGACAACATTCTGCCGAGTGTGTGGACATTGATAATGAGAGCAATCAAGTGCCTTAAGGGTGTTCGGTGGATGCCTTGGCGCTGAGAGGCGATGAAGGACGTGCTACGCTGCGATAAGCCGTGGGGAGCTGCGAAGAAGCTTTGATCCGCGGATTTCCGAATGGGGAAACCCACCTTCGATAGCCGGAACTCCAAGACCTCAGTCGAAAGACTGTGGTGTGGAGTTCGACCAGATGATGGAAGACGCCAGACCTTTAGATTTCGATCGAAGAGGTTTTGGATTTCCGGTTATCAAGAGAAGGTATGAGACTTCTGAATACATAGGAGGTTTCAAGCGAACCCAGGGAACTGAAACATCTAAGTACCTGGAGGAAAGGACATCAACAGAGACTCCGTTAGTAGTGGCGAGCGAACGCGGACCAGGCCAGTGATACATCAGAGACAATCGGAACCAGTCAGGAAAGCTGGGCCTCAGAGGGTGATAGCCCCGTACGAGTAATGCGATGATGTATCCACGAGTAAGGCGGGACACGTGCAATCCTGTCTGAACACGGGGGGACCACCCTCCAAGCCTAAGTACTCCTCAGCGACCGATAGTGAACCAGTACCGTGAGGGAAAGGTGAAAAGCACCCCGACGAGGGGAGTGAAATAGACCTGAAACCGGACACCTACAAACAGATGGAGCTCAAGATTCGTTCTGGGTGACAT
>NZ_JBTSWB010000005.1:0-260000 GCF_054602315.1 Bradyrhizobium cedriense | reverse complement strand
TTGTTTTTGCCGACGATGGCCGTTGTCTCCGCATCTTTCCGTCACGATCGGCGTTCAAGCATACGCTAGAGAGCCGCAGAGCCCGGCCAACGCGTCCCCGCGTCCATGGCCCGCTCTCGTTCAGTTGAACGTCGGAAAGTGCGAGTTCACGGGCCATTCACGTCGGCGCCGATAATCGGAATCCCCGGCCTGCCCTTGCCAACCCAGAGATCCGAGGAGATTTCCATGACCGCATTGCTTCGTCCCGCCGTCACTGCGCTCGGTGTTGCGTGCCTGCTGTCCGCAGCATCGATCGCCTCCTCCGGCACCGCCTTTGCGCAGGCCAAGCAACAGGCCCCGGGACAGCAATCCGCGCCCGCGCAGCAGCAAGCTCCCGCGCTGAAGCAGATCGCGCTGACCGACAAGCAGCTCGATGGCGTCCTCGCTGCGCAAAAGGACGTCGACGCGATCACGGAGAAGCTCCCGGAGAACGCTGCGCCCGACCAGAAGGTGATTGCCCAGCTCGAGGAGGTCGCCAAGAAGCACGGCTTTGCCAGCTACGACGACTACAACAACGTCATCGACAACATCAGCCTGGTGCTCGGGGGCTTCGATCCTGCGACGAAGAAGTATGTCGGCCCCGAAGCCGTGATCAAGGCGCAGATCGCGCAGATCCAGGCCGACAAGAAGATGCCGGCCAAGGACAAGAAGGAAGCCCTCGACGAACTCAATCAGGCGCTGAAGACGCCGGCGCTCCAGGTTGAGAACAAGGGCAACATCGATCTCGTCGGCAAGTATTACGACGAGCTGGTCGCTGCGCTCGGCGACGAGGAGAATTGATCACCGGATCCTGTCATGTCCCGGCTCGACCAAGCCGCGCGATGCTACCTTCGGTAATTCATCCACTCGATCGCGCCACGCCCAACGCAAAAGCCCCGGAGAAATCTCCGGGGCTTTCGTCGTTTTGCGCTTCGGACCGCGATGCGGCTAGGTCCGCGTCCGCATCCGCATCATGAAGGTGTCGAAGCTGAGCTCGGCCACCTGCATCCAGGCGAGCGACTCGCTGCGGAACGCGGTGAGGCTCGCATACATCTTGCCGAAATGCGGGTTGCTCTTGGCGAGATCGGCGTAGATCTCGTTGGCTGCACCGTAGCAGGCTTCGAGCACCTCCTGGGGGAAGGGCTTGAGGATCGCGCCGGCAGCGAGCAGCCGCTTGAGGGCCGGTGGATTGACCGAATCGTACTTGCCGGTCACCCAGGTGAAGGTATCGAGTGATGCCGTCGAGATTGCTGCCTGATAGTGTTTCGGCAGCGCGTTCCATTTCTCCAGGTTCATGATGTTGTGGCCCTGTCCGGTGCCTTCCCACCATCCCGGATAATAATAGTACTTCGCCACCTTCACGAAGCCGAGCTTCTCGTCGTCATAGGGTCCGACCCACTCCGCCGCGTCGATTGTCCCCTTCTCCAGCGCCGGATAGATGTCGCCGGCCGCGATCTGCTGCGGCACGCCGCCAAGCTTCGACACGATGGTGCCGGCGAAGCCGCCGACGCGGAATTTCAGCCCCTTCAGATCGTCGACGGTCTTGATCTCCTTGCGAAACCAGCCGCCCATCTGCGCGCCGGTCGAGCCTGTGGGAACGCCGATCGCATTGTGCTCCTTCAGGAGAGCGTTGAGCATGTCCTGGCCGCCGTTCCACAACAGCCAGGAGATGTGCTGACGCGTGTTGAGACCGAACGGCAGCGACGTGCCGAAGGTGAACGCCGGATTCTTGCCCCAGTAGTAATAGAGCGCAGTGTTGCCCATCTCGACCGTGCCGTTCGAGACGGCGTCGAGCACTTGCAGGCCCGGCACGATTTCACCGGCAGCAAAGGGCTGGATCTGAAAGCGGTTGTCGGTGATCTCGGCGACGCGTTTGCAGAAATATTCGCAGCCGCCATAGAGCGTATCGAGCGACTTCGGCCAACTCGCCGCCAGCCGCCATTTCACCTCGGGCATCGACTGCGCGATAGCCGGCGAAGCAACGGCACTTGCGGCCAGACCCAATCCGCCTGCCGTCAGGAATTTACGACGTTCCATGCGTTTCCCTCCTGTTTTGTCGAGTCCTCGACGAGGGCTCGCGGTCTTGGCGCCGCTTTCGTCTTCGCCGGTGGCCGACGTTTCTTTATGTCCGAAATTCAGTATTCCCGGATCGTGGTCAGCATGACCAAAGGGGAACCGCAAATCAAGCGCACTTTGGTCGTGCGGCTGCCGAAGCTTAATGCTGCGCTGCGAAGGCCGCTTCCATGGCCTTGCGCGTTTTCACCGCTTCGCTGCCCGCATCGAACTCGACGTCGGTCCAGCGCACCATCGCGCCATGGGCGACGTCGCGCTTCAGCTTCACGCGATGTGCGAGCCCGATCGGCAAGGCGCCGGCCCTCAGGCTCGCGGCCGCCGGTACCAGCTTGCCCCACACCGTATAGCCGCCTTCGCCGTCGAGCATCTCCCCGGCGCGCAGATTGCGCTTGGCCACCGCTGCGACGTCGCCGCGGAAGCCGATCGCCTGTCCGGTCGGTTCGCCCCGTAGTGCGGCCGACAACACCGAGATGTTCAGCTCGAGCCCGATCAGATGATAGGGCTTGTACATGGCGGCGAAGCGTCCGCTGGCGTCAGTCTTGAGGCCATATTGCCTGAAGCAATCGGCGGCATAATCGTTCGGCGCCTCCAGCACGACATAGACGCCCCAGCGCAGATCGCGAAACACCGGCCGGCCGTCGCGCTCGAGCGAGGAGACGACCTCGACGACGCCGGACCGCTCCAGCACGCCGCCGCGCGAGCGCGGCCGCATGATGTGCGGGAGGTCGTCGACGCCGCAGGGCGGAAACAGCAGGCCGTCCGAAGGCACGTCGAGGCCGCAGGCATTCGCAATCGCCGCCATCTCGATCGCCGATTTGGTGCCGTCGAGAAAGGAGTTGAACATTTGCGGGTTCATGCCGGCCGATTGCGCCTCGCCCGCAGTCAGGCCGTAATGCTGCCAGACGCCATCGGGGGTCACGTCGTGATAGGCCGGCAGATATTTCGTGCCTTTGCCGGCAGCGACGACGCGGAAGCCGGTGGCCCGCGCCCAATCCACCATCTCCGCCGTCAGCGCCGGCTGGTCGCCATAGGCGAGCGAATAGACCACGCCCGCCTTGCGCGCTTCCTCGGCGAGCAGGGGGCCTGCCAGCACGTCGGCCTCGACATTCACCATCACGATATGCTTGCCCGCCGCGATCGCCGCGCGTGCATGCTTGATGCCGACGGCTGGGTTGCCGGTCGCCTCCACCACCACGTCCATGGCACCACCGGCGATGGCGCGCACACCGTCGTCGGTGAAGGTGGTCGCGGCGATGCGGTCTGCGTCCCAGCCGACGGTGCGGCAGGCCTCGCGCGCGCGGTCGCGGTCGATGTCGACAATGACAGGCACCTCCAGCCCCGGCGTGTGCGGCACCTGCGCCAGGAACATCGAGCCGAACTTGCCGGCGCCGATCAGCACGACGCGGACCGGCTTGCCGGCGCTGGCGCGGGACTGGAGGAGGCGGAAGAGATTCATGGGGGATTCCAATCATGATCTCGTCCCGGACGCGGTGCAGCACATAGTGCTGCTCCGCAGAGCCGGGACCCAGAGAAAAGAATGCGTGTGACATGGCCCCGGCTCAGCAGCGCATCACTTCGTGCTGCGCTGCGTCCGGGGCACGAGACCTTTTTACTCCGCCGCCTGCCGCGGTGCACGGGCGAGTCGCAGCAGCGCGTCGTCGTCCACCGTCTTGATCGGCGCAAAATCGCGATGCGCGATGTAGTCAGGCCGTGTCGGGCTTCGGATGTAGTTCGAGACCGCATTCAGCGTCAGGTAAACGATCTTGCGCGGGTAGGGCGTGATGTTGCCGGCCGAGCCGTGCACGAGATTGCCGTGGAACATCAACATGCCACCGGGCTTGCCGGTCGGTGCGACGATGCCGCCCTGTTTGACGAGGCGCGTGACTGTGTCCTCGTCCAGTGTCCACAACGGATAGGATGTGGTGGCGAGGTCATGCGAAGCTTCGAGATCGCCGGCGTTCTGGCTGCGCGGCACCAGCATCAAGGGCCCGTTGATCGGCATCACCTCGTCGAGGAAGATCGCGATGTTCATCGCGCGCGGCTCCGGCATGCCGTCGTCGCGCTTCCAGGTGCCATAATCCTGGTGCCACTGCCAGACGTCGCCTGTGAAGGCCGATTTCGCGTTGATCTTGAACTGGTGCATGTAAACGGGCTCGCCGAACACCTGCTCGACCGGCTCGATCATGCGCGGATGCGCGCCGAGGAGTCCGAAGGCCTCGTTGTAGAGATGCGCGGCAAAGGCCGTGCGCGGCGCGCCGCTCTTCTCGCGCCAGACTTCGGGCCGGTTGGCGTCGTAGATGCCGACTGCCTCGCGCGCGAGCAGGTCGACCTCCTCCTGGCTGAACAATTCGGGCAGGAACAGCCAGCCCTCGCGGTTGAAGAACTCCAATTGCTCCTGTGACAGTCTCATGGGTCGTCCTCCTTGGTTTGCTTTTTGTTGTCGTCATTCCGGGGCGCGACGAAGTCCGAGCCCGGAATCCATTCGTCCACGGGCGCTGCCGCCCAATGGATTCCGGGCTCGCGCCCATTGGCGCGCCCCAGAATGACGGCGAGTGTGTTTGTTGCTACGCCGCCGCCTCGTCCGTCGCCCGCAATCTCTCCTCGGTCATCCGTCCCGCCGTCTGCGCATGCGCCAGCGCCGCACGTTCGGCCGCGCTCGCCTCACCGGCGAGAATGTGCCCCGCAATCGTCGCATGCTCCGCCCAGGCGCTGTCGCGATAATCGAGCTCGGACAGCACCGTCGCCATCGAGCGCCGCATATGCGGCCATTGCGGTGCGATCGTCTCCTCGATCGCGGGATTGCCGGCGAGCTGGTAGATCGCGCGGTGGAAGTCGACATCGAGCGCGATGAGTTCGGCCAGCGTCGTGTTGCGATCGCTGCGGCGTCCCGCGGCAAGCGCAGCGTCGAGCCGTGCGCGTCCGGCCGCGTAGGTGCCTGCACGCGCTGCGGCGAGCCGGGCCGCCAGCGCGTCGATGGCGCCGCGCACCTCGTAGAGCTGGCGGATGCGGGCGGGATCAAGCTGGGTGACTTCGAATCCGCGGCGGCCGCTTTCGGCGACCAGGCCCTGGCGATGCAGCAGGTGCAGCGCGTGCGAAACCGGCTGGCGCGACACGCCGAGCTTGTCAGCGAGCTCGTTCTGACGGATGCGCTGGCCGGGCCGCAGCGTGCGGTCGGAGATCGCCTCCAGGATCCGCGCATAGACCTGGTCGATCAGGTTCGGGAGCGGGTCGAGAGGGATCACGCCGGCAGCTCCGAAGGCTAGGGAATACGGAATTCCGTATTCGACGGTACTGCGGGAAGGGGAGGTCGTCAACGCCGTCGGTTGTCGGCCATCGTAAGCCTTTGATTCTATTGGTGCGGCTTACTGTGCATGGGGTTGTTTTCGCGCTTGTGAAGCAGCACCCACCCCTACTCCGCCAGGAATCTGTTCACCACCCGGCCGAACTCCTCCGGCGCCTGTTCGAACATCCAGTGGCCGGCATTCTCGATCACCGCTGATTGCGCGCCTGCGATGTGTTCGGCCAGCACGCGCCATATCACCGATAGGCTACCGGTCGTCGCGCCGCCGCCGATCAAGAGCGTCGGCGTCCTGATCGCCTGCGCGTCGCTGAGCGTGTAGGGCCGGCGCTGCTCATCGATCTGGCCGAGCAAGGTCAGGGCGTTGTCGCGCAGTTGCTGCTTGGCCGCAGCAGGCACGCGCCGCCACGAACTCTCTCCCTCGATGCCCTCGAAGAAATTTCGTACCGCGCCGTCGATATCGCCGGAGCGGATCATCTCGACCGATTGCACGGTGCGGGCCGCCAGCGGCGGATGCGCCGGCGTGCCTTCCGGCACGGGAAGGGATGCGTCGAGATCGCCGCCGGGCTCCGCCAGCACCAGCTTGCGCAACAGATCAGGCCTCGCCTGCGCGACGCGAAAGGCGATATGCCCGCCGCGCGAATGGCCCATCAGGTCGACCGGCGCAGGCTCAACCTGCTCGATGAAAGCGATCACGTCGGCAACATGCTGCGCCATCTTGTAGTCGTCGCCGACCGCGTCCCAATGCTCGGGAAAGAAATGCCGCAGGCTGACCGAGATCACGCGATGGGACTGCGACAGCGGGCCGAACACCGAATACCAGGTGCGGAAATCCCCGAGCGTGCCATGCACGCAGACCAGCGGGGGGCCGCTTCCGACTTCGAGATAGGCCATGTCGTAACCGTTGACGCGAAAGCTTTGCATGGGTCAGCTCGCCAGGAAGTCCAGCACCACTTCGGAATATTTCTGCGGCGCCTGCTCGAACATCGGATGCGTCGCGTTCGGGATGATCGCCGTCTTCGAATAGGGCACATGCGCTGCGAGCGCGTGCAGTACCTTCGGCAGCAGGCCTTTGGTCCGGGCGCCCAGGATGAACAGCGTCGGCATCTTGATGGACTCCGCATCCGCCTTCGAGAACGGCGGGCGATTGTCGCGGACCTGGCCGATCAGCGTCATGGCGTTGTCGCGCAGGTTCTGCTTCACCATCGCCGGCAGTCGCGGCCAGGTGCCGGGCCCCTCCAGCGTGTCGACGAAAACGGTGAGGCCGCCATCGATATCGCCGGCCGCGATCTTCTCTGCGGAAGCGGTGAAGCGCGCCAGCAGCGGCGAGGGGCCGCCGACGTAATCCGGATCGAGGCTCGCATCGAGCTCGCCGCCGGGCTCCGCCAGGATCAGCCTCCGCAGCAGATCCGGCCTTCGCTGCGCCACGCGGAAGCAGATGTGCCCGCCGCGGGAATGGCCCATCAAGTCGACCGGTCCGAGATCGAGCTCGTCGATGAAGGCGATCACGTCGTCGACATGCTGGGCGATCGAATAGGTGTCACCAAGGCCGTCCCAGCGCTCGGGGAAGAAGTGCCGCAGGCTGACGGCGATGACCCGATGTCGCTGCGTCAGCGGTCCGAGCACGCAGCCCCAGACGCGGAAGTCGTTGAGCGAGCCGTGCACGCAGACCAGAGGCGGACGGCCTCTGTCTTCACCCACGTCGAGATAGGGCATGTCGTATCCGTTGACGTGGAGGCTTTGCATTCAGGGGCTCGCAAGGGGCTGGAACTCCTGTGCAAGATCCCCGGAAACCGGGTGGATCGCAACTATTTCCAAGCCTAGATTTCGCAGGAGATCAAAGAGGGGGCCTGCAACGTGACGCAAGCCAGGAACCATGTCATGACCGACCAGCATTTTGCCCTGTTCGACACCCGGATCGGCCTCTGCGCCATCGCCTGGGGCCCGCGCGGCATCAACGGCACACAATTGCCGATGGGCGGCGAGCAGAAGATCCGCACCCGCATCCAGCAGCGCCACGCCGATGCCAGCGAAGCGGAGCCGACCGCCGAGGTGCAGCAGGCGATCGACCGAATCGTCAAGCTGCTCGCGGGCGAGCCGGATGATCTCACCGACATCCCGCTCGACCTCGACGGCGTGCCCGACTTCAACCGCGGCGTCTACGACCTTGCCCGGACCATCCCGCCCGGCAAGACCGTCACCTATGGCGACATCGCCAAGCAGCTCGGCGGCGTCCAGCTGTCGCGCGATGTCGGCCAGGCGCTCGGCCGCAACCCGTGCCCGATCGTGGTGCCCTGCCATCGCGTGCTGGCGGCCGGCAACAAGCCCGGCGGCTTCTCGGCGAATGGCGGCGTGGTGACGAAGCTGAAGATGCTCGAGATCGAAGGCGCGGTGGTGAACCACACGCCGAGCTTGTTCGATTGAGACGAGCGGGGCCTCGTGCTCCGGACGCGGTGCACCGCGTCGGGACACGAGGTCTTTGCTAAATCTTCGCCGCCACCTTCGGCCAGTAGCGATCGCGCAGATGCCGCTTCACCAGCTTGCCCGTGGGCGTGCGCGGCAGCTCGGCTTCGAAGTCGATCGAGCGAGGGCACTTGATGGCCGAGAGGCGGGTCTTGCAGTAGGCGATCAGATCCGCCTCCAGCGCCTTGCCGGCGCGGCTCATGTCGTGCGGCTGCACCACCGCCTTCACCTCCTCGCCCATCTCCTCGTTCGGCACGCCGAACACCGCGACGTCTGCGACATCAGGATGCGTGATCAGCACGTCCTCGGTCTCCTGAGGGTAGATGTTCACCCCGCCCGAGATGATCATGTAGGACTTGCGGTCGGTGAGATAGAGGAAGCCGTCCTTGTCGAGGTAGCCGACGTCCCCGAGCGTCGACCAGCCCTTGGCGTTGTAGGCCTTCTTCGTCTTCTCGGGGTCGTTGTGATAGGTGAAGGCGGGCGCGTCGGCGAAGTAGACCGTGCCGATCTCGCCTGTCGGCTGCTCTTCGTCGTTCTCGTCCAGAATCTTGATCTTGCCAACCACCGCGCGGCCGACGCTGCCGCGATGCTCCAGCCATTGTTGCGAGTTGCAGACCGTGACGCCGTTGCCTTCCGAGCCCGCATAATACTCGATCAGGATCGGGCCCCACCATTCGATCATCTTGGCTTTCACGTCGACCGGGCAGGGCGCGGCGGCGTGGATCGCGCCCTTCAGACTCGAAACATTGTACTTCGCGCGCACCCCGTCCGGCAGCTTCAGCATGCGCACGAACATGGTCGGCACCAGCTGCGACTGCGTGACCTTGTATGTCTCGACCAGCTTCAGGAATTCCTCGGCATCGAAATGCTCCATGATGATGGAGGTGCCGCCGAGCACGATCGCCATCATGTTGAAGCGCAGGGGCGCGGCATGATAGAGCGGCGCCGGCGAGAGATATGTGCTCTCGGCGTTCATGCCGCACATGTCGGCGCAGAGCACGCGCAGGAAGGCGTTCGGTACGTCGATCCCGTTGCCCTCGAACGCCTTCTTGATGCCCTTGGGCCGCCCGGTGGTTCCCGATGAATACAGCATGTCGTAGCCGGCGACCTCGTCGGCGATCGGCGTGGTCGGCTGCGCAGAGGCTTCCTTGTCGTAGGAGCGGAAGCCGGGCAGCGGCTCGTCCATCATGTAGAAGACCGGCTCGCCTGCCGAGCCCTTGATCAGGCTCTTGATCTGGTCGGCGCATTTCGGCGTGGTGATGACGACCTTGGCGCCGCAGTCCTTGATGATGTAGTCGATCTCGTCCTGCTTGAGATAGCGGCTGATGGCTGTGTAGTAGAGCCCGCTGCGCTGTGCGGCCCAGCAGATCTCCATGAAGGCAAGGCGGTTCTCCATCAGGAGAGCGATGTGGTCGCCGGCCTTCAACCCGAGCGATCGGAAGAGATGTGCGCCCTGGTTCGAGAGCTCGTCGAGTTCGCGGTAGGTGATCGCCTTGCCGGTGCCGGCCATCTGGTACGCGATCTTGTCGGGCGTGGCGCGGGCGTGGATGGAGGGGTGGGTCATGGCGTTTCCTCAAGACGCGAATGGCGAGTAGCGAGTGGCGAATAGGGAAGAAGGGCAAACCGTTCTTCGCCTACTCACCATTCGCTACTCGCCACTCACTGCTCGCTTTTGTTTTTTTTAGAGTCGTTCGACGATCGTCACGTTGGCCATGCCGCCGCCTTCGCACATGGTCTGGAGGCCGTAGCGCTTGCCGCGCTGGTGCAGGGCGTGGACCAGCGTGGTCATCAGCTTGGTGCCGGAGCCGCCGAGGGGGTGACCGAGTGCGATGGCGCCGCCATTGACGTTGAGACGCTCGGGATCTGCGCCGGTGGTCTTCAGCCACGCGGTCGGCACCGAGGCGAAGGCCTCGTTGACCTCGAACAGGTCGATGTCGCCGATCTTCATGCCGGTCTTCTCCAGCGCGCGCTTGGTGGCGTGCAGCGGCGCGTCCAGCATGATGACGGGGTCGCCGCCGGTCATGGTCATGTGGTGGATGCGCGCGAGCGGCTTGACGCCGAGCTGCTTGAGGCCGCGCTCGTTCACGACCATCACGCCGGAAGCGCCGTCGCAGATCTGGCTGGCGCTGGCGGCGGAGAGCCTGCCGTTCTCGGCGATCAGCTTGACGCCCTTGATGCCGTCGAGGCTGACGTCGAAGCGGATGCCTTCGTCGATGTGGTGGGTGTCCTTGCTGCCGTCGGCGCGCGTGATCTCGAGCGGCACGATCTCGTTCTTGAAGTGACCGGCCTGCGTCGCAGCGATCGCGCGCTGATGGCTGTTGTAGGAAAATTCGTCGAGCTGATCCTTGGAGAGGCCGTACTTCTCGGCCATCATCTCCGCGCCGGTGAACTGGCTGAACACGATGTTCGGATATTTTTTCTCGATGCCGGGGCTCTTGTAATTGCCAAAGCCGTTCTTGGCGGGAAGCTGCGAGGACAGGCCCATTGGAACCCGCGTCATCGATTCCACGCCGGCCGCGATCACGACGTCCATCGCACCGGACATCACGGCTTGCGCGGCGAAGTGCAGCGCCTGCTGCGAGGAGCCGCACTGGCGGTCGATCGAGGTGCCCGGCACGCTCTCCGGCAGCTTCGACGCCATGATCGCGTTACGGGCGACGTTGTTGGACTGCTCGCCGACCTGCATCACGCAGCCCATGATCACGTCCTCGACCTGCGCCGGATCGACCTTGGTGCGATCGACCAGCTCGTCCAGCACCTTCGCGGCGAGATCGGCCGGATGCCAGCCGGCGAGACGGCCCCCCTTGCGCCCGCCCGCAGTGCGCGCAGCGGCGACGATATAAGCCTCGGACATGTCGGTTTCTCCCTGAATTCTTGACTGGGTTGGTTGTCAGGATCGGATTTAAGGGACGGGAGATCGTTTAGTCAATCGATCAATTAACTCTTGTGATGAGGCGCTGCTTGAGCTTATCTGCGCCGGCTTCAAGCGGCGAAAACAGGGATCTCCGTGGCTACCAGCGTACCGAACAGGCTCCCCGGCGGGAAAAATTCCACGGCAGAGAAATTGCTGGTGGCCGCGAGCGAGCTGATGATCGAACGGTCCTCGGTCGAGATCTCGCTCTCCGATATCGCGCAGAAGTCGGGTGCCAATGCTGCCCTGGTCAAATACCACTTCGGCAACAAGGACGGCCTCTTGCTGGCGCTGCTCGCGCGGGATGCTGCGACCGAGATGTCCAACCTCGAATATCTGCTGGCGCAGCCGATCACGTCGACGGCGAAGCTGAAGCTGCACATCGCCGGCATCATCCGCGCCTATCACCGGTTCCCCTACATGAACCGGCTGATCCACTATCTGCTGCACGACACCAGCGCGGGCTCCGCCGATGAAGTCTCGAAATTCTTCGTTGCGCCGCTGCTGGACTTCCACCGTCGCCTGCTCGCCGAAGGCGTGAGCCGCGGCGAATTCCGCCAGACCGATCCGGTGCTGTTCTACACCAGCCTTATCGGTGCATGCGATCACCTGTTCTTCGGCCGGCACGCGATGTCCCGCGCGACCGGCGTCGGCCCGGTCACCGATGACGTCTGCCGGCAATACATCAAGCACATGGAAACGCTGATCTGCGGCGGCATCCTCACGCAAGTCGAGGAAGCTGTCGCGGCCGGATAATCGGCCGAACTCCAAGTCCAGAGAAGAAACGCCCAAGGAAAGGTACAAGCGATGCAGTTGAAAGACGTAGCCGTTCTCATCACCGGCGGTGGTTCGGGCCTTGGTGCCGCGACCGCCCGCGCCATGGCTGCCAAGGGCGCCAAGATCGGCGTGATCGACCAGAGCAAGGAAAACGCCGAGAAGGTCGCCACTGAGGTGAAGGGTGTCGCGCTGCATGCCGACGTCACCAGCGAGGAGCAGATCAAGGCCGCGATCGCCAAGGCGGAAGCCGCGCACGGCGTCGCCCGCGTGCTGATGAACTGCGCCGGCATCGGCGGCTCGCAGCGCATCGTCGGCCGCGACGGCGTCTACCCGCTGGAAAAGTTCGCGCGCATCATCAACGTCAATTTGATCGGCACCTTCAACTGCCTGCGTCTGTTCGCCGAACGTCTGGTCACTGCGGAGCCCATCGGCGAAGAGCGGGGCGTCATCATCAACACCGCTTCGGTGGCTGCCTACGAAGGCCAGATCGGCCAGATCGCCTATTCGGCCTCGAAGGGCGGTGTCGTCGGCCTCACGCTTCCGGCCGCGCGCGACCTCGCCAGCCAGAAGATCCGCGTCAACACCATTGCTCCCGGCCTGTTCTTCACGCCGCTGCTGATGGGGTTGAACGAAGAGGCTCGCAAGAGCCTGGGTACCCAGGTGCCGCATCCGTCGCGTCTCGGCGATGCCAATGAATACGGCATGCTCGCGGTGCACATCGTCGAGAACCCGATGCTCAACGGCGAGACCATCCGCCTCGACGGCGCCATCCGCATGGCCCCGCGCTGATAGAGGCATGCTCCGCTGCTGTCCCTTCTCCCCTCGCGGGAGAAGGTGGCGCGGAGCGCCGGATGAGGGGTTTTTGTCCGCGATTCACATAAGAGTTTTTCTGCGGAGCCAGACCCCTCACCCAAGCGAGTTCTTGGCTCGTTGCGTACATGCCCTCTCCCACAAGGGGGAGAGGGCGCAGCAATCGGCGCCGCGACACAGATAGGCATGAGGCACCATGTCCCAACCGCTGCTGATCGAGCATGACGACGGCGTCGATCGGGTGACGCTCAATCGTCCTGACAGCCTCAATGCGCTCGATCCTGCGCTGATCGATGCGCTGAACGTCTACTTCCAAAGCCTGCAGCGCAACCGCGATACCCGCGTCGTTGTGTTGAAGGGGGCCGGCAAGAATTTCTGCGCGGGCCTCGATCTCAAGGCGGCGATGCAGCGCCGTGCCGGCCAGCAAGAGCCGCCCGGCGTTACCGAATCCCTGGACTCGCAGCGGCGCATCGCCGACATCGTGATGCTGATGCGGCGTTGTCCGCAGCCGATCCTGGCCCTGGTGCAGGGCGCGGCGGCAGGCGGCGGCTTTGCGCTGGCGCTGGCCTCCGATATCCGGATCGCGACCAGGTCGGCGCGAATGAACTGTGCCTTCATCAAGCTCGGCCTCGGCGGCTGCGACATCGGCACCAGCTATTTTCTGCCGCGGCTGGTCGGCGTCTCCGTCGCATCCGAACTGATCCTCACGGGGCGCTTCTTCGGCGCCGAGCGCGCGCTCGCGGTCGGGCTCGTCTCGGAAGTCGTTGAGGAGGACAGGCTCGACGAAGCGGCCGAGCCCTATGTCGACGCGATGATGACGGCCTCGCCCGTGGGGCTGAGGTTGTCAAAGGAATGTCTCAACATGAGCGTCGATGCCGGGTCGCTGGAAGCTGCGATCGCGATGGAGGATCGCAATCAGGTCCTGTGCAGCCGCTCGGAGGAGTTTTCGGAAGGCATCAGGGCCTTCCTCGAGAAGCGAAAGCCTGTCTATATCAAGCGCTGAACGACGAAGATCCGCAAAAGGACAGTAATTCCGGGAGACGCAAAATGAGTGGAAGCGCGGCGGCGGTGATGACGAAGCCCGCCTTTCGCAAGGTTCAGTGGCTCAAGCGCGACATCGATGTCGAGCGCCGCGGCGACGGCACGGTGGTGCTGAAGTCGCGCATTCCGCTGCAGGCCTACGAGAAGCACATCCCGGCCTCGCTGGCGAAATGGGCGAAGGAAGCTCCGGAGCGCATCTGGCTGGCGCAGCGGAGCGGCCCGAATCGTGAATGGCGCAAGGTGTCCTATGCCGAAGCCAAGCGCACCGTCGACGCTCTGACGCAGGCGCTGCTGGACCTCGAGCTCAACGGTCGGCCGGTCACGATCCTCTCCGGCAATTCGATCGAGCACGCGCTGATGACGCAGGCCGCAATGCAAGCGCGCGCTCCAGCGGCTCCCGTTTCACCGGCCTACTCGCTGATGAGCCACGATCACGTCAAGCTGAAATATCTGTTCGACCTGATCAAGCCGGCCGTGGTGATGGTGCAGGACGGCCCGACTTTCGAGAAGGCCCTGAAGGCGCTCGACCTCAGCGGCGTCACCGTGGTTCACGTCGCGCGGCCCTGCGACGGCATCAGGAGCGTCGGCTTCGCCGAGCTCGCGGCAACGCCGGTGACCGCCGACGTCGAGGCGTCGATTGCACAGATCACGCCCCAGACTGTCGGCAAGTTGCTGTTCACGTCAGGCTCGACCGGCATGCCCAAGGCCGTCATCAACACGCAGGAGATGATGTGCGCCAATGCGGCGATGATGATGCAGGTCCGTCCGCGCGACCCGAGCGGGCCGATCTCGACCATGCTGGACTGGATGCCCTGGAACCACACCATGGGCGGCAATGCGGCGTTCCATCCGATCTTGGTCGATGGCGGCACACTCTATATCGACGACGGCCGACCGATGCCGGGCCAGTTCGAGGAGACGCTGCGGAACTTGCGCGAGATCTCGCCGACCTATTACGCCAACGTCCCGGCCGGCTACGCCGCGCTGGCGGCGGCGATGGAGAAGGACGATGCGCTGTGCCGCTCCTTCTTCAAGAATCTCTCGATCATGGCCTATGGCGGCGCGCGGTTGCCGGACGATCTCTACGACCGCATGCAGGCGCTGGCGGTGAAGACCACCGGCGAGCGCATCGTGTTCTACACCGGCTGGGGCTCGACCGAGACCGCGCCGACCTCGACCGGCACCTATTGGGACACCGAGCGCGTCGGCCTGATCGGCCTGCCGTTCCCCGGCGTCGAATTGAAGATGGTGCCGTGCGGCTCGAAATACGAACTGCGCCTGCGCGGCGTCAACGTCACGCCCGGCTATTTCGGCCAGCCGGAGCTGACGAAGAAGATGTTCGACGAGGAAGGCTATTACTGCATTGGTGATGCCGGAATCTTCGTCGACGACACTGACCCCGTGCAGGGTATCATTTTCGCCGGGCGCGTGGTGGAGGACTTCAAGCTCACCACCGGTACTTTCGTTCATGTCGGCTCGCTGCGCACCGATGCAATCGCAGCCGCAACGCCCGTCGTGCATGACGCGCTGGTGGCCGGGCAGGATCGCGCCTTCATCGGTTTGCTCGCCTGGCCCAATTTGCATGCCTGCCGCCAGCTCGTCGGCAATCCCGATCTGAGCTTTGCCGAAGCGGTGAAGCACCCCGAGATCGTCGCCTGCTTCAGGCGCGGGCTGGAAGCACATAACAAGGAATGCGAAGGCGCCAGCAGCCGCATCGTCGCGCGCGCGATGCTGATGGTCGAGCCGCCCTCGATCGACGGCAACGAGCTCACCGACAAGGGCTACATCAACCAGCGCGCCGGCCTCGAGCGCCGCACCGCGCTGGTGGAGCGGCTCTATGCCGACAGACCGGACGAGGATGTGATCGTGCTGCGATGAATAAATCTCGCCAATCGTCATTCCGGGGCGCGCGCAGCGCGAACCCGGAATCCATCAGGCCGCATACGCCTGGAGAAATGGATTCCGGGCTCGCCGCTACGCGGCGCCCCGGAATGACGGCATCAATGGTTACGATGAATAAGCAAAGGTAAGCCGCCATGAACTTCGATTTCTCCGACGACCAGAAGCAGCTCCGCGACCAGGCGCGCAAATTCCTCGCCGAAAAATGCCCGCCGAAGGCGGTGCGTGTCGTGCTCGACGGCAAGGCGCCCTATGACAAGGAGCTGTGGAAGGGCCTCGCCGAGATGGGCTTTCTCGGCGTCGCCATCCCCGAGGAGTTCGGCGGTGCGGGCGCCGGCCATCTCGAGCTCTGCGTGATTGCGGAGGAGATGGGCCGGGCGAACGCGCCGGTGCCGTTCTCCTCCACCGTGTATCTTGCCGCCGAAGCGCTGCTGCTCGCCGGCAATGATGCGCAAAAGAAAAAATGGCTGCCTGCCATCGCCTCGGGCGATGCGATCGGCACGCTGGCGCTGTTCGAAGGCAAGGGCAATCCATCGCCGAAGAACGTCAAGCTGACGGCTGCGAACGGCGTGCTCAACGGCGTCAAGAAGCCGGTTGCCGACGGAGCCATCGCCGATTTCGCGGTGGTGGCCGCGCGCACGGGATCGAGCGGACGCGAGAATGACATCTCGCTGTTTCTGGTCGATCTGAAGGCCGGCGGCGTCGAGGTCAAAAGCCTCACCAATCTCGATCCGACACGCGGTCAGGCCGAGATCACCTTCAGGGATTGCAAGGCCGAGCCGCTGGGAGCTGCGGGCGAAGGCTGGAGCGTCCTGACCCAGGTGCTCGACCGCGCCGCGGTGCTGTGCGCCTTCGAGCAGGTCGGCGGTTCCGACCGCGCGCTGGAGATGGGCCGAGACTACGCGCTCGACCGCATCGCCTTCGGCCGGCAGATCGGCTCGTTCCAGGCGGTCAAGCACATGCTGGCAGACATGTACGTCTCGGCGACGCTGGCACGCTCCAACAGCTATTACGGCGCCTGGGCGCTCTCGACCAATGCGGCCGAATTGCCCGAAGCCGCCGCCGCGGCGCGCATCAGCGCGACGCAGGCGTTCCAGCACTGCGCCAAGAACAACATCCAGGTTCACGGCGGCATGGGTTTCACATGGGAGTTCGACTGCCACATGTATTACCGCCGCGCCAACGCGATGGCGTTGGGGCTCGGCAGCCTGTCCTATTGGGAAGACCAGTTGATCGACCGCATGCGCAAGAAGAACGCGGCCTGATGTTGGCGTCATTCCGGAGGCGGCGCGATAGCGCCGAACCGGAACCCGGAGATGAGTGAATAACGTCGAGATTCCGGCTTCGCGCTGCGCGCGCCCCGGACAGAAAGATGAGACCATGAACTTCGACGACACCCCGCAGGAAGCCGAGTTCCGCGCAACTGCCCGCGCATGGATCGACGCGAACGCACCCAAGCAATATGAGGACGAGCTGCGAAAATCCTCGCTCGGCCGCACCGTGCTCAAGAACGCCGACATTCTCGAGGTCGCAAAAGCCTGGCAGAAGAAGAAGGCCGACGCAGGCTGGGCCTGTCTGCACTGGCCGAAGGAATATGGCGGACGCGGGTCGTCGCCGATCGAGCGTGTGATCTGGCAGCAGGAAGAGGGACCGTTCGGTCAGCTGTCCCGCATGTTCATCATCGGCCATGGCATGTGCGGACCGACCATGATGGCGTTCGCGCGCGAGGAGCACAAGCGCACCTACCTGCCGCCGCTGGCCTCGGGAGAGAAGGTGTGGTGCCAGCTGTTCTCCGAGCCGGCCGGAGGCTCCGACGTCGCGGGCCTGCGCACGCGTGCCGAGAAGGACGGCGACGACTGGATCATCAACGGCCAGAAGATCTGGACGTCGGGCGCGCACTATTCCGACTACGGCATCCTGCTCACCCGCACCGATCCGACCGTGCCCAAGCACAAGGGCCTCACCATGTTCTTCCTGGACATGAAGAGCCCGGGCATCGAGGTCAGGCCCATCAAGCAGGCGAGCGGCGCCTCGGACTTCAACGAGGTCTATTTTACCAATGTCCGCATCCCCGATCATCAGCGCCTCGGTGAGGTCGGTGATGGCTGGAACGTCTCGCTGACGACGCTGATGAACGAGCGCAGCGCGATCGGTGCGGCGGTCTCGACCGGTTTCCCGGAGCTGTTCGAATATTGCTCAAGCTTGATGCTCGACGATGGCCCTGCGATCGAAGACCGCGCAGTGCGTTCCAGGTTGGCGAACTGGGCGGTGAAGGCGAGCGGCCTGAAATACACCAGCATGCGCGCGATCTCGGCACTGTCGAAGGGCGAGCGGCCGGGGCCGGAGAATTCCATCGGCAAGCTGGTGGCGGGCTCGATGATCCAGGACGTCGCGACCTACGCGCTGGATTTGCAGGGCGCGAGCGGCGTCGTCAGCGGCGAGGATGGCGAACTCGCCGGCCGCTTCCAGGCCATGCTGTTGCGCGCTCCAGGCACCCGCGTCGAAGGCGGCACCGACGAGATCATGCGCAACATCATCGCCGAGCGGGTGCTGGGCCTGCCCGGCGATATCCGCGTCGACAAGGACGTGCCGTTCAACAAGATCCCGACGAAGGGGCGAGGTTAGCCGTCTTTCCGGGGCGGCTCGAAGAGCCGAACCCGGAATCTCGAAGTGCGTATGCAGGCTCTAGATTCCGGGTTCGCGCGTTGCGCGCCCCGGAATGACGAAAAAAGGAAGCGCCATGAATTTCGACGACACCCCGCAGGAAGCCGCATTTCGCGAGACCGCGCGCAAATGGGTCGAGGCCAATGCGCCAAAGGAGCTGCATGGCGAGCTGTCGAAATCCTCGCTCGGCCGCATCCGGCTCGCGCACCACGACATCGTCGATGTCGGCAAGGCCTGGCAGAAGAAGAAGGCCGAGGGCGGCTGGGCTTGCCTGCATTGGCCGAAGGAGTATGGCGGCCGCGGCGCCACTCCGATCGAGAAGGTGATCTGGCAGCAGGAGGAGGGCGTCTACGGCAAGCTGACGCAGCCGTTCCAGATCGGCGAGGGCATGTGCGGCCCGACCGTGATGGCCTTCGGCAGCGAGGACGCCAAACGCCGCTATTTGCCGAAGCTTGCCTCGGGCGAGGAGATCTGGTGCCAGCTGTTCTCCGAGCCGTCCGCCGGCTCCGACGTTGCGGGCCTGCGCACGCGCGCCGAGAAGAAGGGCAACGACTGGATCGTCAATGGCCAGAAGATCTGGACCTCCGGCGCGCATTACTCCGACTATGGACTTTTGATCGCGCGCACCGATCCGAACGTGCCCAAGCACAAGGGCCTCACCATGTTCTTTCTCGACATGAAGAGCCCGGGCGTCGAGGTGCGGCCGATCAAGCAGGCCAACGGCATGCAGGAGTTCAACGAGGTGTATTTCACCGACGTCGTGATTCCCGACAGCCAGCGCCTCGGGGCCGTCGGCGAAGGCTGGAGCGTGTCGCTGACGACGCTGATGAACGAGCGCATGTCGATCGGCGCGCGGCTTGCGACGGGTGTCCCCGAGATGTTCGAGTTCTGCTCCAGTTTGATGCTGGAGGAAGGACTTGCGATCGACGATCCCGCGGTGCGCTCTAAGCTTGCGAGCTGGGCGGCGAAGTCGAGCGGGCTGAAATACACCAGCTACCGCACGATCTCGGCGCTGTCGAAAGGGGAACGGCCGGGCCCGGAGAATTCGATCGGCAAGCTGGTTTCGGGCATGATGCTCCAGGACATCGCGACCTACGCCATGGACCTCCAGGGCGCGGCCGGCGTCCTCACGGGCAGCGACGAGGAAACGGTGCAGGGCCAGTTCCAGCAGATGCTGCTGTCCTCGCCATCGATGCGCATCGCCGGCGGCACCGACGAGATCCTGCGAAACATCATCGCCGAGCGGGTGCTGGGTCTTCCCGGCGACATTCGCGTCGACAAGGACGTGCCGTACAATAAGATCCCGACCAAGGGACGATGATCTCACCTCTCGCTGTATCTCGTAGGGTGGACAAAGCGAAGCGTGCCCACCATTTGCAGATGCTCCGGGGTAAGTCTGTCGGCGGGCATGGCGCTATCGCGTCGTTGCCCGCCCTACGAAAGAGCGCGAGCTGATTCATGGACGCCACAGTCAAACAGAACGACCGCATCGGCGTTCTCGAAGAGCTCCTCAACGAGCGCTACTCCGTTCGCGCCTTTCTTCCGAAGGACGTCGACCGCGCGACCATCGAGCATGTGCTGACCACCGCGCAGCGTACGGCCTCATGGTGCAACAGCCAGCCCTGGCAGGTCATCATCGCCAGCGGGGCCGCCAAGGAGCGTTTTCGCGAGGCGATCTACGCGGAGGCCTCGAAAGGCCTCGGCGATGATTACGACTTCACCCCGCCACGCGAATATGTCGGCGTCTACCTCGAGCGCCGCCGCGAGAGCGGCTTTCAGCTCTACAACACGCTCGGCATCGCCCGCGGCGACAAGATGGCCTATGCCAGGCAGGCGCTGGAGAATTACAATTTCTTCGGCGCGCCGCATGTCGCGATCATTCACACCAACGAGCCGCTCGGCATTTACGGTGCGATCGACTGCGGCGCCTACGTCTCGAATTTCATGCTGGCCGCGCAGGCGCTCGGGCTCGGTACGATTCCGCAGGCGGCGCTCGCGCGCCACTCCGGCCTGATCCGTCGCCACTTCAACCTGCCCGACGACCGCCGCGTCGTCTGCGGCATCTCGTTCGGCTACGCCGACCACGCGCACAAGGTCAACAGCTACCGCACCTCGCGTGCGAGTGTGGCCGAGACCGTAACCTTCGTTGAGGAGTGATCGAGCGCCGCGAGCTCGACGCCGCCCGCATCGGACGCGCAGGAAGACGGCCGCGGAAACGGCCGTCTTCCTCTCGTCTCCAATCCGATTGACGCCAGCCGTCAGCCGCCGCTGCCGCCGATCACGGCCCGAACGGTCTCGTCGGGACCGAAATCCTCGGCGCCATCGACATAGAGCAGCGCGGCGAGCTTCGAGCGCGCGCGGTTGACGCGGCTCTTGATCGTGCCGACCGCGCAGCCGCAGATCGAGGCCGCGTCCTCATAGGAGAAGCCGGACGCGCCGACCAGGATCAACGCTTCACGCTGATCCTGCGGAAGCTTGTCGAGTGCCGTGCGGAACTCCTCGAACTCGAGATGCGCGTTCTGCGAAGGCTGAGTCTTCAACGTCTTGGCGTAGTTGCCTTCGGCATCCTCGACCTCGCGCCGCCGCTTGCGATAGTCGGAGCGGAACAGGTTGCGCAGGATCGTGAACAGCCAGGCCGGCAGGTTGGAGCCGGGCTGGAACGAGTCGATGTTGGCGAGCGCGCGCAGCAGCGTCTCCTGGACCAGATCGTCGGCCCGGTCGGCATTGCCGCTGAGCGAGATGGCGAAGGCGCGCAGACTGGGCACGGCCGCCAAGATGTCGTTACGCAGGGAGTCCGTGAGAGGCATTAGTCCCTCCCATTGTTGTTGTCGTTGGATCCGCCCTCATTTTCGACGTGGGGTGTTGCTCCCGGCGCATCAAGCTTCTTGATCAGTTCTGCGAACCGATCTGGAACCCCTTGTCGCACGACATCGTCGTACATCGCGCGCAACTGATGCCCGATCCGGGATTGAATCTCCGGAGTGAGGCCTCCCTTGCCGGGGGTCGTGCTTCTGCTGGCTTGAGACTTGAGATCTTTCATGACCTGTTCCACGTTTCCCCGAGTTAAGTGACTGTAAAATCGAGAGGTTTTCTCAACCGGGAGCCGTTCCCTGGATAGGCACAATTCCAGGTGCGCCAAAAAGTTCCCAGCCCGACGGAACTTTTCTTGGTCTGATGCGTAGTCAGCCCAGCAGGGGAACCCCGGGCCCCCCGCGTGATGCCTGCACCTCAAGGTTGGCCCGAAGATGAATGGAGTGGGGATGTCCCGTTCACAGCTCGTTGCTGAACACTTGCCGTTGTTGCGCCGATACGCGCGCGCCCTGACGGGCAGCCAGGCCTCCGGTGACGCCTATGTCGCAGCCATGTTGGAAGCAATGCTGGGAGATCCGTCGGTGCTCGACGAGAGCCACGGGCCTCGCGTCGGCCTGTTCCGGCTGTTCACCCAGATCTGGAACTCGGTCTCCGTCAATGACGATGCCGAGGTGACGACCCTGCCGATGCCGCCGGAGCGGCGGCTGTCGAACATCACGCCGCTGCCGCGTCAGGCCTTCCTGTTGCTTTCGCTGGAGGGCTTTTCGGAAGAGGAAGTCGCCTTCATTCTCGGCACCGATGTCGCGGAGACACGGCGGCTTGCCGACGCTGCCGGACGCGAGATGGCCGCGGAGATCGCGACCGACGTGCTGATCATCGAGGACGAGACCTTTATCGCCATGGACCTCGAGAGCCTGGTGAAGAATCTCGGTCACAACGTCGTCGGCGTCGCGCGCACCCACGCCGATGCGGTGGCGCTGGCCAAGAACAAGCGGCCAGGCCTGATCCTCGCCGACATCCAGCTCGCCGACGGCTCCTCGGGCCTGGACGCCGTCAACGAGCTGCTCCGCACCTTCGAGGTGCCGGTGGTGTTCATCACCGCGTATCCCGAGCGCTTCCTCACCGGCGAGCGCCCCGAGCCGGCCTTCCTGATCTCGAAGCCGTTCCAGCCCGCGATGGTGTCGGCGGTGGCGAGCCAGGCGCTGTTCTTCCAGCGCAACTCGCGCAACCGCGCGCCGAAGGCGCCGGCGGCGTAACAAGGCGCCGGCGGCCTGCCAGCCGGCGACGTGATCTGATCCGGCGTGCTGCAAGGCACGCCGGATTTTTCATGCCGCCGGTACCCTTGACCGCTCTTGAATCCGCCGCTCATACCTCGTGCGGCGGCTGCGCTTGCGGCCGCTTCAATTGGAGATGTGCCCATGGACCAGACGCTGCTCGATCGCCTCGCCATCCGCGACCTCGTCGAGAACTGGGCGGTCTGGCGCGATGCCGGCGACTGGGAGCGATTTGCCACGGTCTGGCATGACGAGGGCTGGATGTCCGCCACCTGGTTTCAGGGGCCGGCGCGGGATTTCATGCGGGTCAGCCAGGAGGGATTCGCCAAGGGCGTGCGCATCCTGCACTTTCTCGGCGGCGTCAGCATCGACCTCGCGGGCAGGAGGGCCATCGCCCAGACCAAGATGACGATCTCGCAGCGGGCCCTCGTGCACGATGTGCTCTGCGACGTCGTCTGCACCGGCCGCTTCTACGATTTCCTCGAGAAGCGGCAAGACCAGTCAGGCATCGGCAGATGGGGCATCGTCCGCCGCCAGCCGATCTACGAGAAGGATCGGATCGATCCGGTCGATCCCGCCGCGACACTCCGCCTCGACCAGAAGGCGCTCGCCGCGCTCCCCGAAGGCTACCGCCACCTCGCCTACATGCAGGAGCTGATCGGCTACAAGGTCAAGCGCGACATGCCGGGCCTCGCCGGGCCGGAGGTCGAGAAGCTGTATGGCGAGGGACGGGACTGGCTGGCGGGGAAGGCGAAGTGAGCTCCAGACAAAAGTAAGGCGCGACTGGCATCACCACAGTCGCGCCCTACGTCGCCGGCTTATGGGGCAGGGGGGAATAGCCGGCTGCAGAGACGACTCCTGCCCGCGAAAGTCGTTCCACCTCGTGCGAAATATTTTGCGGGGCTGCTGCATTTTTCGCACACGGTTAAGTGATCGTAACGGCCACGAACCCCCGATCCTTCGCCCGCGTTGTTCCCGCGATCGCCATGGGGCGAGGGATCGGCAGCCATGTTACAGATTAAAAAGGTATTTTTAGGCGCCGTCGCGATTGTCGCGATGCTCGGCGCCGTTCAATTAGCCTCCGGTCATGATCTGGCCGACCGCTGGCAGGCGGTCGCCGATATTCCGAGCCACAGCACAAACTTCGCGGCGAGCCATAACGTGAATCGTGTCGGCAAGTCCGACCGGCTCGCCGAGATCAAGCCCGCGCCGGTTCCCACTCGCACGGTGTCGATGCGGCTGAACGACCTCGCCGACACCTCGGTGCTGCTGCGCGTCCCAGCGGTGATCGAGACCGGCAACGCGAAGTCGCCGGTTCTGCTCCAGAACCAGAAGAAGGGCCGTACCAAGCCGACGATCGCCTGCGAGCCGATGGTCAGCTCCCTGACAGAGGTCGCAAAACTGCTCCAGCCCGGACGCTGCGTGACCTGATCCGCACCTTTTCAACATTGGCCCGCCCGGGCCGATGCTTCACATGCTCTTGATCCGCCGTTCTCTCGCGCTATATCCGGGTTCCTTCCTTTTGTTTTGACCGGGTAAGCGCATGACGACGTCAGATACGGCTGTGCATACGCAGCCTTTCCAGGCCGAAGTTTCCGAACTGTTGCACCTGATGGTGCACTCCGTTTATTCGGAAACCGACATCTTCCTCCGCGAGCTCATCTCCAACGCCTCTGACGCCTGCGACAAACTGCGCTATGAGGCCATCGCCAGTCCCGCCCTGCTGGGCGAAGGCGACGCACTCAAGATCCGCATCGTCCCGAACAAGACGGCCTCGACCCTCACGATCGCCGACAACGGCATCGGCATGGAACGGCAGGAGCTGATCGACCATCTCGGTACCATCGCCCGCTCCGGCACCAAGGCGTTCGTGTCGAAGCTCAAGGAGGCCAAGGACGGCCTCGGCCTGATCGGCCAATTCGGCGTCGGCTTCTATTCCGCCTTCATGGTCGCCGATAAGATCGTCGTGATCAGCCGCCGCGCCGGCGAGAGCGACGTCTGGACCTGGACGTCCTCCGGCGGGGCCGGCTTCGAGATTGCCCGTGCCAGCGACGACGAGGCGGCGCGCGTGACGCGGGGCACCGAGATTGTCCTGCATCTGAAGGACGATGCCAAGAAATACCTCGAGACCTACGAGATCGAGCGCATCGTCACGGCCTATTCCGACAACATCCTGTTTCCGATCGAGCTGGTCCCGGAAGAAGGCGAGCCGCGCCAGATCAATTCTGCAAGTGCGCTGTGGCAGCGCTCGAAGTCCGAGCTGACCGCGGAGGACTACAAGAAGGCCTATCAGCAGATCGCCTCCGCCTTCGACGATCCCGCGATGACGCTGCATTACCGCGCCGAGGGCCGCTATTCCTACGCCGTGCTGCTGTTCGCACCGTCGACGAAACCGTTCGACCTGTTCGAACCGAATCGCAAGGGACGCGTGAAACTCTACGTCCGCCGCGTCTTCATCACCGACGATGCCGACCTGCTTCCGGGCTATCTGCGCTTCATCCGCGGCGTGGTCGACAGCGAGGATCTTCCGCTCAACATCTCGCGCGAGATGCTCCAGAACAATCCGCAGCTCGCGCAAATCCGCAAAGCCGTGGCGACTCGGGTCGTATCCGAGCTCGAAAGCCTTGCCGAGAAGGACCCTGAGAATTTTGCCAAGATCTGGGACGCCTTCGGTGCGGTGATGAAGGAAGGCATCTACGAGGACTTCGAGCGACGCGAAAAGCTGCTTGCGCTGTCGCGCTTCACCACGACAGCGGGCGAGAAGCGTTCGCTGAAGCAGGTCATCGCCGATTTCAAGCCGAACCAGACCGAGATCTATTATCTCGTGGGCGACAGCATCGAGCGGCTGAAGTCCAATCCCCGGCTGGAAGCCGCAACCGCACGCGGTATCGAGGTGCTGCTGCTGTCCGATCCCGTCGATGCCTTCTGGACCTCGATGCCGTCGGAGTTCGAAGGCAAGCCGCTGAAGTCGCTGAGTCAGGGCGATCTCAATCTCGACCTGATCCCACGCATCGACGAGGCGGATCAGGCGAAGAAGGACGAGCCGGCCGCGGACGAAGCGGCCACCATCGCCGTGATCAAGGCTGCACTCGGGGAGCGCGTCAGCGACGTCAAGGCCTCGACGCGCCTCACCAGCTCGGCCTCCTGCCTCGTCGCCGACAGCCAGGGTCCCAGCCGCGAGCTCGAGCGCATCCTGTCGCAGCAGAACCGCGGTATGAAGACCAAGCCGATCCTCGAGATCAATTTGCGCCATCCAATGGTCACTGCGGTCACCAAGGCGCAAGCTGGTTCGAAGGTCGTCGACGATCTCAGCCTGCTCCTGCTCGAACAGGCGCAGATCCTAGACGGTGAATTGCCGGAAGATCCGGCGGCGTTCGCAGCCAGGCTGAATCGGCTCGTGTTGCAGGGGCTCGGCGTCTAGCTGCCGCATCGGCGATCGTGCCCGGGTTGGGCAGGCCATCCACCTCTTTCCGCGCTCCTCGATCGCGCACGGATGGACGGTCAGGCCCGGCACGACGCCAGCGAGTGCATTGCGGGAGCGCTCCACTCACCTTGCCGTCATCGGCCCCAGGAACAGTCGCCTCTCGCATGGTGTTATGCCATATGAGAAGACCGGCGTCGGTGCCGCCGCCGTGATCGATTCGAGGATTTCTCCATGCGCTTGCCGATCTTGACCCTCACCGCGATTGCCGCGCTGTTCGTCGCGACAGATGCCGGCGCCCAGACCTATGATCCACGCTATCCGGTGTGCATGCACATCTATACGCCCGGCGGCTTCGGCGGTGGTGGCGATTATTTCGACTGCTCTTTCACCTCAATCCCGCAGTGCCGCGCGAGCGCGTCGGGACGCTCCGCGAGCTGCGACGTCAATCCCTATTACGCCTTCAACGAACCGCCGCCGCGCCGGCGTCAAAAGAAGCAGTACTAGCGGTCTCCGCCATGCGCTTTCCTCCGATATCCGCAGTGCATCGTTCGCTCGGCCCAATCGTGGCCGCCGGTGCCTTCTTCGTGGTCGCGCCCTCGCATGCGCAGACCTTCGATCCCAGTTATCCCGTCTGCATGCACGTCTATTCCAGCGCGAATGGCGGCGGCGGGGAATGGTACGACTGCTCCTTCACCTCGCTGCCGCAGTGCCGTGCCACCGCTTCGGGTCGCGCTGCGACCTGTGACCTCAATCCGTACTATCCGGTCAACGTGCCGCCGCGCCCACGTCACCGGCGAAGCGGTTAGTGCCGGGCGCCAGTCCGATCGAGCGTGTGGTCCCGGTGCGCGCCCGCTACTCCTTTTTCAGGCCCGACAGCTCGACCACCTTGCGCCAGCGGTCGGCTTCCGCCGTCAGCATGCTGCCGTACTCATCGGCATTGCCGTGAAGCGGGACCGCGCCGACAGGTCCGCTATCGCAAGAACCGCGCCGGGCCGCACGACGATCCCGCCCGTTTGGTAAAGGATGACGAGAGTTAATCGCGCACTAACCGGCTTTTACCTTGTCTCTTAACACCTGGACAGGGCGCACATCGTAAACTGTCGGAACCAGCAGACACGTTCCGAAAGAATGAACGGCATGACCACCGGCGTCATCGAGCAAACGAAGGCCGCGCGCGCGCCGTCGGCATCAAAGATCTGGCTGAAGGCCATCGAATTGACCGCACGGATCGAGGCGTTGCCGGGACGCCTGTTCGCCGACGTCGTCGACGATTGGGCGCGGCGCCAGCCCGACCGCATCGCTCTGGTCACTGATGACGCCGCGCTCGACTATGAAGGCTTGTCCAAGCGCATCAACCGCTATGCGCGCTGGGCGCGCTCGGTCGGCGTGGGCAAGGGCGATACGGTTGCGCTGATCATGCCGAACGGCATCGACTATGTTGCCGCCTGGCTCGGCATCAGCCGGATCGGCGGTGTGGTTGCGCTGCTCAACACGAAGCTGGTTGGCCGATCGCTCGCGCATTGCCTCGATGTCGCAAGGCCCCGGCTCATCATCGTCGCGCACGATTTGATGGAGACGCTGGAGAGCGCGAAGCCGCATCTGAAAACAGAGGCGAAGATCTGGACACACGGCGATGCGCGTGACCAGCGTGCCATCGACGTGGCGCTCGCCGCACTCGACGACGGTCCGCTCCTATCGGAGGAGCGCGGCGACGTCACGATCGACGACCGTGCCTTGCTGATCTACACCTCGGGCACCACGGGCCTGCCGAAAGCGGCCAGCATCAGCCACCGTCGCATCCTCAACTGGGGCTTCTGGTTCGCCGGCCTCACCGGCGCGACTCCGCAGGACCGGCTCTACGATTGCCTCCCGCTATTCCACTCTGTCGGCGGCATCGTCGCGCCATGCAGCATGCTGGCTGCCGGCGGCTCCGTGGCCATTGCGGACAAATTCTCGGCCTCGCATTTCTGGTCCGACATCGTCCGGCACGACTGCACGGTGTTCCAGTATATCGGCGAGCTCTGCCGCTACCTGCTGAAGGCGGCGCCGTCGGAATACGAGAACCGTCATCGCTTGCGGCTCGTCTGCGGCAACGGCCTGCGCGGCGACATCTGGGAAGATTTCCAGGCACGCTTCTCCATTCCGCGCATCCTCGAATTCTACGCGGCGACGGAAGGCAATTTCTCGCTGTTCAACGTCGAGGGGCAACCGGGTGCGATCGGGCGCATACCGCCGCTGCTCGCGCATCGTTTTCCGGCCAGTCTCGTCCAGCTCGATCCCGCCACCGGCGTGCCGCTGCGCAATGACCAGGGCTTCTGCATCGCGTGCGGCCGTGGCGAGCCCGGCGAGGCGATCGGCCGCATCGGCACCGCGGAGCAGGGCGGTGGTCGCTTCGAGGGCTACACCGATGCCGGTGAGACCGAAAAGAAGATTCTTCGTGACGTCTTTGCCAAAGGTGACGCCTGGTTCCGCACCGGCGATCTGATGCGGATCGACGACAAGGGTTTTTTCCATTTCGTCGACCGTATCGGCGACACTTTCCGCTGGAAAGGCGAGAATGTCGCAACGTCCGAGGTGAACGATGCCGTGCGCGATTTCACCGGCGTCGTCGACGCCACCACCTACGGCGTCACCATCCCCGGCACCGACGGCCGCGCCGGCATGAGCGCGATCGTCGTGAACGAGGGCTTTGACATCGCCGCGTTGCCTGCGCATCTCGCGCAGCGCCTGCCGACTTGCGCCTGCCCGGTTTTCATCCGCATCTCGCGCGAGCTCGATGCCACCGAGACCTTCAAGCAAAAGAAGAGTGAGCTCGGGCGCGAGGGATTTGATCCGGGCACGATCTCCGATCCGCTGTTCATGCTCGAGCCGAGATCCGGCGCTTATGTCGCGCTCGATTCCGATAGGTTTGCCGCGATCGTCGACGGCACGATCCGGCTGTAGCGGCACCAAAATCCGCCAGATACGTCCAATTTTATCTGAATTGTCCAAGAAGCCATTTACTTCTGTCGGGTAAACAGACGGCCATTGGGAGGCGGTCGTCAAGAGCCGCCGCAACACGAATGACAACGAAAAGCGAGCCAACCATGTCGGTAAGGTCAAAGGTCATTGAAGCGATCCAGCAGATCGCCAAAGAGCAGCACGTCACGCTTCCCGCACTGTCGGACGATCTGTCCCTGCACGAGACGGGCTTCGACTCGCTCGCCTTCGCGATTCTCGTCGCTCGCCTGGAGGACGAGACCGGCGTCGATCCCTTCACCATTTCCGAGGACGCTGCGTTCCCTGCCACGGTGGGCGATTTCGTGCGGGCCTACGAAAATGTCCCCGCGTGAGATCTTCGCGCTTCGCGACCATCTCGGCGAGGAGCTGAAGGGCCGCACGATTTCCGATGCGCACGATGTCGTGTCGCTGACCGACATCCTGTCGCGGACGGTCCTGTGCGGCCGGCTGCACGAACTGTCGGAACGTGCGGTGCTGCTGAAACTATCGGATCAGCTCCGGTCCGGCCTTGCCATGATCGAGCTCGACGGCATCGCCCGTCGCATGCTGCTGTGTCCGCCGGATCTCAATCCGGCGCATCTGGATGCGCTGATCGCCGATGCCGGGATTGATGCCGTCGTGACTGACGAGCCGGATCGCTGGGCCGGGACTGCCGTGCCGCTGGTCGTCACTGCACAATTGCCGCTTCAAGCCGCAGCGCCTGCCGCGAGCGAACGTGCGACGGAATGGTTGATGCTGACCTCCGGCACGTCTGGCGTACCGAAGATCGCCGGCCATACGCTCCAAGCGCTCACCGGCGCGATCGTCGCCGAAGGCGCCTCGCGCGGTCCCGCGCCGGTGTGGGCGACGTTCTACGACATTCGCCGCTATGGCGGCCTGCAGATCTTCCTCCGCGCGATTCTCTCCGGCGGCTCGATGGTACTGTCCGATCCCCATGAGGCGCTCGCCGATTACGTTACGCGGCTGAATGCGCGCGGCGTCTCGCACATTTCCGGTACGCCCTCGCACTGGCGCAAGCTCCTGATGAGCGGCTCGGCCGCGCAGTTCACCCCGGCTTACGTTCGTCTCTCCGGCGAGATCGCCGACCAAGCCGTGCTTGACGGCCTCAAGGCGGCGTTCCCGAGCGCTTCCGTCGGTCATGCCTATGCCTCGACCGAGGCCGGCGTCGGCTTTGCCGTGAACGACGGGCTGGAGGGCTTTCCTGCCGATTATCTCGGCAATCGCAATGGCGTCGAGATGAAGGTCGTCGACGGCTCGCTCCGGATCCGCTCGGCGCGCACTGCGCATGCCTATGTCGGCCGCAACGCCTCGGCGCTCGCCGATGCCGACGGTTTCGTCGACAGCGGCGACATCGTCGAGCGGCGCGGCGACCGCTACTATTTCGTGGGCCGTCGCGGCGGGATCATCAATATCGGCGGCCTGAAGGTCCACCCCGAGGAGATCGAGGCGGTGATCAACCGCCATTCCGACGTGCGGATGTCGCGCGCCAAGTCGCGCCGCAGCCCGATTACCGGCGGCATCGTCGTCGCCGACGTGATCCTCGCCGAGGGCACAGATCCGGCGCGCGCGAAGGAGATCCGCGACCAGATCCTGAATCAGTGCCGCGCCCATCTGGCGTCCCACAAGGTGCCTGCGGTGATCCGCTTCGTCGAGGCACTCGACGTCACCCCGGCCGGAAAACTGGCGCGCACCGATGCATAACGTTCTGGTCACCGGCGGTAGCCGCGGTATTGGTCTTGCGATTGCAAGGCGCCTCGTCGGCGCTGGATACAATGTGATTGCGGCCGCGCGGCGCGAGAGCGAGGAGCTCAAGGCGGCAACTGCCGAGTCCGAGGGGCGCCTGCATTTCCGTGCCT
This sequence comes from Bradyrhizobium cedriense, assembly GCF_054602315.1. NCBI lineage: Bacteria > Pseudomonadati > Pseudomonadota > Alphaproteobacteria > Hyphomicrobiales > Nitrobacteraceae > Bradyrhizobium > Bradyrhizobium cedriense. Next base: position 229,681 of record NZ_JBTSWB010000005.1, on the reverse strand, counting down.
GCGATCTTGCCGTGATCGATGCGATCCCCGCTTTCGCAAAACTCGTGCGCGACGAATTCGGTCCGATCTACGGCCTTATCAACAATGCTGGCCTCGGCACCGAAGGCCTGCTCGCCACCATGCACAATTCCGAGATCGCGGACTTGGTGCAGCTCAACGTGCTATCGCCGATCATCCTCACCAAATATGTGGCGCGGCAGATGATGGCCGATGGCGCCGGTCGCATCGTCAACATCTCCTCGATCATCGCGACCACCGGTTACAACGGCTTATCCGTCTACGGCGCGACCAAAGCCGCCGCCACCGGCTTCACCCGTTCGCTCGCGCGCGAGGTCGGCAAGCTCGGCATCACCGTCAACGCGGTCGCACCGGGCTTCATCGACACTGAGCTCACGCACAATCTCTCCGACGAAGGCCGCAGGCGCATCGCCGGGCGCAGCGCGCTGCGCCGGCTGCCGGAGACGGAGGACGTCGCGCGCATGGTGGAATACCTGCTGGGGGATGGCGGCCGCAACGTTACGGGAACGGTGTTCACCATCGACGCGGGGAATACGGCATAAGTGGAACTCTACGGTCATTATTGCATTGATCCGGCACAATGACATTCAGCCGGATTTGGTCGTAAGATGGCCCGCAATCGATTGGATTACGTCAATCGATCTGTCCCAATCGACAGGGAGCAGTCCATGACCGTGCCAGACATGACCGCTTCAAATCAGGGCCGCACGGAGCAATCCCGTGCAAAACCCGACGATGTCCACTGCCCGCCGATGACACATCAGAATTCCGGCAGCCACGGGCATGAAATGTACCCGCAGCAGTTCGTCCGCCTCGTCGGCTGCCATGATGCGTCTCTCGACACCTTGCGCAAGCGTCAAGACGAGAGGCTGCACTAAAGCGCGATGAGATCAGGATGAATCGTCATCCCGCTTTGGGTTGTTACTTGAGCATGGTCTTCTCGGAAAACCGCTGCACACTTTTCCGGATCATGCTTTAGCCGCTCACGTCCGCTGCTTCGGCAAGTCCTTCGGCACGTCCTTCGGTAGGTCAATTCGCTCGTGCGAGAATTCCGGCGGCCCTTCGGTGAGGCGACGGATGCGGCGCTCGCGTTCGTCCGCCGGCAACGAGGGGTCGAGCAGCGACTCGATCTGGTGGACTGCGATCTCTTCGATCTTGGTGGCGTCCGATGCGATCGGGTGCACCGGCGTGACGACCGGCGGTGCTGTCTTCAGGCCGAGTTCGATGAGGTTGCAGATGGCATCCGAGCGGGTCAGGCGATGAGCTTCAGCCCAGGCATCGACGGCTGCCGTCAGTCTTTCGGGCATCTTCACCGCGCTGACCGGGTCGATGCCCGTGCGCCGACGGACCGGAGAAGTGGAGTCCTTTTTGTCGAAGTCGGACACCTCGATCATCCCATGCAACCCTTGGAGCCGCAACCCTTGGAGCCGATCGACGATAACCGTTCTCCCCGGCCGGCCGTTTGATGCCGATCAATGACCCCGCTCGGCACTGCAATCGGGCCGCATCTTGTTGTCCGGGCCCGTTTCGGCCAATGATCGAAGAGGGGGCGCCGGCCCGCGAACCCGGATCGATCCCGCCACGTATCTGTTTCGCATCCCTACCACCCGGATCCCAATGACATCAGGCGAATCCTTCTACGGCAGCATCCCCGTCTTCCGCGGTTTCACCAGCCTGATGGATCCGGTGCTGTATTCGCCGCTGCCGGAGGACTGGAGCATCGGTATTGCCGACATCGTCGATTCGACCAAGGCGATTGCGGCGCAGCGATACAAGGCGGTGAACATGGCCGGCGCCGCGGTGATCGCGGCAGTGACGAATGCGCTGGAGGGACGCGAATTCCCCTTCGTGTTCGGCGGTGACGGCGCCGGCTTCGCGGTCGCGCCCCACGATCTGGAACTGGCTCGCGAGGCGCTGGCTGCAACCGCGACCTGGGTGCGGGAGGATCTCGATCTGACCATGCGCGTCGCGCTGGTGCCGGTCAGCGCCATCCGTGCACAGGGCCTCGACGTGCGCGTCGCCCGTTTCGGTCCCTCGCCGAACCTGTCCTACGCGATGTTCTCCGGCGGCGGGCTCGCCTGGGCCGACGCCGCGATGAAGCGCGGCGAATTTGCGATCGCCGAGGCGCCCGCCGGCACGCAGCCCGATCTGTCCGGCCTGTCCTGCCGCTTCGAGGTGATGCCGGCCTCGCGCGGGCTGATCCTCTCCGTGCTGGCGATGCCGGCGCGCGACGCCGATCCACGTGCCTTCCGCAAGGCGATCGAGGACGTCATTGACCTTGTCGAGCGCAGCCCGGATGGCGCCCGTCCGGTGCCGCCCCAGGGGCCGCCACTGAAATGGCCGCCGGAGGGGGTGGACTATGAAGCCCGCACCAGGCGCGGAGGTCCGCTGCTCGTGCGCCGCGCGGGCGTGCTGGCCTATACGCTGTTCGTCTATCTGATCATGCGCTTTGATCTCAAGGTCGGCGGCTTCGTGCCGAACGTTTACAGGCGTCAGGTGGTCGAGAACTCCGACTTCAGGAAGTATGACGATGGACTGCGCATGATCCTCGACTGCACGCCGGAGCTCGAGCGCGCCCTCAACGATCGTCTCGCTGCGGCCGCGCGCGCCGGCATCGTGCGTTACGGCCTCCACCGGCAGGACGCCGCCATGATGACCTGCTTCGCGCCCTCGGTGCTGCGCAGCGACCACGTCCACTTCATCGACGGGGCGCGGGGCGGCTATGCCTCGGCCGCGACGGCGCTGAAGGCGATGGCAGCGGCCTAACGCCCCGCGCGCGTCCAGGTCCCGCCGCCGCAGAGGGCGCCGACGCTGCGACCCGCAGTGAATCCGCCGATGTCAGCGCGCCTGCGTTCGTTCTGCCTGCGTTCATCTGCCCCATCGCACGAAGGCCACCGAGGCCGCGGTCGACAGCCCGAACACGACCATGGCGCCGCCGACCAGCGCGAACAGGGTCCAGGCCGGAGCCTGCGCGGTCATGAGCCAGACGCCGCCGATCGCGACGATCAGGAGCCGTGCGGTGGAAGCGAGCACGGGCCCGCCGACGCGTGCCGCGCCTTGCGAGGAGAAATAGAGTGACACGCCCATTCCGAAGAACACGAAGGCCGGGCCTGCCCAGTGGAAATAGCTGTGCGCGGCGGCGCTGACGCCGGGATCGCGCGTGAACAGCGACACCCACAGCGCGGGGTCGAGCGCTACGACGAGGCCGATCGTGCCGACGGTGAGGCCTGAGGCCGCGGCTGCGGTCCAGGCTACGCGCCTCGCGCGTTTCACGTGTCCGGCACCCATCGCCACGCCGACCATCGGTACTGAGGCGATGCCGAAGGCGAAGGTGATCGGGATCAGCAGAAATTCCAGCCGTGATCCGATGCCGTAGCCGGCCAGCATCTCGGTGCCGAACGTCGCCAGGATTCTCGTGAAGATCAGAATGGTGAGCACGGTCTGGAGCGGCGACAGGCAGGCGACCGCGCCGACCTTCAGAATGTCCAGGAACATCGCGCGTTCGAAATGGAAGGCCTGGAAGTCGAGCTGCAGCCGGCTGCGGCCCGACACGAGATACCAGACGAAAAAGATAGCGGCGCAGCTGAAGGCAATCAGCTGGCCGGCGGCAACCCCGGGCATACCGAATTGTTTCACGCCGAACAGGCCGAGCCCGAGCGTGCCGCCGAGCGCGATCTGGAGCACGCTCGCGCCGATCAATGTCATCGACGGCAGGCGCATGTCGCCGGTGCCGCGGATCACCGAGGCCAGCGTGTTGACGAGCCAGATCGCGATCGCGCCGGAGAACAGCACCTGCGAATAGCCGCTTGCTTCCTCGAGCACCAGTTCGCGGCCGCCGAGCAGGGTGAAGAAGAAGCGGCCGAAGACGAGCATCATCATCGTGAAGAACAGCCCGCCGCAGACGCCGATGATGGCGGCATGCAGCGCCAGCGTGGCGGCGCGGTCGCGATTCCCCGCACCGAGCGCGCGGCTGATCGCGGAGGAGACGCCGCCGCCCATCGCGCCCGCGCTCATCATCTGCGTCAGCATCGCGAACGGAAACACCAGCGCGATCGCGGCGAGCGGAATGGTGCCGAGCCGGCCGATATACGAGGTCTCGGCGATGGCAACCAGCGTGCTGCCGACCATCGCGATCATGTTGGGAATCGCGAGCCGCACTAGCGTCGGCAGGATCGGCGCGGTCAGAAGGCTGGCGATGGGGGAGGCGACCGGCGCAACCGGCGGGACGGCGTCTGCAGGGGCGTCGATCGTCATGTTCACCGGATGGAATATTAGATGATGATCGACATACTATAGGACGTGCGGATGCGGCGCAGCCCTCGTTCACGCAGGGCTCACCACGGCAGGCCGCATAGGTCGATCGTGCCGAGCGTCGGCGCGCGCACGATCTCGAAGACATAGGGCGCCATGTAGTCGAAGCGGATCCGCCCCTCGGGCTGCTCGCAATAGACCTCGCCGTTGAAGGGCTGCCATTTGCGGGCCTCGTAGAACGCGAAATTGTGCGGCTCGCAGAACAGCAGCGCGAAACGGACCGCCTCGTTGGCCCTGATGGTGTGCACGGCCGCGTCGATCGCCACGGTGGCATAGCCGCGGCCACGGCGGTCCTCGCGGGTGCAGACCCCGCCGATGCCGCCAATGTGGACCTTCTGCCCGTTCCAGGTGACGGTGCGGAAGTAGATGCCGACGTGGCAGACGAGACCGTCCTCGGGCGTCTCGATCAGCACGCGCAGGTCCGGATTGGCCCATTTGACGTGAGCCCAAGGCGGCTTCTCCGTCGCATCGTGTCCCCAGACCGCGCTGAGCAGCGGCTTTGCGATCGGCCACGAAGCGTCGCCGTTCAGAATGTCGATCTCGATGCTCATGGCTCTGTCTTTCGCAAGGTCGGCGCGTGGGGCATTCGTTCTGTCATAAGCGCCTCAAAGGCAATGATATTTTGCATCGAGCCACCAAGACGCCGTGTCTTCGCGTGCTGCGACGATTTTATGCAATCGTGCCACGCGCCTGCTTCACGCGTTTTCGCAAATTCTGAGGTATTTAACGGCCGCGGAACCTTCTATAAGGGGTGACCGTTAGAACTCGTTCCCACCAGTTGCGGACAAGAACCCATGACCTTTACGCTCCCCCCACTACCTTACGCCTATGACGCCCTCGGCCAGTACATGTCGAAGGAAACGCTGGAATATCACCACGACAAGCATCATCAGGCCTACGTCACCAACGGCAACAACGCGCTCAAGGGGACCGAATGGGAAGGCAAGTCCCTTGAAGAGATCGTCAAGGGCTCGTTCGGCAAGAACCCCGCGGTGTTCAACAATGCCGGCCAGCATTACAACCACATCCACTTCTGGAGCTGGATGAAGCCGAATGGTGGCGGTACCAAGCTGCCGGGCAAGCTCGAGAAGAAGATCAACGAGGACCTCGGCGGCTTCGAGAAGTTCAAGACCGACTTCCAGGCGGCCGGCGTCGGACAGTTCGGTTCCGGCTGGTGCTGGCTCCAGGTCAAGAACGGCAAGCTCGAGATCTCCAAGACCCCGAACGGCGAGAATCCGCTGGTGCACGGTGCCACTCCGATCCTCGGCTGCGACGTCTGGGAGCACTCCTACTACATCGATTATCGCAACCGTCGTCCCGACTACCTCAAGGCATTCGTCGAGAACCTCGTGAACTGGGAGTACGTCGAGTCCCTGTTCGAGAAAGCCTGAGCCTGTCATTCCGGGGCCCCGCAGGGCTAACCCGGAATCCAGGAATTGTGGCGCGAGATTCCGGGTTCGGCTTCGCCGGCCCGGAATGACAGACTACGAAAGGCGGTCGCCGACGCGGCCGCTTTTTTGCTGTGCGGAATTGCCCTGCACGGCGCGCGCATCGGCCTGTGATCGTTCCGTTTGCATCGCCCAGACGCCGACCTTAATCAGGATAGGCATTCCCTCGATCCGCCCCGCGCCAATTGTCAGAACATTCCTCGAAAGACCCCGCGCCTGCCGACGAAGCAGACTCCGAGCCGCGGCCGGGGCGTGTGCGCAAGCCGATCGGCTGGTCGACCATCATCATCGCGGTCCTGGTGGCGGTGAGCGCGGGCGTGGTCTGGCGGCGTGACGGCACCGACGGTGTCCTCGAGATTCTCACCCACGACCTTTCGCTGTTCGGCGGCATCCTGCCGCGCGTGCTCGCCGGCTGCCTGCTCGGCGCGTTCATCTCGGAGATCCTGCCGCACGAGAAGGTCTCGCGCTCGCTCGGGCCGAAATCCGGCCTGATGGGCCTTCTGATCGGCACCGCCTTCGGCGCGATCCTGCCCGGTGGTCCCTTCACCGCCTATCCGGTCGCGAGCGCGCTGCTCGCAGTCGGCGCCGATTTCGGCGCCACCATCGCGATGGTCGTGAGCTGGACCCTGATCGGCTACGGCCGGGCGGTGGCCTGGGAGATCCCGATCATGGGTACGGATTTCACGCTGTGGCGGATCGTCATCTCGCTGCCGCTGCCGGTGCTGGCCGGCGCGCTCGGCCGCTTCGTCTACGTTCGGCTCTATCCGAAGCCGGCCATGAAGGACGATGAGAATTGAGCGCCGCGCTTCTGATCGACATCCTGCTGTGGGGCTCGGTCCTCGGCGTCGGCCTGATCGCTTTCCGCCGCGGTCCTGCCGTGTTCAAGGTTTCGCTGCGTGAAGGCTCCATGGACTTCATCAACATCGTGCCGCGGATCGCACTGGGTGTGATCGGCTCCGGGTACATCGCGGCCATCATCCCGCAGGAGGTGATCACCGGCTGGCTCGGGCCGGACAGCGGCTGGCTCGGGGTCGCAACTGCCGTGGTCGCCGGCGCGGCCACGCCCGGTGGTCCCGTGATCGGCTTCTCCATCGGTACGGTGGCGCTGAAGTCGGGCGGCGGGGCGCCCCAGGTGGTCGCCTATGTCGTGGCCTGGGCGCTGTTCGCCTTCCAGCGGGTGATCTTGTGGGAGATCCCGTTCATGCCGGCCCGCTTCGTTTGGTTCCGCTGCGCTGTGTCCGTGCCGTTTCCGTTCGTGGCTGCCGGCATCGCCATGATCATCGGCAAGCCGTGACCTCGTCATGGACAGGAGTAATGTTATAATATAACGTGTTTGGCATGGTTCCTGCTGCGTCTCACGCCCATCATCACCATGCCCACGGCCACTCCCATGCCCACGGGCATCCGCACGAGCACGATCACAGCCATGCTGCGACGTCTCCGCATCCGGCCCAGGCGGCGCCCTGGTCGATCCTGCGCATGACCATGGCGGGCCGGCTCGCGGCTGCGCTTGCCGTCTGTGCCGTGCTCTGGGGGATCGTCTTCCTGGCGATGAGGTGAGGATGGCGGCGCTGCATTTCCACAACGTCACGCTCGGCTACGACCGGCATCCGGCCGTGCATCATCTCAGCGGCGACATCGCGCCGGGTGCGCTGGTCGCCGTGGTCGGTCCGAACGGCGCCGGCAAGTCGACCCTGCTGCGCGGCATCGTCGGCATCCTCAAGCCGCTCGACGGCAGCATCCATCTCGGCGGCCTCGACAACCGGGACATCGCCTATCTGCCGCAGAGCGCGGAGATCGACCGCAGCTTTCCGATCTCGGTGTTCGATTTCGTCGGCACCGGGCTGTGGCGCGGCACCGGCCTGTTCGGCGGCATCGGCAAGACCGCGCGCGAGAAGATCTTGCGCGCGATCGCCGCCGTCGGTCTCAATGGCTTCGAGAATCGCCCGATCGGCACGCTCTCCGGCGGCCAGATGCAGCGCGTGCTGTTCGCGCGGGTGCTGCTCCAGGACGCGGGCCTGATCGTGCTCGACGAGCCCTTCAACGCCATCGACAGCAAGACCACGGCCGATCTGCTCGCGCTGGTGAAGGCGTGGCACGCCGAGGGCCGCACCGTGCTGGCCGCGCTGCACGACATGGAGATGGTGCGCAACCATTTCAGCGAGACGCTGGTGCTGGCGCGGGGGCCGGTGGCGTGGGGACCGACGGCCGAGGTGCTGACGCCGGAAAACCTGATGGTCGCGATGCGGATGTGCGAGGCCTTCGACGACAGTGCCGCGGCCTGCGCGGACGACGATATCAGCTCGCGGGCGGCTTGATATCCGATGATCTATGACGCGCTGATCGGTCCATTCACCGAATTCGAGTTCATGCGGCGGGCGCTCGCCGCCGTGATCGCGCTGGCGCTGGCGGGCGCGCCGATCGGTGTGTTCCTGATGCTGCGTCGGATGAGCCTCGTCGGCGATGCCATGGCGCACGCGATCCTGCCCGGCGCGGCCGTCGGATTCCTGCTGTCCGGTCTCAACCTATTCGCGATGACGGCCGGAGGCCTGATTGCCGGCTTCGCCGTCGCGATCCTCGCCGGCGTGGTTGCGCGCTCGACCGGGCTGAAGGAGGACGCTTCGCTCGCGACCTTCTATCTCGCTTCGCTGGCGCTCGGCGTCACCATCGTCTCGATCAAGGGCACCAATATCGACTTGCTGCACGTGCTGTTCGGCAACATTCTCGCGATGGACGACCAGACGCTGCTGGTGGTCGCCTTCAACGCCACGGTGACGCTGCTGGTGCTCGCGGTGATTTATCGTCCCCTGGTGATCGAGAGCGTCGATCCACTGTTCCTGCGCACCGTGAGCCGCGCCGGCGGACCTGCGCATCTCGCCTTCCTCGCGCTCGTCGTCATCAATCTCGTCAACGGCTTTCAGGCGCTCGGCACGCTGCTTGCGGTCGGCCTCATGATCCTGCCCGCGGGCATTGCCCGGTTCTGGTCGCGCGATCTCACCGCAATGATCTGCATCGCTGTCGTTGCTGCGGCGGTCTCGGGCTATGCCGGCCTCGTGCTGTCGTTCCAGACCCGCGTGCCCTCGGGCCCCGCGATCATTCTCGTGGCGACGGTGATCTACGTGGTCTCCGTCCTGTTCGGCCGGGTGGGCGGCATCATCCGCCAGCTGTTTCCCGGCCGGCATCTGGAAGCGTGACGATGCGGCTCATCCTGCTTTGTGCGCTGTTGCTGATCGCCTCGCCGCTGCATGCCGCAGACCGGCTCACCGTCGTCGCGAGCTTCTCGATTCTCGGCGACTTCGCCCGCAATGTCGGCGGCGACCGCATCAACCTGACGACGCTGGTCGGCGCGGACGGCGACGTCCATGTCTACACGCCGGCGCCCGCCGACGCGAAGCGGATCGCGGGTGCAAAGCTCGTCATCGTCAACGGGCTCGGCCTCGAGGGCTGGCTGCCGCGCCTCGTGCAGTCCGCGGGCAGCAAGGCCCAGGTCGTAGTTGCGAGCGCCGGCATCTCGCCGCTCAAACTCGGCACGGCCGCCGACCCCCACGCCTGGCAGTCCATCCCCAACGCCAAGGTCTACGTCACCGACATCGCCAATGCGCTGGCGACCGCCAGTCCAGATGATGCGGAGTTCTTCCGCGCCCAGGGCAAGGCCTATCTGGAAAAGCTCGAAGCGCTGGACCGCGAGGTCCGCGACGCCGTGGCGACAATCCCACGGGACCGGCGCAAGGTGATCTCCAGTCACGACGCCTTCGGCTATTTTTCCGCCGAGTACGGTATCCAGTTCATCGCGCCCCGGGGCGTCTCCACGGAAACCGAACCCAGCGCGCGCGACGTCGCGGCCATCATCGGCCAGATCAGGGCCCAGAAGATCCCGGCCGTGTTCCTGGAAAATATCAGCGACGACCGGCTGATCCGCCGGATCGCGGCCGAGACCGGCGCAAGGATCGGCGGGACCCTGATTTCGGACGGTTTGACGGGCGAAAAGGGGCCTGCACCCACTTACATTGACATGGTCAGGCACAATATAAAGGCCCTGACCAGCGCGCTTGACCATTAAGGCAGGGGCCACCCCGCCTCGCGTCGCGCGAAAAGCCCGAAGTTCGGAGTTGTTATGTCTGAAGCGACCTCCCAAAAGATTCCCGTGACCGTCCTGACCGGCTATCTCGGTGCCGGCAAGACCACGCTGCTCAACCGCATCCTGTCCGAAAACCACGGCAAGAAGTACGCCGTCATCGTCAACGAATTCGGCGAGATCGGCATCGACAACGACCTCATCATCGGCGCCGATGAGGAAGTGTTCGAGATGAACAATGGCTGCATCTGCTGCACCGTGCGCGGCGATCTCGTCCGCATCATGGATGGCCTGATGAAGCGCAAGGGCAAGTTCGACGCCATCATCGTCGAGACCACCGGCCTTGCCGATCCCGCGCCGGTCGCCCAGACCTTTTTCGTCGACGAGGACGTGCAGAAGCACGCGCGGCTCGACGCGGTGGTCACGGTCGCCGACGCAAAGTGGCTGTCCGATCGGCTCAAGGATGCGCCCGAAGCCAAGAACCAGATCGCCTTTGCCGACGTGATCGTCCTGAACAAGACCGATCTCGTTTCCAAGGGCGAGCTCGCCGAGGTCGAGGCCCGCATTCGCGGCATCAATCCCTACGCGAAACTTCACCGCACCGAGCGCTGCTCGGTCGCCCTGACCGACGTGCTAGACCGCGGCGCGTTCGACCTCGACCGCATCCTCGATATCGAGCCGGACTTCCTGGAGGCCGACGATCACGACCATGATCATCACCATCACGACCATCACCACCATGATCACGGACACGGCCTGAAGCACTATCACGACGAGGAGATGCAATCGCTCTCGCTCAAGACCGACAAGCCGCTCGATCCGAACGTGTTCATGCCCTGGCTCCAGAACCTGGTGCAGGTCGAGGGCGGCAAGATCCTGCGCTCCAAGGGCATCCTCGCCTTCCATGATGACGACGACCGCTATGTCTTCCAGGGCGTCCACATGATGCTGGAGGGCAATCACCAGCGGAAGTGGAAGGAGGGCGAGCCGCGCGAGAGCCGCCTCGTCTTCATCGGTCGCGAATTGCCGGAAGAGGCGATCCGCAAGGGTTTCGAGAGCTGCATCGTCTCGTGATGAAAGAGTTCACGCCGCCTCCCGATTCCGCCTCGATCGTATCCGTCACCGACCGTGTGAAGCCGGTCGGGCTCGGCATTGCCGTGACCTCGGTGCATTTCCTTGGCGCCCGTGCTGCCTTCGTCGGGGGCGAGGAAAACGTTGCGTTCGTCGATGGCAAAGGCGAGATCACCACGGTCGCCGTGCACAGCGGCGGCATTCTCTCGACCGCTTCCGACGGCAAGCGCCTCGTGCTGGGCGGTGACGACGGCAAGGTCGTCTCGCTCGACGCCAAGGGCGAGGTGACGCTGCTCGCCACCGATCCGAAGCGGCGCTGGATCGATGCGGTGGCGCTCCATGCGGACGGCGCCTTCGCCTGGTCGGCCGGCAAGACGGCCACCGTCAAGAGCGGCAAGACCGAGGAAAAGTCGATCGAGGTGCCGTCGACCGTCGGCGGACTCGCGTTCGCGCCGAAGGGCCTTCGGCTCGCGATCGCGCATTACAACGGCGTGACACTGTGGTTTCCGAACATGGCGGGATCGGCCGAATTCCTGCCCTGGGCCGGCTCGCATCACGGCGTCACCTTCAGCCCGGACAACAAATTCCTGGTCACCGCAATGCACGAGCCGGCGCTGCATGGCTGGCGGCTCGCCGACAACAGGCACATGCGCATGACCGGCTATCCCGGCCGCGTCCGTTCGATATCCTGGAGCGCGGGCGGCAAGGGGCTCGCGACCTCGGGTGCTGATACCGTCATCGTCTGGCCGTTCGGCAGCAAGGACGGCCCGATGGGTAAGGAGCCCGCGATGCTCGCGCCGCTCCAGGCACGCGTGTCCGTGGTGGCCTGCCACCCCAAGAACGATATCCTCGCCGCCGGCTACAGCGACGGCACCGTGCTGATGGTGCGGCTGGAGGACGGTGCCGAGATCCTGGTCCGCCGTAACGGCACTCCGCCCGTGGCCGCGCTCGCCTGGAATGCCAAGGGCACGCTGCTGGCCTTTGCCGATGAAAATGGTGACGGTGGCCTGCTGGAGCTTTAATCTGTCATCGTTCTGGCCGTATAGGGGGCCATGCGGTTCCTGACGACCTTCCAGCTTGCCGACTTCGGCGACACGCTGATCAGCCTGTTCACGGCCTTCGTGCTGGGGACGCTGATCGGGGCCGAGCGGCAGTACCGCCAGCGCACGGCGGGCCTGCGTACCAACGTGCTGGTCGCGGTCGGCGCCGCCGCCTTCGTCGATCTCGCGATGCATCTGACCGCGGCCGACGGCGCGGTGCGGGTGATCTCCTATGTCGTCTCCGGCATCGGCTTCCTGGGGGCCGGCGTCATCATGAAGCAGGGCATGGACGTGCGCGGCCTCAACACCGCAGCGACGCTGTGGGCCTCGGCCGCGGTCGGCTCCTGCGCCGGCGCCGACATGGTCGCGCAGGCGACTGCGCTCACCTTCTTCGTCATCGCCGGCAACACGCTGCTGCGTCCGCTGGTCAACGCCATCAACCGCATTCCGCTGAACGAGAAAACCTCTGAGGCCACCTACTACTTCAAGCTCGCGGTGGCGACTGACGCCCTGCCGGACATGCGCGACCGGCTGATCGACAAGCTCGAGGCCGCCAAATATCCGGTGGCCGATGTCGACGTGGTCGAGATCGGCGAGGATGTTCTGGAGATCGTCGCAAAGCTGGTCGCGAGCGCGGTCGATCCAAACGAGCTGAACGCGGTGGCGACGGATTTGCAGCATTTGCCGGGCGTGCGGCACGCGACGTGGGAGGTCAGCACGACCGATTAGCGCGGCGTTTTGGCGCGCGGTGGTCAGGTTCCCGTCTCGGCCTTTGCGGAACTGCCGTCGCGCAATTTCGTTGATCCTGCTGAAAAGGCGGTGATCGACATGATCGGCAATGGCAATCGCAGACTGAAACGTGACCTGATGATCGCCTGCTCGCTCTTCGCAGCAGGTGTCGTGGTGTCGGTGATGTCACTCGCCCAAATCCGTGCCGAAAGCCGGATGGAACTGGCACAGGCGACGCCACCGCTCCAAGGCACCCCGTCCGACGAACAGAGCAAGGTGCCCGCGGAATCCAGGCCTGGCGGTGATCGGCCGACCACGCCAGCGCCAGAGCCCGCGCGGCCGGATTCCGAGACGCAGGGCGCCGCGACCAAGCCGGCGCTGCCGCCGGCTCCGGCGGAGAAGATCGCGCCGCCGATGAAGGAGAAGTAGGAGAAGCTCGCAGTGAGCGCCATGCCCGGGACAAGCCCGGGCATGAGCGCTTGGTTGTCACCGCACCAGAACGTTCCGGAACTGCCAGGGGTCGCTCGTGTCGATATCTTCCGGAAACAGTCCCGGGCGATCCGTCAGCGGCGTCCAGTCGGTGTAGAAGCCCTTCACCGGGCCGAGATAGGGCAGCTGGATCTCCAGGAGACGATCGAAATCCATCTCGTCGGCCTCGACGATGCCTTCGTTCGGGTTCTCCAGCGCCCACACCATGCCGCCGAGCACGGCGGAGGTGACTTGCAGGCCGGTGGCGTTCTGATAGGGCGCGAGCTTGCGGGTCTCTTCGATGGAGAGCTGCGAGCCATACCAATAGGCGTTCTTGTCATGGCCGAACAGCAGCACGCCGAGCTCGTCGATGCCGTCGACGATCTCGTTCTCGTCGAGGATATGGTGCTTTTCCTGCATCTTCCCGGCGCGGCCGAACATTTCATGCAGTGACAGCACGGCATCGTCAGCCGGATGGTAGGCATAGTGGCAGGTCGGCCGATAGACCGCCGTGCCCGATGCGTCACGCACGGTGAAGTAATCCGCGATCGAGATCGACTCGTTGTGGGTGACGAGGAAGCCATACTGCGCGCCGCGGGTCGGGCACCAGGTGCGCACGCGCGTGTTGGCGCCGGGCTGCATCAGATAGATGGCGGCGCCGCAGCCGGCTTCGTGGGTATGTGCATTCTCGGGCATCCATTTTTCATGGGTGCCCCAACCGAGTTCGGACGGCTGTACGCCTTCCGACAGGAAGCCTTCCACCGACCAGGTGTTCACGAAGACATCAGGCTCTTTCGGCGTCTTGGAGCGCTGGGTGTCGCGTTCGGCGATGTGGATGCCCTTGATGCCGGCCTGCCGCATCAGATCCGCCCATTCGGCCTTGGTCTTGGGCTTGGGGGCGTTGAGCTTGAGGTCAGCGGCGACATTGAGCAGCGCCTGCTTGACGAAGAAGGAGACCATGCCGGGATTGGCGCCGCAGCAGGAGACGGCCGTCGTCGAGCCCGCCGGGCGCGCCTTCTTGGCGGCCAGCGTCACTTCGCGAAGGGCGTAGTTGGAGCGCGCTTCCGGGCCCTTCGACGAGTCGAAATAGAAGCCGAGCCAGGGCTCGTTGACGGTGTCGATGTAGAGAGCGCCGAGCTCGTTGCAGAGCTCCATGATGTCGGTCGAGCCGGTATCGACCGAGAGGTTGACGCAAAAACCCTGGCCGCCGCCCTCGGTGAGCAGCGGGGTCAGCACCTCGCGGTAATTGTCCTTGGTCAGGCCCTTCTGGATGAACCTGACATTGTGCTTCTCGCAAAGCGCCTTGCGGCCCTCGTCCTTGGGATCGAGCACGGTGATGCGCGACTTGTCGTAGTCGAGATGCCGTTCGATCAGCGGCAACGTGCCTTTGCCGATGGAGCCGAAGCCGACCATGACGATGGGTCCGGTGATCTTCGCGTAGATCTGCGAGGCGGGGCTCATGGGATGGTTTCTCCGGAAAGTGCAGGCAGAATGGGAAGGGGGTGGATCAGGCGCTGCGGCGCCTGCTAGGTGCTGCGGCGCTTGGCGGTGACTTCGATCTCGACCTTCATCTCGGGCTTGGCGAGGGCGGTGACGACCAGCAACGTCGCCGCCGGCCTGATGTCACCGAGAACCTCGCCGCAGACGGCGAAATGGGCATCGATGTAGCTTACGTCGGTGACGTAGTAGGTCGCACGGACGATATCGGCCATCTCGAATCCGCCCTCCTTCAGGGCGGCTTCGATGCTCTTGAAGCAGTTGCGTGACTGGCTCGTGACATCGGCCGGCATCGTCATCGTGGTGTAGTCATAGCCGGTCGTTCCAGCGACGAAGGCGAAGTCGCCGTCGATCACGGCGCGGCTGTAGCCGACGGTCTTCTCGAGCGGGGAGCCGGTGGAGATCAGACGACGGGACATGGTCATGGGCCTCGACGGATGGGATGTTTCGTGGGGTTAAAGGGCGTTTCCCTCGCCTGTGCAACCCCAAAGGAAGCCAGCGCAGGCGCGTTTGGGCGCTGCCGCTCAGCACGGCTGCGCCCTTTGCTATGAAGGCGATCTCTCAGGCCGCGTGAGCTTCGAGGGCGCGAACCGCCCTCCGTCTGGGCAGGGCCGTGCCGGTCGGGACGATCATCCCTTCGGCACCAGTCAGCGCGCCGTCGAGGAATTCGATCGCGAGCAGCCGGTCGCGCTCGAACGGGCCGGGCAGCGACAGCGCGCCGGTCTTCTCCGCCGAGAAGCCGAAACGGGCGTAATAAGGCGCGTCGCCGAGCAGGATCACGGCGGCATGCCCGCGTGCCCGGGCGGCAGCCAGCGCCTGATGCATCAGCGCGGCGCCAATCCCGAGCGCGCGGCAGGCAGGGTCGACCGCCAACGGTCCGAGGACCAGAGCGGGCCTGCCTCCAGCGCTGACGTGCCACAGCCGCACGGTTCCCACGAGCTTGCCCTCGCGCACGGCCGACAGGGCGAGCCCTGCGGCAGGTGCGCGCCCGTCGCGCAGGCGCTGGCAGGTGCGGCCGTGGCGATTCTCGCCAAAGCAGGCATCGAGCAGCGCTTCACGCGTCGCGACGTCGGCAGCACGCTCGCAGCGGATTGCGAACGGAGCGGCTTTCGAGGTGAGGGCGATCTGTGGCTTCCGAGGAGCGGTCATGGCGCGTCAGTCCCCGCTCGATTCCGCGCGCCAGGGGCACGCGGACTCAAGCGTCGTCAGAATGGCAATGTCAGGAAGGGAGCCGGCGGACCGGCTCCCGGGGTTCGTCAGGCCTCAGACGGAGAGGCGGATCAGATGTGGTACGTCTTCAGCGGCGGGATGCCGTTGAACGCCACCGACGAGTAGGTCGACGTATAGGCCCCGGTGCCTTCGATCAGCACCTTGTCGCCGATCTCGAGCGTGACGGGGAGCGGATACGGGCTCTTCTCGTACAGCACGTCGGCGCTGTCGCAGGTCGGACCTGCGAGCACGCACGGCGTCATGTCCGCACCGTCGTGACTGGTGCGGATGGCGTAGCGGATCGACTCGTCCATCGTCTCGGCGAGACCGCCGAACTTGCCGATGTCGAGATAGACCCAGCGGACCTCGTCCTCGTCGCTCTTCTTCGAGATGAGCACGACCTCGGATTCGATGATGCCGGCGTTGCCGACCATGCCGCGGCCCGGTTCGATGATGGTCTCCGGAATCTGGTTGCCGAAGTGCTTGCGGAGCGCGCGGAAGATCGAGCGGCCATAGGTGACCACCGGCGGCACGTCCTTCAGGTACTTGGTCGGAAAGCCGCCGCCCATGTTTACCATGGACAGGTTGATGCCGCGCTCGGCGCAGTCGCGGAACACCTGCGAGGCCATCGCCAGCGCACGGTCCCACGCCTTTACCTTGCGCTGCTGCGAGCCGACATGGAAGGAGATGCCGCACGGCTCCAGCCCCAGGCGCTTGGCGACGTCGAGCACATCGACGGCCATCTCCGGGTCGCAGCCAAACTTGCGCGACAGCGGCCACTCGGCGCCGGCGCAGTCATAGAGGATACGGCAAAACACCTTCGCGCCGGGGGCGGCACGGGCGACCTTCTCGACCTCGGCGGCGCAGTCGACCGCGAACAGCCGAATGCCGAGCGCGAAGGCGCGCGCGATGTCGCGCTCCTTCTTGATCGTGTTGCCGAAGGAGATGCGGTCGGGCGTCGCACCCGCGGCCAGCGCCATCTCGATCTCGGCGACGGTCGCGGTGTCGAAGCAGGAGCCCATGGAGGCGAGCAGGCTCAGCACTTCCGGCGCCGGGTTCGCCTTGACGGCATAGAACACGCGGCTGTCGGGCAGCGCCTTGGCAAAGGTCTGGTAATTGTCGCGCACGACCTCGAGGTCGACGACGAGGCAAGGCTCGGTGTCCCGGCCCTCGCTGCGGCGGTTGCGCAGGAATTCCTGAATACGTTCGGTCATAGCACTCTCCCAAACGGCCCAGCGACGGGGATCCGTTCAAAAAATGACGTCGGATAAGAGCGCTCTGGCCGGATTGCGCGATGGAGGCGCAACGAAGCCAAAGACTCAAACCAGACAGTGCTGCCGTGGATTGGTTGGGAATTTCCCGCCCGCACACCTGGCAATGAAGGACAAGCCTTTTCAGTAGCCCGCGCCGGCGTTGGACTGCCGGTAGAGACCAAAAAAGCCCGATCCGTCGTTGCTTTAAGTCGCGTCCCCCGTTGAGAGCGGGGTGCGCCGGTTCGCCTCCGGCTGCCAGTCACGGTTGCAAAGAGTGAAGTCACCTTCGACAAGGCATCTCTTGAGAGAGATGCTGGACGCTCCGGTTTGCTGTCGGTCGTTCGACTTCTTCAGTCTCGCGACTTCCGCACTTCCGAAGAGCCCCTCGGCTTCTTCACCCCTTGGCGGCTGTCCGGCCTCTTGTCCGGATACCTACCGACTGACACACGACCACAGGCACGTGCGAAATTGGGCAAGAGCGCACATAAGCGTTTTGACTCTGCTTCGCAAGAATTTTTTTAGGCTGAGAACAGAATTGCCTAACATCTGCTTGCGCAGTGTTGCGCGAGCGACGCGGAAGATGAACTGGCGTTAAGTTTTTCGCGGCGCGCGGAGTCTCTCGCGCGCGAGAAGCGTCAGCCGCGCTTCGTGAAGGGCTCGATGCGCTGCGCTGCGCGGACGAAGGCGGTCATCACGAGCACGCCGAGTGCGAACAGCACCGCCTGGAGGATGTGCGCGCCCTGGTCGCCGAGTCCGAACAGGATCGCGAGCGCCCAGCCGCCGGCAAAGGCAGCGCCGAACACCTCCGCGCCGATCAGGATGGCGGCGCTGATGACGGTGATGACGCTGGGCCAGACGATCTGGCGGGAAGAGGAGGCGGGCGCGTTCATGAGCTCAGGGTCCGTAGCTTCGAGGGCCGCAATCTCCCCGAAAAGGCGGCCGGGAGCAAGGGCAAACGGCCCAAAAAAGCCCCATCGCGTGCTATAGCTGACCGCAACAATCGAGCCAGGAAAATCGGACTTGTGATGTCAGAATCCCGCCAAATTACGGACACCGAGACCAACCCGCTGCTGGAGGCCTGGGTGACGCCGTTTGCGACCCCGCCCTTCGACGAGATCAAGCCGGAGCACTTCCTGCCGGCCTTTGAGCAGGCCTTTGCCGACCACGCCGCCGAGATCGCGGCGATCACCAGCGATCCGGCGGCGCCCGACTTCGCCAACACCGTCACGGCGCTGGAGCGCTCGGGCAAGCTGCTGAGCAAGGTCGCGGCGGTCTTCTACGACCTCGTCTCGGCGCATTCCAACCCGGCCATCCTGGAGATCGACAAGGAGGTCTCCTTGCGGATGGCGCGGCACTGGAATCCGATCGTAATGAACGCCGTGCTGTTTGGCCGCATCGCCCAGTTGCACGAGAACCGCGCCGATCTTGGGCTCACCCCGGAGCAGCTTCGCCTGCTGGAGCGCACCTACACCCGCTTCCACCGCTCCGGCGCCGGTCTCTCCGAGGAGGCCAAGACGCGGATGGCCGAGATCAACGAGAGGCTCGCCCAGCTCGGCACCGGCTTCAGCCACCATCTGCTCGGCGACGAGCAGGACTGGTTCATGGAGCTCGGGGAGGCCGATCGCGAGGGCCTTCCGGAGAGCTTTGTCGCCGGCGCCAAGGCTGCGGCAGAAGAGCGGGGCATGGAAGGCAAGGCCATCGTCACGCTGTCGCGTTCCTCGGTCGAGCAGTTCCTGAAGAGCTCTGCCCGGCGTGAGCTGCGCGAGAAGGTCTACAATGCGTTCACCGCGCGTGGCGACAACGGCAACGCCAATGACAACAATGGGACCATTGTCGAGATCCTGAAGCTGCGCGAGGAAAGCGCCAAGCTCCTGGGCTACCCGACTTTCGCCGCCTACCGGCTCGAAGATTCCATGGCCAAGACGCCGGAAGCGGTGCGGGGCCTGTTGGAGCGGGTCTGGAAGCCGGCAAGGGCACGCGCGCTCGCCGACCGCGACGAGATGCAGGCGCTGATCGCGGAAGAGGGCGGCAACTTCAATCTTGCGCCCTGGGACTGGCGCTTCTACGCCGAGAAGCTGCGCCTTCAGCGCGCCAATTTCGACGACGCGGCGATCAAGCCCTACCTTTCGCTCGACAACATGATCGCCGCCGCCTTCGATTGCGCCACGCGCCTGTTCGGCGTCACCTTCGAGGAACGCAAGGACGTTCCGGTCTGGCACCCCGACGTCAGGGTCTGGGAGATGAAGGGCAGGGACGGCAAGCACAAGGCGCTGTTCTATGGCGACTACTTCGCCCGGCCCTCGAAGCGCTCCGGCGCTTGGATGACCTCGCTGCGCGACCAGCAGAAGCTCGACGGCGACGTCGCGCCGCTCGTTCTCAACATCTGCAATTTCGCCAAGGGCGCCGGCGGCGAGCCTTCGCTGCTGTCGCCCGACGATGCCCGCACCCTGTTCCACGAATTCGGCCACGGCCTGCACGGCATGCTCTCCAACGTGACCTACCCATCGCTGTCGGGCACCTCCGTGTTCACCGACTTCGTCGAGCTTCCGTCCCAGCTCTACGAGCACTGGCAGGAGCGGCCCGAGGTGCTGCAAAAGTTCGCCCGCCATTACCAGACCGGCGAGCCGCTGCCGGACGAGCTGCTGCAACGGTTCCTCGCCGCGCGAAAGTTCAACCAGGGCTTTGCCACGGTCGAGTTCGTCTCCTCGGCGCTGATCGACCTCGAGTTCCACACCCAGCCGGCCGCCGCCGCGCAGGATGTCCGCGCCTTCGAGAGACGCGAGCTGGAGAAGATCGGCATGCCCGAGGAGATCGCGCTGCGGCATCGTCCCACGCAGTTCGGCCACATCTTCACCGGCGACCACTATGCCGCGGGCTATTACAGCTACATGTGGTCGGAGGTGATGGACGCCGATGCCTTCGGCGCTTTCGAGGAGGCCGGGGACATCTTCGATCCCGTGGTCGCCAGGCGTTTGCACGACGACATCTACGCCTCGGGCGGATCGGTCGATCCGGAGGCCGCCTATGAGGCCTTCCGCGGCCGCCCGCCGGAGCCGGATGCGCTGCTGCGCCGCCGCGGCCTGCTCGAAACCCCCAAGGCGGCCTGATGGGCATGCGTGTCCTTCTCGGTCTGCTGCTTGCCGCCGGCCTGTCACTCGCGGCGGGTGCGGCGCGAGCGCATCCGCATGTCTGGATCACCGCGACCAGCGAGCTGCTCTATGCCGCCGACGGGACCATTACCGGCGTCCGCCACGCCTGGACCTTCGATGACATGTTCTCGTCCTATGCGGTGCAGGGACTCGAGAGCAAGACCAAGGGGGCCTATACCCGCGAGGAGCTCGGGCCGCTGGCGCAAACCAATGTCGAATCGCTCAAGGAGTACGCCTACTTCACCTTTGCGCGAGCCGACGGCAAGAAGGAGCGTTTCCAGGAGCCGGTCGACTACTTCCTCGACTACAAGGACACGGTGCTGACCCTGCACTTCACGCTGCCGCTGAAGAATCCGGTCAAGCCCAAGCAGCTGGTGCTCGAAGTGTTCGACCGCTCCTTCTTCATCGACTTCCAGATGGCCAAGGACAATCCGGTCAAGCTGGTCGGCGCGCCCGCGGGCTGCCAGATGAAGCTCGAGCGGCCGAACGACGGCACCGCGAGCGCGCAGAAGCTGAACGAGCAGACTTTCCTGAACGGCGAGAATTCGAACTTCGGCATGATGTTCGCCAACAAGATCACGGTGGATTGCCCTTGAAGCTGCAACTCTCTCCGCTTGCCCGCGGGCTGCTCGCCTGCGCCGCTGTCCTGCTGGTCGTGACCGCGGCCGATGCCGCGCTTCACGATCTGCTCGCGCAAAATCCGTTCGGCGCGCCGCGCACCCAGCAGGCGGCCGCCCCCGAGGCGGGTGGCCTGATCGGCTGGCTCCTGGCAAAACAATCGGAATTCTATCGCCAGATGTCGGCGACCATCCGCGCCGCGAAGTCCGACGGCTCGGCGGTGTGGACGCTGCTGCTCATCTCGTTTGCCTATGGCATCTTTCACGCTGCCGGTCCCGGCCACGGCAAGGCGGTGATCGCCTCCTATCTGGTTGCCAACCGCGAGACGGCGCGGCGCGGCATTGCGCTGTCCTTCGCCTCCGCCCTGATGCAGTCGCTGGTGGCGATCCTCATCGTCGGCATTTCGGCCTGGATCCTGAATGCGACCGCAAAGACCATGTGCAAGGCGGAAGGGGTGATCGAGATCGCGAGCTATGCGCTGATCGCGCTGTTCGGCCTGCGCCTGGTCTGGGTCAAGGGCGGCGCCTTCATCCGCGCGCTTCAGGCCGCCCAGCCGGTGCCGGCGATTGCGGGCGTGCCGCACCATCATGATCACGATCACCATCATCCCCGTGATGCCCATGCTCATCACGACCACGACCACGGGCATGATCACCACCATGGCCACAGTCACGCTCACCATGACCACGGGCATGGTCACGTCCATGACGAGCATTGCGGCCATTCGCACGGTCCGACTCCCAGCGAACTCGCTGGCCCCGGAGGCTGGCGGCGCGGGTTCGCTGCGATCCTGACCGTCGGCATCCGCCCCTGCTCGGGGGCAATTCTGGTGCTGGTGTTTGCGCTGGCGCAGGGCCTGTTCTGGACCGGCGTCGCCGCAACGTTCCTGATGGGTCTCGGCACCGCGATCACGGTCGCGGCCATCGCAGTCATCGCCGTCTCCGCCAAGGACATCGCGCAGCGTCTCAGCGCGGGGCGCGACGGCGGCGGTGCGCTGTTCATGCGCGGCGTCGAATTCGGTGCCGCCGGCCTTGTCCTGCTGTTCGGCGTCGGCCTGTTGTTCGGCTACATTGCGGCTGAACG
Source organism: Bradyrhizobium cedriense (assembly GCF_054602315.1). Taxonomy (NCBI): domain Bacteria; kingdom Pseudomonadati; phylum Pseudomonadota; class Alphaproteobacteria; order Hyphomicrobiales; family Nitrobacteraceae; genus Bradyrhizobium; species Bradyrhizobium cedriense. The sequence continues at coordinate 207,712 of NZ_JBTSWB010000005.1, read as the reverse complement.
GACGACGTGCTTCTGAGGGAAGCTCTCGTGCCGTGGACGCAGCGCAGCGTCCCTTCGACGGGCGCTGCACCGCGTTCGGCAGACGAGAGCCGTCGGCTTTGCGAACTCCCTCAGGTCCTTTATTCAAACGGACAGATCAACAGCGTCTCGGTCGGGGGATTGAATGCCGCGCGAAGATTTCTGGTTCTTTCATCCGTTGCGGGTGCGCTATTCCGAGATCGATGGTCAGGGCGTCGTTTTCAACGCCCATTACCTGACCTATTTCGACACTGGCATCACGGAGTACTTCCGCGCGCTTGGCTTTGACCAATATGCGGACGCGCAGGCGATCGGCATCGATTTCCACGTCGTCAAGTCCGTCATCGAATACAGGGCGCCGGTCCGCTTCGACTGGGAGCTCGACGTCGGCGTACGCGTGGCACGGATTGGCAATTCGAGCCTCGTCTTCGAGCTCGCCATTTTCCTGAAGGACGGCACTGACGCGCTGGTGACCGGCGAGATCGTCTGGGTCTACACCAACCAGGAGACCCATCGTCCGGTCACGATCCCGGCATCGATGCGGGCGCTGATCGCGACGCGGGAACGTCATCTGGCGGCGTGATGCCGCCTCACACCGGCAGAAATTGCTTCAAGGCCGGCATGAAGAAGATCCCGAGATTGATCGCAAAGCCGATGCTCCAGAGGATTGAGCGCAGCGTCGGACGGTTGCCGAGATAGGTCAGTACATAGGCGATCCGCACGATCAGGAAGAGCGCCGCGAGCTCGTCGATCAGCCGCTGCGGCGAGTCCCTGTATTCGGCGAGCAGCACCGCGAAGGCGAAGAACGGAAACGTCTCGATGCCGTTCTGGTGCGCGCCGAGAGCGCGTTGCGAGAGGGCGTCCTCATAGAAGGCGGGGTCGCGCGGCCGGGAATTGTCGAAGTGGCGAAGCCTGATCCATTTGATCGACGCGATCGTTAAGAGGTAAAGCAGCAACGCTCCGAGGACGCACCATTCCGCGAGTGTCATCTTTCCTCCCCCGCTTGGGTGCGACCCTAGCGAACCCGGCCTCATCTTGACAAGTTCGGACCAAAGCGCGACCCACAGAACCATGACCAGCGTCGTCCCCATCGAGACCGCGAAACCGGTCGCCCAATCCGCAATGCCGCGCGTCGGCGTGCTCCTGATCAATCTCGGCACGCCCGATACGGCCGACGCCCCGGGGGTGCGTGTCTATCTGAAGGAGTTCCTCAGCGACGCCCGCGTCATCGAGGACCAGGGCCTGATCTGGAAGCTGGTGCTGAATGGCATCATCCTGCGCAGCCGTCCCCGCACCAAGGCGCTCGATTACCAGAAGATCTGGAACACAGAGAAAGACGAGTCGCCGCTGAAGACGATCACGCGGTCGCAAGCCGAAAAGCTCGCGGCCGCGCTGTCGGATCGCAGCCACGTCGTGGTGGACTGGGCGATGCGCTACGGCAATCCCTCGATCAAGGCGGGTATCGACGGGCTGATCGCGAAAGGCTGCGAGCGAATCCTCGCCGTGCCGCTCTATCCGCAATACTCCGCCTCGACCTCGGCGACCGTCTGCGACGAAGTGTTCCGCGTGCTGGGCCGCTTGCGCAACCAGCCGACGCTGCGGGTGACGCCGCCCTATTACGAGGACGCGGCCTATATCGAGGCGCTCGCGACCTCGATCGAGACTCATCTGGCGAGCCTGCCGTTCAAGCCGGAGCTGATCGTCGCCTCCTTCCACGGCATGCCGAAATCCTATGTCGACAAGGGCGACCCCTACCAGAGCCACTGCGTCGCAACCACCGAGGCGCTGCGCCGCCGCCTTGGCATGGACGAGACCAAGCTGCTGCTGACGTTTCAGTCCCGTTTCGGCAATGAAGAGTGGCTCCAGCCCTACACAGACAAGACGATGGAGCGGCTTGCGAAAGAGGGTGTGCGCCGCATCGCGGTGGTGACGCCGGGCTTTTCCGCCGATTGTCTGGAGACACTGGAGGAGATCGCGCAGGAGAATGCCGAGATCTTCGTGCACAATGGCGGCGACCAGTTTTCCGCGATCCCCTGCCTCAACGACAGCGTCCCAGGCATGGACGTGATCCGTACCCTGGTGCTGCGCGAGCTTCAGGGCTGGATCTGACGGGTGCCTCCACGCTCCGCCGCGAACTTCGGGCGCGTCCGGGACGTTCGCGCGCCGCACTCGCGGCAGCATACCGACGTGAACTGCGGCCGCTGAACCGCTAGGGTTGCGAACCCGACCAATGACGGCGCGGGAAAAGGATTTTCCTGCCTTGGAGGAAATATGAGCGGTTTCGACATTTTCGCGATTGTTCTGGTGTTGCTCGTCATCGTCACGCTGGTGGCCGGCGTGAAGACGGTGCCGCAGGGTTATGACTGGACCATCGAACGGTTCGGCAAATACACCCAGACGCTCAGCCCCGGCCTCAATCTGATCGTGCCCTATTTCGACCGCGTCGGGCGCAAGATCAATATGATGGAGCAGGTGATCGACATTCCCGAGCAGGAGGTCATCACCAAGGACAACGCCACCGTGACGGTGGACGGCGTCGCTTTCTACCAGGTGTTCGATGCCGCAAAGGCGAGCTACGAGGTCGCCAATCTCAACCAGGGGATCACGGTCCTCACCATGACCAACATCCGCTCGGTGATGGGCTCGATGGATCTCGACCAGGTGCTGTCGCATCGCGACGAGATCAACGAGCGCCTGCTCCGCGTCGTCGACGCCGCGGTCTCGCCCTGGGGCATCAAGGTCAACCGCATAGAGATCAAGGACATCGTGCCGCCTGCCGATCTGGTCGAGGCCATGGGCCGGCAAATGAAGGCCGAGCGCGTCAAGCGCGCCGACATCCTCGCCGCCGAAGGCCAGCGCCAGTCCGAGATCCTGCGCGCCGAGGGCGCCAAGCAGGGCCAGATCCTCCAGGCGGAAGGCCGCAAGGAAGCGGCGTTCCGCGACGCCGAGGCGCGCGAGCGTTCGGCGGAAGCCGAGGCGAAGGCCACCCAGATGGTGAGCGAAGCGATTTCCAAGGGCGACGTCGCCGCATTGAACTATTTCATCGCCGACAAGTATATCAAGGCGTTCGGGCAGCTGGCGGACTCGCCGAACCAGAAGGTCATCATGCTTCCGGTCGAAGCGATGAGCATGCTGGGCTCGCTCGCCGGCATCGGAGAGATCGCCAAGGCCACATTCGGCGAAGGCGCGGCCTCTGCAGCGGCTGCGCGCCGCCCTGGCTCATTGCCGCCGACCGGCAGCACGCCGCCGGCGGTGCCGCCACGGCAGGGATAGTGAGAGAGGTCGTATCATGACCGACATGTTCGTATCGCTCGGCACCTGGAACTGGCTGATCTTCGGCTTCGTCCTGATGGCGCTGGAGGTGCTGGCGCCGGGCATCTTCCTGTTCTGGCTCGGGCTGGCTGCGCTGCTGGTCGGGCTGATATCGTTCACGGTCGTCATATCCTGGCAGATCCAGCTCGTCATGTTCGCGATCTTCGCCGCTGCCGCCGTGCCGGTGTGGCGCCGCCTTGCCCGGCCGAAGCCGGATGCGAGCGGCAGCCCCTTCCTCAACAAGCGCAGCGAGGCGCTGCTGGGGCGCGAGTTCACGCTCGAGAAGCCGATCATCGGCGGCTCAGGCACCGTGCGCATCGGCGACACGGTGTGGCGGGTTGCAGGCCCGGATACGCCCGCGGGAACGCGGGTGAAGGTGGTGCAGGTCGACGGCGCGAACCTGACGGTCGCCGCGGCGTAATCGCTCTCACCCTCCCGCTCCGGGGGAGGGTAAGAGAAGCGCTACCTCTTCCACCTCTCCGCAAACCGGTGCAGCGGCATGAACGTTTCGCACAATTCCCGCCCCAAGGCCGTCAGCCCATAGCCTCCGCCGTCACCCAGCTCCACGAAGCCCGCCTCGCGCAGTTCGGTCAGTCGCGCCTGCAGCACCGTCGGCGAGGCCTCGTCGCAGGCGCTGCGCAACGCGCGCGAGGTGAGGGGCTGTTCGCGCAACTCCCATAATATGCGCAGGCTCCAGCGCCGGCCGAGCAGGTCGAGCAACGCCATGATCGGTCGACCGGCGCGCGAGCCGCGCACGTTGCGTGTCTTCGGGCCAGCCTGTTTCTCCATCGTCGCCTCTTGCGTCGTGCTACAAATAATGTAGCGTATTGCTACTGTAAATGTAGCACAGGAGCCGGCCTATGTCCGAAGCCGCACCGCGCATCGCCCCGCTCACGCCACCTTATCCCCCGGAGATCAAGGCCCAGTTCGACCGCATCATGCGCGGTGCGCCGCCGCTGGTGCTGTTCCGGGTGATGGCGGGCCATAGCCGCGCCTGGGACAAGTTTCGTGCCGGCGGCCTGCTCGATCCCGGCCCGCTCTCGCTGCGCCAGCGCGAGATCGTCATCGACCGCACCTGTGCGCTGAACAAATGCGAGTATGAATGGGGCGTGCATGTCGCTGTCTTCGCCGGGCCTGCGCGGCTCAGCGAGGAAGAGATCCGCGCCACCGTGCAGGGCGATGCCACTTCAACCTGCTGGTCACCCGCCGAACAGGCGCTGATCGCGGCGGTAGACGCGCTGCATCACCGCGCGACGCTCGACGACGCCGAGTTTGCCACGCTCTCCGCACATTACGACGAGGCGCAGATCCTCGAGATCATGCTGCTCTGCGGATTCTACCGCACGGTGTCGTATCTGGCGAACGGGCTGCGCTTGCCGCTGGAGGAGAAGGCGGCGCGGTTTCCGGCCTAGCCCTCGCTGTCATTCCGGGGCACGCGAAGCGTGAACCCGGAATCTCGAGATTCCGGGTTCGATGCTTCGCATCGCCCCGGAATGACTGTGCTTGAAGCTACGCCACGCCCGCGCGCAGCAGATCGTGCAGATGCACGATGCCGACCACCTTGCCCGCCTCCGTCACCAGCAGCGTCGTGATCTTGCGGGTGTTCAGCACCTCGATCATTTCGGTCGCGAGCATCGAGGGCGGCACGGACTTGGGCTGCTTCGTCATGATCTCATCGACTGTCACCGTCAGCAGGTCGGGCCGCATGTGGCGGCGCAGATCGCCATCGGTGATGATGCCGACGGCCTCGCCCGCTTCGTTGACGATGCAGACGCAGCCGAGCCCCTTGGCCGACATCTCGACCACCGCCTCCGACATCTTGGTGCCTTCGGGCTTGAGCGGAATCTCCGCGCCTGTGCGCATGTAGTCGCGGACGAATTTCAGCATCGCGCCCAGCTTGCCGCCGGGGTGGAAATGCGCGAACTCCAGCGCAGTGAAGCCGCGCCCCTCCAGCAGCGCGATCGCGATTGCGTCACCGATCGCGGCCTGCATCAAGGTCGAGGTGGTCGGCGCCAGATTGTGCGGGCAGGCCTCGCGCGCCTTCGGCAGCTCGATGACGAGGTCGGCGGCCTGGCCGAGCGAGGAGGCCGCGTTCGACGTCACCGCGATCATGGGGATGGCGAACCGCGCCGAATAGTTCACGAGGTTCTTCATCTCCGGCTGCTCGCCGGACCAGGACAGCGCCATGATGACGTCGTCGGGCGTGATCATGCCGAGATCGCCATGGCCGGCTTCAGCGGCGTGCACGAAGAAGGCGGGCGTGCCGGTCGAGGCGAGCGTCGCGGCGATCTTGCGCCCCATGTGGCCGGATTTGCCGAGGCCGGTGACGATGACGCGGCCCTTGGCGTGCCGGATCAGTTCGACCGCCCTCGCGAAGGTTTCGCCCAGCGGGCCGCGCAGGGCGGCTGCGAGCGCATTGATGCCGCCGCTCTCCGTCTCCAGCGTGCGGAGCGCGGATTCGACGCTATCGGGAGTGGGGCCGGATGCTGCGGTCATCAGCGGTTTCGAACTCGGCATGTTCTGGTCCAGGGAGGAGAGGCGTTCGCCCGTTGGCGCCTGCTTAGCACGCCCCGACCGGTGAGGCGACGCGCGCCCCAACCCCCTCAACCGGTCATTAACCATAATTGTTTTAACTCCATTAACGATGGTTCCCGCCAGCCGGTCGGAGTCCGTCATGAAGTGTTTGATTTCGTTGGAGTTATTCAATCGTGGGGTCGTCTCCAGGCAGGGGCCGGAGCAAGCGCAGGCGTTTCCTGCGCGCCGCTTTGCCGTGCCTGGCGCTGACGACCCTCGGAAGCGGCCCCGTGGCCGCCCAGAGCCTCACGCCCGACCTGTTCAATCCCAACCGCGGCGGTTTTGCTTCGCCCGACATGCTGCCGACGCGCCGCACGGCGGGCGTGCCGCAGGCGCCGTCGGATTCATTGCCGGCGTTGCCCGATCCCAATGCCGATCCGCGCAAGGCCCGCGAGAAGCCGGCGACCTCGCGCATCGGTCAGGTCCCGACCTACGGCCTGCCCGCCGCCACCGGAGCGAGCAGCTCAGGCTACGATTCGCTCAACCGCAAGCGGCAGCAGCCAAAGCTCTATCCCGGCCAGCCGAAGCCGAAGCGTCCTGCCGGTCCCGGCTCACCGGTGCCGTCCGCAACACCGCCGGTCACGACGCTCGGCCTGCCGCGGATTGCGCCGCCGCCATCCGCGTCCGCGAACAAGGCGCCAGTGCCGGCGGCGATGGCGGGCATCGTGCCCGGCCAGCCGCTGCGTCGCCGCCTGAGGGCCGATGAGGATCCTTTCGGAGCCGTCGGCGATTATGCCGGCAGCTTCCTGATCAAAGGTGGGCTCGAGCTCTCCGCCGGCTACGACACCAATCCGACCCGCCTCAACAGGCCTGTCGGTTCGCCGGCCTATGTGATCGCGCCCGATCTCCTCGTGGTGTCCGATTGGGAGCGCCATGCGCTGGTCGCCGATCTGCGCGGCTCGTTTTCGGGCTACACCAACAACATGCCGGCGACGATCGACGGTTTCGCTTCGCCGTCCCCGGTCGAAGCCAACCGCCCCAATTTCATCGGCCACGTCGATGGTCGGCTCGACGTCACCCGCGATTTCAAGCTCCTCTCGCAGATGCGCCTGCGGCTCGCCACCGACAATCCCGGCAGCCCGAACGTGCAGGCCGGCCTGCAGAGATATCCGGTCTATGCCACCTATGGCACGACGATCGGATTCGACCAGACCTTCAATCGCTTCCAGGTCGCCGCCGGCGCCACCATCGATCGCACTCAGTATACCGATTCAAAACTCACGGATGGTTCGACGTTTCCCAACACCGACCGCGACTTCAACCAGTATGGCGGCATCGGCCGCTTCTCCTATGATCTCAAGCCGGGCCTGAAACCCTTCGTCGAGATCCAGGGCGACACCCGCGTTCACGACCAGGCCGCCGACCGCAACGGCTATTTCCGCGATTCCAACGGTGGCTACGCCAAGGTCGGCTCCTCCTTCGAATTCTCGCGCATCCTCATCGGCGAGATCTCGGTCGGCTATTCCGCGCGCAATTATACCGATCCGCGCCTCAGCCAGCTCGCGGGCTTCCTCACCACGGGCTCCCTGATCTGGAATGCGAGCGGCCTCACCACGGTGAAATTCTTCACCGACACGCAGATCGCGGAGACCACGATCCCCGGCTCCTCCGGCGTCCTGGTGCGCACCTACGCCGCCGAAGTCGACCACGACTTCCGCCGCTGGCTCACGGCGGTCGGCAAGTTCACCTACGGCACCTACGATTACCAGGGCCAGAATCGCAACGACAAGACCTACTCGTTCGAGAGCAACCTGATCTACAAGCTCAATCGCAACATCTGGATCAAGGGCACCCTGCGCCACGACATCCTGGATTCGAACCAGCCGGGCTCGAGCTCGCAGGGAACGGTGATGATGGTCGGGGTGAGGCTGCAGAATTGAGAGCGCTTGCTTTCGCGTCTCATGAGACGAAGCCGAAGGCGCGGCTCTCTCCGATTGTCATTCAGGGGCGCGCTACTTGGCGCGAACCCGGAATCCATCGGGCGTCGGTGTATGTTGATAAATGGATTCCGGGCTCGCGCTTCGCGCGCCCCGGAATGACTGGCTCAATTACCGCGGCAGGTCCGTCTTCCCCATCAGGAACGTGTCGATCGAGCGCGCGCACAGCCGGCCCTCGCGGATCGCCCACACCACCAGCGACTGGCCGCGGCGCATGTCGCCGGCGGTGAACACGTTCGGGCGCGAGGTCTGGTAGTCGAGCGTGTTGGCCTTGACGTTGCCGCGGGGGTCGAGCTCGACCGCGAGCTGCTTGAGCAGACCTTCGTGCACGGGATGGACGAAGCCCATTGCGAGCAGGACGAGGTCGGCGTCGAGCTCGAATTCGGTGCCGGCCATCGGCTTGAACTTGTCGTCGACGCGCACACAGTGCAGCTTCTTGACCTTGCCGTTCTCGCCCGAGAAATTCTGCGTCAGCACGGCGTATTCACGGATCGCGCCTTCGGCCTGGCTCGACGAGGTCCGCATTTTCAGCGGCCAGTTCGGCCAGGTCAGGCCCTTGTTCTCGCGCTCGGGCGGGGCGGGCATGATCTCGAGCTGGGTCACCGAAAGCGCGCCCTGGCGCAGCGAGGTGCCGATGCAGTCCGAACCGGTGTCGCCGCCGCCGATGACGACGACATGCTTGCCGCCGGCCAGGATCTCCCGGACGCCGCCGAGCGGCTCCTCGGAGACGCGGCGGTTCTGCTGCGGCAGGAAGTCCATGGCGTAGTGGATGCCTGATAGCTCGCGGCCGGGGATCGGCAGGTCGCGCGGGGCTTCGGCGCCGCCGGTCAGCGCCACCGCGTCGTACTCGTTCAGCATCTCGCGCGGATCGACATTGCCGTCTGCGCCGACATGGCTGTTGTAGTGGAAGGTGACGCCTTCGGCTTCCATCTGCGCCACACGGCGGTCGATGACGCCCTTCTCCATCTTGAAGTCAGGGATGCCGTAGCGCAGCAGGCCGCCAGCCTTTGCGTACTTCTCGTAGACGTGGACGTCGTGACCGGCGCGCGCGAGCTGCTGCGCGCAGGCCATGCCGGCCGGGCCCGAGCCGATCACGGCGACCTTCTTGCCGGTCTTCACGGTCGCCACTTCCGGCTTCAGCCAGCCATTGTCCCAGGCGCGGTCGACGATCGCGCATTCGATGGTCTTGATGGTGACGGGGTTGTCGTCGATGTTGAGCGTGCAGGAAGCCTCGCACGGCGCGGGGCAGATCCGGCCGGTGAACTCCGGGAAATTGTTGGTCGAGTGCAGGTTGCGCGAGGCCTCTTCCCAATTGCCCTGATAGACGAGGTCGTTCCAGTCCGGGATCTGGTTGTTGACCGGGCAGCCGGGCGTGCCGGGCGTCACCGAGCCGGTGCCGTGGCAATAGGGAATGCCGCAGTTCATGCAGCGCGCGGCCTGGTCGCGCACCTCCTTGTCGGACAGGGGTACGACGAATTCCTTGTAATGCTTCACGCGTTCGGCGACCGGAGCGTACTTGCGGTCGTGCCGTTCGATTTCCAGAAATCCCGTGATCTTGCCCATTAAACCCGAAGTCCCTGCCGCTTAAATTCGTCTCGTTGTTTTCTCACCGTCATTGCGAGGAGCGAAGCGACGAAGCAATCCAGTCTTTTTCCGCGGAGAGATTCTGGATTGCTTCGCTTCGCTCGCAATGACGAGGTGTAATGCCTTACGCCCCGATCGCGATTTTCGGCTCGGCGTCCGCGTTGGCGGCCATCTCGCGCAGCGCGCGCCGGTACTCGACCGGCATCACCTTGCGGAACTTGGGCAGCCATTCCTTCCAATTGGCAAGGATGTCGGCGGCACGCTTGGAGCCGGTCGCCTTGGCATGGCGCGAGATCAGCACGTGCAGGCGCTCGACGTCGGAGGCGAGTAGATTCTTGAACACGTCGACCCGGCCGTGTGCCTCGAGGTCACCGGAATGGTGGTAGGCGTCGGCATTGATCAGCTCTTCCGACAGCACCGGTTCGAGCTCGACCATCGCCATGTTGCACAGCCGGTCGAAATCGCCGGTCTCGTCCAGCACATAGGCGATGCCGCCGGACATGCCGGCCGCGAAGTTGCGCCCGGTCTTGCCGAGCACGACCACGATGCCGCCGGTCATGTATTCGCAGCAATGGTCGCCCGCGCCTTCGACCACCGCGACGGCGCCCGAATTACGCACGGCAAAACGCTCGCCGGCGATGCCGCGGAAGTAGCACTCGCCCTCGATCGCGCCGTACATCACGGTGTTGCCGACGATGATGCTCTCTTCCGGCACGATCGCGGAGTTCCTCGGCGGCTTGACGATGATCCTGCCGCCCGAGAGGCCCTTGCCGACATAGTCGTTGCCTTCGCCCTCGAGTTCGAAGGTGACGCCGTGGGCGAGCCACGCGCCGAAGGCCTGTCCGGCGGTGCCCTTGAGGCTGACATGGATGGTGTCGTGCGGCAGGCCGGCATGGCCGTAGATCTTGGCGACCGCGCCCGACAGCATCGCACCCGCCGAACGGTTGGTGCTGTTGATCGTAGCCTCGATCTTCACCGGCGCGCCCCGGTCGAGCGCGGGCTGCGCCCGCTCGATCAGCGTGCGGTCGAGCACCGCTTCGAGATGGTGGTTCTGGCGCTCGGAGTGATAGATCTTCTGGCCCTTCTCTTCCTTCTGCCTGACGAACAGCTTGGAGAAGTCGAGGCCCTTGGCCTTCCAGTGCGCAACGAGCCTGGTCTGGTCGAGCAGCTGCACCTGGCCGACCATCTCGTTGAAGGTGCGGAAGCCGAGCGAGGCCATGATCTCGCGGACTTCCTCCGCGACGAAGAAGAAGTAGTTGATCACGTGTTCGGGCTGGCCGGTGAAGCGCTTGCGCAGGACGGGGTCCTGGGTGGCGACGCCGACCGGGCAGGTGTTGAGGTGGCACTTGCGCATCATGATGCAGCCGGCCGCGATCAAGGGCGCCGTGGCGAAGCCGAATTCATCGGCGCCAAGCAGCGCGCCGATGACGACGTCGCGTCCGGTGCGGAAGCCGCCGTCGACCTGGACCACGATGCGGCTGCGCAGCCGCTCGCGCACCAAGGTCTGGTGGGTTTCGGCGAGGCCGATCTCCCAGGGCGAGCCGGCATGCTTGATCGAGGTCAGCGGCGAAGCGCCGGTGCCGCCTTCGAAGCCCGCGATGGTGACATGGTCGGCGCGCGCCTTGGCGACGCCCGCGGCCACGGTGCCGACGCCGATCTCGGAGACGAGCTTGACCGAGACATCGCCCGTCGGGTTGACGTTCTTGAGGTCGTAGATCAGCTGCGCCAGGTCCTCGATCGAGTAGATGTCGTGGTGCGGCGGCGGCGAGATCAGGCCGACGCCCGGCGTCGAGTGCCGGACCCTTGCGATGGTCGCGTCAACCTTGTGGCCGGGCAGCTGGCCGCCTTCGCCGGGCTTGGCGCCCTGCGCCATCTTGATCTGCATCATGTCGGAGTTTACGAGATACTCCGTGGTGACGCCGAAGCGGCCGGAGGCGACCTGCTTGATCGCCGAGCGCATGGAATCGCCGTTCGGCATCGGCTTGAAGCGGTCGGCTTCCTCGCCGCCTTCGCCGGTGTTCGACTTGCCGCCGATCCGGTTCATGGCGATCGCGAGCGTGGTGTGCGCCTCGCGCGAGATCGAGCCGAAGCTCATCGCACCTGTCGCGAAACGCTTGACGATGTCCTTGGCCGGCTCGACCTGGTCGAGCGGCACCGGCTTGCGCTTCTCTTCCTCCGCGTTCTTGATCCGGAACAGGCCGCGCAGCGTCAGCAGCCGCTCGGACTGCTCGTTGAGGATTTTTGCGAAGGCGCGGTAGCGCTCCTGCGAATTGCCGCGCGCGGCGTGCTGGAGCAGCGACACCGATTCGGCGGTCCAGGCATGATCCTCGCCACGGCTGCGATAGGCATACTCGCCGCCGACATCGAGGGCGCTCTTGTAGACGAGTGCCTCGCCGAACGCGTCGGCATGGCGGCGCACGGCCTCTTCCGCGATCTCGGCCAGACCGACGCCCTCGACGCGGGTGTGTGTGCCCGCGAAGAACTTCGCGACGAAGTCCGCCTTGAGGCCGACCGCGTCGAAGATCTGCGCGCCGCAATAGGACTGGTAGGTCGAGATGCCCATCTTGGACATCACCTTGAGCAGGCCCTTGCCGATCGACTTGATGTAGCGCTTGACGATCTCGTAGTCGTCGAGCGAGCCGGGCAGGCGGTCCTTCATCGCGATGATGGTTTCGAACGCGAGGTAGGGATTGATCGCTTCGGCGCCGTAGCCGGCGAGGCAGGCGAAGTGGTGCACCTCGCGCGGCTCGCCGGATTCGACGACGAGGCCGACCGATGTGCGCAGGCCGGTGCGGATCAAATGGTGATGCACCGCGGCGCAGGCCAGCAGCGAGGGGATCGGCACGCGGTCGGTACCGACCATGCGGTCGGACAGGATGATGATGTTGACACCCTCGCGCACCGCGCTTTCCGCGCGCGCGCAGAGCTCGTCCAGCACCTGGTCCATGCCCGCGGCGCCGAGCCCGGCGTGGAAGGTGGTGTCGAGCGTGCGCGACTTGAAGTGCGATTCCGCCACCTCGGAGATCGAGCGGATCTTTTCCAGATCCGCGTCGGTCAGGATCGGCTGGCGCACTTCGAGGCGCTTGGTCGTGGCCATGCCCTGCAGGTCGAACAGGTTCGGCCGCGGCCCGATGATGGAGACGAGGCTCATCACCAGCTCTTCGCGGATCGGGTCGATCGGCGGGTTGGTGACCTGCGCGAAGTTCTGCTTGAAGTAGGTGAACAGCGGCTTGGCCCTGTCCGACAGCGCCGAGATCGGCGTGTCGTTGCCCATCGAGCCCGCGGCTTCCTCGCCGGTGGCCGCCATCGGCGTCATCAGGATGGTGATGTCTTCCTGGCTGTAGCCGAACGCCTGCTGGCGATCGAGCAACGACAGGTTCGAGCGCACGCCGGTGGTCGCAACCTTCGGTAGCTCCTCCAGCACGATCTGGGTCCGCTCCAGCCACTCCTTGTAGGGATGGCTCCTGGCGAGTTCGGCCTTGATCTCGTCGTCCGGGATCAGGCGGCCCTGCTCGAGATCGACCAGCAGCATCTTGCCGGGCTGCAAGCGCCACTTGGTGATGATCTGGTCCTCGGGGATCGTCAGCACGCCCATTTCGGACGCCATCACGATGCGGTCGTCCTTGGTCACGAGGTAGCGCGCCGGCCGCAGGCCGTTGCGGTCGAGCGTGGCGCCGATCTGGCGGCCGTCGGTGAAGGCGATCGCGGCGGGGCCGTCCCACGGCTCCATCAGCGCGGCGTGATATTCGTAGAAGGCGCGGCGCTTCTCATCCATCAAGGGATTGCCCGCCCAGGCCTCCGGAATCATCATCATCACGGCATGCGGCAGCGAGTAGCCGCCCTGCACCAGGAATTCGAGCGCGTTGTCGAAGCAGGCGGTGTCCGACTGGCCTTCATAGGAGATGGGCCAGAGCCGGTTGATGTCCTTGCCGTAGAGCTCGGAGCTGACCGAGGCCTGCCGCGCCGCCATCCAGTTGACGTTGCCGCGCAGCGTGTTGATCTCGCCGTTATGTGCGATCATGCGGTAGGGATGCGCCAGCGACCAGGCCGGGAAGGTGTTGGTCGAGAAGCGCTGGTGAACGAGCGCCAGAGCGCTCTCGAAATCCTTCTCGTGCAGATCGGGATAGTACTTGCCGAGCTGATCGGCGAGGAACATGCCCTTGTAGATCACGGTGCGGCAGGACATCGAGCAGGGGTAATAGCCGGCAAGGCCACGGTCGCGGCGCTGGTAGATCGCCTGAGAGATCGACTTGCGCAGGATGTAGAGCCGGCGCTCGAACTCGTCCTCGGTCTTGGCGGTGCCGTTGCGGCCGATGAACACCTGCATGCAGGCGGGCTCGGTCGGCTTCACGGTGACGCCGAGCGAGGAATTGTCGGTCGGCACGTCGCGCCAGCCGAGCAGGGTCAGGCCCTCCTCCTTGATCTGGTCGGCGATGATGCTCTTGATGACGTTGCGCCAGGCGGTGTCGCGCGGCATGAACAGCGCGCCAATGGCATATTCGCCCGGGTTGGGCAGCGCAAAGCCGAGCTCCTTCGCCTTGCGGCTGAAGAAGGCGTGCGGGATCTGCACCAGGATCCCGGCGCCGTCACCGGCGCGCGGATCGGCACCGACGGCGCCGCGATGCTCGAGATTGCAGAGGATGCTCAGCGCGTCCGAGACGATCTCGTGCGACTTCTTGCCCTTGATGTTGGCGATGAAGCCGACGCCGCAGCTGTCCTTCTCCAGGCTCGGATCGTACAGACCCTCGGCTTTGGGGCGCGAATTGTGCTCCTGAATCGGATCGGTCGTTTTCGAGGCGACCGTCGCCGACAGTTCTTCTGCCACGATGTTTGCGCGCTCGAATTGCGACCCGTTCATTGTTCCGTCCTCTCCATGCGGCAAGCTGCCTCACCGCCATCTTCGGCGCACCTTGGGCGTTCCGCGGCACCCGCCTCTGGGTCACCGCTCGTCCGTTAGCGAGCCGCATTTTCTTAAATTCAGGCCTAGGCGTTCTTCGTCCCCGAGAACGGCTTTGCCTGGTACCTTGCCGGCGCTCGAGAGCACCGGTTCTCGTTGCAATCCCTGTGCCGGAACCGCAAGCAAAATTGAGACAGCTTTCCTGTCCTAACCATCACCTTGCCAAATTTTTGTCTAGCACACAAGCGTGCGGAAGTCCCGATTCCCGATATGTCAATCAATCGCTTTCCGAAAGTTGCGCGGCCCCGGTTTTGAAGCAAACGCGCCCCGATCCGGCCCCGCGCGCGCCGAAATCCCCAATGAAGCTTCGGATCAACCCCTTGGGAAGGCGCGCCACGCCGCGAGCAGCGAAAGATGGGCGGCCATCGGGGGGCCTGACAGGAGCGTCTCGACCATGAAGTTTTTCACAAGATGTGTGGCCGCCGCTGCGCTGGCACTGGCCGCAAGCGCGGGCCATGCGCAGGTTCCCGCGAGCGGTATCGCGAGCGGGGCTGTGATCGCGGTGTCGGATTTCGACGGCCCCTATGCGCCGCCGGAGGTCGCGCCGCCCCCGCAGCGTTACGGTTATGGCTATGGCTACGAGGAGCGCGGCCCGGCCCCGGCGCTTTTGCCGGCCACCGAGGTCTATGCGGTGCTGCGCGAAAACGGCTTCTCGCCGCTGGGCATCCCGCGCCTGCGCGGCAGTGTCTACACCATCGCGGTGATCGATCACCGCGGCGACGATGGCCGGCTGGTGATCGACGCCCGCGACGGACGCATCATCCGCTTCATGCCGGCCGCCGACGCTTATGGCATGGCGCCCAGCTATGACGAGCGCGCGGTCGCGCCCTACGGCCCGCAAAGCGCGCTGCCACTGCCGACGGCGATCCGCAACGGCCCGCCGCGCCCGCCGGCCTCGATCCCGCATGTGGCAAGCCGCGCCGTGCCGCTTCCCAAGGCCGCTCCGCGTCGCGCCGAGACGCCGGTCGCTGCGGCGAAGCCGGCCCAGCCCGTGGCGCAGCAGGCCCAATCACCGCGGGCCGAGCCTTCGCAGCAAGCGGCCGCCGTGCAGGCCAAGCCCGCCGATGCAGCCGTGCCAACCGTCAGCCAGGCCAAGCCTGCCCCGACCATCCTGCCAACGCAGGAGATGCCGGCCGCGCAGGGGCTGGATTAGCTTTGACGTGAAGGCAGGCGCTAGCCCCACGACATTGTGGAGGGGCATGAGCAATGCAAAAGCGCCCGAAAATCTCGGACGCTTTTGCATCGCCGTGACGGTGCCTCAGCTTCGGCCGTAGCCCGCTGCTTCCAGGATCAGGTGAGCCACCTCCTTCGGATGCGACACCAGCGAGAGGTGGCCGGCATCGAGCTCGATCGTGGTGGCATTCATGCGCTTGGCGAGGAAGCGCTCGAAATCGGGGTTGATGGTGTAGTCGTTCTTCGACACCGCATACCAGCTCGGCTTGCTGTGCCATGCCGCTTCCGTGGTGCGGCCGGCGAAGATCGAGGCCGCGGTCGGCCATTGCACCGCGTAGAGCTCCTTTGCCTGCTCAGGCTTCACGCCATTGGCGAAATACTTCAGGAAAGCCTCTTCCGAGAGTTTTGTATAGCCGTCGCGCTCGACGATGCCGGCACGCACAGGCCCGATCGGAAACTGCTTCGACAGTGCGACGAAATCCTCGTTTGCATCCGGCGCGCGGGCGGCGACGTAGACGAGCCCGGTCACCTTCGGATCGTTCCCGACCTGGCTGATCACGGTGCCGCCCCAGGAATGCGCGACCAGCACGGTCGGCCCGTCCTGCTCGGCCAGCGCACGCTTGGTCTCCTCGACGGAGTCCGCAAGCGACGACAGCGGATTCTGCACGGCCGTCACGTGCAGGCCCGCGGCCTGGAGGATCGGGATCACCTCTGACCAACTCGAACCGTCGGCCCAGGCGCCGTGCACCAGCACGACGTTCTTCGCCTTTGCCATCTGAGCTGTCTGCGCATGAGCGAGGCTAAGGGAAGCCGCCAAAAGGCTCGCGGCAACGAACAGGCTGCGCCAGGGTGACATCATCGTTCTCCATCTTGTTGGGTTCGATGCCCAAAGGACGGAGGGAGCGACGGCGGCGTTACTCGTCTTCACCGCTCCGTGATGCAGTGCACAACGAAAAAGCGCCCCGGGGCACCGGGGCGCTTTCGCAGCTCGGAAGTCTCGTGCTGCTTAGGCGGCTTGCGCTGCCGAGTTCTCGATCACCTGCGCCTTGGCGCCGGCGTTGATCGCGATCTGGCGCGGCTTCTTGGCCTCGGGAATCTCGCGTACGAGGTCGACGTGAAGCAGCCCGTTCTCGAGCGAAGCGTCCTTCACCTGCACGAAGTCGGCAAGCTGGAAGGCGCGCTCGAAGGCGCGCGCGGCGATGCCGCGATAGAGCACTTCGGACTTCGAGTTCTCGTTGGCGACTTTCTCGCCCTTGATCGTCAGCGTGTTTTCCTTCGCGACGATGGAGAGCTCATCCTTGGCGAAGCCCGAGACCGCAACGGTGATGCGATAGGCGTTCTCGCCGGTGCGCTCGATGTTGTAGGGAGGATAGCCGGGGCTACCGTCCGAACTGGCCTGGTCGAGCAGGCTAAAGAGGCGGTCGAAGCCGACGGTGGAACGATAGAAGGGAGTGAGATCGTAGCTACGCATGGTCAAGTCCTCCATTGAGCGACTGTTAGGTAACCCGCCCGCCAATCGGGCCGGGCTTTCGTCTGTGTGCAGCCTGATGTTCCGGTTCCGAAACACTGGTAGCGGCCTGCACGAAAATGATATGGGTGGAACGAGACGGCGTTCAAGAGGGCGGCATTTGCGCCTTTTCGGCGCTTTAGCCCCTTGATTTGCAGTACTTCCCGCCTATGACGCTGGTCTCGATCCCGTCCAATCCTGTTCCCGAAAACGTCGTCAGCGGCACCATCAGGACCCCGGATGGCGCCGAGCTGCGCTTCGCGCGGTGGGCGCCGCCGGCGGGCCGCAAGGGCACCGTCTGCGTCTTCACCGGGCGCAGCGAGCAGATCGAGAAATATTTCGAGACCGTGCGCGACCTGCGAGACCGCGGCTTTGCGGTGGCGATGATCGACTGGCGCGGGCAGGGCCATTCCTCGCGCCGCCTGCGCGATCCACGCAAGGGCTATGTGCGCGATTTCGCCGATTTCGAGATCGACGTCGAGACGTTCGTGCAGCAGGTGGTGCTGCCGGATTGCCCGCCGCCGTTCTTCGCGCTCGCTCACTCCATGGGCGGCACGGTGATGCTGCGGGTGGCCCATGCCGGCAAGCGCTGGTTCGACCGTATGGTGCTGTCGGCGCCAATGATCGACCTGCCGGGACGCACCACCTCGTTCCCGGTGCGTGCGCTGCTCAAGACGATGCGCCTGCTCGGGCAGGGCGGCCGTTACGTTCCCGGCGGCAGCGACCGCCTCACCGGGCTCGACCCCTTCATCAACAATCCCCTGACCAGCGATCCCGTGCGCTATGCGCGCAATGCCGCGATCCTGGAGGAAGATCCGACGCTCGGACTGGCGTCACCGACGGTCGCCTGGGCCGATACCGCCTTCCGCGCGATGCACACCTTCAGGCGCGTGAACTACCCCTCCCAGATCCGCCAGCCGATCCTGATGCTGGCGGCCTCCAACGACACCGTGGTCTCGACCGCGGCGATCGAGGAGTTCGCCTATCACTTGCGCGCCGGGGCCCATCTCGTGATCGCCGGCGCCAAGCACGAGATCCTGCAGGAGCAGGACCGCTACCGCTCCCAGTTCTGGGCCGCCTTCGACGCCTTCGTCCCGGGCACGCCGCTGTTCAAGTGAGATGAGAGGTGGACTCGCGAAGGGGCCTCACTCTCCGTCATTGCGAGGAGCTCTTGCGACGAAGCAATCCAGACTGACTCCGCGGAGAGATCCTGGATTGCTTCGCTGCGCTCGCAATGACGAAGTGACGTTCACTACAGCGTCTTCAGATACTCGATCAGATCGTAGCGCTCGGCGTCGTCCTTGAACATGCGGCCGATGACGCCCGGCCGTTTCGGCTCGCCGTCCTTGCGCTCGAAGGAATGGCCGAGCACGCTGTTGCCCTGGATCGGCTTGCCGTCAGACCCTGTCGCAGAGAACTCCGTTTCGCCCGTCTTGCAACGTTCGTTGGCAGCAACTGCGAAACCGACGGTGTCGGGGTCGTAGTCGCGCCGGCCCATGCAGAACTTTTGCGGGCGCTCGCTCGCCGGCTTCAAGAGCCAATACAGCGAAGGCACCGAACCATTGTGCAGGTAAGGCGCCGTCGCCCAGATGCCGTTCAGCGGCCGGGCGCGATAGCGCGGATCAGGCGCCGGATTGAGACAGTTCTTGCGCGCGAGATTCCATATTTGGGCCCGTTCCGCCTCCGGGATCTTCTCGTCGTCCATCCATTTGCGTGCGACGAGATCGACCACCGTCATGAGGCCGAGCGCATAGACCATCTCGTTGGGCGAAGTGCTCGCGGTCGGGATCTCGCATTGCCACCATTTCTGCAGGTCGGCCGTGTTCACCTTCAGGAAGCCGGGCACATCGACGGTCCTCTTGCTGAGAACGAGCGATTGTTCGGGATCCGTCTTGATCTCCTCCAGGGGTATCGTCACCGCGTTCAAGACCTTGCTGTCGCCGTTCGGCTCCCAATGCTTCGATGACCAGAAGGCGGGGCTGTCGATGGCCGGCAGATGGCATCCGGAGCACATCTCGGCGTAGATGGCGCGGCCGCGCTCGACGCGATCGGGCTTCAGTCTCCATGCGTCCCCCAGGATCTGCGAGGGCCATTTCGGCGCGAGCAGGCCGCCGAACTTGGGACCGTCGGCCGCCTTGAACGGATCGGGACCTCTCAGCATGTCCTCGATCCAGCCGAGCGTCCTGATGTTCACCGAGGAGCGCCATAGCCTGTCCTCGGGATAGGCGTCGGACAGGTTGAGCAGCGCCGTCACGCCGAGGGCTTCGCCGGCGTTGCGGATCAGCGGCTGCTCGATCGAGGCGTCGTACTGGGCGAACTTGAACCACGGCACGGTCCAGATCGCGGGGTAGCTGACCGGAGCGTCCTGGGCGTGCAGATTCTTCTCGAATCCCTTGATGCCACTCATCGCGAGGTCCTGCGAAAAGACCTGGTTGCCGATGCGGTTGAGGGCGTCGAGGCGGCCGAACCCTTCCTCGGTGTCCTTCTGGTCTTTGTTGTCCCAGGTCTTCTTGCCCTCGATGGTCTTGTCGTAATTCTTGGCCCAGTCGATCAGGAAGCTGCCGATCGCGCTGAGCTTCTGCTTGAGCGCGGCGCGATCCGTCTGGCTGGCGTCGGGGCCGAGCACACGATCGGCAAAGCGCTGGAAGCGGAACGGCACGTACAGCGTGTAGGCGATCGACAGGCCGGTCGCGAGTTCGAGCTTCTTCAGGTCGGTCATCGCCGCGCCCCCGTCGAAGCGGACGTCGACGCCCTGATAGTGGATTTGGCCGGTATGGCAGGCCGCGCAGGTCAGCCCGATCATGTCCTGTTCGCGGCGGCCCGTCGCGGGATCGACGACGCCGGTCATGCGCGCGAAGCCGACCGGCAGGCCGTCGACGTTCTCCGCGGGCGTCCATCGCGTCGACCAGTCCCGCACCTGCGCCGTCTCGTAGACGTTGGCATAGCCGAAGCGGCGTAGCGTCGCCGTGTCGGTCTGGATCGACTGCGGGCTCGGGATGAAGCCGAAGCGCTCGAGATAGGCGCTGTCCTTCATCATGCCCGGCTTCGAGAACAGATGAAGCCGCGGCTGCTCCAGTGCCACGAACCACTCATAGGGCACCGGGAAGGTCGCGGTGCCCTGGCTGGCATGGTGAAACCAGTGCCGGTCCTTCAGTGACCAGTTTTGCTCGAGCCAGTAGGCTGCCTTCGTTTCGGGGACCGCGGGCAGGGGCGGCGGCAGGAGATTCACCAGCACGCTCTTCTGCGGCAGCACGGCGCGGAGCTGATTGGGGAATTCGGCGACGGCGACCAGGGTGACGAGGCCAAGGCCGATGACGAGGGCCGAGAGCGCGCCCGCCCAGCGAAAACGGAGCTGGCACGTCGACAGCAACGGCTGCGACAATATCCGCTGATTGATACGGTCGGGAAATTTGCGCTGCTCGAACAGCGTGCGCACGTCGGCGACGCTGAGATAGCGCTCCTCGCCCTGCTTGCCCTTGCCGATGATTTTCAGAAGGATCGGCCATTCGAACTTCATCAGCAGCGGGTAGTACCAGCGAGCGGCAGCGCCGGCGCGCTGGAGGTTGTCGCGCATGAAGTTCTTGATTTCCGCGGCGTTGAGGCCGGGCTCGCTGCCGCCGGTGTTCGGGTCGGTGTAGCTTCGGCCGAAGCTCGCGAACCGGGCGATCTCGTCTTCGTCGACCTTGCCGTCGACGCCGAGGATGCGCGAGCCGGCACCTCGCTTGTCGAGCGGGCCGCCGCGCAGCGCGTCGAGCTGCGCGCCCGACCAGATGCTCTTCAGGATGTGACTGATGCCATTGGCGATGAGCGCAACGCCGCGGACCTGGATGCGGGCCGAGATCTTCTTCAGCCCCGTCTCGCCGCTCGCATTCGCGATGGTCTGCGACAGCGTGTTGAGCGGGACGGTCCCGCCGTCGACGAAACCCTCGCCGACGAGGCCACGCAGGAACGGGCAGGGATTGTTCGGCGAGACCGGGATCGAGGGATCCAAGGGCGGTTTCGATACGGGGTCATGCATGGCCCAAATCCTGAAAACGGCGAATCGTGAAAAGAAGGCGCGCCGATCAAGCGTGGAAAGTCCTAACAAAACGACAGCACGGTATACTACTTCAGCGTGCAAAGAAGTGTGGCTGAATTCACTGTCCTGTCAATAAAAGCCGGTGCGGGACGGGCAGTCTCTCAGGATTCGGCGGCGCGTTTGACGTCGCTTTGAATCAGCGTCAGCTTGCCGAGCGGCACGCCGGCCTTCAGCAATCCCTCGCGATAGTGCGCGATGTCTTCGGGCCGCTTCCAATGAAAGTTGCGCAAGTGACGATCGACGTTGAGGTTCGGGTAGTTGCCCATGAGCACGCCGGCGGCCTCGCTCGCCTCGTCGTTCCTGCCCAGTTGCGCCAGCGCCGCGGCGCGGATCGCCAGCGCCTGCATGTGGTTCGGATTGATGTAGAGCTGCTCGCGCGCCCACGACAGGGTCGCGTCATATTGGCGCAACAGATAATGGCTGAACGCATTCAGTGCGGCCCATTGGTAGCGCGGGTCGCTGTTGTCGCGTTGCGCGGCCATCGAGAACAGCTCGATCGCCTCGCGGTGCTCGCCAATGACGAAATGACAGATGCCGAGCACGCCACGCGCGCCATTGTCATAGGGGTTGAGTGCGACGGCGCGCTTGGCGGCGTCCATCGCCGCCTCGTAATGTCCCTCCATCGCGTGAGCCCAGGACAGGATCGAGAACGCGAAGGAAGATCGCGGGTCGAGCCGGACGCTGGTTTCGGCGAGGTTCATCGCCTCGGCCCACATCTCGCGCGTGCCCTTGACCCAACCGAACTGAATGCTCTGGATCTGGATCGTGCCGAGATAGGCGTGCGCGATCGACAGTTTGGGATCGAGTCTGATGGCCTCGCGGAACAGGTCGACAGCGACGGCCAGATCCTCCTTGGTGTGCCGGTAGTAATGCGACAGGCCCTTGAGGAAACGGTCCCAGGCGGTCACGTCGGTCGAGAGCCGCGCCGGCGCCGAGGCCTCGGCACGGACGATCTCCGTGGCGATGGCGGCGGACAAATTGGTCGTGATCTCGTCCTGCATCGCGAAGAGGTCGCCGATGTCGCGGTCGTAGCGGCCGGTCCAGAGCTGCTCCCCTGTTTCCGGCGCGATCAGCTCGGCGGTGACGCGGATCTTGGCTCCGGCGCGCCGCACCGAACCCTGGATCAGATAGGTGGCGTCGATCTCGCGCGCGATCAGGCGGGTGCTCGTGTTCGTGCCCTTGAAGGCGAAGGTCGAGTTGCGGCTCAGCACGCGATAGAAGGATTGCAGCGACAGCGCGTGGATGAGATCTTCCGTGAGCCCGTCCGAGAAATACTCGTCCTGGCTGTCGCTGAGATTGGCGAAGGGCAGCACACCGACGATTGCCGTGCGGTACTGCTGCGACAGCGCCGAGGCCTCGCGGAGCTCGGGAGCAAGCGCCGGCGCGCCCTCGGGCGTCCAGGTCCAGACCCCGATCGCATCCTTGATGTTCTTGAAGCGAT
Source organism: Bradyrhizobium cedriense (assembly GCF_054602315.1). Lineage (NCBI taxonomy): Bacteria > Pseudomonadati > Pseudomonadota > Alphaproteobacteria > Hyphomicrobiales > Nitrobacteraceae > Bradyrhizobium > Bradyrhizobium cedriense. Next base: position 185,131 of record NZ_JBTSWB010000005.1, on the reverse strand, counting down.
GGTTGCCGGCATCGGTCAGCGGAGCCGTGAGATGCTTGCTTGCCTCCCGATAGGCCTTGGCCGAAATCGCGAAACCACCGGGGCTCGCCACTGATTCCAGGCGGACGGCGATGTTGACGTCGTCACCGAAGACCTCGTCCTCGTCGGCGATGACATCGCCCATGTGGATGCCGAGCCGGAACTGCATGGCGCGGTCGGCGGGCAGATGGTGGTTGCGTTCGGCCATCAGCGTCTGCATCGCGATCGCGGCCTCGGTGGCGCCGACGATCGAAGGGAACTCGAGCAGAAAGCCATCGCCGGTGTTCTTCACCACGCGGCCGCCGTGATTGAGGATGATGGGATGGATCGCTGCGCGATGGGCTTTGAAGGCGGCATGGGTGCCGGCCTCGTCGCTGCCCATCATGCGCGAATAGCCGGCGACATCGGCGCAGACGATGGCGGCCAGACGTCTTTCCATATCCGCGAAGCTCCAAGGGACAGGGGACCGACCACGGCGTGGCAGTCGCCTCGATTCCCGCATTCCAAGAACCCTGCCTTTATAGAGCAGATGAGGCAGAGCGGAAGCATGATCAGATTTGCAAATTCGAGATAAATCCTGCGCAATCCCGGCGGTGGACGGGAACGGTCGAACCGACTAAGCGGAACCAGGGCCGCCCGGCCGGGTGGCGGAGGCACCTTGCATGCTGGGCATTCATGAAATCGGGCTCTTCATCCTGTCGGGCGTGCTGCTCAACATCACGCCAGGGCCGGATTCGGTCTATGTGATCGGCCGCAGCATGCAGATGGGGTGGCGCGGCGGCGCCGCTGCCGCTCTGGGCATCAGCTGCGGCTGCTTTGTCCATGTCGCGGGCGCGGCGATCGGGCTTTCGGCCCTGCTGATGGCCTCCTCGACCGCCTTCTCGATCCTGAAGCTCGTCGGCGCGGCCTATCTGGTGGTGACCGGGCTTCAAATGCTGTGGTCGCGCCCGGTGCTGGCGTCGGCGATGGAGGAACCGGTGCGGAGCCCGCTGCGGCGGGTCTTCCTCCAGGGCGTCCTCACCAACGCGCTCAATCCCAAGGTCGCGTTGTTCTTTCTCGCCTTCCTGCCGCAATTCGTCGCAGCCGACGCACCGCACAAGCCGCTCGCCTTCCTGACACTCGGCCTGATCTTCATCTTCACGGGGACGCTGTGGTGCCTGGTGCTGGCGGCGTTCGCGGCAAAGGCCGCTCACCGGCTGCGTCGATCCGAGGGCGCGATCGCCTGGGTCAATCGCGCGCTTGGCGGCCTTTTCATCTATCTCGGCATCCGGGTCGCCATGCTGGAGACGCGGTAACGTCCCTCAGGCGAATTCCTTGAACAGCGCGCTTCCGGCGAGATAGAGCCCGAGCAGGATCATCGCGATCAGGAACCAGCGGCGAAACCCTTCCGCCGGCATCCGCGCCCGCACCGATTGGCCGATGAACATGCCGGCAAAGGCCATGGCGAGGCCCACGGCGCCCGGCACGGCATTGGCGGGCGTCAGCAATCCGACGGCGGTCAGGTTGAAGGCGAGCGCCAGCGTCGCCGTCGTGAAGAACACGCCGAGCGCCTGCACCAGCTCGTCCTTTTCCATGCCGATCGCCTGCATGAACGGCATCGAGGGGATCACCTGCACGCCCGTCGATGCCGAGATCACGCCGGTGACGACGCCGACCACGCCGCCGACCCATTTCTCGTTCTCAGGTGCGACGCGGAACTGGAATTTGTTCAGGCCGATCACGGCGTAGATGACGAGGAGCGCGCCGAGCACGATCGTGCCGTAACGCGCATGCGGGCCGGTCAGCGCGCCGGCATTGAGCCAGCATCCCACCACGGTGCCGATCATCAGCGGCCACAGCCGCCTCAGGATGTCGCGCAGATGGGGGCCGACGAAGGTCTGCCAGATGTTGGTGACGATGGCGGGCACGATGACGATGGCGATGGCGCGGCTCGGGGCCATGCTCACCGCGAGCAGGCCCATGGACACCGTGGGCAGGCCAAGCCCGACCACGCCCTTGACGAATCCGGCAAGCAGGAAGACGGCGGCGATCACGATGAGAAGCGGGTCGATCATATCTGCACATTGACCGAAGCCGTGCGCAGGCACAATCTGGAGGTTCCGGAGTGAGCCTTCGTTTCAAACGAAGGCTAAGGACCCATCTGCCATGCGCTTCGATCTCGTGGATCTCCAGCTCTTCATCGCGGTGGCCGACCAGCGCAGCATCACAGGCGGTGCCGAGCGCTCGCACCTGGCGCTGGCCTCGGCCAGCGCGCGCATCAAAGGCCTCGAGGATGCGCTCGGCGTCGCGCTGCTCAAGCGCGGGCGACGCGGCGTCGAGCTGACCGCGGCCGGCGAGAGCCTGCTCGATCACGCAAGGCTGGTCATCCACCAGATCGACGCCATGCGCGGCGATCTCGCCGGCTTTGCCAGCGGTGTCCGCGCCAGCGTGCATTTGCTCGCCAACACCTCGGGACTCTCGGAGCATCTGCCGAAGGCGCTCGCGGGCTTCCTGCGCGAGCATCGCGACCTCGCGGTCGACATCGAGGAGCGCGAGAGCACCGACATTGCGGCAGCGATCACCGCGGGTGCCGCCGATCTCGGCTTCGCGGCCGAGCATGCCCTGCCCGAGCATATCGAGCGCTTCGTCTTCAGCGAGGACCGCCTGACGCTGGTGACGTCGAAACGCGGTCCGTTCGCCGGCCGCCGCCAGATCGACTTTCAGGAGGCGGGAGCATGTGACTTCGTCGGCCTTACCAGCGCCACCGCGCTGCAGATGCACATTTCGAAGCACGCGGCACGACTCGGCATGCGCCCGCATTTCCGCGCGCGCCTGCGCGATTTCGACGCGATATGCCAGATGGTCGCCGCCGATGTCGGCGTGGCTTTGGTGCCGGAAGCCGCCGCACGGCGCTGCGCCAGGACCATGCCGCTCGCAATGGTCCGCCTCCGCGATGCCTTCGCGAACCGCAAGCTCGTGATCTGCGCCCGCAGCTTCAAGGCGCTGCCGCGGCCAGCCAAGATGCTGGTGGAGCACTTGCGGGCGGAGGCGGTGTGAGCCGTGCCTTGACGCGCTCCGCATCGGCGGTGCACTCCCTCTCCCGCGAGCTAGCCGGAAAGGTGAACCCAGCCTACTTCGGAGGCGAGCGGCGGCACCAGCAGGAACATTCCAGGGATGAGATGAGCTTGCGTGAGATGGTCATGCAAACCTCCCGCTCGCGTTTGTTATTGGTTCAGGAGCTTGAGTGCCTCTTCGTGAACCCGCGCGTCGCCGGCCGCGATGATACGGCCGCCGCCCTGGGCGGGCTTGCCTTCCCAGGTGGTGACGACGCCGCCGGCGCCGGTGACAATCGGGATCAGGGCCGCGATGTCGTAGGGCTTCAGCTCGGTCTCGACAACGAGGTCGACATGGCCGGCCGCCAGCATGCAATAGGAGTAGCAGTCGCCGCCATAGCGCGACAGCCGCGCGCCCTGTTCGATGCGGCCGAAGATGGCGCGGTCGCGCTCGTTCATCAGCAGCGGGCTGGTGGTGTAGGTCGTGGCTTCCGACAGCGAAGCGCAGCGGCGGACCTGAAGCCGGCGCTCGCCGGAGGGCCCTCTATAGTTGGCCGAGCCGTTGTCGCCGGAAAAGCGCTCGCCGATGAAGGGCTGGTGCATCATGCCGTAGACCGGCGCGCCCTTGTGCAGCAGCGCGATCAGCGTACCCCAGATCGGAAAGCCGCCGATGAAGGATTTGGTGCCGTCGATGGGATCGAGCACCCAGACATAATCGGCGTCCTCCCGCTCGTTGCCGAACTCCTCGCCGACGATGCCGTGCTGGGGGAAGTTGGCCTTGATCAGCCGCCGCATCACCGCCTCCGCGGCGCGGTCGGCCTCCGTCACGGGATCGAAATCCCTGGTCTTGCTCTTGTCGTCGATCGACAGCGAGGTGCGGAAGAACGGCAGGATGGTTTCGCCGGAGGCGGTGGCGAGCCGACCGATGAAGGCGGAGAAGTCGATCACCGTCACGGGAATCCTCGATGCGAAGGTTGGATGCAGCCCGCCCCTGCCTAGCCCAATTCGCCTCCGCATGCAGCGCTGTCCTGATTTTGCTCCCTGGTATTTTGGATGCTGAGCGCTGCTGCCTCATCCCGGTCATCTGCCGGCCAAATATCGATCATTGAGTTGAAAACTTAGTTCCGAACTTGCCTCGTTCGTATGCAAATGAAAATCAACCCATTGATTTTCCTTATCAAAGAGACTGAATCTGGGTTTCTCTGGAAGCAACCGAGCCATGTGTGAATTGCATGGGAAACGGCTCAAAAGCTCTTGCACTTTGTGCGGCGCGGTCGCATATTGTTGCGGTGCGGTAGCGCTTGGCGTTACCGCTGCCCTCCTTGGGCGTTTCCTCCCTAGACTTGGGCCGCTTCTTCATCAGAAGCGGCCCTTTTTTCTTTGGGGCCCGCTTTCATCGTTTCGTTTCGGCGCGCGCTAGCTGGCGAAACGAAACGTGTTCGCGCCATTGCTCGCGACAGACCGTGAGGACCAACGAGCCCTATTCGGCCGCGGCCTGGAACGGGCCGAGATCCCCAAAGGGGATCGTGGTCGCCAGCACGTCGGCGAGCACGCCGAAGTCAGACGCCACCTGCGCAAAGCGCGGACTGCGCTCGCGTCGCCGCTCGTCCATGTAGATCGCGCGGTTGAGCTCGATCTGTACCGCGTGCAGGCCGCTTGCGGGATTGCCGTAGTGCTCGGTGATGAAGCCTCCGGCATAGGGCTTGTTGCGGCCGATCGAATAGCCGAGGCCCGTCATGGTCTCCTCAACGCGATCGGGAAGCAGCGGCGTGCAGCTCGTGCCATAGCGGTCGCCGATGACGACGTCGGGTCGGCGCGGCTCGTCTCTGCTGACGCCGACCGAGGGCATCGAGTGGCAGTCGACCAGCACCACGGTGCCGAACATCTGGTGCACCTTGTTGATCAGCCGCCGCAGCGCGCGGTGGTAGGGCTTGTACAGCGTCTCGATCCGCCCCAGCGCATCCTCGACCAGGATACGGTCGCGATAGATCTCCTGCCCATCGCCGACCACGCGCGGAATCGTACCGAGGCCGCCGGCGACCCGCATCGAGCGGGTATTGGCAAAGCTGGGCAGCCGTCCGCTGAACATGCGGGGGTCGAGCTCATAAGGCTCGCGATTGACGTCGACATAGGAGCGGGGAAAATTGACGCGCACGGTCGGAAATCCGCGCTCGCTGAGATGGCCGATCAGCTCGTCCATGAACGAGTCTTCCGACCGTCGCAGCATCGGCAGGTCGATCCGCGACGCCGCCAGGAATTCGTCCGGATAGGTCGAGCCCGAATGGGGCGAGTTGAAGATGACAGGCGCGCGCCATTCGGCGGGCTCGAAGATCTCGAAGGCTGGCGACATGTCGCCGTCAAACCGGGTCATCTTCTCAGGCTTCGTCCCTTACTCAGGCTTCGCCCCCTCGGCGCCGCACGACCCGGCAAAGCTCCGGATCCAATGATTCGGCCGGTCGAACGGCTCTTATGTGTCGTCATTGTCCGGAATCGCAACCATTCTGCCAAGCGAAAAGATGTGATGGACGCTGGAACATGTCTTAACCGTGCCGGCATCGTGGCGGGGACCAGTCGGTCGCGCTCGATTGATTCGGAGCCCATTCCGGTTCACAAGTGCCGGCAGCGCAGCCGGCCCAAGGTAAAGATTTTCACCCCAAATTTACCCTCTGTCGGGCTTAGTAACCTCTGCTGATATCCTCTGGGGATTCGACGTTTCCTGCCATGGCAAAAATCCTGCTCGCCGAAGACGACAACGACATGCGCCGTTTCCTGGTCAAGGCGCTGGAAAACGCCGGTTTTCAGGTCTCGTCCCATGATAACGGCATGGCCGCCTATCAGCGACTGCGGGAAGAGCCGTTCGAGATGCTGCTCACCGACATCGTGATGCCGGAGATGGACGGCATCGAGCTCGCCCGCCGCGCCTCGGAACTCGACCCCGACATCAAGATCATGTTCATCACCGGCTTCGCCGCGGTGGCCCTGAATTCGGATTCGGACGCCCCCAAGAACGCCAAGGTGCTGTCCAAGCCCGTGCACCTTCGCGAATTGGTCAGCGAAGTGAACAAGATGCTGGCGGCCTGAATCGGCCCCCTTCCGTCCTTGCGCCGGCTCCCCTGAGCCGTTATAGGGACCCACCGATGAAATGACCTCTAGGGCACGTAGCTCAGCGGGAGAGCACTACCTTGACATGGTAGGGGTCACAGGTTCGATCCCTGTCGTGCCCACCATCTTCTTCAATGACTCAGGGCACCGCGCCCGAGGCCTGAAGGGGTGGTATCCACGAGAATTTCCAACAAGGCTGATTTCGGCGCTGGCTGCCCCGTGCAGATGGGCTGGCTATCTGAACGTGGGCGCTCGGTTTCCAGACCCCTTGAGAGGGTGCCGAAGCATAGTCTTGCTTCCTCCAGCGTTATTCCAAAGGTTACGCAGAAGGCCCCGTGCTCTTTCCTCGATGGTCACGTGGAGAGCGAGATCACCCCGATTGTCACTTTCATGATCAACCGCCTGAATGATCCCGTCATGTTGGACATCGATGGGGATTGCTCCTGACGATCACCAAGGAGATAGCCGAGCTTTCCACGCCGGAACGGGCTTTGGACAACAGGAGAGGGCGCTGTATGAGCACTCCCCCAGACGACTCCTCGGCGAGCCGCTCTATCGGAAATTCTGAGCAGAGCGGCGAGTTGGCTGCAATCTCCTCAGGTTCAAAGCGTCCACGGGTTGCTGAGCTGTAGTTTGTAAGTCAGCAACTTCAAAGAGCATGGCGGCTCCCGAAGAGAGAGCGCTCACGGAAGCCATCCCGCGTTGGACTTGGCAATCAGCCGCATGACGCCTCATCAGACCGTCGGTCGACCGAAGAGACTGACCCGCGTCGACGATCTCCTAGTCAAGGGCTCCGGCATGCTCCGCCCCTAATCAAGCCAGAGAGCGCGCGCTGCAATAGGCAGCCACGCGACCATCCACATACTGTTCTCTCGCTTCTTGAACGCCAACAGCCGGCGCGCTGGACGATTGCCCAGAGGGTCAATAACTTAGTATCGCATTTGGATCGAAAGTTTTCTCCCGGAAGAAGGTCTCGATTGTGACTGCGATTGCTGTTGTCGGCATTGGCTGCAGACTACCAGGACATATCGACTCGCCGGACGCTTTATGGGGCGCGCTGCTCGCAGGCATCGACTTCGTTGCGGATATCCCGCAGCAGCGCTGGAATGCCGACGACTACTACATGCCACTGCCAGGCGCGCCGGGCCGCTCGATCTCACGCTGGGGCGCGTTCCTGGACGACCCATCGGGCTTCGACCATCGTTTTTTCGGCATTGGCGAGCCCGAAGCCCTTGCCATGGACCCGCAGCACCGGCTGTTGCTTGAGGTAACTTGGGAAGCCGCCGAACATTCTGGTCGCGATCCGCGGTGTCTGTTCGGGGCCGACGCCGGCGTGTTCTTCGGCCTTTCGCATCAGGACTACATGCAGGTCACACGTGACGCGGGCGCTATGGGCGAGGCCTACACGTTCACAGGAACGCCCTTCAGCATGGCGTCAGGGCGGGTCGCCCATGCGATGGGCCTGACGGGTCCAGCGATCACCATGGACACGGCCTGCTCGTCAAGCCTCGTCGCCGTGCATGCGGCTCGGCGAAGCCTGCTTGATCGCGAGTGCCGCATTGCATTTGCCGGCGGCGCAATGCTGATGTTCTCGCCCACAACATTCGCCTCGGCGTCGGGGCTCGGCATGCTGTCGCCTACGGGGCGGTGTCATGCGTTCGACGAGCGTGCCGATGGGTTCGTGCGCGCCGAAGGCTGCGGCGTCGTGATGCTGAAGCTGCTGAGCGACGCCCTGCGCGACAACGACCGAGTGCTTGCCGTTATCCGCGGCAGCGCCGTCAACCAGGACGGACGCACGCACAACATATTGGCACCTTCCCGCGCGGCGCAGATCGCGGTGATGGATCGTGCCCTTTCCGAAGCGCAGGTTGACCCCTCGTCCGTCGGCATGATCGAGGCGCACGGCACCGGTACGCCGGTAGGCGACACCGAGGAGTTCCGCAGCCTGTCGACGCAGTATGGACGACAGTCGCCCTGCGCCCTCGGCTCGCTGAAAAGCAATCTCGGCCATGCCGAATCAGCGGCGGGCGTCCTTGGCCTGATCAAGACGACGCTTGCACTCGCGCACGGCGTCGTACCGCGATCACTTCACTTCCATCGGCTGCCTGCGCATCTCCAGACGATCGAGACGCGGCTCTTCGTCCCGACGGATACGGTGCCCTGGCCGTCAATTGGTGCGGATGGAATCCGCCGTGCAGCCGTATCGTCTTACGGCATGTCCGGCACGAACGCGCACGTCGTGCTCGAACAGGCTCCTCAGGCTCCAGCCTTTCCTCCTTCGCTGGAGAGCGCCAGACCACCAGAACCGCCGTGGCTGTTTCCAATCTCGTCCACTTCGCCAAAGGCACTTCGCGCGTCGGCCGGTCGCCTTGCGTCTTGGCTCGACGCGACTGCCGGCCGCCATCACCCGAGTGACGTAGCGCGGACCCTGGCCTGCAAACGGGGGCACCGGCCAGTCCGGCATGCGCTCATTGCGAAAACGCTCGACGATTTGACTGCGCAGTTGCGTGAGCTCGCGGCCGATGCGTCTTTCGATGCAGATTGGACCGACCACAATGACTGTGGGCCCGTCTTCGTATTCTCTGGCCAGGGATCGCAATGGGAGTCGATGGGAGCGGCGCTGCTCGACATCGACGCGGTCTTCGCCGAGGTGGTTGCCGCCATTGAACCTCTGATTCAGGCCCACGGCGGCTTCTCGGTGACTGATAGCCTGCGTCAGCCCGATCAGCTCAACGGCATCGAACGTGTCCAGCCCGCCATTTTCACCGTGCAGGTCGCGTTGGCGGCGTCCTTGAAGGCCCAGGGTGTGGTGCCGTCGGCGGTGATCGGGCATTCGATGGGAGAAGTGTCGGCGGCAGTCGTGACCGGCGCGCTCTCGCTCGAAGATGGCGTTCGCGTGATCTGCCATCGCGCAATGCTGTGCCAAACGCTCGCTGGCTTCGGTGCAATGGCAGTTGTCGGGATGGCGCCAGCAGTGCTCCGCGAAGATCTGGCGTGCCGACTGATTGACGACGTGGAGATCGCCGTACTGGCGGCCCCGGCATCGACGGTCGTCGGGGGCCCTGTCGAGGCCGTGCAACGTCTCGTCGCTGCTTGGCAGGCTGAAGGCCTGTTCGCCCGCGAGGTCGCGGTCGATGTGGCCTCACACACATCCCAAGTCGAGCCGATCCTCGCGGAGCTGTCGGAGCGCCTCGCGGGAGTGACTGCCCACACGCCGCACACGCGGATGTATTCCACCGTCCTGCTTGATCCGCGCGAATCCGCCGCTTGCGATGGCGCCTACTGGGTCGATAACCTTCGGCACTCAGTTCGCTTCCGTCCGGCCGTGCAGGCGGCGCTCGAAGACGGACACCGCGTATTTGTCGAGCTTTCGCCGCATCCGATCGTGACCCGCGCGGTGTTGGAGAATGCTGCCGCGATGGACTTCGCCGTCCGCGCGCTTCCGTCGATGACGCGCGGCGAACCCATGCACAACGGGCTTCTGGACTTGGTTGGCGCCATCTATGTCGCCGGCGCGGCGATCGATTTCGGTGTCCTGTATCCGGATGGTCCGCTGCTTGACCTCCCGTTGCCGGCCTGGACTCATTATCCCCTGTTCCTTGCGCCGGCTACGCCAGCCGCAGGTAGGCATCACGTTCTGTCAACGCACCCGCTCTTGAACGTCCACCGCACACTGCACGAGGAACCGGAACGCCACATCTGGGCGTCCGAGGTCGGCCTCGACGCCCACCCGTGGCTTGCGGACCACCGCGTGAACGGAGCGCCGCTTTTCCCGGGCGCCGGTTTCTGCGAGATGGCGCTCGCCGCCGCGCGCACGGTCTTCGGTACATCTCGCGTCGGAGTGCAGGCGATGACGTTCGACCACGCACTCCGGTTGGAACCATCGATGCCGATCGTCTGCACAGCAGTGCTGGAGCGACCGGGTGATTTGAACTTCAGGCTCGAGAGCCAGGCAAAAAGCGAAGCGCAGGTCCATGCAAGCGCTCGGCTCTTTGCCGCTGCCTCCCCAGAGCCGCCCGCCGCGTACGACTTAACGGCGTTGCGGGCCGCGCACGCAACGCCCGTTGCCGCGGACGAGGTGTGGCGATGGTTCGACTCGCAGGGCATCCAGTTCGGCCCCTCGTTTCGCGCGCTGGCCCCTAGCCTGGCTATGTCTGCGGACGGCGCCTCGCTCTTTGCAGATCTCCGGCTGCCGACGTCTTTCCAAACCAGCGCGCGTGGCTACATAGTGCATCCCGTCCTGCTTGACGCGTGTTTCCAGTCCGTTGGGGCTTTCGCCCAGGTCGTTTCGGCGACAAACGGGCGCCTGCTACTGCCACTCTCGGTGAGAAGCCTCCGGCTGCATTGCGCAGACGCGGACGTTGCCCATTGCATCACGCGCTTCGTCGCGATGGATGCATTGCATGTTGAGGTGGACATTGATCTGCTCGACGCGTCCGGGCGCGTGCTGCTGAGTGTCGATGGGTTGGCAATGGGTAGTAGCGGCGCGGCCGGGCAGCATGCCGACGCCGTCGTCTGCAACTCGCGCCTGCTCGACGTGGTCTGGGAGGCATGGGACATCCCGCGTGCCACGGTCAAGCCGGGCGCCGGCGCTTGGCTACTGCTCGATGCCGATGATGCGGGACACCAGTTGATGGTCGAGCTGGAGGAAAGCCTGCGCGAGCAGGGGTTCGAAACTCGCATCCTCAGCAGCGCCTGGGCCGGCAGGGGGAGCGTATGGCGCGACCAGATCGAAGACGTTCTGGATCAGCATCGCCCCGCGGCTGTGGTGGTGGTATTGCCGCGCAGCAATGAACCGGTGACTCCGGACGCATCTCGGGCGAACATAGGCAGCCTGCTGCACGTGACCAAAGCGCTGACGAACTGCGAGCGGCGGCCCCGCCTCTTCGTCGTCACCTGCATGGCCCAACGCGTACTGCCGGACGACACCGTTCAGCTCGCGCACGCCGGTGTGCGTGGGTGGCTGCGAGCGATCGGCGCCGAGTTTCCCGCGTTCTGTCCCACCCACATAGACGTGAACCCGCAGGCGGACGTGTCACTGCTTCAGGCTCAGTTGCTGAGCGGCTCGGACGAAGACGAAACGGCGCTGCGGGGAGCGAGCGCGTATGCCGCAAGACTGCAGCGAAGCCCCCTTGGTCACGCTGATCGGCGCACGGTCGACCGCGACGCGACACGCGATGGTCTTCGCGTAGCGATCCGCGTGCCCGGTGACCTGCAGAGCCTGGAGATGGCGGCGTTTGAACGGCGCGCGCCGGGCGCGGGCGAGGTGGAGGTGGCCATCCATGCCACCAGTGTCAATTTCGCCGACGTGCTCGTTGCCCATGGCCGCTATTCCTCGTTCGATGGTCGTGCGCAGGGGCTTGGCCTCGACTTTGCCGGCATTGTCACCGCCGTCGGGCCGGGACTCTCGCCGTTTCGCGTCGGCGACCGCGTGGCCGGGCTCTGCTGCGGCGGCGCCTGGGGCACCTATCTCACCTGCGATGCACGCCTGCTTGTCGCGATACCCTGCAAGCTGACGAATGTCGAAGCGGCCGCCATTCTCACTACAACTGCCACAGCGTGGTACGGCCTCCAGGATCTGGCGCGGATCGGCCCCGGCGACAAGGTGCTCATTCACTCGGCAACCGGCGGCGTCGGCCAGGCGGCTGTGGCCATTGCGCGAGCGGCCGGTGCAGAGATATTTGCGACAGCGGGCTCAGAGGCGCGGCGAGAGCTGCTGCGCGCCGACGGAATCAGCCGCGTGTACGACTCTCGGTCCGTGGCCTTCGCCGAGCAGATCCGGCGGGACACGGCGGGTTACGGCGTGGACATCGTCCTCAACTCGCTCACAGGCGCATCGCAGCGCGCCGGCCTGGAGCTCCTCGCGACGGGCGGGCGGTTCATCGAGATCGGCAAGAAAGATATCTATGGGGGCACGTGGCTGGGGCTGTCTCCGTTCAAGCGCAACCTTTCGTTCTTCGCCGTCGACCTGGCGCAGATGTGTTTGACCGCTCCGGCGCGCGTTCAGGCACTGCTGTCGCGTGTCATGCGTCTTGCCGACGAGGAGCGGCTGACCCTGCCAGACATCGCGACCTATCCCCTCGCCGACGCGGCTTGCACCATTCGCGTTATTAGCGGCGCCGGTCACACCGGCAAGCTCGTGCTCACCGTTCCAAGGACCGGCCATTACCGCGTGCCGGAGGCGCCGGAGCGCTTCACGCCGTTCAGGCGCGATGGCGCCTACATCGTCACCGGCGGTCTCGGCGGGCTTGGCTTGTTCCTCGCCGATGCGATGTCCGCCGGCGGGGCCGGCCGCGTGATCCTCAACGCGCGCTCCAAGCCGACCGACGCGGTCACGAGCATGCTGGTGGCGATGAGAGCGCGGGGCACCGAGGTCGAAGTGATAAGCGCGGATATCGCCGAGCCATCGACCTCGCGGCGCCTGGTCGAAGTGGCCACCGCGACGGGTCTCGCGTTGCGCGGTGTCCTGCACGGCGCAGCCGTCGTCGAGGACGGCATCCTCTCCTCGGTTACCGAGGAGAAGCTACATCGGAACTGGGCACCCAAGGTGGAAGGAGCCTGGCATTTGCACAGGGCGACGCTGAAGCAGCAACTCGACTGGTTTTGCTGTTTCTCGTCGGTCGCTGCGCTCTTTGGTTCGCCTGGGCAGTCCGCGTACGCAGCCGCAAACAGCTGGCTCGACACGTTCACGCAGTGGCGGCGCGCGCAAGGCCTGCCGTCTTCGGCAATCGCCTGGGCCGCGTGGGCGGACATCGGCGCCGGTGCGCATCTCTCGGCGCGCGGCGATGCGCGAATGATCGAGCCGCGCGACGGTGTTTACGCTTTCGACACGCTTCTGCGGCACGACCGCGGGTATGCCGCATACGCCCATCTCGACGGCGCGCCCTGGCTGACGGCGCTATCCGCTCGGAGTCCGTTCGCGGCGGCCATGTCACCGGCTTCAGAAGCCGCGGGCGATCCGGCGCGGCATCTGCGCACGGAGTTGAGACGCACGCCGCCGGACGAACGGGCGGCCCTGTTGCGGCGCCTGATCGTCGAGCATCTCGGTGTCATCTTGCGCCGTACGGTGAATCCAGACCGCTCATTTTTCGATTACGGCCTCGACTCACTCGGGACGCTCCAGCTGCTGATCGCGCTCGAAGCCGACACAGGAATCCGGCTCCGTGCCGTGGACGCGACGACCGTGCGTGCACTGGCCGACACACTGAGTGGGGCGATGCAGGAATTGCAGCCGGCCGGAGCAGATGCCGGTGACTGATCTGCGTCCGCTGCACGATTGGTCAGGGTCTCCTGCGACGCTCACTCTGTGGTGTCCGTCTGCGGCATCGATGGAAAGCGCGAAACGTGCACCGGTGTCGCCCGTGTTACCGAGCTACGAACAGGAACAGCATCTGCGCGCCTTCCGCGCGTGTGAGCAGCGGCACGAGGCGATGGCGCGGCTGCTTGTCGTTGTGTGGGACGAACCCGGGCGATGTGACCTCAGAGCCATGACCCATGTGGTGACCGCACATCTGCGCAGGCACGACACTTATCACAGCTGGTTCGAGGAGCGCGGCGAAGCAATCGTACGACACGTACTTGCCGACCCTGCGGCCATCCAGATGGAGGCCTCGGCAATCGGCGAGGTGAGCGCGGAGGACTGGCAAGAACATGTCATGGCAACGCCTTCGCCGTTCGCATGGGATTGCTTTCGGTTTGGCGTTCTCCAGCGCGCGAATGGGTTCACTTGCTTCGCGAGCATTGATCACTTGCATGCCGACGCGACCGTCATCGCGTTCCTGATGGCAGAGATCCGCTCGGTGTATCGCGCTGTGCTGGACGGCGAGACGCCGGCTCACCTCGGACGGCCCGGGAGCTATCTGGATTACTGCACTACTCAGCGCCAGCGGGCAGCCGTGACGACGCTAGCGGATCCTGAGGTGAAGGAGTGGATCGCGTTCCTGCACCGCAACGACGGACGCATGCCCTCTTTCGCGCTGCCGCTCGCTGTGCTGGAGGATCGCTGCCACGCCGAGTATGTTCACTTGGATATTTTCGATGATGCCGTCATGGCCGCGTTCGAGTCCGCGTGCCATGTGTCCGGCGCGCGGGTCATCGGCGGTCTGTTGGCCTGCGCGGCCCTGACCGAGCGGGAATTGACTGGGCGCTCGCGCTACAGTGTCGTCACCCCCACAACGACGCGAAGATCGCCACAGGCTTTCAGGACGACCGGCTGGTGCGTGGGCGTGGTGCCGATCGACTTCGACGTGCAAGAACGAACGTTTCCTGAACTCGCCTTCACCGCCCAACGCAACTTTGACGAACGGCTAGGCCTTGCCAACGTGCCGATCGAACTCGTACTTGAACTGGCCGCCGGGCTGCCGACGATTCGATCCGTCGCCACAGGTGGCGTCATGCTATCCTATATGGATGCGAACGTTCCTCCGCTCAGTGCGCACATTGCGCGCGAATGGCATCAGGTGAATGGGCGGGTTTACATCAACCAGGGCATGGCCGCGCAGGTTGCGCTCTGGTTCTTCCGTACGCAACGCGGGCTCTCGCTTACGGCGGCCTATCCCGCAAACGCGACGGCCCGTGCCTCGATGCACCGCTATGTCAAAGCGCTTGCGGGCGCTTGCCGTCGGGCGGCCGACCAATTGATGCCGGCGCACTCGCATGTCGGTCGCTGACGATGACGCATACGATGTCTCACCCAGAGAACGTGTCGAGTGTGTCGCCGCCCTTCTTGTCCTTCACGGATCAGGGCATTTATCTTGCGCATATCTCGCTTGGGCAGCATGCGGTCATTCAGGTGCTGTGGCGCTATCTGCGGCCCGTCGACCTGGACGCGCTGAGGCGGTTTCGTGACAATCTCGCGCATGGCCATCTGGCGCGCCTGATCCGGCCGGCGCTGCTTCCGTTCGGACGGCATCAGTGGGTCAGCGCGCCACCCCCGTCGCCTGCCCTGGCTGTTGCGGAGGCGCCGCTTGCCCCCGAGGCGATGCAGGTCTGGGCCGACGCGCAGGTCGAAATTCCATTGGACCCTGAGCGGGGGCCAGCATGGACCTTGACGGTCCAGACCTTCACCGATGGCTCCACCGTGGTCTCGCTCGTGGTGTCGCATTGCATCGCGGACGGACTGACGACGGCAATAGCCGTGAGCGAAGCAGTGCGGGGAGAGCGACGGCCCCCAGTCTACCCCGCATGGTCAGGCTGGTCAGCGCACCGCGCCGCAACGACACTGGGTGCCGAACTCCAACGCATTGTGCGGGACGCGCCAGCGACCCTCCGGGCGCTCGCCCAGGCGGTCCGTACAGCATACGCCTCGCGCGCCGCGTCCAACACACCCGCCGCATCGCCAACCGTGACAATCGCAGATGGCGGGGCAGTCGTGTTTCCGTCGACCTTCATACGCGTGCCCACGTCCGTCTGGGACGCCAGAGCAAAGAGCCTCGGTGCGAACCGCCTCACGCTCCTTGCCGCGGTAACCGCGGCGTTTGCCGAGGCGCTCGGTCGCGTCCGTGGCGATGATGTGACCTTGTTGATCCCCGTGAACCAACGACAGGGTCTGTCGCACACCGGCGGGAACGGCGTCGCGCTAGCCACATTGAAGCTGCGTGTCGACGAATCGCGCGGGCGCCTGCATACGTTGCAGCGGCGTCTGCGGGCGACGCTGCTGCGGACGAGGCGGGCGCCCAATCGCCTTTCCGCGCTGCTGCCCTTGGTGCCCTTTGTGCCTCGACGCGCATTTTCGGCTGCCGGCCATCTTGCGCTTGGCGCGCTCGCTGACCTGCCGGTCACCTGTTCGAACTTGGGCGACTTGCCGACGGACGTGCTCCAGATCGATGGCGGCGCGGCTGATCGAATCTGCTTTCGCGGCATCGACCGTCCGGTCCCGCGCCGCGCGATCGAGGCGCGTCGAGGCGTGGCCACTCTCTTCGCCGGCGTCACACCCGGATTTCTCGCTCTGAGCTTCGTTGCCTACCAGCCCGGCGTGGTGACGGATCCTCGGGATCTTCGTGCGCTCGTCGAACGGCTTCTGGCCGATTACGAACTTGCTGGTGAGTTTTTCGATGCCTGAGACCAGCACGCCCGGCGCTCCAGCATACGCGCGACACCGGCTCGCCTGGCTGGACCAACTGGCCTACGAATTGTTCAGGGTCACCGGCCGGAGCCAGTTGATGCAATGCCTCTGGCTCTATGACCGTGACGTGGACCTCGCCGCGCTCGTGCGAACATATGAACGACTCACCTCGCAGTCCTTCAATCGGCTCATCGAACCGTCTCGCTTGCCGTGGGGAAGGCCTCGTTGGGTGAAGCCCGCCTGGCCGCCCATTCCGCCTGAGCAGGGTTCGGATCTGCTGCCACGATCGCGGCTGCTGCACTGGGCTAACCAGCATGCGCGCGCGTCCGTAGACCCCGTCATCGGTCCGGCCGGACGAATGGCCATCCAACGGTTCGACGATGGCAGCACGGCCGTGAGCATCGTCGGATCGCATCTCGTGCTGGACGGAATGGGAGCCTTGCGCTTTATCGAGGCTGCCGTGAACGGCACGGGCGTCCCGAGCCCGTACTTGCTCAAAGGCGCGCGCGGACTGCTGTCCGGGTGCGTGTCAGACGCGTGGCAGATCCTGGCCGACGCTCCGCGCACGGTTGCCGCACTCGCTCGGGTCGCGCAGGCGAGCTGGTGCCGCCCTGCCGCCCCGATACAGAGGCCGGCCGTTACAGCCGTTGAAGCAAGTCACGACCCATTGGCGATTGTGGAGCTTCCGGCCGTCGTGGTGACCGTTGAATCGCGTGACTGGTTCGCGTGCGAGGAGCGGCTTGGTGGCAGCTTCAGTACCCTGCTGCCGGGCTTCGTAGCGTCCTTGGCATCGCATCTGGGCCGCTGCCGTTCCTCTGACGGCGCCGTCAGCCTGCTTCTCCCGATCAACAAAAGGCGGGGGCTGGACGACGAACGCGCGCTGGCGATCGAATTCCTGACGATGAACGTCGCGCCTGCAGGCCTGACCAGGACCCTGGAGCCCGTGAATGCGTCACGGAAGGCGCTGCGCCTCGCGAGGAAAAATCAGACCGATGTCCTGGCTTCGTTCCTGCCCGCCATCGCTTGGATGCCGCGCACTGCCGCAAAGACGCTCGTGAACCGGTTGTTCAATTATGCCGGTGACATGCCAGTAAGCTGTTCCGACGTCGGAATGCTGCCGGCCGCGCTCGGGCGCATCGACGGCGCGCCGTGCCGTCATGTGCTGACACGAGCTGTGGATGTCAACGTCACGCGCCGAGACCTGGAGCGCTCACACGGTCATCTCGTCGTGGTGGCCTCCCGCTATGACGAGACCGTCTCCCTCTGTATCGAGGCCTGCCGGTTGGGACCCGCACCAACCACGTCTGACGAACTTCGCATGGTGGTCTCGCGAACACTCGCCGACTTCGGACTCGACGCGATCATCGACGCCTGATTCCGGCGTGGCGCGGCGACTGGTCTTGCATGTGGATTCCCACACGATGAAAGTTACGCGTTCTCAGGATCGGGCCAATTGACTACGACTGATAGGCCGCGGGGGGCAACTGCGACTTTGGACCGCGAAACCACAGAAACCACAGATGTGGCAGACGACGGTATACGCGACCAGAGTTTTCATCGTTGCCAACCGGCTTCCGGTCGAGTTTCATGTCCATCGCGGCTGGCGATCTTCGCCTGGCGGGCTTGTCAGCGCGCTCGAACGCGTCCTACAAAACCTGGACGCGGTGTGACACGGGTGGCGTCATTAAGCTGTCGCGCTCGCGTACTTGCAAAGGTGATGCAGTGCGGTGGATTCGGGACGAGTGTGTCGGAACGCGCGGCGTTCAGCCTGCCCACATCGTCTGGAAGCACCGAACCTTGTTGGGCGGCGGTCGCATCGCGCAGCAAAGAAACCCGGGGCTTGAGGGGTGAGCCCTTCTTCTGTCAACAAACTGCGTAGACGCCGCGGCCGGGCGAACCACCTTGGCGCGGGCGCGGACGACATTCTGTGCTATATGGACCAAGGCTCATTCGCCGGATTGCGCGCGCTCGGACGCGGGCCAGCGCTGCATCTCACCTGGTTGTATCCGCACGCTATCGATGAAGCCGCCGTGAGAGAGTTCAGCGAGCGCCTCGCACGGGGGTTGCTGGGACGTCTCCTGCAGCGTTCACCATTGCCGTGGGGGCGGCACCGTTGGGTGGCTAATCCCGTGCCGGGCCCAGTGACGTGGTTTCACGACCCGATTCCCGACGAGTGTCTGCCCAAGCTGCGACGTGTGCTGCTCGACCTGCCTGTGGATCCCGAGCGCGGACCAGGCTGGCGTCTGGCGGTCCAGGCACTGGAGGGCGGTGGCTGCGCGCTGATGATGCTGGTGTCGCATACGATCGCTGACATGCAAGCCACCACTCAGGCCATCGCTGACGCGGTGGCTGGTCGCGATGGCGACCTGGGACTCCCGGCTCCATCTCGGCGTTGGTCTCCAGTGATGCTGGCGCGCGACAGCGTTGAGAGCTTGCGCGCCCTGCCTGACGTTTGGCACGCTCTGGTGGCTCTCGTGCGGCGGTCGCGCAAGGGGAGGGCGGGCTCGCCGCGTTCGAGCTCCCGCGCGCGAAGCAGCCGCGCCCACTCTGAGCCGGCAGCGGATGTGCCGCTCGTGCAGGTGGTCATGGACGCAGGCGCCTGCCAACAGCGTGCGTCGGTTCTGGGCGTGGCAAGTAACCCGCTGATCATGGCGTTCGCGGCACGGCTCGCTTTCCGGATGGGCCGCGTGGACGCCTCAGGGCACGTGAAGCTGGTATTGCCGGTCAGCGACCGCCATCCAGGTGACCGGCGCGGCAACGCGCTGCGATCGGTCACCGTGATGGCAGACCCCGATGCTTGCCGCAACCATCCGCGCGCTCTCCAGCGAGATCACAAGGCTGCGTTGGCCTCGCTGGTCCGGCATGGTGATGACCTGTCGCCATTGTTTCCGCTGATTCCGTATGTGCCCCCGTGGCTCGCGCGCCATCTGGAGCGGGGGGCGCTCGGAGCGGATCTGCCCGTTGGATGCAGCCTTGTCGGCGAGTTGCCGCCGGACATGAACCGTCCTTGCGGCGAGGCATTGCTTCTTCAAGCCTCCCTTCTGGAGCGCTATACGGCCTCGGAGCTTGAGCGGCTGGGTGGCGTGCTATTCATCGTGTACTACCGTGTCGGCGAGCGGCTGTTCTTGACTGTGTCCGGCTACGTGCCAGACCGCGTAACGACCCGCGCCGAGTTGGCGCCACTCGTACGCGACGCTCTCTCGGACATGGGCCTGTACGGCGCGGTCAGTTGATGATGGCCGATCAACAAAGGTTACAGCGCGACAATCAGGATGAGACCGCAGGGTTTCACCCCGCCGAACGCTCAAGCAACGCGCAACGCATCGACGATCTTCATGCGGGCGGCCCGTACGGCCGGCAGGAAACCGCCGAGGAAGCCCATCACGAGCGCGAAGACGAGCGACCGCAGCACGATCTCGGGCGTCAGCACAAACCGAAATGCGAGTTCGGAGAGCGAGGTCCAGTTCAGCGTCGTGATCCTCACCTGCGTCATGAGCGATGCGAACAAGAGCCCAACGACCCAGCCTACGATCGCGAGCAGCATTGCCTCAACGAGGAAAGCAACGAGGATCCGCGAGCGCCGGAACCCAAGTGCGCGCAGGACCCCTACCTCCATCATGCGGCTGGCCACGGCCGCGTACATGGTTATGGTCGCGCCAATGACTGCACCGAGCGAGAACATCACCGAGAGCGTGATCCCGAGAATCTGAATGAACCCGGAGAGCAGGCGCGACTGCTCCTCGTAAAAGGCGCGCTCGCGCTTGGCTTCGATGGTGAGACGGGGATCCGCTTCGAGACGCGCCTTGAGCGTATCAAAGCTGGATCGATCAGCGAGCCGCACCGTGACCGAAGAGAAAACATCTCGCCGAAGCGACTGCATGAGCTGCTCGCCATCGGCCCAAATCTCGGAATCGAACCCGCTGCCGCCAGCGTCGAACCGGCCTACGATCTTCCACTCTCGCTGAGCAAACCTGAGGCTCGATCCAACCTCGACGTCCTCGAAACGCCCCACGAGCGCTCGTCCGATCACGATCTCGTTCGATCCCGCACGAAACATTCGCCCCTCGGCAAGCCGCACCTGCGGACGCACGGCCAGGGCGGCTGGACCAACGCCGCGGATCAGAACGTTGCTTGCCTGCTTGGTCTTGCGCCTTGGCCGTGCGATCAGCACAGCCACTTCCTTCGATACGAGCGGCGCGCCTTCGGCCCCGCTGATGATTTCGGCCTGGCTTTCGATGATCCTGGCCTGCCGGCGGTCGATCAGGCTCTGGATCTCGACTTCCGCGGAGCGGCGTACGAAGATGACGTTCGTATCCTCGCCGGTCGTAACGAGCGTCTGCTTGAGTCCGGAGTCAAGCATGAGCACGGCAGCGTAGACGAACACCACGAGCGCCATCCCTGTCGCGGTGAGGAAATTGGTGAGTTTGCGCACTTGCAGGTTACGCAAGCTGTAGGCGAGCAGCAACGGCATGGTCAGCCCAACGCCCGAAGGCCGTTGACGATGCTGACACGGGCTGCCCGGCGCATCGGCAAGACCGCGGCGAGGACCCCGACCAGCAACGACGCGAGTGCTTGCAACATGACGGTGTTGACGCTCACGATCAGGGACGGGAATAGCGTTGCAGAGAGTTCGGCGAGGCGCGCGGCAATCGGGGGCGTGAGCCCGATGGCAATCGCGCCCCCGATCAATGCCATCATGACGGACTCCCCGAGGATCAATCGCGCTACGTAACCGGGGCTGAAGCCGATTGCCTTCAGCGTCGCATACTCGCGGAGACGCTCACGCGCCGTCATCGCCATGGTGTTTGCCATGACCGTCAGGATGATAATAATGACCATGAACGAGACAACGCGGATGGAAATGAGGATCGCCTCTGTCTGCTTCACGAAACCGATCTGGAAAGCGCGCTCAGTCTCGGTGAGCGTCTCGGCGAGCGAGTTTCGGAATACGTCGTCGATTGCCTGACTGACTTCCGCGACGCGATTGATGCCGTCGACGTCCACGGCGAAGATGCCAACCTGATCGGCTTGTGCCTTGGAGCGCACGCGCAGCGTTTCGTTCAGGTAATCCCAGTGGAAGAATAGCTGCGAGGTGTCGGTTTTGGGCTCTCGACCGTCAAAGACGCCGCGGATCACGAACTCCCAGTTGCCGGGGAAAATCGTCCCGCGCAGCTGAATCACATCGCCTGGTTTGAAGCCGTAGCGTTTGGCGAGCTTGCGTCCGACGATCGCGCCGCGGCGGTCGTGCAGGAAAGCGCGCCGCGCCTCGTCCGAAACCAGGATCTCGGGAAACATATCGAGATAGCTCGGGGCATCTATCGCAAACTGCGGAAAGAAGTTCTTCGGATCCTTGTAGATGCCGCCGAACCAGCTTATGCAAGTGACGCGCCGCACACCTTCGACGGCGCTGATGCGCTTCCGATAAGCCTGTGGCAGCGGCAGCGTGAAAGAGATGGCATTGCGGGTCAGCAGTCGCGCAGGAGCGGCGCCATCCACCCCCGCGTACCACGTTTTGACGACGGTCTGGAGCACACCAAAGGCGAGGATCGCAACGATGAGCCCGACGAGCGTGAGGGACGTGCGCAGCCGGTGGCGCAAGACGTTACGCACCACGAGCGTGAGCCATTGGCTCATGATCGGCACTCACGCAAGGCGCTGCTCCACCAGATAGGAAAGATCGCCCTTTTCCAGGTCCATGATGCGCTTCGCGCGTGCCGCCGCGCGCCGATCATGCGTCACCATCACGATCGTCTTGCCCATATCGCGGTTCAACCGCTGCATGATCTCGAGCACCTCCTCGGCGGATTGCCGGTCGAGGTCGCCGGTCGGTTCGTCGGCCACCAGCATTGTCGGGTCGGTGACGATCGCCCGCGCGATCGCCACGCGCTGCTGTTGTCCGCCTGAGAGCTCCGAGGGCAGATGTTTGACGCGATCGCTAAGGCCGACGAGACTGAGGGCGAGTTGCGCGCGGTCTCGGCGCTCGCGCCGCCCCAAGCTCGTGAGAGTGAGAGGCAACTCGACATTCTCGAGCGCCGTGAGCACAGGCATCAGGTTGTAGAACTGGAATATGAAGCCCACGTTCGCCGCACGCCAGTCAGCGAGATCGGCTTCCTCGAGAAGCGTGATGTCCTCGCCCCCCACCTTGATCGAGCCGTGATCCGGACTGTCGATGCCAGCGATGAGGTTGAGCAGTGTCGACTTGCCCGAGCCCGACGGACCCATCAGGGCGAGGAACTCCTTGCGGCGGATGTCGAATGTGAGCTTGGAAAGGACCGGGACGATCTGCGCGCCGCGTCGGTAGCTCTTGCTTACGTCGGTCAGTGCGATAAGCACATCTTCCCCGGCCGGCGCGTCGGCGACGCGAAGCACGGTCACTTCGTGGCCTGCTTGACTGCGCGCCCGTCCCCAAGATCTTCCGACGGTCGGATCACCACTCGCGTCCCGGCACCGAGGTCACGTACCTCAATCTGGTCACCCACTTTGGCGCCGAGATCCACGCTCCGCAGACGAGCTTTCCCATTTTCGATGACGTAGACGTGCTGTCGTCGATCCACCTCGAGAACGGCCGCCGCCGGCACTGCAAGAACGGGCTTGCGTTCTGATTCGGCTACTTCACGCTCGAGGAAAGCCACCTTGGCGCTCATATCCGGGAGCATCCGCGAGTCACGCTGCGCGAACCGGATTTTCACGAGGGTAGACGCCTTGGCGCGATCCACGGTCGGTACCATCCGGTTAACCACGCCCTCGAAGCGTTCGCCGGGAATCGCGTCCAGCTGGATCTCCACCGGTTGCCCCACGTGGATGCTCAGGTACGACGATTCCGCCACGTCGGCTTCCACCTCGAGCGAGTCCATGTCGGCGATGGTGACGACCGCGCCCTTGGTGTCGACCGCCTGCGAGAACGGTGTGATCGTGTCGCCTACGTTGGCGTGCCGCGTGAGGACAACGCCGTCGAAGGGCGCTCGGATAAGGGTCTGGCTGATGGCAACTTCGGACACGCGGAGATTGGCCTGCGCGGCCGCGATGGCGGCCCCGTACCCGGCAAACGCTGCTCGCGCCTTGGCGAGGCGTGCCTCAGCGGTTTCGCGCGTCGACTCGCTTATGATGTTCTTCTCGCCGAGGGCCTCTGAGCGCCTGAACGCGATTTCTGCTTGCGTCAGCTCCGCCCGCCCTTGGGCGAGGTTGGCTTCCGCAACCTGCACGTTGGCGGCTGCCTGGTCGCGCATCGCGTGCGTGTCGCTGCTCTCGATACGGGCGATCACATCACCCTCGCGCACCTTGCTGCCTTCGAGAACGCCCAGCCATTCGAGACGGCCTGTCGCCTTCGAGGCGACGGAGGCCTTGCGTTGCGCAACGACATACCCGGTCGCGTTGAGCAGTGTCAGCGCTTGCGACGGATAGACGGAGTAGACGAGCGCCGTTTCGACGACGATTTGGCTATGCCGGCGCCACACCCACGTTGCGACGCCAACGCCGACGAGAACGGCGACCAGAAGGACCCGCACCACGATGCGGCGCAGTCGTTTGTGACGCCGCGAGCCGGCGCTACGGTCGATTGCGAGTGCGGATAGATCGGAGGCGGCTGGTGCGCCATCGCTCAGGGCTTGGGGCAGAGTCATCGCTTCATCATGAATTTCCGAGCAACGCAGCGCAAAACTTGAAGAAAATATCTCGTTGTGGAAGCCGTAAGCCATGCGGTTGACGACTGTCAATTAGCATTAAAGGCGCCTCTTGACATCCAGGATTGGTACTCTCCAATCTTATCTAAACTCTGAATAAAGCCGACGGCAACAGCGGAGCGGTTGCCGTAGCTCGAGACCGGGAAAGCCGGAGCGGGACCATAAAGTTTACCGTCGCCTGCGGCTGCACGCGAATTTCAGCCCTGTGGTCCCAAGGTCGATGTGGCCGTAAATCCGTCGCGTCGTGCGCCGAGCCGGCTGGTTCATTCTTCGGTAATTTTTAAGGTCCGAACTCCCAACAGCAGCTGGAGGCCGAGGAGGTCGCTTCGAACTGATGAAGTAGCCGCCGAGCAGTACCGCTCGGCACTGCCGTGTGAGTGGCGTTGAAGCCCGCCAGCACGTGCCGACGGCTTGCCTTTGCGGCGGACGGCTCCTGCTTTGCCTGACGCGTTGCGCCCGGCAAGACAGGAGAGCCGACTACGCGGGCCTGCCCTTTGGCGCCCCTAGCAGCAGGCCCTTCAGCCCGGTCGGAAACAGGCTCGGAGCGCCTGCTACATCGAGATCGGCGAGGTCGAACCAGCGGGCGACGATGTGGGCGCCATTGTCCTCCCTGAAGTCGATGCGGTCCTGACCGCGGAACGCGGCATCGGGAAACTCGACCTCGGAGATGAACATCACCTCATGCCCGGTTGCTCCCTCGTGCACGAAGATGTTCTCCAGCATCATGGCCTCGCCCTTGAGCGAGATTTCGATGCCGAGCTCTTCGTTGAATTCGCGCAGCAAAGCGGCCCGCCAGCTTTCGCCGAACTCGACCTCACCGCCAAGCGGCCGCACGCCCTTGATCCGGCCGGCGTCGTCGCGCACCTCGGCCGCCAGCAGCCGACCGTCCCGCCAGTGCAGGCCGATCGCGACGACGCGGATGTGAGCGTGAGGGCGCCAAGTGGTCATGGGGCACCGTTAGTCCGCTTCTCGTCTCAGCGCAACGAGCGGTCTTGCTTTCCCTGCGTCATTGCGAGCGTAGCAAAGCAATCCAGGCTCGTTCGCCGGTGCGCGCGCGGATTGCTTCGTCGCAAGAGCTCCTCGCAATGACGAGGGGTGACGAACTGCCCGCAGCATATTCCCTACGTCATCCTGGCTTTCGACAGGACGGCGTCGGTGTTGGGCGGGCGGCAGCGTGATCACGCCACCAAATATTTGCCCACCGCCGCCTCGTCCCATTCGATCCCGTTGCCGGGCTCCTCGCCTGGCAGCGCAAAACCATCCTTGATCCGTAGCCGCGTCGCCAGCACCGCGTCGGCCCAGTCGACATATTCCAGCCAATGCGCGGTCGGCGTCACGCAGAGAAGATGCGCGCTCACTTCCGAGAACAGATGCGTCGACATCTCGATGCCGGCGGCGTGCGCAAGCGACGCAGCGCGCAGCCAGCCGGTGACGCCGCCGATGCGCTGCACGTCGGGCATCACATAGTCGCAGGCTTCCGCCGAGAGCGCCGCTTGCATCGCGAAGGCGCTGTCGAAATTCTCGCCGATCTGGACCGGTGTGCGTAGCGCGTCCGCGATGCGGGCGCAGCCGGCATAGTCATCGTGGCGGATCGGCTCCTCGATCCAGGTGAGGCCTTCGTCGTCGAGCATCTCGCCGCGGCGGATGGCCTCGGTGACCGTCAGCGCCTGATTGTAGTCGCACATCAGAGTGACCTGATCGCCGACGGCCTTGCGCACCGCGCGCACGACGGCGAGATCCTCCCGCGCGTCGGGCCGCCCGACGCGGATCTTTGCCGCCTGAAAACCCTCGGCCAGCAGCTTGTGGGCTTCGTCCACCGCGGCGCCGGCCGGCATGATGCCGAGCCCCTTCGAATTGTAGGCCTTGACCGGTTTCGGCGCGCCGCCGAGCAGGCGCGCCAGCGGCAGGCCCTTGCTGCGGGCGAGCGCATCCCATGCCGCCATGTCGATACCGGATTGCGCCAGCCGTTGCAGGCCTGCGAGGCCGAGCAGCGTGAATCGCTGGGCCAGCTTGCGCTCGATCTCGAATGGCAGCAGCTCGTCGCCAGCCAGCAGCTCCGACATTTCCGTGATCATCGCCGCCAGCGGCCTCAGGGCAGAGGGCGTGATCGAGAACAGATAGGCGTGGCCCACCACGCCCTGGTCGGTCTCGCAGTCGATCAGCACCAGCGGGGCCTTGGCGATCGCGCCGGTCGAGGTCTGCAGCGGCAGGTTCATCGGCACGATCACGGGCCGCGCATGGAAGCGTTTGATGCGGATGGTCTCGGTCATGGGGCTTCTCCCGGCGGAGCGGATGCAGGTCGGTGCCGAACTTGAGCATCCGTGATCAAACGAAAGGGCACCGAGCCGGACTACCATAAAATGGGCTTGCGCCGGCTGGCAAATATGGGCTCTGTGCCGCCGCATTCCTTGCCGCGGATTCGGACGGTCCTTGCCGACAAAATCGCGCACCACGGAGCCACAATGTGAAACAAGAGATCTCCGAAGAACAGCGCAAGAGCGGTATCCTGACCGGTGCCGTGATCGTCTTCCTCCTGCTTGCCCTGCCGCTCGCGGTGTGGCTGGACCTGACCGAGCTCAGCAAGACGGGCCTGCGCCGGCAGGCAATCGATCTCAATTCGGTGATCACGAGCGTGCGCGGCTATTACGCGACCAACGTGGTCGGACGCATCCTCGCCAACCGCGACGGCAGCACCAAGGTCGTTCACAACTACGAATCCGTCCCCGGCGCCATCCCGATTCCGGCGACGCTGTCGCTGGAGCTCGGCCGGGTGATCGGCGCGCAGCAGGAGAACATCACCTACCGCTTCGTTTCCGACTTCCCGTTCCAGAACCGCGCGCCGCACCACCTCGACAAGTTCGAGAAGGATGCGATCGACGCGCTGCGCCGGGATCCCGAGCAGAGGATCGTGGAGACCGAGACCTCGCTGTTCAACGACAAGGTCCGCCTCGTTGCCCCCGTCACCATGGGCCCGGCCTGCGTCAGCTGTCACAACAGCCACCCCGAAAGCCCGAAGAAGGACTGGAAGGTCGGCGATGTCCGCGGCATCCAGGAGGTGATCATCGCCCAGCCGATCGCCGCCAACATCTTCTCGTTCAAGTTCCTGCTGGCCTATTTCGTGATCGCCGCCGGCAGCGGCCTGGCGTTCCTGTCGCTGCAGCGCCGCCAGGCGCGCCGCATCAAGGGCATGAACAAGGAGCTCGAATCCGCCAACGACTTCCTCGCCTCGCTATCGATGAAGATCTCGCGCTACATCCCGCCGCAGGTCTACAAGTCCATTTTCAGCGGCCAGAAGGACGTCACCATCCATACCGAACGCAAGAAGCTCACCATCTTCTTCTCGGACATCCAGAACTTCACCGCGACGGCGGAGCGGCTCCAGCCGGAGCAACTGACGCAGCTGCTCAACGAATATTTCACCGAGATGTCGGCGATCGCCCACGAATATGGCGGCACCATCGACAAGTTCATCGGCGATGCCATGCTGATCTTCTTCGGCGACCCCGAGACCAGGGGCGACCGGGCCGATGCGCAGGCCTGCCTCCAGATGGCCTGGCGCATGCAGCAGCGCCTTGCCGAGCTCAATGCAAAATGGCGCGCCTCCGGCGTCGAGCAGCCGTTCCGCTCGCGCATGGGCATCAATTCCGGCTATTGCAACGTCGGAAATTTCGGCAGCGCCGACCGCATGGACTACACCATCATCGGTGCAGAAGCGAACCTCGCCGCGCGCCTGCAATCGATCGCCGAGCCCGGCGGCATCGTGCTGAGCTACGAGACCTTTGCCCTCGTCAGCGACATCGTCCGCGCCCATGCGCTGCCGGCCATCACGATGAAGGGCATCAGCCGCGAGGTCATTCCCTATTCGGTCGACGCGCTGACCGACGCGGCGGCGGAAAGCAGCGGCATCATCACCGAGCGCGCGCCGGGGCTCGAGCTCTATCTCGATCCCGCGGTGGTGAAGTCGGGCGATCCAGCGCGGGTGCGGTCGCTGCTGGAGAACGCGCTGGCCTCGCTCAAGCCGGCGTGATGGCGCCCAGGAGGGGTTTGATGAGTCCAGCCGTTGGCGCGAAGAAGGTGCGCTCCCCCTCCCTCAAGCAAGCGGGGAAGGTCGTGACCCCGGCTCCGTCTGTTTGCCCGCCAAGGCCAGACCGCTACGGCAACCCCCGTGCCTCGAGCTGCTTCACCAGCAGCAGTGTCGGCTCGGCGAGGCTGTCGCCGGATCCGTCGAGGCCGAAGGCGCTGGCGATGCCGTCGCGGCTGCGCAGCAGCGCGCTGCGCGGGCAGTGGCCGGCGCCGCAGAGCGTCTTCTTCAGCGTCTCGCCCTGCGCCATGATTGCAGCAGGATCGTCCGCCGCCCACGCCAGCACGATCGGCACGTCGACGTTCAGGATGCCGGGGAAGACCGATCGCGCGTTATACTGGTTGGCATCCGGGCCGAGATAGGCCTTCTCGCTGTCGCTCGCGTCCTTGCCCGCGCGGTAGATGCCGGACACCAGCACGACCGCGGCAACATCGGCGCGGTCGGCCTGAAACTCGGGATGCGCCAGCAGGGTCGCGACGTGGAAGGCGCCAGCGCCATAGCCGACCGCGACAATCTCGCGGGCATCGCCGTTGAACAGGTCGATATTGCCGTGGACCCAGGACAGCGCCGCCGCCACGTCGGTGGCCCCCATCGGCCAGGTCGCCGCGGGCGCCAGGCGGTAGCTGACGCGCACGCCGATCATGTCGTTGCGCGCGGCAAAGCACATCGCCTGGTCCTGGATCTGCCGGGCCAGCTCCGGCGCCGCGTGGTCGCCGGTGAAGCTGTCGCCGGTCACGAACAGCAGCACCGGCCGCGGCGTATCGGCCTTGGCTGCGCTGGTCGCGACGTCGAGCACATTGGCTTCGCTCTCGCCATAGCGCAGGCCGCGCGAGAAGGTGACCTGCTCGCACAGCCGCGCCGTGCCTCCGGCGGTCGTGTCGGCATCGGTGAGACCCACGCGCACGAGATCGGACGGCGCGGAGAGCCGGGCCGGCAAAGGTCCGTGTGCGGAGGCCGTGCTCATGGTCAGAAGCAAGAAAAACGTCAGAAAATTCTTCATGGTGATGCCGGCCGCCTTGCGGGGCTCATAGTGGCTCGCTGATGTGACCTGTCTTTTCAATTCGCCTCATTAGTAGTCAGCTTGCCTTGAGGCGAATTCGCGGCACTGTTAGCCGGCGCCGAACATACGTCCTCCCTTCGCACGCGCATCATTTGGAACGCAAGGTCGCAAGGCCCCGGGACGATTGCGGGGCGCGGCCAGTTTGTCTCGATCCGTCAAGCCCTTGTCCGGCGCCGGCCAGTCTCGCGCCGGAAGAGGCATTCTACTGTGCATGGGGTTGTTTTCGCAGTTTTTGTTTTGGACGACCCGTCAGGCCCGCTTCATCGTCCGGAAGGTGATGGAGTAGCGCCGCGCCCCGACCGGCGGAATGCTGTGCTCCCATTGCGACCGTGCCTCGCCGTCCATCATGTAGAGCGAGCGAGGCAGGGCTTCGAGCGTGTGGCGCTCCCACCGGTCGCCGCTGCGGCGACGGAAGCGGAACTTGCAGGGCGCGCCGAGCGATAGTCCGAGCACCTTGTCGAAATGCGGCTTGTCGCGGTGCCAGCCGATGCCGACGCCGACCTCGTATTCGGTGCACAGAACCTGCCGGACGCTGCCCTCCGGCAGCCCCGCCCATGCCTCGACGTGACGCGCGATCGGCGCCACCCAGTCCGGGATCGGCTCCGCTTCGACCAGGCGCTGCAGCGAATAGTCGTAGCGGTAGCCGAACGACGCCACGCGGCGGTTGCCCTCGAAGGCGCCGAACTGAAAGCGCTGGAGCGGCAATGCTGCGATGCGGTCGATCAAGTCCTGCTCGACTGCGGCACCGATAAAATCGTCCGTATGGCGAAGCCCGGCCGGCTCCGCCTGCGGCTCTGCGAACAAGCCTAGCTGCATCATTCCTCGCACGTCCGTGATGGAACCTAATGGCGGCTGATGCGACTTACATATGACGCGGGGAGTCATGTGCGAGGCTGTCATGGCAGAGAAGCATGCCACCGATCCGGTAGATATCATGCGGGCGACCGGTCACCCTGAGCTGGAATATGCCGCGGGTTGGACCATCGCCGGTATCGTTACCATCGGCACCATCGTCGCCGCCTGGGTGTTCGCCATCTAGGCTGCGGGAAACTGGAGCTCGAAGGCCGCGCCTTCGTCGGTCGGCTTCAGCGTGATCGAGCCGCCATGGCTCGCCATGACCGCACGGGCGATCGCCAGCCCCATTCCGGTACCGCCCTGGTCGCGGCGGGTGGTGAAGAAGGCATCGAAGATCCTGTCGCGATTGGGCGCCGAGATCGGCTCGCCGTCGTTGCTGACCGTCAGCAGCAGGGTCGTCCGCTCGTCGACCGCCTCCAGCCTGATGCTCCGCGACTTGTGCCGCACCGCGTTGTCGACGAGATGCGACAGCACGATCAGCGCCTTCTCGCCGGACATGCCGACCGCCCGGTCGAGACTGCCGCTGGCGTCGATCGAGCTTGCCGGAAACCTGTTTCTGAGGTCGGCGATCACGGGCGCGAGCTCCGTGCGCTCGTTCTGCGGCAGGCTTTCGGCGCGGGCGAGCTCGCGCAGCCGCTGCGCCATCGCCTCCAGCCGCTGGGTGTCGGACAGGATGTTGGCGATGAATGTCTTCTGCTCGGCGGGCGTCAGGCTGCCGGATTTGCCTTGAACCGAATCCTGCAGCAGCTCGGCCGCGCCCTTGATCGAGGTCAGCGGCGATTTCAGCTCGTGGGTAAGGTGCGCCGAGAACGTCGCGATGTAGTCCGAGCGGCGCGCCAGTTGCTCGGCCATGCCGAGGAAGCTGTGCGAGAGCTGGGCGAACTCGCGCGTGCCGTAGTGCCGGAGCGGCCGGAACGCCTCGCGGTCGCCGCGGCCGATTCGCGCGGCGCGATCGATCAGCTCGCGCATCGGCAGCGTGATGGTGCGCGAGAACACGAGCCCGATCGCGATCGTGCCGAGGATCACGGCAAGCCCGGCCAGCACGAACTTGCCCCGCTCCTGGTAGAGGAGGTCGAAAATATTGCTCGGCGTGCGCGTGGTGTAGATCACCCCCGCGACGCGATTGTCGACGATGACCGGCATCGCTGAGAACACATGCACGCCGAGGCCGCGGCTGAAGGAATAGATTGGCGGCGGAGGCTTGTCCGGCACGCGGTTGCGCAAGGTGGCGCGGTATTGACCGTGCAGCGCGTCCGCGACCTCCTCGATATGCGCAAGCGATTGCCCAACCTCCTGCCGGCCGGCGATCACCACGCCCTGCGGATCGAGGATGCGGAAGCCCGCCAGCGTGACCTTCTGGGTCTCGCGGATGATCGGCGTCAGTCGTGCGCCGATCTCGATGTAGGCGGGCTGCGCCGGCCGGAGTGCAGCCTGGGCATCCGGCCGCCGCCGCAGCAAGTCGTTCGCGGTGAGGTCGAGCGCGGGACGGATCGGCGTGACCTGGTCGCCGGGATCGGGCAGCACGCCCGGCGGCACCTCGGCGCCCAGCGTGAGGCCGCCGTCGAGCCGCGCCGTGACCTCCTGCGCATAGATCGTCGCCAGCACGCGGCTCTGCGCGATCAGCTCGGCCTGGGTCTGGCGGATCAGCTGATTGTCGTAGAGGCGGAAGAAGAACAGGCCGACCAGCGGCAGCACGCCAACGGTGGTCAGCACCGTGAAGATGACCAGCCCCAGCGACGGCCGCCATTTGTCGGGTGCCGTGCTCATGCCTCTTTCTCGCAGCGGCCGAGCTTGAAGCCGACGCCGTGGATGGTCTCGACGACGTTCCCGCAGTTCAGCGCCGCCAGCTTGGCGCGGATGTTGCGGATATGGCTGTCGATGGTGCGGTCGGAGACCTGGATGTTGAGCTGATAGGCCGCCCGCATCAGCTGCTCACGGTTGAACACCGAGGTGGGGCGGGTCAGGAACGCGCGCAGGATGCCGAACTCGATCGCCGTCAGTTTCAGCGGCGTGCCGGCGAAGGATGCCACATGCTGCTCGGGATCGATCAGGAGACGGCCTTGCGTCAGCGTGGCCGGGCCGCCGGCCTTGATCTCGCCGTTGCGGGGGCCCAGCCGGCGCAGGATGACGTTGACCCGCGCCACCAGCTCGCGCGGGCTGAACGGCTTGGTCACGTAATCGTCGCCGCCGATCTCGAGCCCGAGAATGCGGTCGATCTCCTCGTCGCGCGCCGAGAGGAACAGGATCGGCACGTCGGAGGACTTGCGCACCTCGCGGCAGACCTCGAGGCCGTCGAATTCGGGCATGCCGATGTCGAGCACGATCAGATCGGGCCTGTCGGCGGCAAAGCGGGCGAGCGCCTCCTTGCCGTCGCGCGCCTCGATCACGTCCATACCGGCCTTCTTCAGGGCAACACGGATGACCTCGCGGATATGACCCTCGTCGTCGACGATGAGAATGCGATGCGCCAAGAAATTCTCCGCTGCTTCGTCAGCCCGGCGGCTGGGGGCCGGACTTAGCTTTTGGCTGGGGCGTCCAGCCTGCGCTGGAGCCGCCAGCCTCGGAAGCCCCAGCTCCGCCAGGCCAGTTCCCGACGCTGCTGTTCTACAAGCCTGTCTCGCCGTGACACAAGGCAGCCCTCGCCGGAGCCAGGCCGCAGCGCGATTGCCTTGTCGATGGCCGGCAGAGCCTGCGGCCCGAGCGTCAGGAGATAGTTGATGTCGATCTGCACGCCCTTGCCCGATGCCTCCCGGCTGTGAGCAACATTGTAGTCGGCGATGAAGGCGTCGAAGTTCACGAGCGAGCATCCATAGAGCACGATCGTCAACGCGATCAGGTTGGCGCCGATCAGCCATTGGTTGGACCTTCCGAGCACGATGCGGGCGAGGATCAGGATCAGTCCCAGCGCCACCAGCCCCATCCAGATGAAGGCCGCGATGCGCCAGTAGGTCAGCATGTAGATGTCGACATAGAGGTCGAGCCGGAGAATGGACGAGGCGACCAGAAGCACGTTCTGTCCCACCCAGAGATAGACCAGCGACCGGATCACCTTCGATTTCTCGGCCGGCCCGCCCGGACGCATCGTGATCAGCACGAAGGCGGCGGCGAGCAGGGCGGTTGCGATCAGCGGATAGGCGCCGCGATGGGCGTAGGCCGCATAGGTCATATTGGCGGGCAGCGCCACGTGGCCCCAGAGATAGATGCCGTCGAGAATCGACTGCGCTGCGAACAACAGATTGAACAGGATCAGCGAGCGCAGGATCGTCGAAGGGCCCAGGAATTCGGCCGGGACGAGCGGCGGGAGCGACGGGGGCACCGGGACATCGGCGACACCAGTGGTGGCAAGCGTCTTGCGCTGCCAGCATACATGGATGAAGGGCCAGACCAGCGCGAGCATCATGGTCCAGAACAGCACGCGCGGGACGCTGACATATTCGAAGATGAGCTTTGGATTGAGCAAGGACACCCAATGCTCGATGACAGGATTGGCCGCTGCGAACAGCGCGACGAATACGGTGCTCAGCGCCGCCGGCAGTAGCCACAGTGCGACGCCGCGAGTGAACGCCGACATATTGAAGATCTGGAGCGCGTCGGGAAAGAACCTGAAGGGGCCGAGCAGGACGAAGTTGCGCAGTGCGCGGCTACGCTCGGCGAGCCCGGTCGTTTCCGGATTGGTCGCGAGCAGCAGGGCTATGAGCAGCGCCGCGATGAGGATCAGGAACGAGAGCGTGTTGAGCTCCTCGAAGGCCGGTACGAGACCGGCGACGAGAACGGCCACGCCGATCATCGCGCGCCGCAGATCCAGAGCCGCATGATTGAACAGCACCGACACGCCAACGGTCGCGACAGCAAAGAGCGTCAGCGACAGCCCGATCTGTTCGCCGTAGAACAGCCAGTCGGCCAGTGCGGCCAGCGCGAGCGCGAGGCCAAGCTTGGCCAAAATGGTGGGATGCCGGATCGGCTGGAGGTCCGCTGCTATCGTCGAAGCCAGGCTCGCCATGTCCAAAAGACCTTTCGTGATGTGTGACATCACGCAGTCTGAAGGGGCCTTGTGCAGAAGGCGGGATCGTCGTCTGCACGGTTTCAGGAGTCTTTTGCAGTTTTCGTGCAGGCGCGCGTTTGTCTCTCGCGCAGCGTCAACCGCTTTGATAGGTGCGAAGCATTCGCTCCAACAGCGTGTGATGCATCATGCAATTCCTCGGTCGTATCGGCCTCATCCTGCTCTGGCTAGCCGCGCCGCTCGCCGCATTCGCGGCCGCAAACAAGAATGATCCCTATCTGCTCGTGCTACGTGGCGCCGGAAACGTCGCGCTTGTCGTCACAAGCATCTTGGTCGTCATCGTCCTGCTGCGTCGCGGGCATTGGCGCAGCTTTGCGGGCAAGCTCCTCGTCTTGCTCTGGTGCCTGCCGCCGGTTCTGATGTCTGCGGCGCATGTCAGGTTCGAGCTGCGCAAGCATGATGTCCTCGGCGCCAGCGCCGCTGAGGCTCGCCAGCTCGGACCACATTTCATGGTCGGGTATTCGTCCTTTCCGGAAGTTGCGCGCCTTGCCGAACTGGGATTGATCGGCGGCGTCTACGTCACCCGCCACAACATCCGGGGACGGACAGTCGAGGCGCTGCGCGCCGAGCTCGCGGCGCTCCAGGATATCAGGCGCGCAGCTGGCCTGCCGCCGCTGGTCGTCGCCGCGGACCAGGAGGGTGGCATCGTCGGGCATCTCGCGCCTCCGCTGACCAGGGTGCCGGCGCTGGCGACACTCACCGGACTTGCTCCCGATGATCAGCAGGCCAAGGCGGAAGAGTTCGGCCGCATCCACGGGCGCGAGCTCGCGGGAATCGGCGTCAACCTCAATCTCGCACCGGTGCTCGACCTCAAGCCGCCGCCGAGGCGCAATCGTCTCGACTTCCACACGCTGATCGGGCAGCGCGCGATTGCCGCCGATCCCGTCGTCGTCAGCACGATCGCGAGCGCCTATGTGCGTGGGTTGGAAGAGTCAGGCATCGGTGCGACGCTCAAGCATTTTCCCGGCATCGGCCGCGTGCGCAGCGACACTCATCACTTCAGCGCCAATCTCGATGCGTCGGTGACCGAGCTGGAAGCAGCGGACTGGCTGCCGTTTCGCGAGGTGCTGTCGCATTCGCGCAGCGCGCTGATGATCGGTCACGTCACGCTTACCGCCGTCGATCCCGACCGCGCCGCCTCGCATTCGAAGCTGGTCGTCCAAGGGATCATCCGCGACAAATGGGGTTATCAGGGCATGGTGATGACCGACGACCTCGTGATGGGCGCGATCTATCAGAACGACGTCTGCAAGGCCGTAGTCGAGGCAATCAATGCCGGTGTCGATCTGCTGCTGGTCGCCTATGACGGCACACAATTCTACCGCGTCTTCGCCTGCGCTCTCGACGGATCACGGCGGGGCAAGCTGGATGAGGCGATGCTGCGTGCGAGCGAGGCGCGCCTGAAGACGGGTTTTGCGGCCGAGCAGGCGCGCGCCGTCTCACGCGGTGGAACTACACGTGAGAAAACGCGTACCGCCCCGCGCGTGCTGGCGAGGGGCGGTTGAACGCGGTGTGGCGCCAGTGCCTCTATTCGGCCTGCTCCAGCGCGGCGGGCATCTTGGCCACGGACATCAGCGACCGCGCCACCTGATTGAGCAGGAGATCGGCGTTCTCCTCTTCCGCGAGCGACTTAGAGAGCAGAGCGACGATGGCGCTGTGCCGAAGCTGCTGCGCCAGGTTGCGTGCCGTGGTGTAGCCGGACATTTCGTAATGTTCGACGCGTTGGGCCGCTGAGATCAGCGCGAGATCGGCGGCTGCGTCCTCCTTCTCTTCGCCTTCCTTCATGACCTCCTGGCCTTCCTCGATCAGGCCCATCATGCCCTTGCAGGGCTTGGCCCGCGCATTCTCGCCGAGCAGCTGGAAGCATTCATTGATGCGCTCGACCTGGTTCTCCGTTTCGACGAGATGCTGCTCGAACAGCTCGCGCAGCTGGTCGAAGCGCGCGGCCTGGGCCATCTTGGGAAGCGCCTTGGTCAACTGCTTCTCGGCATGGAGGATGTCGCGCAGCTCGTGAAGCAGAAGATCGGTCAGGCCCGCCTCGTCGACGGGCGACGAGCTCTCCGCGACGATCGACGGGGCTGCGCCGGGGTCAGAAGACTGGAGGGCAGGCGATTCCGTGAATACCCAGTCCTCGCCTTCGTTCCAGGGGCCGCGGGTGTCGATCTCGCCGTGATCGCCGCTTCCGGTGGAATCGTTGAAGTACTGGTTCACAAGACCGGGCGTCGGAGCGATCCTGCCGATGCTGAAGGCCGGCTTGGACAGGCTTTCGAGCGCACGCGCGAAGGCTTTCATATGCGTGATCTCACGCGTCATCAGGAACTGCAGCGCGTCCTTGCTGCCGGCATCGTCGCAGAAATTGATCAGGCGCTCATAGACGATCTTGGCACGCGCCTCGGCGGCGATGTTGCTGCGGAGATCGACGTCGAGTTCGCCGGTGATCTTGAGATAGTCGGCAGTCCAGGGATTGCCTTGCGAGTTGAACAGATTGACGCCGCCGCCGCCCGCAATCGCAATCAGCGGATCGGCTTCGGCCGCCTGACGATCGTTCTTTGAAGGCGCAAGATGCATCCGCGCCAGGCAACCGACGACCTCGAGATGGCTGAGCTCTTCGGTGCCGATGTCCATCAGCAGGTCCTTGCGGTCGGGATCCTCGCAATTCAGCCCTTGAATCGAATATTGCATCGCCGCCGCAAGTTCGCCGTTGGCGCCGCCGAACTGCTCGAGGAGCATATTGCCGAAGCGCGGATCGGGTTCGTCGACGCGCACGGTGAACATCAGCTTCTTGACGTGGTGATACATGGGACGGCTCGCGCTGTGAGGGAAACTACGGCGACAACGAGCCCTTGAAACGTTCGTTCCTCGCCGTCCTCGAGATTCAGCGGGTGCGGCGCAAAGAAGTCGGGCGAAGCGCGAATGGCCTTCGCTGGTGCCGGCGAACTCTGCTGTCGTCTTTAAGCCGCTGGCCGGACCAGTCCGTCAATCATTGCGCGCACGAGCGTCGCGATCTCCTTGCGCAGCGCCGGCAACGGCACGGCGACGAGCTTCTGCTCCAGGCCCAGCGCCACCATGCCATGGACGGCCGAGAACAGGCTGCGCGCCATAATGCCGAGTTCCTCCGGGCTGCGCTCTGGAAGCAGCGCGGCGAGCGGATGGTAGATGTGGCGGAACAGCTGCATCTGGTCGTTGACGGACCAGTCGGGGACGACCTTGTCGGCCCCCATTCGATGTTCGAACAGCGCGCGCCAGAGTTGGAGATTCTCGGCAGCGAAATCGCAATAGGCGATCGCGATGCGGATCAGCGTCTCTTGCGGCATCGGCTCGCCCGCGCTTTCCGCTGCGCTGAGCGCCTCGTCGAGCCTGAGCAGCGTGCGCGAGCCCACACGCAGGATCAGCTCATCCATGTCGGCCACGAGATTGTAGACCGCGCCGTTGGCGCAGCCAATCTCGCGGGCGAGATCGCGGGTTTTCAGGCCGGACAATCCGCGGTCGGCGATCATCCGCTCCGCCGCCATTATCAGGTCATATCGAAGTTTCTCTCGTCGTTCCAACGGCTTAGACATTTTCTACCAAATTCTTGAGCATCGCTCAATTATTTCTTGAACGATGTTCAAGGTTCTTGCTACAAAGCATCTGTGAGCAACGCTCATAACAGGGAGCTACAGATGTTCAAGACCGTAGTGACACTCTTCCGCGGCAGCGTGGCCGCCGCGGGCGAAGAACTGGAGGACCGCACCGCCCTTCTGATCCTCGACCAGCAGATGCGCGATGCGGCTGCCGCCGTCGAACGCAGCAAGCGGACGCTGGCCTTGGCGATCGCGCAGGATCAGCAGGAAGGTCGCAAGTTCGAGGCGACCGTCGCGCGCATCGCCGATCTCGAGACGCGCGCGGTTGCGGCGCTCGACGGCGGCCGTGAGGATCTCGCCAGGGACGCCGCGGAAGCCATCGCAGGCTTAGAGGCCGACCGCGATGCGGCGATGACGGCCCGTGCGCTGTTCGCGGCCGAGATCGCCCGGCTCAAGCGGCACGTCGCAACCGCGCAGGCCCGCATCACCGAGCTCGATCGCGGCCGTCGCGTCGCCCGAGCCTCGGAGGCCGTGCGCGCGCTTCGCCGCAGCGGCATCGAGGCGGCACGTCCTTACGAATCCACGCTGCCGGAGGCGGAGAGCACCTTGCGACGCCTGCGCGAGCGGCAGATGGAGGCCCAGGCCGCCGACGATGCGCTGGTCGAGCTCGATGCGGCGACCGGTCCGCTCGCCACCGCCGAGAGACTCGCCGAGCAGGGTTTTGGTCCGCGGCTCAAGACCACTGCGGACGACGTGCTGGCACGGTTGAAGTGCAAGCATGCGCCAACGGTTTGATCTCATCCCCAAACGTCAATCGAACCAACAGGAGACCATCATGAACCAGAACGGCCAGCCCCACAGCAGCGCCTGGGTGACCTTCACTTACGTGTCCTTCGCAGCCTCCGCGTTCCTCATGGCCGTCGGCATCTTCTTCCTGCCGGTCGACCTCTGGATGAAAGGCTATCTCACCATGGGCATCGTGATGCTGATCCAGACCTGCATCACCCTGACCAAGACCGTGCGCGACAATCACGAGAGCAGCCGGCTGGTGAACCGTATCGAGGACGCGAAGGCCGAGCGTTTGCTGATGGAGGTATCCAAGGCAGCCTGACGAAAGGCGGCTTGAGCCGGCCCGGACGACGAGCAAGCGAGCCGCGGAGCGACACGCTCAGCCGCCCTCGCGTCCGGAACCATCCGGAAGAACGTCTTGACGGGCCGGCGGTCCTGATCACGCATTGTGCTTCGAATGCAGGTGCGTTATGGCTCTCGCGCTTTCCAGAGGCGGAGATGAGCTTTGTCGAAACAATCCCTGCGTGAGGAGGCCGAACGCCTCATCCGCGAATCGATGGAAAAGAAGACCGTCGTCGTGAAGCAGGGCACCACCCGCATCGAGGCGGTTTGCGGCAAGTGCGGCGCACCGAACCGGGTCCAGGCGGAAAAGGGACAAGCCCGCGTCAAGTTCGCCTGCAAGCAGTGTGGACACAAGCAAGAGACGTTGTAGTCGGGGCCTCTGATCTCACCGTGCTGCCGCGCTCCAGCTCCTCATGCCGAGGAAGCCACGCTCTTCGCGGCCTCTCGAAGGATCGAGGCCGAGTCGCATCAGCAGGCCGCCAGACGGTTCCGCGCTCCTCTCCATGAGATTTCGACGGTCAGTCACTCCCCACGAATGTCTTGAATGCATCCGCGTAATCTGGATGCCAGCGCGACAATGGTGGGCGGTTCTCGACGATGTCGCCCGCGGCCCAGAGCATACGCTTCTCGTCGAGAGCGCGCGGCACGTCGTTGTCCGGGCACAGAATGTAGAAATCGCCCACCTCGAGCCGCGCCAGCATGAAATCGACCGTTTGCTCCGGTGTCCAGGCGCCGGCCGGCTTCTCGGTCCGTCCCTTCGCAGTCAGGCCGGTGAACACGAAGCCCGGGATCAACAGATGGGCCGTGATGTCGCAGCCCTTCGTGTTGCGCAGCTCGTGTTGGAGCGCCTCGGTGAATGCTTTCACGCCAGCCTTCGAAACATTGTAGGCGGGGTCGCCGGGCGGCGTGGTGATGCCCTGCTTGGAGCCGGTGTTGATGATGAGGCCGCACCGGCCGCGTGCGATCATGTTCGGCGCGAAGATCCGCGCGCCGTTGATGATGCCCCACATGTTGACGCCGATGATGCGCTGCCAATGGTCGGGCTCGCCGAACAGCGTGCTGCCCGGTTGGATGCCTGCGTTGTTCATGAGGATGTCGGTGCCGCCGAACCGTTCGCGCACCGCGCGTTCCAGTTCCGTCACGCTCTGGGCCTTGCTGACATCGACGGCGGAGGTCATCACGTTTGCGGCAGCCGTGACGGATGACAGTTTTGTTGCAGTCTCCGCCAGCCGTGCCTCGTCGACATCCGCGACACACACCTTCATCCCAGCGCGCGCAAAGGCGGTGGCGGCGGCAAATCCGATGCCGGATGCACCACCTGTGATCACGGCAACATTGTCTTTGACGATGGCGGGATGTGGCATGGATCGTCTCCGTGGAGGGCTCTCGGTCGAATTATAACATGGCAGCGGTCCGACCCTGCACAAGTCGGCATGGGAGCTCTTCGTCCTGCGCTGCCTTTACGCCTATCCGGCACGGCTGTATCCTCGTCCGAACGATCCCGCCCAGATCGAGCCAATCAAACACCTGACAGGGAGTGCAGCCATGGCTGTGTCGCAGGCTATTCCGATCACGCGCCATCCGTTCGCGAACGGTTCCTACAAGCAGATGCTGATCGACGGGAAGTGGGTCGATTCCGCCTCCGGCAAGCGCTTCGAGACCCGCAATCCCGCCACCGGCGAGCTGCTCGCCACCGTCGCCGAAGGCGACAAGGAAGACATCGACCGTGCGGTTGCCGCCGCTCGCCGCGCCTTCGAGGGCCCCTGGAGCAAGGTCAAGCCGTTCGAGCGGCAGAACCTGCTCTTGAAGCTCGCTGACCTCGTCGAAAAGAATTTCGACGAATTGTCGCAGCTCGACACGCTCGACATGGGCGCGCCTCTCAGCCGTACCCGCGCCTATCGCCTGCGCGCCGTCGGCATGCTGCGCTATTACGCCGGCCAGACCACGGCGATCCACGGCGAGACCATCGAGAACTCGCTGCCAGGAGAGATCTTCTCCTACACGCTGAAAGAGCCGGTCGGCGTCGTCGGCGCCATCATTCCCTGGAACGGGCCGCTGACCGCGACGATCTGGAAGATCGGTCCGGCGATCGCGACCGGCTGCACCGTGGTGCTCAAGCCCGCCGAGGAAGCGCCGTTGACCTCGCTGCGGATCGCCGAACTGGCGATGGAGGCGGGCGTGCCGCCCGGCGTCATCAACGTCGTACCCGGCTATGGCGAGACCGCGGGCGCGGCGCTCGCCTCGCATCACGACGTCGACAAGGTCGCTTTCACCGGCTCGCACGTCACGGGTCAGTCGATCATCCGAGCCTCCGCCGGCAACCTCAAGCGCGTCTCGCTCGAGCTCGGTGGCAAGTCGCCGGACATCGTGTTCGCTGACGCCGACCTCGATGCCGCGGTGCCGGGCGCCGCGATGGCGGTGTTCGCCAATTCGGGGCAGATCTGCAGCGCCGGAACGCGCCTGTTCGTCGAGCAGTCGATCTACGACGAATTCGTCGGCCGCGTTGCCGAGTTCGGCAAGAAGCTGCAAGTCGGCAACGGCCTCGATCCCAACGTGCAGATCGGACCGCTCGTCTCCGAGCAGCAACTCGAGCGCGTCACCGGCTATCTCGACATCGGCCAGAAGGAAGGCGCGAAGGCGCTCGCCGGCGGCGGACGCGTCACGGAAGGCGCGCTGTCGAAGGGCTTCTTCGTCTCACCGACGGTATTCGCGGGCGTTGAGGACAACATGCGCATCGCGCAGGAGGAGATTTTTGGTCCCGTCATCTCAGCGATCGCGTTCAAGGACATGGACGAACTGGTCAAGCGCGCCAACAACACCACGTTCGGCCTCGGCTCCGGCCTGTGGACGCGCGATGTCAGCAAGGCCCATGCGGTGGCGAAGCGCCTGCGCGCCGGCTCGGTGTGGGTCAACTGCTACCAGGCGATGGACCCGGCCATGCCGTTCGGCGGATACAAGATGAGCGGCTACGGTCGCGAATCCGGCAAGCAGCACGTCGAGGAGTATCTCAACGTGAAGGCGGTCTGGATCAAGACGGCGTAAGGTCTGTTCCTCGTCGCGTTCCGCGAGGGGGAATATCTGCTTGTGGGGCGGCGCCTTTGCCGGTGGCCGCCCCACGCTATATGATCAGCATCCTTCCATGGAAAATCGGTGCAGCATGAAATTTCCGGCGTTGTTCAAACCATTGCAGGTCGGTCCGTACAAGCTCGCGCATCGCGTCGCGATGGCGCCACTCACGCGCATGCGGGCCGAACGCGAGAGCTTTGCGCCGCGGCCGCTCAATGCCGAATATTACGGTCAGCGCGCAACGCAAGGCGGCCTGATCGTCGCCGAAGCCTCGCCGGTGCTCTCGCACGGACGCGGCAATCCGGCAACGCCCGGCATCTATTCGGAGGCGCAAATCGCGGGCTGGCGCAAGGTGGTCGATGCCGTTCACGCCAAGGGCGGCATCATCTTCCTCCAGCTCTGGCATGTCGGCCGCGTCTCGCATTCCTCTTTCCACGGCGGCGCGCTGCCGGTGTCGGCCTCGGCGATTCCGATCAAGGCCGAGGGCATGAAGGCGATGACGGCCGACGGCAAAATTGCCGACTACGAGACGCCGCGCGCGCTGGAGACCGAGGAGGTCAAGGACATCGTCGAGGCGTTCCGCCAAGGTGCCAAGAATGCGCTCGCCGCCGGTTTCGATGGTGTCGAGATCCACGGCGCCAACGGCTATCTGCTCGAGCAGTTCCTGCAGTCGCGCAGCAACAACCGCACCGATCAATACGGCGGCTCGATCGAGAACCGCGCGCGGCTGCTGCTCGAGGTCACGCAGGCGGCGATCGACGTCTGGGGCGCGAACCGGGTCGCCGTGCGGCTGTCGCCCCACGGCATCGCCAATGATTCCGGCGAGCCCGATCCGATGCCGCTTTATACCCATGTCGTGAAGGCGCTCGACAAGCTTGGTCTGGCGTACTTGCATTTCATCGAGCCGCGCTCCAGCGGCGCCGGCCGCGCCGACGTGCACTGGGAGAACGTGCCATCGGCAATGGTGCTGTTTCGTCCGCTCTACAGCGGCGTGCTGATGACCGCCGGCGGCTTCACCGGCGAAACCGCGAATGCGGCCATCGCCGACGGCCATGCCGACATCATCGCGTTCGGCCGCATCTTCATCTCCAATCCCGATCTGCCGCGCCGTCTGGAGCGCGGCTGGCCGATCACGCCGTACAACCGCGCGACGTTCTATAGCGGCGAGGAGAAGGGATATACGGACTATCCTGCTTATGACGAGCTGACGCCGGCGTAGGGCTTCTCTCGGTCATTCCGGGGCGCGACGAAGTCGCTAGCCCGGAATCCATCGGGCCACATACCTGGAGGTGAGATGGATTCCGGGTTCGATGCTTCGCATCGCCCGGAGTGACGAGCTTGATTTGCTGCGCGACCCGCACCACAAACTTCGACATTGCGAGCGTAGCTAGGCAATGACGACGGAGAGACCTCCATGGCCAAAGCCGCAGCCGCCGCAGGGATCGCCACCGGTCAATGCCTCTGCGGCAAGGTCACCTTCGAGATCGACGTACCCGCGCGCTGGGCCTGGCACGATCATTCGGCGGCAAGCCGCCGCGCCCATGGCGCGGCTTACGCCACCTATGTCGGAAGCTGGAAGAAACGTTTTCGCGTCACATCCGGCAAGACCTCGCTCGCGCGTTATGAGGACAAGGCCACGAAGACCACGCGCAGCTTCTGCTCGCATTGCGGCACGCCGATCGCCTATGAGCGTCCGCGCGGCCCGCATATGGTCAACATCCCCCGTGCGCTGTTCAAGGAGCGCACCGGCCGCCAGCCGCTCTATCACATCGCCATCGAGGAGCTGCAGGAATGGGCCTATACCGGCGAGCCGCTGGTGCCGCTGAAGGGCTTTCCGGGCGTGGTCTGGCAGCGCTCGAAAAAGAAGAAGCGGGCGAGCGGCGAAGATCCGTTCGAGTTGGGCCGGGAGGAGATGTAGCGCGTTGCGTTCCCGCGCAACGCAGCCATGACCGCGCTCCATTGCGCGCCTCCTCCCATTTCGGTCATCATGCTTTCAGTCGTTGCGGCAATGTCCGCTCCTGGAGGAAGCATGAAGAACAAGATCACCGGCCGCTCCGCCTTTCTCGCGCTGCTCAAGGACGAGGGCATCACGCATCTGTTCGGCAATCCCGGCACCACCGAGCTGCCGATCATGCACGCGCTGAAGGATCATCCTGATCTCACCTATGTGATGGCGATGCAGGAGAGCCTGGTGGTGGCGATCGCCGACGGCTACAGTCGCGCCTCCGGGAAGCTCGTCGCCTGCAACGTGCACGTCGCACCGGGCCTCGGCAACGCGATGGGCTCGCTCTACAACGCCCAGTTCACGGGCACGCCGATGATCCTCACGGCCGGCCAGCAGGAGCAGGGCCACGGGCTGATGGAGCCGGTGCTTTACGGTCCCCTGGTGCGCATGGCCGAGCCGCTGGTGAAATGGGCGGTCGAGGTGACGCGGCTGGAGGACCTGCCGCGCATCGTTCGCCGCGCCGCCAAGGTCGCGACGACGCCGCCGACTGGCCCGGTGTTCATCTCGCTGCCCGGCGACATCCTGAATAGTGAGGCCGGGATCGATCTCGGCCGCTCCACCCGCGTTGATGCCCGCACCAAACCGTCGGATGAGGCGTTGAAGGCTTTTGCCGCGCGCTTGCTCAAGGCCGAACGCCCCGTGATCGTCACCATGGACGAGGTGGTCAAGAGCGACGCGCTGAAGGAAGCGGCTGAACTCGCCGAGCTGCTTGGAGCTGCCGCCTACCAGTCCTCGACGCCCTATGGCTCGCACTTCCTTTCCGAAAGCCCGAGCTTCGTCGGAACGCTGGCCCGCGTGCAGAAGGTGGCGCGCGACACGCTTGCGCCATACGACCTCCTGATTGCGCTCGGCGGCGATCCCTTGCGGATGTCTGTTTACAGCGAGGTCGATGCGCTGCCGGATGGTCTCGGCATCGTGCAGGTTGGCCTCGCCGATTGGGAGATCGCGAAGAATTACGGCGCCGAGATCGCGCTGAAGGCGGATCTGAAGGAAACGCTGC
Source organism: Bradyrhizobium cedriense (assembly GCF_054602315.1). Taxonomy (NCBI): domain Bacteria; kingdom Pseudomonadati; phylum Pseudomonadota; class Alphaproteobacteria; order Hyphomicrobiales; family Nitrobacteraceae; genus Bradyrhizobium; species Bradyrhizobium cedriense. The sequence goes on along the minus strand of NZ_JBTSWB010000005.1, from coordinate 140,416 downwards.
GCGCGCTGATTCCGCTGCTGAAGGAGATGGGCGGGGCGGCGCTGGCGCAACGTGCAAGACAGCGTCTCGCCGAGCTTGCGCCGAAGAACTGGGCCGCACGTCGCGCCGCCCTGGTCGAGCAGATCAGCGAGAGTGCCGGCCGTTCGCCGATCGATCCGGACTTCCTGGTCCTCCAGATGGTCGAGGCCATGCCTGACAATGCCATCCTGGTAGACGAAGGACTCACCTCCAGCCGCCAGATCACGGCGCTGCGTCCGCACCGCGACCGCTACGGTTATCACGGCCTCGCCTCCGGCGGCATCGGCTGGGGCCTGCCGGCCTCGGTCGGCGCCAGCATCGCCAATCCGGACCGGCCTGTGGTGTGCTTCTCCGGCGACGGCAGCGCGATGTATTCGATCCAGTCACTCTGGACGGCAGCGCATCACAAGCTGCCGCTCAACGTGGTCATCGTCAACAATGGCGGCTACCGCATCATCAAGCAGCGGTTGCTCGCCTTCCATGGCGATGACAATTATGTCGGCATGGACTTCGTCGATCCGCCGGTGGATTTCGTCGCCGTCGCCAAGGCGCTCGGCTGTGAAGCGATCAAGGTCAGCGACCCCCGCGAATTGAAGGCGACCCTGTCGTCGGCGTTCAGCCGGCCGGGGACGAAGCTGATCGAGGTGATAGTGGACGGCAAGGTCTGAATCTCGACACACTCGGTGTCATCGCCCGGCTTCGACCGGGCGATCCAGTATTCCAGAGACAGCTGTCGTCGACCGATATTTCGCGCCGGACTGGATTCCCGGCCTGCGCGACAGCGTACCCGGGAGCGCTACGCTTTCCCTCCAACGCGATACCCCGCCGCCGGATGCTTCGCATCGAGCCTTGCCCGGCCCGCGCCAAACAGCTTCTCCCGCAGCGTGCCTTTCGCGTATTCCGGCTTGTACCGTCCGCGCCGGGTCAGCTCCGGCACCAGCATGTCGGCGATGTCCTCGAAATCGCCGGGCGAGATCGCGAATGCGACGTTGAGCCCGTCGACGTCAGTTGCCTCGAACCATTGCTCGATCTTGTCGGCGACCATTTCGGGTGTGCCGATCACGACCGGACCGGCGCCGCCGATGCCGACATGCTCGATGACGTCGCGTACGGTCCAGACGCGGTCCGGATCGGCGCGGGTGACGTTGTCCATTGCGCTGCGGCCGGCGTCGTTCTGGACGTGGCGGACCTGCTGGTCGAGGTCGTAGCCGGAGAAGTCCACGCCGGTCCATCCCGACATCAGGGCGAGCGCGCCTTCCGGGCTGATGTGACGGCGATAGTCGGCGTATTTCTCCTTCGCCTCGGCTTCGGTCCGCCCGAGGATGATCGTCATCATCGAGAACATCAGGATCTCGGCCGGGTTGCGGCCGAGCGCGGCGGCCTCCTGCCGGATCGCGGAGACGCGCGGCGCGATCACCTTGGCCGACGGTCCTGACATGAACACGCATTCGGCATGCTTGGCCGCGAATTGCCGACCGCGCGGCGAGGTGCCGGCCTGGTACAGCACGGGCGTGCGCTGCGGCGACGGTTCGCTGAGATGAATGGTGTTGTTGATGCGGTAGTTCGCGCCCTCATGATTGATGCGATGAACCTTGGTGGGATCGGTAAAGATGCCGCGCTTGCGGTCCCGCAGCACGGCGTCGTCCTCCCAGCTCCCTTCCCAGAGCTTGTAGACGACCTCCATATATTCGTCGGCGATGTCGTAACGGTCGTCGTGCCCGGTCTGCTTGTCCTTGCCGGCGCCGCGCGCGGCGCTGTCGAGATAGCCGGTGACGACATTCCAGCCGATCCGCCCCTCGGTGAGGTGATCCAGCGTCGACATGCGCCGTGCGAACGGGTAGGGCGGCTCGAAAGACAGATTGCTGGTGACGCCGAAACCGAGATTCTGCGTCACCGCAGCCATCGCCGAGAGCAGCAGCAGCGGCTCGTTCGACGGCGTCTGCGCCGCGTTGCGCAAGGCTGCGTCAGGGCTGTTGCCATAGACGTCATAGACGCCGAGCACGTCGGCCAGGAACAGCCCGTCGAAACGGCCACGCTCCAGCGTCTTGGCGAGATCGGTCCAGTAGGGCAAGCGGTTGTAGTCGGCAGTGCGGTCCCGCGGGTGGGTCCACAGGCCCGGCGACTGGTGTGCGACGCAATTCATCGCAAAGGCGTTGAGCCTGATCTCTTTGGCCATGCTGGTCCCCTCGGCGCCCTGTACTGAGGGCTCTTCGAATGCTAGATGTGCGCCCCAACTTGGCGAAGTTCTTGCATATGTTTGGGTCTTGGCAAGGTCAAAATCAGCGGTGCCACCGCGCTTGGCAAGCCAATCTCGAGCGAGCAACAGCGAAATCCCAAGACGACCTTCGAGACCTGTCCAGCCCCCGCCACTTCGACGGCCCATGTAGCCCGCTACGTTCGCCCGCGTCGAAACCTTGAAAACGAAAGCAATGACCAGAGCCGACGCCATCGCCCGTGCACGCGACGATTTCAAGTCCGGTGCGTTTCTCGCCGAGCTCGACCGCCGCGTCGCGTATCGGACCGAAAGCCAGAACCCGTCGCGCGCCAGCGAGCTGCGCTCCTATCTGGAGCAGGAGATGCAGCCGGCCTTCGCTGCACTGGACTTTTCCAGTCGCATCGTGGACTCGCCGAGCGGCAAGGCGCCCTTCCTGTTCGCCGAGCATCACGAGAGCGCGTCCGCGCCGACCGTGCTGATTTACGGCCATGGCGACGTCGTCGACGGCATGGAAGGCGAGTGGCGCGATGGCCGCGATCCCTGGCGCACCACCGTTTCAGGCACGCGGCTCTACGGCCGCGGCACCGCCGACAACAAGGGCCAGCACAGCATCAACATGGCGGCGCTGCGCGCCGTGCGAGATGCCCGCGGCGGCAAGCTCGGCTTCAACGCCAAGTTCATCATCGAGATGGGCGAGGAGATCGGCTCGCCCGATCTCGGCAAGGTCTGCGATCTCAACCGCGGCGCGCTCGAGGCCGACCTGTTCATGGCCTCCGACGGGCCGCGCCTGTCCGCCGATCGGCCGACGCTCTTTCTCGGCTGCCGCGGCGGCATCCGCATCCACCTCGACGTGAACCTGCGCGATGGCGGCCACCATTCCGGCAATTGGGGCGGTGTGCTCGCCAATCCCGCGACTATCCTGGTCAATGCGATTTCGACGCTGGTCGATGGCCATGGCCGTCTCCTGCTCGACGCTTTGAAGCCGCCCCGGCTCACGAACCAGATCCGAAGCTATCTGGCGGACGTGGAGGTCGTGCCGACCGCGGACGAGCCCGCACTGGCCGAGAACTGGGGCGAGGAGGGCCTGTCGGCGGCCGAGCGGCTCTATGCCTGGAACACGCTGGAGGTGTTGGCGATGTCCTCGGGCAGTATCGAGAAGCCGGCGAATGCCATCCCTGGCCATGCCAATGCCGTTCTGCAGCTGCGTTTCGTGGTCGGGACCAGGGTGGAGGGCTTGATCGAGGCGATCCGCGCGCATCTGGTCGCAAAGGGCTTTCCGATGGTCGAGGTGCGGGCGGCCCAGAGCTTTGCTGCATCGCGCACCGATTTCGACAGCCCCTGGATCAAATGGGCGGCGGAATCGGTCAGGGAGACCACGGGCAAGGTGCCGGCCGTGCTGCCTAATTTCGGAGGCTCGCTGCCGAACGACGTGTTTTCCGAGATTTTGGGCCTGCCCACGATCTGGGTCCCGCACTCCTATCCCGGCTGCTCCCAGCATGCGCCCAATGAGCACATCCTGCTGCCCTTGACTGAAGAGGCCTTGACGGTGATGGCCGGGCTGTTCTGGGATCTCGGCGAATTGCCGAGACCACTGACAGGCCCGTTAACCTGAGGCATTGGTCCAGCCGAAAGTCACATTCTAATCCGGCCCGATTTGTGCTTGCATCCGGCCGCATCATCCTGAAAGGGGAAGAAGAAAGTGAAACATTTCCGTAGCATCGGGCTCGCGCTCGCCGCGACCTTCGTCGTCAGCCAGGCCGGGGCCCAGGAGCTGACCGGCACGCTGAAGAACATCAAGGACACCGGGGCGATCACGCTCGGCTTCCGCGATTCCTCGATTCCGTTCTCCTATCTGGACGACAACCAGAAGCCCATCGGGTTCGCGATGGACATCTGCTACAGGATCGTCGACGCCGTGAAGAAGGAGCTCAAGCTCGACAAGCTCGAGGTCAAGCTCAACCCGGTGACGTCGGCGACGCGTATCCCGCTGATGGCCAACGGCACCATCGACCTCGAATGCGGCTCGACCACCAACAATGCCGAGCGCCAGAAGCAGGTCGCCTTCACCAACACCCATTACCTGACGGCCAGCCGCTACGTCTTCAAGAAGGCGAGCGGCCTCAAGTCGATCGACGATCTCAAGGGCAAGACTGTCGTCTCGACCGCCGGCACCACCAACATCAAGCAGCTCACCGAAGCCAACGTCGCGAAGGGCCTCGGCGCCAACATCATTCCGGCCAAGGACCACGCCGAAGCCTTCCTCATGGTCGAGACCGACCGCGCGGTTGCGTTCGTGATGGACGACATCCTGCTGGCGAGCCTCGTCGCCGGCTCGAAGAACCCGGGCGACTATGTCGTCTCCAAGGATGCGTTCTCCAAGCCCGAGCCCTACGGCATCATGCTGCGCAGGGACGACGCGCCGTTCAAGAAGGTGGTCGATGCGGCGACGGCGGCGCTCTACACCTCCGGCGAAGCCCAGAAGATCTACGACAAGTGGTTCACCCAGAAGATCCCGCCGAAGGGCCTGAACCTCAACACGCCGATCTCGGCCGAGCTGAAGAACGAGTTCGCCAAGCCGACGGACTCGCCGAACCCGGACGACTACAAGTAAGATAAAACCTCGATCTTTCGATCGGGATCATGTCCGGCCACTCTTGACACCAGGGTGGCCGGACATTTGCATAGGCGCTCAGGACATCCATGACTGGCGCGTTCGCGCGGGGGACACGTGAACTATAACTGGAACTGGGGAATCTTTTTCCAGCCGAACCCGATGGGGACCGGCACCTATCTCGACATGCTGCTGTCGGGCCTGGTGCTGACCCTCAAGACCGCGGCGCTGGCCTGGGTCATCGCACTGATCACCGGCTCGATCGTCGGCGTGATGCGCACGCTGCCATCGAAAGGGGCGAACTGGTTCGGCTTTGCCTATGTCGAGTTCTTCCGCAACATGCCGCTGCTCGTGCAGCTCTTCCTGTGGTACTTCGTGCTGCCGGAGCTGCTGCCGAAAGCTGCGGGCACTTGGTTGAAGCAGTTGCCGAACGCGCCGTTCTGGACGGCCGCGATCGGCGTCGGCTTCTTCATGTCGGCCCGCGTCGCCGTGCAATTGCAGGCCGGCATCGGTTCGCTGCCGCGCGGACAAAAGATGGCCGCTACCGCGCTGGGTCTGACCACGGTGCAGACCTATCGCTACGTGCTGCTGCCGATGGCATTCCGCATCATCCTGCCGCCGCTCACTTCCGAATTCCTCAACACCATCAAGAATACGGCGGTCGCGATCACGATCGGTCTGCTCGAGCTGACCGGACAGGCGCGCTCGATGCAGGAATTCTCGTTCCAGGTGTTCGAGGCCTTCACCGCCGCGACCATCCTCTACCTCCTCGTCAACGCCGTCGTCGTGACCGGAATGCGCTTTCTCGAGCGCTGGGTCGCGATCCCCGGCTACATCACGGGGAAATAAGCGATGTTCGGCAATCTCGATTTCGACGTCATCCGCCGCGCGCTGCCCTATCTGTTCTACGAGGGCATGACCTTCACGCTGACGCTGACGGGGCTCGCGGCCCTTGGCGGTCTCGTCTTCGGTACGGCACTCGCGCTGATGCGGCTCTCCGGCTTCAAGGTCCTTGGCCGCATCGCCGGAATCTATGTCGATTTCATGCGGTCGCTGCCGCTGGTGCTGGTGATCTTCTGGTTTTACTTCCTGGTGCCCTATATCGGGCAGTGGGTGACCGGCGCCTCGCGGCCGATCAGCGTCGGCGCCTTTGCCTCTTCGCTCATCACCTTCATCATGTTCGAGGCCGCGTACTTCTCCGAGATCATGCGTGCCGGCATCCAGTCGATCTCGCGCGGACAGCCGGCCGCTGCGAGTGCGCTGGGGCTGACCTACGCGCAGTCCATGCGCTACATCGTGCTGCCGCAGGCCTTCCGCAACATGCTTCCGGTCCTGATCACGCAAACCATCGTGCTGTTCCAGGACACCTCGCTGGTCTACGTGCTGTCGATCACCGACTTCCTGGGAGCGGCCAGCAAGGTGGCGCAGCGCGACGGGCGCCTGGTTGAAATGTACCTGTTTGCAGCAGTCGTCTACTTCACCATCTCCTGTATCGCGTCCTATGGCGTCCGCCGCCTCCAGGCGCGCATCGCCATCATTCGCTAGGGCTAGCCGCTCATGATCGAAATCAGCCACGTCAACAAATGGTACAGCCCGAGCTTCCAGGTGCTGACCGACTGCACCACGAGCGTCACCAAGGGTGAGGTGGTTGTGGTTTGCGGCCCCTCGGGCTCGGGCAAGTCGACGCTGATCAAATGCGTCAACGCGCTGGAGCCGTTCCAGAGCGGCGACATCAGCGTCGACGGCACCAAGGTCAACGATCCCAAGACCAATCTGCCGAAGCTGCGTTCGCGCGTCGGCATGGTGTTCCAGCACTTCGAGCTGTTTCCGCACCTGAAGATCATCGATAATCTCTGCCTCGCGCAGCAGAAGGTGCTCGACAGGTCGCGCGACAAGGCGGTGGCCAAAGGCATGCAGCTGCTGGAGCGCGTTGGCCTGAAGGAGCAGGCGCAGAAGTTTCCTGCGCAGCTCTCCGGTGGCCAGCAGCAGCGCGTCGCGATCGCGCGTGCGCTCGCCATGGATCCGATCGTGATGCTGTTCGACGAGCCGACCTCGGCGCTCGATCCTGAGATGGTCAGCGAGGTGCTCGACGTCATGGTCGACCTTGCCCATGAGGGCATGACCATGATGGTCGTCACCCATGAGATGGGCTTCGCCCGCAAGGTCGCCAACCGCGTCATCTTCATGGACCGCGGCGAGATCGTCGAGGACGCGCCGAAGGAAGACTTCTTCGGCAAGCCGCGCAGCGACCGCGCGCAGAAGTTCTTGTCGAAGATTCTGTCGCACTGACCACGTCCGTCATTCCGGGACGATGCGAAACATCGAACTATGGTGCGCAATTGGGCACCTGAGAATCTCGGGATTCCGGGCGCATTCCCTGCGCGAATGCCCCGGAATGACGGATCGAGGGTTTATCGGCCTTGCCAAATCTCCTATAGGGATAGGCGAATTCCCTTGCTTCCCAGGAGACTGCCTTGGACTCGATCGCCTACGTCAACGGCTCATTCGTCCCGCTTTCGGAAGCCAAGATCTCGGTGCTCGATCGCGGCTTCCTGTTCGCCGATGGCATTTACGAGGTCTCGGCCGTGCTGGACGGCAAGCTGGTTGACAATGCTTCGCATCTGGCCCGGCTGGAGCGTTCCGTCGGCGAGATCAAGCTGAAACTCCCGGAGACGATCGAGCGCATCACCGAGATCCAGAAGGAGCTGATCGCGCGCAACAAGCTCGTGAGCGGTCTCGTCTACCTCCAGGTCACGCGCGGCGCCGACAAGGGGCGCGACTTCCCGTTCCCCAAGGGCGACGTCAAGTCGAGCCTGGTGATGTTCACCTCGGAGAAGGACATCGTCGATGCCGCAGTGGCCAAGACCGGCATCAAGGTCATCACGGTGCCCGACATCCGCTGGGAACGCCGCGACATCAAGAGCGTGGCGCTGCTGGCGCAGGTGCTGGCGAAGCAGGCCGCGGCCGAAGCCGGCGCGGGCGAGGCCTGGATGCTGCAAGACGGCTACGTCACCGAGGGCGGCTCGTCTTCGGCGTTCATCCTCACCAAGGACGACGTCATCGTGACCCGCAAGAATTCCAACGCGATCCTGCCCGGCTGCACCCGCAAGGCCGTGATCGCGCTTGCCGAGGAGCGCCAGCTCCGCGTCGAGGAACGGTCCTTCACGGTCTCCGAGGCGCTCGCTGCCAAGGAGGCGTTCATCACCAGCGCGTCATCGTTCGTGCAGCCGGTGGTCGCGATCGACGGCAAGACGGTCGGCGACGGCAAGCCCGGTCCGATCGCAACGCGCCTTCGCGAGATCTACGTGGAGTTCGCCAAGGCGACGGCGGTTTAAGCCGAACGCGCCGTGAAAAGCGAGTCGCGGCGGGGCATCACCAAAGCCAGGTGTCATTGCCCGGGTTGAGCGGGTGGTCGCGGACACCCGGGCCTCGACCGGCGCGGTGATCTCGGTATGGGACAGGTTCAAGACCCCCTGCCGCGGCGGCGCGCCTGATCAATCCCTACTCAAGATCGGCGCGGCGGCGGCAATCGTCCGAATAGGGTCTCCAGTGCCATTCCAATGGCAAGCAGGTGACGGTCGCTTCCTGCCGGGCCGTCGAGCTCGAGCCCGATTGGCAGCTGGCTGGTGCCGCCCAGTCCGACCGGGATCTGAATTCCGGGAATGCCGGCATTGCTACCGGGATCGGTGTTCTGGATGAAGAGTCCGAAGTATTCGAGGCTGCTGGAGTCGGGATTGGAGGCAATCGCGACGCGCGGGGTCGTCGGAAAAGCGATGGCGTCGAGCCTGTTTCCGGAAAACGTGTCACTATACAGCGCTTGAAGCGCTGGGCGCGCGATCTTGATCGCGGCATCGTATATCGGCTTGGCGTCAATCACCGTGCCGTCGGGGCCGGGCAGCTTGCGCGGGAGGACGAGGCCATCATAGGTGCCCTTCACGTCGGGGCTCGAGATTTCCTTCGCCAGCGCTTCGATGCTGAGGCCGGTGCCGGTGTGCTTCAGATACGCGATCATGTCGTCATAGGCTTCATACATCGCGACCGGAAAGCCGACCTGACCGTTGAACCCGGCCAGTTGGGGCATCTCGATCTCGACGATCGTGATGCGCTGGGCCGTCATTTTTGCAATTGCCGCGTGGAACGCGATCTCGGTGTCGGCATCGAGGTTGGTCAGCATCGACTTTACGATACCGATCCGCACCTGCGTCAAATCGGCCGGCGCAATCTCGTCTCCACCGGCGATGACACGGTCGAGCAGCTCGACGTCGGCCATCGTCGCGGCCATCGGGCCCGCGGTGTCTCGGGTGTGCGAGATCGGGGCGATCCCTGCTTGCGGATAGCGCCCGACGGTCGGCCGCAGCGAGGCGCATCCGTTCAGCGCGGCGGGCACGCGCACCGATCCTCCCGTGTCGGTGCCGAGCCCGCCCGCGACGATCCGTGCGCCGATTGCGGCACCCGTCCCGGACGAGGAGCCGCCGGCGATCAGCGCGCGGTCATAGGCGTTGCGGACGCCGAATTCGGCGCCGGTCTTGAACGCGGTGTTGTAGCCGGAAATGCCGAAGGCCAATTCGTGCATGCTGGTCTTGCCGATGATGACCGCTCCGGCGGCACGCAGCTTTGCCACCACGGGCGCATCGGTCTTCGGGTTGTAATCCTTCAGCGCCGGGGTGCCGGCGCTACAGGGCAGCCCGGCCACCTCGATATTGTCCTTGATCGCGACGGGCACGCCGCCCAGCGGCTTGCTCCTGTCGCCGTTTGAGTCGAACGCCGCGGCGGCCTCCAGGGCACCGGCCTCGTCCAGCGTGATGAAGGCATTGAGATCGGCATTGGCCCTGGCACGGGCGAGAGCTTCCGTCGTGAGCGCGGTGCTCGTGATCTTCCCGGCGCGGAGGTCGGCCGTGGCCTGGGTCAGGGTCAACTGGTCGTAATTCATGATGCGTCACCCGATTGCAGAGGTGCCATCAGGGCGTCCCTCGACACGGAAGCTGAAGCGTCGCGGGCGCCGCGTCAACCGGTGGCGTATATCTTTGCCGGCGATGGCGTGCCGAGTTCGGTCAACAGCCGCTCGACTTCCGCCTTCACCTTGCGGATCGCGGCATCCTTCACCGGGCCATAACCGCGGATCTCCAAGGGCGCTCTGGCAATTGCGACGAGATCCGGAAGAGACGCCGTGTCGAGCCGGCCGAGCATCCGTTCGATCAGGTCTTCATACCAGGCGATCAGCTCGCGTTCAGTGCGTCGCTCCGCGCTGTAGCCGAACGGATCGAACGGCGTTCCGCGCAGCCGCTTCAAGCGCGCGAGCATGCTGAAAGGCATCTGGATCCACTCTCCAAAGGCGCGCTTGCGGGGACGTCCGCGTGCATCGCGCCGCGATGCCAGGAACGGCGGGGCGAGGTGATACTGGATCTTGAACCCATCCTCGAATTCGCGCTTCAGCTCGTCGAGGAACCCGCCCTGCATGTGCAGCCGCGCCACCTCGTACTCGTCCTTGTAAGCCATCAGCTTGAACAGGGTGCGCGCGACGGCTTCGGTCAGCGCCTCGCTGTTCAGGTTCGCTTCGGCATCGCGGACGTCTGTGACGATCCTCCGGTAGCGCGCTGCATAGGCCGCGCTGTGATAGCCGGTCAGAAAATCCACACGCCGGGCGATGAGCTGGTCGAGCGTCTCGGCTTCGGGCGCGGCCTCCGTGCTCGGCAGGAACTCCGGGTCCGCCGCTGCGATCCGGCCCCAGGCAAAGGCCTGCTTGTTGCGTTCGACTGCGACGGCGTTGAGCTCGATCGCGCGCAGCAGCGCCTGCAGCGCGACCGGGACGAGACCGTGCTGCCAGGCAAAGCCCAGCATGATGATGTTGGCATAGACGGCATCGCCGAGCAGCCGTTCGGCCAGCGCATTGGCATTGATCGTCTCGAGATTGTCATTGCCGATGACCTGGCGGATTGCGCGCAGGCGGGCAGGGGAGGCGAGATCGGCGTCGCGGAAGCGGACGACGTCGCCGGTCGGCATCTCCGCGGTGTTGACGATTGCGCGCGTGCCGCGGCGATAGGTGCCCGACGCCTTCGGCGAGGAACTGACGACGAGATCGCAGCCGATCAGCGCATCGGCCGAGCCCTGGTCGACACGGACCTGATGCAGTGCCTCGGGGCTCGCGGCGAAGCGGATATAGCTCAGCACCGGGCCGAATTTCTGCGCAAAGCCGGTAAAGTCCAGCACCGAGACGCCCAGGCGTTGGAGATGGGCGGCCATGCCGACCAGCGCGCCGACCGTGATCACGCCGGTGCCGCCGACGCCGGTCACGAGCAGGTCGTAAGGGCGATCGAGCGTTGCGGGCGCGGGCAGGGGCAGCGTGGCGGCGCGGCCAACCGCGTCGATCTGGCTGGCGCTTTTCTTCCGTCGCGTCGCGCCCTCGACGGTCACGAAGCTCGGACAGAAGCCGTTGAGGCAGGAGAAATCCTTGTTGCAGGCCGAGAGATTGATCTGCCGCTTGCGGCCGAACGGCGTCTCCTTTGGCTCGACGCTGAGGCAGTTGGATTCGACCGAGCAGTCGCCGCAGCCTTCGCAGACGAGGTCGTTGATGTAGGCGAAACGCTTGGGATCAGCCATCTGCCCGCGCTTGCGCCGGCGCCGCTTCTCGGTGGCGCAGGTCTGCTGATAGATCAGGACCGAGACGCCGGGGACCTCGCGCAGCTCACGCTGCACGCGATCCATCTCATCGCGCGGGTGAATGGTGACGCCGGCGGGCAGGTCCGCCGGCGCGAACTGCGTGGGGTCGTCCGAGACCAGCGCGATGCGCCCAACGCCCTCGGCGCGGACGCTATGCGCGATGGCATGCACGCTGACGGGGCCGTCGACCGGCTGGCCGCCGGTCATCGCGACGGCGTCGTTGAAAAGGATCTTGTAGGTGATGTTGGCGCCCGCCGCGATCGCCTGCCGGATCGCCATCGAGCCGGAGTGATAGTAGGTGCCTTCGCCGAGGTTCTGGAACACATGCTTGTGGCCGGTGAATCGCGACGAAGCCGCCCAGTTGACGCCCTCGCCACCCATCTGGATCAGCGAGGAGGTCTCTCGGTCCATCCAGCTTGCCATGAAATGGCAGCCGATGCCGGCCAATGCCTTTGATCCCTCCGGCACCTTCGTCGACGTGTTGTGCGGACATCCCGAGCAGAAATAGGGGGTGCGCGTCGCGCCCGAGACGTTGATCGTGCGCGCGGCCTCCGGCATCAAGTCGGCCGCGCGCGCGGCGAGATTGAGGCCCGGGAACATCGGATCGAGCCGGCGTGCGAGAACGCCGGCGAGCGCGCGGGGCGACAATTCGCCGATCCAGGAGATCAGCCGTGCCCCTCGCTCGTCGTGCTTGCCCACCATGCGTTCGGGCTTGGCGCCGGGATAATCGTAGAAATATTCCTTGAACTGGCTCTCGATGATGCCGCGCTTCTCCTCGACCACGAGAATCTCGCGCTTGCCCTTCACGAAGTCCATGGCGTCGTGCAGCGCCAGCGGCCAGACCATGCCGACCTTGTAGACGTCGATGCCGATGCTGCGGCAAGCGGCTTCATCGAGGCCCATCAGCCGCAGTGCTTCCATCAGGTCGAGATGCGCCTTGCCCGTGGTGACGATGCCGTAGGTCGCGTTCGGAATGTCGTAGATGTGCCTGTCGATCGGATTGGCCTTCGCAAAGGCGTAGACCGCGTGCTTCTTCGCTTCCAGCCGCTCCTCGATCTGCGGTCCCGGCAAGTCGGGCCAGCGATAGTGCAGGCCACCCGGCGGTGGCGTGAAGTCGGGGGTGCGGAAGTCGCGATCAGGGCGCAGCGCGACGGACGCTGCCGATTCCACGATCTCCGAAATCGCCTTGAAGCCGACCCACATGCCGGAGAAGCGGCTCAGTGCATAGCCATATTCGCCGAACGTGAGATATTCGCTCACGCTTGCGGGGTGCAGCGTCGGCATGAACCAGCTCATGAAGGCGACGTCGGACTGGTGCGGCATCGAGGACGAGACGCAACCATGGTCGTCACCGGCGACCACCAGCACGCCGCCATGCGGCGAGGAGCCATAGGCGTTGCCGTGCTTGAGCGCATCGCCGGAGCGATCGATGCCGGGTCCCTTGCCGTACCAGAGCCCGAACACGCCATCGACCTCGCGATCTGCCTGCGTCTCCACCTGCTGCGAGCCGAGCACCGCGGTTGCGGCAAGGTCCTCGTTGACCGCGGGGAGGAATTCGATGCGGTCCCGCTTCAGCCGCTCCTGGATGCGCCACAGTTCGAGATCGACGCTGCCGAGCGGCGAACCGCGATAGCCGGAGATGAAGCCCGCCGTGTTGAGGCCGCGGGAGCGGTCGCGCCTGACCTGGTCGAGCGCGATGCGGACGATGGCCTGCGTGCCCGTGAGGAAGACCCGCCCCCCCTCGCGGTCGTAGCGGTCGGAGAGCTCGTAGGCGTCGAGTGATGGAATGGTGTCCATGGCGGACCTCGCAGGGCACTCTGCCCTTGAGCGAAGGTTAAGCCCTGGCGGCTGGTAGGTCTTACCTATTCGTTCTATCCTGGCCCTGGATTCGGTAGGATTTTCTGATTTATGGCTGATTGTGGTAGAGTCTATCGAACTGAGGTGCATTCATGATCGAAGAGCAGGACACACGGATCCTCGCCCATCTCCAAAAGGACGGTCGCGCCACCAACCAGCAGCTTGCGGATGAGGTCGGCATGTCCACCTCGGCGTGCTGGCGCCGGGTGCGCGCGCTGGAGGAGGCCGGCATCATCCAGGGCTATGCGGCGCTGGTCGCGCGCGAGCAGGCGGGCTTTGCGATGTCGGCCATCCTCCACGTCTCCCTGGAGCGGCACGACGCCAAATTCGTCGACGAGTTCGTGGCGCGCGTGACGAAACGGCGCGAAGTTCTGGAGTGTTTCGCGACCACCGGCGATGCCGACTATCACCTGCGCGTCGTCGTGCAAGACATGCCCGCCTACAACCGCTTCCTCGACGAGTTCATGTTCCGCATTCCCGGCATCCGCTACGTCCGCAGCAATGTGGTGCTGAAGGAGATCAAGGCGGGTGTGGCGCTGCCGTTTTGATGTTGCCGTCGTCGCGCGGCTGCATCTTCCAAGCGTCGTCAGGTTGTAGAGGGGCAACTGGTCGGCATCGCGCCGGCCTTGCTGGCCGCTCTAGGCATTGCTGAGATATCAATCTCCCGTAAACCATCCAGGGCCGAAAACTCGTGAAGAGAGCGCGCGCTTGGCGCGAGATTTGGGCCGTGCGGCGGTATTTTAGACAGTTTGGCGCGCCTCGTTCGCATCTCGTTCACTTTGATGGACGGTTTGCAGTGCGCAATAACGACCACTTAGGCGGTCGCCTCTCATAAAGCTACCGGGAGAAATAGGCAGAATGCCCGGGAGCTGAGATCGTGCCGACGACACTCGCGCGCACATTTGCGGCGTTGAGCGCAATTAACGAAGCGATCCTCTACGCGAAATCGCCGGACGAGCTGTACCAGAAGGTCTGCGACGCCGGGTTTTCGAGCGGGGATTTCTTGGCCGTTGCTGTGTTCCTGGTGGAGCCGGACGGCCGGCGGCTGCGTTTTGCGGCCGGCTGCGGCAAAGACATTGCGCGGCTGCGTTCGATCGTGATCACGACGGAAGCCGGCACTCCCGAAGGATCGGGCGTCGGCGGCGAGGCATTTCGGGACCAGAAGCTGTGCATCAGCAACGACTATCTGAACGACCCGCGTTCACTGGCGTGGCGTGACGGAGCGGCCCCAGCCGGCATCGGTGCGGCCGCAGCGCTGCCGCTGCTCTGCAACGGCAAGAGTGTCGGCGTACTCTTCGTCACCCGCCGCGAAGCCAATTCGCTGAACGAGCAGATGGTGTCGCTGTTCGAGCGCATGTCGGCCAACATCTCCTATGCACTGGACAATTTCGCGCGAGAGACCGCGCGGAAGGCCGGCGAACGGGCGATGCGGCGGCTGAACCGCATGTTCGGCGCCATCAGTGCCACCAACGAGGCTATCCTGCGCGCCAAGACCGAGCAGGAGCTATACCAGCTCGTGTGCGACGCCGCGGTCTATGGCGGCAAGTCGCTGGCGACCATCGTGCTGCTCCGCGAGCCGGATTCGCACTGGATGAAACCTGTCGCTGCAACCGGGCAGAATCTGGAGCTCGTCACCCAGGCACGCTATTCGATCGATCCGGAGAACCCCTATGGCCGGGGCGTATCCGGCGAGGTATTCCGGACGCAGAAAGCCATCGTCGAGGACGATCTCGCCAGCCGGACCAAGGGCACGCCGTGGGAGCAGGCCAACGTCAACACAGGCGTCGCCGCCTGCGTCGTCGCGCCGCTGATCAGGTACGGCGAAAGCGTCGGCGTGCTGCTGTTCTTCATCAGCCGCTCCTGGGCCAAGGATGAGGAGATCGTCGCGCTGCTGCTGCGCATGGCGGAGAACGTCTCGTTTGCCATCGAGAATTTCGGCCGCGAGGCCGAGAAAGCCAGGATCGCCGCGGAAGAAGAGTGCCTGGCGCGAATGTATGCGGCGCTCAGCGCCACCAACGAGGCGATCCTGCGGGCGCGGTCGCGGGCCGAGCTGTTCGACCTTGTCTGCGAAGCGACGGCGAAGGGAGCCAAGTTCACCTCGGCCAACATCGCGCTGATCGACCATCAGGCCGAGCTGCTGCGCGTTGTCGCCTGCTATGGACCGAATGCGGATCAGGTTCGTAAGTTCACGTTCTCCAGCTCCGATCGGGTGCCCGAAGGGCGCGGACTGACGGGCACGGCGTTCCGCACCCGCCAGCCCGCCGTTAGCAACGATGTGCTCGCCGACGACCGCATCGCGCCGTGGCATGCTAGCGCGCGCCGCAACGGCATCGCATCCTCCGCGGCTTTGCCGCTGTTCAACGGCGATCGGGTCGAGGGAATCTTCCTGTTCAATTCCCCCGAGCGCGGCACTTTCACGCCCGAACTCGTCGAGCTACTCCGCAAGCTTCAGGCCAATGTCGCCTTCGCGCTCGAGAGTTTCGACCGCGCTGACGAGAAGGCGCGAGCGGACAAGCAGCGCAATCGTCTGAGCGGCATGTTCGAGGCGCTGAGCGCAACCAATGAAGCCATCATGCGCGCCAAGACGCGCGAGGAGTTGTTCGAGGCGACCTGCCAGGCGGCTGTGCTCGGCGATCTGTTCGCCTCTGCGACGATCGGCATCATCGATGAAGACCGCGAGCTCGTTCGTGTCGTCGCCGTGAAGGGCCGCCTGCAGGAGCGAATGGTCGGGCGCACCTGCGGGATTTCCCCAGATCATCCCGAGAGCCAGGGAATCATCGGGACCTCGCTGCGTACGGGCCGGCCCAGCGTCATGAACGATTATCTGAACGAACCGCGATCCGCACACTGGCGCACAAAGGCCCTCGAAGATGGGACCAGGGCTGCGGCGTGCTTCCCGCTTCTGAGCGCGGGGCGGAAGCCCGTCGGCATTCTGCTCTTCCTCGCATCGGAAGAAGACACGTTCACGCCCGATCTGCTCGAGCTGCTCGGACGCCTCGCAGAGAACGTCTCTTTTGCACTCGACAATTTCGACCGCGCCGAGGAGAAGGTCCGCACCGAAGCGCAGAAGGAGCGCCTGACGCGCATGTTCGCGGCTCTGAGTGCGACCAACGAGGCGATCATGCGGGCGAAGTCGCGTGCCGAGCTGTTCGACCTGGTGTGCCTTGCTGCATCGAACGGCGCCAAGTTCACCTCCACCACGATAGCACTGGCCAGAGCCGGCACGGACCAGCTCGAGATCGTAGCCGCCGCCGGTCCGTCTGCGGCCACCACGCGCAACGTCCGTCTCTCCGTCGATCCTGAGCGGGCGGAAGGCCGCGGAATGAGCGGCACTGCATTCCGGACGCGGCGACCCTGCATCAGCAACGACTATCTCAACGACGATCGCGTTCGCGTCTTCCATGCCATCGTGCGTGGGGACGGTGCACGGTCAGGTGCCGCGTTTCCGCTCGTCTCGAACGACCAGGCGGTCGGCGTCATGATCTACATGTCGACCGAACCGGGTACCTTCACGCCCGAGTTCGTCGAGCTGTTGCAGCGTCTCGCGGACAACGTCTCCTTCGCAATGGAGAACTTCGATCGCGCCGACGAGAAGAACAAGGCCGACGAGCGGATCGAATACCTCGCCTCGCATGATAGCCTCACCGACCTGCCGAACCGTGAGACATTCAACGCGCTGCTGCACGAGGCGATCGAAGCGGCGCAACGCCACGATCACCGCTTTGCCGTGCTGTTCATCGATCTCGACCGCTTCAAGGTCATCAACGATTCGCTGGGGCATGAGGCCGGCGACCTGCTCCTGCTCGAAGTGGCAGATCGCTTGCGCGGTGCGTTGCGAACGAGCGACGTGGTGGCGCGCCTCGGCGGCGACGAGTTCGTGGTGATCCTCGACCAGTGCGGCGAGATAGACGACGTCCAGCGCATCGCGACCGAGCTGCTCGCCGCCCTTGCGGAGCCCATGGAGCTGGCCGGGCACGAGTGCCACACCACGGCCTCGATCGGCATCGCGATGTATCCAGCCAACGGCTCGGACGCACAGACGCTGACCAAGAACGCCGACATGGCGATGTATCTCGCCAAGGAAGACGGCAAGAACGGCTATCGCTTCTTCTCCAAGGAAGTGAAGACGCAGTCGATCGAGCGGCTGTCGCTCGAAAGTGCGCTACGCCGAGCACTGGAGCGCGAGCAGTTTTCGCTGAACTATCAGCCCAAGGTGGACATGGAGACCGGCCAGATTACCGGTGTGGAAGCGCTGCTGCGCTGGAACCATCCCGATCTCGGCAACGTCTCTCCGGCCCAGTTCATTCCGCTCGCGGAGGAAACCGGGCTGATCGTGCCGATCGGCCGCTGGGTGCTGAATGAGGCTTGCGCGCAGGCGATGGCCTGGCAGCGCCGCGGCCTGTTGCCGGTGTCGATGGCGGTCAACCTGTCGCCGCGGCAGTTTGCCGACGAACATCTGTTGCAGGACGTCGACGAGGCGCTGGCGACCTCCGGCATGTCACCGGTGCTGCTCCAGTTGGAGGTTACCGAGAGCATGATGATGCGCAACGTCGGCCGCGCACTCAAGGTGCTCGACTCCATCCAGAGCCGCGGCATCCGTCTCGCCATCGACGATTTCGGCACCGGCTATTCGTCGATGTCGCTGATGAAGCACTTCCCGATCGATACGATCAAGATCGACCGCTCCTTCGTGCGGGATCTGCCGCAGGATTCGGAGGATCAGGCGATCGCGCAGGCGATCATCAGCATGGGCAAGGCACTCGGCATGACGGTCGTCGCCGAAGGCGTCGAGAATGCCGAGCAGGAGGCGTTCCTGCGGGCCCATGGCTGCGACGAGATGCAGGGCTTCCTTATCTCCAGGCCGCTGCCCGCGCAGCAGATGGCCGAGTTGCTGCGGCCCACGGTGCTGCCGGTCGCGCCGCCCCTCCAGCCGGAACCGGCCGGGGAAGACGCAGCGTCACGGCTGAAACGCGCTGTCGTCTGACGGTTGCGGATGCAGCTCGCGGACCTCGTGTTCTCCTCCGTCGGCCTTGCTCGGAAAATCCTGGGGCCCCGTGAGTGACGTCTGCTCGACGAACAGCGCGAGAATGGTGCGCGCGCCATCGGCGAGGCTCGTTCCTTCGCTCACATTCAGCGCGCGGCAGCATGTTTCGCTCATCGGCTCCCGGTTGTCGACTACTGCCATGGCAGGCCCCCACCACCAGGCCGGCGCAGGCGAGCGCTCGCCCTCCGGCACGACGTGCCAGCGGACGAACTCCTCCATCACGCGCTCGAATTCCAGGCGTGCAGCCTGATGCATGTGGTCGATGCTCCTTGAATCCGCGCCGCGATGACGGGCCGACACGGGTGTTTGGCCATCGCTTCGCTCGGAAAATCGGCTCGCCGCAAATGGGCCGAACCATGCAAGCCGACATCGTCGTCGGCGATGCGAAGCGTGCGGCTGTCGGCGATGCGCTCGGGCGCCGCAAGCATGCATTCTAGCCGCTCGAGGGCATGGCAGGCAAGCAATGGGAGCAGCGTTTGCCTAACGCGATCTGAACGGATGCGCCTTCTGGTGCCAGGCCCAGGCCGTGCGGATGACGGCAGGCAGGTCCGAGTGACGCGGCACGAAGTTCAGCACCTTTCTCGCAGCGGAGGGATCCGCGACCAGATAAGTGGGGTCGCCGGCGCGGCGCGGCTTGACGGTGTGGGGCACCTCGCGCCCGGTCTCCAGCCTGATCGCGTCGAGGATCTCGCGTACCGAAAAGCCGGAGCCGGTGCCGAGATTGAAGCTGCCGCCGGCATGTCCGTCTTCCAGAAGCTTCAGTGCCGCGACATGGGCCGCAGCGAGGTCCGTGACGTGGATGTAGTCGCGGATCGCGGTGCCGTCGGGCGTGTCGTAGTCGTCGCCGAACACGGCGAACTCGACATGGCCCTGCAGCGCCATCATGGCGCGGGGTATGAGGTGGGTTTCGTTGTCGCGCATTTCGCCGATGCCGCCGGCCGGATCGGCGCCGCTGGCGTTGAAATAGCGCAAGCAGAACGCTCCGAAGCCATAGGCCGTGCGGTAGTCGGCGAGCATGCGCTCGATCATCAACTTCGAGGCGCCGTACGGATTGATCGGCGCGCAGGGGAAGTCCTCCGGCAGCGCCTTGGAATCGGCGTTGCCGTAGACGGCGCCGGTCGAGGAGAACACGATGCGCTGGCAGCCCGCGTTGCGCATGGCCTGCAGCAGCGACAGCGTGCCCTGGACGTTGTTGATGTAGTATTTCTGCGGGTCGGCCATGGACTCCCCGACGAGGCTCGCCGCAGCGAAATGCATCACCGCCGTGATCCTGTGGTCGGCGAAGGTGCGCGCCAGCGTCGCGCCGTCGAGCAGATCGCCCGTCACTAGCGGGCCGGATACGAAGCTGCGATGTCCTGTCGAGAGATTGTCATAAACGACGGGCTGATAGCCGGCGGCGGTCAGTGCGCGGCAGGCATGCGAGCCAATGTAGCCAGCGCCCCCGGTGACGAGGACGGTCGGTCGGTCGGTCATGTCGTCTTCTGCTCTTCTCTTAGCGGAGGGGGTGGTTGCGGCTGAAGAGAAGATAGAGCGCACGGGGGTTGGTGGTCAAATAGCGCCAGAACAACCGACGTGGTTCGAGCAAGATGCGCCAGGCCCATTCGAGCCCGATCTTCTGCATCCATTGCGGCGCGCGGGAACGGCTGCCTGACAAGAAATTGAACAGGCCGCCGGATGTCTTGATGACGCCAACATTAGTCAGGTGCGGCGTGAACTCCTGAACGAATGCCTGCTCGTTGGGCACGCCGAGCGCGACCCACAGATAGTCCGGCGCGAGGGCGTTGATCTCCTCGACCTTGGCACGCAGTGCCTCGCCGCGCAGATAGCCGTGGCTGCGTCCCACGATCTTGAGATGCGGATACATCTTCTGCACGTTCTCGACCGCAGCGGCGTTTTCGGCCTCGCTTGCGCCGAACAGGTAGAATGTGCGGCCCAGGGCTTCGGCCTTGCGCGCGACGACGTGGAACAGGTCCGTGGTCGCAACGCGCTCCGGCAGCGGGAACCAGGACTGCAGCTTCGAGGCGGCGACCAGCGGTTGACCGTCGGCGTTGATCAGGTCGGCGGCGCGGAACAGGTGCTCGGTCTGCGGTTCGGTCGAGCAGCGCGCCAGCACCTCGCCATTGGCCGAGGTCAGGAACAGCGGACGGCCGATGCGATTGTCAGGATCGGTCGCCTCGATCATGAAATCGGCGGTGGCTTCCAGGTCGAGCGCGGCCATGCGAAGCCCGCCCACGGTGAGTCTCGGCACGTCGGCGGTTGCCGCCCGTCCGTCGAGATTGACGCGGCGCTCAAGCATATTGTCTGCCTCGCTGTCGCGTTTGCATGGCGGGGGACAGTTCGTCGAGCACGACGCCGACGAGCTTGCTCTCGGCGGAGCCGAGCGCGGACAGGATCTCTTCCAGGCTGTCGTTGACGTCGAGGCTGGTCGGCAGCACGGCCACCAGCGAGTCGATGTCGTCCAGCAGCTTGCGGCAGATGGCCGAGAGCGGCATCGGCGGGCCGTCGAGGACCACGAGATCATAGCCTCCGGCGGAACGGGCCTGCGCAATCGCCTTGCGGATCGCATCGGCCGCCTTGCCGGCGTCGCCCTCCGCGGCCGGCAGCACCGAGATGCCGTTGACCGTCTTGATCTCGCGTGCGTCCTTGCTGCCGATCGAGAGCCAGCCGAGCCTGCTCGGCTCGCTCTTGCCGGGGCGGACGATCTTGTTCGAGAGCGAGCGGACCTGATGGTCGGCATCGATCATCAGTACGCTGGCACCGTCGCGCGCGGCCGCCAGCGCGAAATTCAGCGCGGTCACGCTCCGTCCGGTCGTCGTGCCGGCACCGACGAGCGCGATGACCGGCATCGCCTTGCCGCCGGCGCGTCGGGCCGCCGATGCCCGCATGTCGCGCCAGGCGTTGAGCAGCGTCGTCAGCGGAAAGCCGGGCCGGAGCGTCGGCCAGCCCAGCCGCGTAAGGTCGATGCCGCCGCCGGTGGCGAGGATGGCGCCGAGCGTGCGGATGACGTCGGCCTCCTGGAAGCGTGCGATCAGCGGTCTCTCGATCAGGGGCTCTTCGACCATCGAAGGCTGGAGCGGGGGCGCGGCAAGTTCCGGCGGCATCTGCTCGACTTCTGGGACTCGCGGGGTCGGTTGAGGCGGCAAAGCCTCTGCAGGGCGCGCCCGCTGCGGAGCTCGCGCTGAATCCGGCGCCGGTGTGCGTTGTGGACGGGCAGGCGTCGGTGCCGGTGCGGTCGCACCGAGCAGGAGTTCGGCCGCAACGAACCAGCTTGATGCGGCGATCGCGCCGAAGATGAAGCCGATCATGGCGAACAGGCTCATTGCCGGCGGGAACGAGCGCCGCTGCGGCACAGTCGCCTCGCCGATGACGCGGGCCGCCGAAGTGTTCAGACTCTCTTGTTCTTCGGTCTCGCGAGAGCGCTTGAGAAAGGACTGATAGACGTCGCGGCTGGCATCGGCTTCGCGCTCGAGCTCGCGCAAACGCACGGCGGCCTGGCTGAGCTGCACGCTCTGCCGCTTCTGCGCTTCCAGCGCCCGGTTGAGCGAGGCTTCGAAATCTCGGGCGCGCGTCAGATCGTTCTTGGCGGACTGAGCGAAGCGGTCGATCTCTTCGGCGATGGTGCGCTTGAGGTCCTCGACCTGCTTCTCCGTCTGGCGCAGCGCCGGATGGCGCGGTCCGAGCTCGCCGGCCTGCTCTGCATATTTCTTGCGGGCGTCGGCATATTGCGCGCGCAGATTCGCGATGGTCGGCGATTGCAGCGCTTCCGGAATCGCGCCGGCATCGGCCGCGGTACGGCGGCTCGCCTCGATCTGGTCGAGCCGTGCCTGCGCATCCATCGTCGCCGCGCGGGCCGCGGAAAGCCGCTGGTTGCTGGCGGAGAGCTGCTGATCGCTAATCAGCGCGTCCTGGGTGCCGACGAAATTGTTCTGGGCCTTGTAGGTGGCGAGCGTGGTCTCGGCATTGCGCAGCCGCTCGCGCAGCTCCTTGAGGCGGCCGGAGAGATCGTTGGTGGCGCGCCGTGCGGCCGAAGCCTGCGAGTTTCTGGATTCGGCGAGGTAGGCATTGGTCAGCGTGTTGGCGAGCATCGCCGCTTTTGCGGGATCCGTCGACCAGACCTCGATGTCGACGATGAAGCTCTTCTCGGTCTTGCGGACGGTGATGTGCTTGTTCAGCGCCTCGAGCGCCGCAAGCTGCACTTCCTTGGCCTCCGCGGCGGAGGGTACGCGAGGCTGAAGGCCGATGAGGCCGAGCAGTGACGACATCAGGCTCTTGCCGTCACCGGCGCCGAACTCCGGATCCTTCTCGAGGCCGGCCTGCTGGATCACCTGGAGCAGCACGCTGTTGGAGGTGATCAGGCGCGCCTGGCTCTCCACCACCATGGACATGCCGGATACGTCCTGCGCGCGGGGCGTGAGTTCGCGGTCGACCAGTTGAAGCTCGCGCGGGTCGACATAGAGCTGGGCGGTGGCGGTGTAGCGGGGCGTCACGCTCTTGCCGATGGTGACTGCGAGCGTCGCGCCGAGCAGAGCGGCCGCGGCGATCGCTACCTTTCGCCGCCAGAGCAGATTGGCGAGCTCCAGCACGTTGAAGCCGGCCTGAGGCCTCGGTTGCGGGGCCTCCGGTCCGGCCCGATCGATCGGCTGGCTATAGTCAAGCATGATCCCCAGCTTTCATTCCAACTGCCGCGGGCTGAGGGGTTACTCTTCGCTTTACGCCACGCACCCGGGATATAGGTGTCCAGTCAACGCAACAGGGAAAATTAACCATACTCACCGGGGGACTATTCACCGAAATGGCAAACAAAGCGTTTAAGCGCGTGCCGCTGTTCGGCTCGCTCCTATGAGGCTCGCGATTCCGGAATTTTCCAGGAATTAACGGTTCGTTACCGCGCGCAGCATGGCCGCGAGCTTCCGCTCGTCCGGTGATGGGCGGCACACGTGCCATGGCGCCTCAGCGCTTCCGTAGAATGACGTGATAGTCGCCGCGGCGGACGTCGGTGCCGCGCGGGAGCAGGGCGTTCAGCATCGCGGCGCCGGCGTCGACCAGGGCCGCGAACAGCGGCCTGCGCCGGCGCATCTCGGGGTAGCGTGGGCTCTCGACTTCACGACGATAGATCATCTCGAGGCCGTTGGCGGCCGCGAATGCTTCGAGTCGTGGCAACGTCACAAGCGGATGGAAGAACGTCGGGAACGGCGGTTCGCCGGGCAGGCCGGCATCCTTGATGCCGCGGATGTGCCGGTAGAACCAGACGTGGAACCAGTGCGGCGAATATTTGGTGACGACCCCGGAGAGCGAGCGCGGGTTGGGCGCGCCGATCAGGATCATCCCGCCGCGCTTGAGCGCGTCACGAAAGTTCAGGAGCGCGGCGTCGACCTTCGGCAGATGCTCGATGACGTTGTAGCAGATCACGAGATCGAAGGTCTCGCGCCCGAAGCGGTAGGTCTGGACGTCGCCGAGAATGGCCTCGTCGGCGTAGGTGTTGTTACGGACCTGGTCCTCGTCGATGTCGACGACGGTGACTTTGCTGCGGCCCAGCAGTTCCGGCGGCAGGACGCTGCACGAGCCGCCGCCGGCTTCATAGATGGCGAGCCGGTCCAGCGGCAGCTCGCGGCGCAGCACGTCATGGACGGCGAGCAGGCTGTCTCGGGCTTCGCCGGGGACCAGATCGTGCAGCGCCTGAGTGGGGGGTGTGGCCGCGGAGATGTTGATCGCCGTGGCTGTCGCGAAGTCGATCGTGGCTGGCTTGTTCATGATTTTCTGACCGCGCTTGTTCTATTCAAATTTACAGGAAAAGACTCGCTTGCCCGAAGAGCAAATCCGATGCCGCGCCGTCTCACTCATCGCAGTGCTTACGGTCGGGTTAATGCGTACAGGCGTTAACTACGGCATTGTTCATGTTGCAATGCTGTCGGCGCACTGGACCGCGAATTGCACTAGCACGCGTGCGAGGTTCTGCGGCAGGAGCACGCGAAGGCGGTTAACTGCATGGTGTTGGGCCAAGATGGCTGGAGATCGCCGGCGTGGCGTGGCGGGTGTGCCGCGCGCCGACCGTTCATTTTGGCACGCATCTGTCCCGCGGCGGCGTGCCATCGTGGGATGACGTCGATCCGCGCGATCGAAGCAGGGCTTTCTCAATATATCTCGGACATCTAGGACATCATGACATTGATCCCGACAGACCTGTCCGCCACGCGCATCTCGGACGTCGTGTGTGATCCCAACCGGGAGATCGTGGCCAGCTCCCGTGTCATCGATCTATCGGTAGGCATTGTCGTCTGCGTTCCCTGTTTCCGGCGCCCGCAGCATCTGCGGTTGACCCTGGACTCGCTGGCGAGCCAGCGTACACCCCGCTCCTTTGCCGTCGTCATGGTCGAGAACGACGCTGCGCGGCGCGAGAGCGCGCCGGTCGCCGCCGAGTATCTCGCCGATGGCCGGCTCCAGGGCGTCTGCCTCGTCGAGAAACGGCAGGGCAATTGCCAGGCGATCAACGCCGCGTTCGAGACGGGGCAGGCGCTGTTTCCCGCCGCGACCCGCTTCCTGATGATCGACGACGACGAGATCGCTTCACCCGACTGGCTCGAGCTGATGGTTCGTACCGCGGAGGCCACCGGCGCCGACGTGGTCGGCGGGCCGGTGCTGCCGGTCTTCGACGACGACACCCAACCCTGGCTGTCGCGGCATCCGGCGTTCTGTCCCGCCTATGACTATAGCGGGGCGGTGCCGCTGATCTATGGCTGCGGCAATTGTCTGATCACCCGTGCTGCCTTCGAGCGGTTCGATCGTCCCGCATTCGACTTGCGCTTCAATTTCCTCGGCGGCGGCGACTGCGATTTCTTCGTGCGATGCCGTGACGCCGGCATGCGGTTCCACTGGACCGCGGATGCCGTTATCACCGAGACCGTTCCGCACAACCGCACCAGCCTCGGCTGGATCGCAAAGCGCGGCCTGCGCATTGGTGCAATCAACTATCGTGTGCAGTACAAGGCCGCGCAGAACGCAGCGGCGCGGGCGCGGGTGTTCGCGCAGATGCTTGGACGGCTGCCGCTGTCGCTGGTTCGCACCGCAGCCTTGTTGACGTCGTCGAAAGCCGTCGTCGCGATGCATCCCATGATGGTTGCGTTTGGCGCCGCCTTGGCGGCTTTCGGCGTCGAACCAAAGCCTTATGAGGCCTCGAAGATCGTCTCCTGACGCGGCGGCGGACTAGATGCCGAAACGGGCGAGGGCGACCCTGATCGCGGAGCGTGGCAGCGATTTGAGCGACCGCCGGCCGATCATCGCGAGATAGGCGAAGGCCTCGCGATATCTGCCGAAGCGAACCGCTTGCATCGCCGAATAGGTGACGAGATGAATCTCGGCCGCCTGGCGCAACCCATTCGCCGTGCCCTCGGGCAGTCTTGCCAGGATCAGCCCGTCGTCGAACACCCGTGCGACCGCCGGCAAGAAATCCTGCGGTGTTCGCACCGCCGCGTTCATCGTGTTGGCGGTGTGCAGGCGATAATCCAGCAGGAGCTTTGGCGCGAATTCGAACTCGCCGATCGCCGCAAGACGGCACCAGCAATGCCAGTCTTCGCAATATTTGAGGGAGACGTCGAAACCGCCGATGGCGCGGAAAGCCTCCGCGCGGGTGAGCACGATGCCGCCGTTGACGATGAAGTTGCCGCTCGCGAGCCGCTCCAGCACGTCGCCTGAAGGCTTGCGGCGTGCTTTCAGCAGGTCGCGCCGGCCGATCTGCCGTCCTTCGCTGTCGATCGTGTTGTAGTCGCCATAGACGAGAATCGCGCGCGGAGCACCGCGCGCTGCCGCCAGCAGGGCCGCCACCGCGCCGGGACGCAGGCGGTCGTCGGCATCGAGGAAGAGCAGCCACTCGCCGTTCGCGTGCCGCGCGCCGAGATTGCGCGCCGCCGAGACACCGGCGGTATCGTTCTGGATCAGGCGCAACCGCGAGTCATGCACGTCCCGGACGATCGCAGCGGTGTCGTCGGTCGAGCCATCGTCCACGACGATCACCTCGCCGACATCGGCCTGCATAAGCGCGCTCGCAATGGTTTCGCTGACATAGGCTGCAGCGTTCTTGGCAGGAATGACGACGGATACGGACGTGGCCGAATCGACCTGAAGCGGGAGGCGCGCTGGCGCCGCCGCGCGGGTGACGGCTGGCAGTTCGAGAACGTCGTCCTCGGCGGTGATCAAGTTGCGGCTCGTCTTTAATGGACCATTAACCAGGGCGCATCTGCCGCGCTTGCCAACGCCAGCAAACGCAACATCGGCTGTCGCGGATGATATCCCCATTATGGTCGAAGCGTTGCGGCGAAGGTCTGCGCGGCGCCGGTTTCGTGTATTAGCGTTAAGCCGGAGCCATCGAGCCGATGACGAATCCGGAAGAGGACGGCGCAATTCGCTTGCACCAGGGTCCGCCATCGTCGGGATGCTGGTTAAGGGGTGGTTAACGGCGACGAGCTAGAATTTGGGGCCCCCCGCCTATCACTTGCCTATGGATGCAGTTTGGATCGCAGCGCCGCAGACACGACTGAGATCGAGGCGAGATCGCTCGGCCATGGCCTGCGCGACGCCCTTGCGGGGCTCAACGCTTTGCAGGCAGCGCGCTGCGTCGTTGCGGTCGGGTCGCTGCTGTTGGTGCTGGTGACGCTCGATCCATTCCCTGACCTGCGCAATCCCGACGTTACCGCCATCGTCGGCGGACGAATGGCTCTGACCTATGTCTCCTGGGGAGTCCTGGCTGCGGTCGCGACGCTGTGTGTCGCTGCCTCGGATGCACCCGCGCTGAAGAGCCTGCTGACGCCGCTTCACCTCTGCCTCGTGGGCTGGCTGATGGTCAACATCGTCTTCTCCGAGAGCCGCGGCGTTTCGATCCAGCGGTTCGTGCTCACGGCGAGCGTGACGTCGCTTGCCGTCTTGCTGCCGTTGCTGCCGCCGACGCAGCGGAGCTTCAACCTTTGCCTGGGTGCCGCCGCGCTGGTGCTGCTCGCGCTCTGCTATCTCGGCGTCCTCCTGGCGCCGCAGTATTCGATCCACACGGCGCTCGATATCACCGAGCCGCAACTTGCCGGCGACTGGCGCGGCAGTTTCGGCCACAAGAACGTCGCCTCGCCGGTGATGACCATCCTGGTCTATGTCGGCATCTATCTGTCCGCCGTCGGCTCCTTCGTGATGGGTCCGGCGATCGCTGGGCTTGCCGGCATCTTCCTGATCTTCACCGGTGGCAAGACGTCCTCGGTGCTGTGCGTTGCGATCTACGCACTGGCGTCGCTGGTCTTCGTCACGCGGAGCGTGTGGCTGAAGCGGATCATCTGCTTCGCGCCGCTGATCCTGATGAACCTTCTGACGGTCGGCAGCGTCATGAGCCCGACGCTCGGCGGCATGACGCGGCTGCTTCCGCTCGATCCCACCTTCACCGGCCGCTCCGCGATCTGGGAGTTCGCGCTCGCGGCCGTCGCGGAGAAGCCGATCATCGGCCACGGCTATGCGGCGTTCTGGGACGACGTAACGGCACGTCAGACCGCGCAAGGTGCCGAATGGGCAACCACTGCGGCCCATAGCCACAACAGCTATCTCGATCTCGCGGTCACCATCGGCCTGCCTGGTCTGCTGCTTGTCGTTCTCGTCTTTGTGCTCGCGCCGCTCGGCAATTTCCAGGCGGCCCAGGCTCACAGCCGCAGCGGCGCACTGGCAAAGCTGTTCCTGACCATATGGCTGTTCGGCTTGTACTACGGAGCCACCGAGACCTTCGTGCTCGATCGGCAGAATCCGATCTGGTTCATGTTCGCTTTTGCCGTGACCGGCCTGCATTTCCTGGCGAGGTTCCAATGCGTCGAGCAGATGGAACCAAAGCCATGACAGCTTGTCGCAGGAGATCCGTCCCGAGGTGGCATCTGCTTAAGGATGAGCAGAGACGTTGCTTGCGGTCTGCAGCAGAACATCATCTATCTGGAAACACTCAGTAGTCGCATGCGCAACGGATGACCTTTCTCAGCGTCGAGCAATTGGATGGTCGGGCGTCCAGCACGTCGGGAATCGCGATCGATTTCGTGCGTGACTGGCGGCAGGCGGCCTCGCGTCTGAACGGCGGGCACCGCACCGCGTTCCAGCATGTCTACTGGCTGGGCGCCTGGTACGAGGCGTTTCGCGATGTGACCCCGCTGATCGCCGTGGTCTCCGATGCCGCCAACGGCAAGGATATCGCGATCGTGCCGATGATCAGCCATGTCAGGCGCGGCATCCGCATCGTCGAGTTCGCGGACCTCGGCGTTTCCGACAACAACGCGCCGATTCTGATGCTCGATGGCGGCTTGGACGCGGGGGCGGCGGATGCGATCAACAAGGCGCTGATCGACGCGTTGCGGGCGCTGCCCGAACGCTTCGATCTGCTCCGCCTGAGGAAGATGCCGGCGCAGGTCGGCGGCAAGCCCAATCCACTGGTGTCGCTCGGCCGGATCGGATCCTCCTCGCTCAACGGCAATCTCGTGCTTATGGGCGACGACTATGAATCCTACCAGGCCTCGATCAAGCGCATGCAGATGCCGCGCTGCTGGCGTGTCTTCACCCGTCATGCCGGCGCGCGGTTCGAGGTCGCCACGGATATCGCGCGTGCACTCGAACTGCTGGACGTGATGGATGTGCAGCAGCAGGCGCGCATGCAAAAGCTCGGCTC
Source organism: Bradyrhizobium cedriense (assembly GCF_054602315.1). Taxonomy (NCBI): domain Bacteria; kingdom Pseudomonadati; phylum Pseudomonadota; class Alphaproteobacteria; order Hyphomicrobiales; family Nitrobacteraceae; genus Bradyrhizobium; species Bradyrhizobium cedriense. The sequence goes on along the minus strand of NZ_JBTSWB010000005.1, from coordinate 111,345 downwards.
GCCGTTCGTCCTCAACGACGAGACCCATGCGCGGTTCTATCGTGAGGTTGCCCGTCAGGGCATCACGGAAGGTTATGCCGTCGTCTCGGCGCTGGTTTGCGACGAGGGCGTCATCGGCACCTCGTTCGGCGTCAGGCAAGGCACGACCTACTACCTGCTGCGCATCAGCCACGGCGGCGATTCATGGTCGAGCTGCTCGCCCGGGCTGCTCGTCATCGAGCGCACCATGGCGGCGCTGCATGCAAAGGGCGTGCGCCGTTTCGATCTCAGCATCGGCAACCAGGATTACAAGCGCCGCTTCGGCGCCACGAAGATCCCGCTGACCGATGTCAGCGTCGCGCTGTCCTGGCGCGGCCTGCCCTATGCGTGGCGGGATCATGCCGCACAGGGCCTGCGCCGCCATCCGAAGCTCGCCGCCCTCGCGGCGCGCGCGATCGGCAAGGGGCCACGCTGACGGCTGCCGTCCTTCTCGCCGTCACCTCCGCAGGCCCGCACTGAAGGCATCCCGCAATGCGCGTCCCTGCGGCCAGTCGCCGAGCCCGCTCGAGGCATTGATGTGGCCCAGTGCGCCAGCCACGATCAGGCCGCATTGCCAATCATGTGCCCGGCGCTGCGTCACCTCAAGCGCACCATAGGGATCATTCGTGCTCGCGATGACGAGTGCGGGAAAGCGCAGCGCGCCGTTCGGGACCGGCTTGAAGGCGGCGGCCTCCGCGGGAAAGATGGCGCCGTCCGGGTCGGGGACAGCGACCAGAAACGCGCCCGCAATCGCGGAGGGGAAGCGAGCGGCCCAGTGCGCCACCAGCAGGCAGGCGAGGCTGTGTGCGACCAGGACAGGCGGCCTCGCGCAGCGCTCGATCGCGCGCTCCAGGGACTGCTCCCAGTCGCGGAGGTCCGGCTGGTCCCAGCTCGCCGGCTGAAATCGCCTGGCGCGGGCATCAACCCGCTCCCACAGCGTTTGCCAATGAGCATCGCCGGAGCCGCCGAGGCCGGGCAAAGTGATGATGTCGTGCATGATCGTCCCGTGATATCTGAGGTGACGTCGCAGTGTGGCCGATCGCCGTCCTGCATTACATGGCAAGTCATCGGCGGAAGCGGCCGTCTGCCGATGATCTCAAGGTGGAATGGAGAATTTTGTTGGATCGCTTCGGGAGCGTCGACGCCAAGGATTTGAAGATCCTCGAGGCACTGCAGGCCAACGCGCGGGTGCCGTTGTCCGAGCTTGGCCGCTCAGTTGGGCTGTCCCAGCCGTCCGTCTCCGAACGGGTCAAGCGGCTTGAGGAAGCGGGGATCATCGAAGGCTACGGCGCCCGCATCAATCCGCGCGCCCTCGGGCTCGGCCTGATGGCGCTCGTGCGCCTGCGCACCTCGCATGAGCATATCAAGACCTGCCTCAAACGGTTCAGCGAGATTCCCCACATCGTCGAAGTCCATCGCGTGACCGGCGATGACTGCTTCGTGCTGAAAGTGCTGGTGCCGGCGCCGGAAGACCTCGAAACCATCGTGGACCGCATCGCCGGTTTCGGCGCCGTCACGACCTCGCTGGTGCTGAGGAGCGAGCCTGCGCGGCCGATCGGCCGGGAGCTCGTCAGCAATAAAGCCGAGCGCGGTTGAGGCCGGCGCCGGGCCTCAAGATCCCGTGCACCCGGCGCACTGCAACCTCCCGCGTGACGCCCGGAACAGGCTGCGGCAATACCAGCGCCGCGCCAGCGCCTGGGCGGGCCTGCGGATCGTCTGTGCAATGAGCAAGAGTTCGAAAGCCATTCTCGTCGTCTTCGTCCAACATTCCACTTCACACAGATGGGGCGGCATTCCCAAACGAGAATGCCGCCCCAATCGCATCAGCCATGCAGTCGATCGTCCAGCTTAGCCGCGCAGCTCAGCCATACAGTCAGCCGTGCAGTTTCTTGGCAGTCTCCGCGATCTGGCGGCCTTGATAGCGTGCGCCGGCGAGTTCGTTGGCGCTGGGCTGACGGCTGCCGTCGCCGCCGGTGATGGTGGTGGCGCCGTAGGGCGCGCCGCCGGTGACCTCGTCGAGCTTCATCTGGCCGGCAAAGCCGTAGTTCATGCCGACCACCACCATGCCGAAATGCAGGAGGTTGGTGATGATCGAGAACAGCGTCGTCTCCTGGCCGCCGTGCTGGGTCGCGGTCGCGGTGAAGGCGCCGCCGACCTTGCCGTGCAGGGCGCCCTTGGCCCAGAGCCCGCCGGCCTGGTCGAGGAAGTTCGCCATCTGCGAGGCCATGCGGCCGAAGCGGGTGCCGGTGCCGACGATGATCGCGTCGTAGTTCGCGAGATCCTCGATCCTGGCGACGGGGGCGGCCTGATCGAGCTTGTAGTAGGAGGCTTTCGCGACCTCGGGCGGCACCAGCTCCGGCACACGCTTGATGTCGACGGTCACGCCGGCCTCGCGCGCGCCTTCGGCGACGGCGTTGGCCATGGCTTCGATATGGCCATAGGCGGAGTAATAGAGGACGAGAACTTTGGTCATGGTGGTCTCCGTTGTGCGGGTTTGACGGCTAGTTATTGGGGACGTCGTGCCCGGGCTTGTCCCGGGCATCCACGTTCTTGTTCGATCGCGGATCGGCGTGGATGGCCGGGACAAGCCCGGCCATGACGAAGAAATTGTTACGCCGCGTCGACGAGCACGAGCTCGGAGTCTTCGAGCGCTGTGATCTTCAGCTTGGCCTCGTCGCGGATCGCGGCGCCGTCGCGGGCATTGACGCGCACGCCGTTGATCTCGACGGAGCCGGCCGCAGGCACGAGGTAGAGATGCCGCGATGTCCGCGGCTCATACTCGGCGCTCTCGCCGGCCTTCAGCGTGGTTGCGAGCACGCGTGCATCGGCCCGGATCGGCAGTGCGTCCGCGTCGTCCTTGAACCCGCTCGCGATGGTGACGAGCTTGCCGGAGCGGTCCGACTTCGGGAACGGCTTTGAGCCCCAGGTCGGCTGGCCGCCGCGCTCGGCCGGCTCGATCCAGATCTGGAAGATCTGCGTCCTGGTCGGTTCGAGATTGTACTCGGAGTGGCGGATGCCGCTGCCCGCGCTCATCACCTGCACGTCGCCTGCCTCGGTCCGCCCCTCGTTGCCGAGGCTGTCCCGATGGGTGATCGCGCCCTCGCGCACATAGGTGATGATCTCCATGTTGGCGTGGGGATGAGCGGGAAAGCCGGTGTTCGGCGCGATCTCGTCGTCGTTCCACACCCGCAAGGCGCCATGACCCATATTGTTCGGATCATAATGGCTGGCGAAGGAGAAATGATGCTTGGCCTTGAGCCAGCCGTGGTCGGCGCCGCCGAGCTTTGCGAAAGGTCTGAGTTCGATCATCTGTGCAATTCCTTGACGTGAATGGGCCGCGTTCGGATCAGGCGCCGACCACGCCGTCGACACTGAGCCCTGACTTTCTGATGACCCTTGGATAAGCCCGCCTGTGTGGTATAGAAATAGAAACTGTCGAAACACATTGTTTCCTTAAATGTCCCCATGAGGCAGCTTCCATGGCAAAACTCCCCGATTTCGAGGCTCTCGCGATTTTTGCGAAAGTCGTGGAATTACGGTCGTTTGCGGGGGCTGCGGGCGAACTCGCAATGTCCAAGGCGACGGTCTCGAAGGCGGTCACGCGGCTGGAGGAGCGGCTCGGCGCCCGGCTGTTCAACCGCACCTCGCGCCGCCTGGCGTTGACCGATGCCGGGCACAAGCTCGCGGAGCGCGCGACGCGCCTGCTCGTCGATGGCGAAGCCGCGGAGAACGAGGCGCTGGCGCAATCGGTGGCGCCGCGCGGGCTGGTCCGGCTCGCGGTGCCCATGACATTCGGGGTCAAGGCGGTGGCGCCGCTCTTGCCGGAATTCTTGCAGGCCTATCCGGAAGTCTCGGTTGATCTGCATTTGAGCGATGCGACCGTCGATCTGATCGGCGAAGGCTTTGACATGGCGGTGCGGATCGCGCGGCTGCCCGATTCCTCGCTGATTGCACGGCAGCTCTTCACCATGCCACGCTATACCGTGGCTGCGCCGTCCTATCTCAAGCGCCACGGCAGGCCGACGCATCCGATGCATCTCGCCCAGCACAAGTGCTTCAGCTACGCCTATCTCTCGACGCCGAACGTCTGGCACTACACCAATTCGGCCGGCGAGCAGGCCAGCGTGCGCCCCGGCGGCCCGCTTCGCGTCAACAACGGCGAAGCCGTGATGCCGGCGCTGATCGCCGGCCTCGGCATCGCCGAGCTGCCCGAGTTCATCGTCGGTGAGGCCATTTCCTCCGGCGACGTCGAAGTCATCCTGAAGGACTGGAGACAGGCGGAAGGCGCCGTGCACCTGGTGACGCCGCCGGGTGGTCCGCGCCCCGCCCGGGTCGAGGCGCTCGGCGATTTTCTTGCGGCAAAGCTGCCGGGCACCTGCAAGCGGCGGGCGCGCGGGAAGGCGAAGGCGTTGTCGTCGTAGGGTGGCAAGGGCGCTCTTGCGCCCTGCCCACCATCGCGGTCAGGCCACCTCCACGCCGTCGATCGCGACGATGCGCAAGCTCGGCTTCAACGTTTCTTCAAGCTGCGACTTCAATTCGTGAACGCGAGGGTCGCTCGAACGGTTCGCGCAAACCGCATATTGATGGACGGATTGCGCCAGCGCGTGCCGCGCTTCAGGGGTTCGCGTCAACTCGGGCCTTGAAAGCCGCAAGACGATCGCGGCGAGATTCACCAGCATCTCGTCCAACGCGACGTCGATGGTTTCAACATTTCGCATGGCTCACTCCCTTGGGAGTGTAACTGCGCGTCCCCGGGAGGCGTTCCCGGCTCGGCCGAACATGGTTAACGCTTCGTAAACATCTCGTTCTTGCCCATCGCTGCGCCAGGCAGGAGCGAAACAAGACAAGGTTGGAGGAGAAGCCCTTCATGGATCGGACGCAATGTCAGGACGCGCCGGTCTTCGCGCGATTCATCGCAGCCGACAGCGCGCGTCCGATCGCGGCAGTGAAGAAGATCGGCAACGTGGAGCGGTCCTAAAACTCGCTGCGGACCACGCCTCGCACCGTGTGGCGGTCATATCCCGGCGCAAACGCGCCCTCATAGGACGCCTTGAACGAGGTCGCTGCCGTGAGATCCCACCGGATCTCCGCGCCGGTGAGCGCGACCGTGCGTGCGCGTTCGACGCCGGTGATCGCGAACGGAATGCCGGGGGCGCCCTCCAGGGCCGCAGTGGTGGACGCTGCGCTGCCGGTAAATTCGTGGCGGACGGCGAGGGTCGCGCCGAATTGGGCCGTCTGGCCGTTCGGCATCATCACTTGGTGACGGGTGCGCAAACCTGCCGTGCCATAGGCAACGTCGAAGCTGCCGGCCTGCACCAGCTGGTTTACGCCAGGTGCACCCGTTTCGGACAGGCTGCCTTGGCGTGTCGAATACCAGTCGGCCCTGGCGAACGGCTCGGCCGTGAAGCCCCATCCGGTCGCGAAGGGACGTGCGACGCCGAGCGAGGCAGCAAAGGTGTTCGCGCGCGAGGAGGCGGTCGCAGTTTCGCCGAGGAATGCGATCGTGCGAGAGGATTCGAGCGCCGCAAAGGAGTAGCTGATGGCGGATGCGAGATTGAAGCCGCCGCTCTCGCCGCGCGCGTAGAAGCCCGCATGGCCGGCATTGGCGTCGATCCGGTCGGCACGGCCGGCCATCCGCAGCTGGCCGGTCGATGCGCCGATCGCAAGCCCTGCCGTGAAGCCCGGCATGTGCCAGAGATCGGCGCCGAGCGCGGCGCCCGCGACGGTCGTGTTCGTGCCGAAGGCAATGCCGCTCGCCGCCACCTGGTCCCAATTGCCGTAGCCGCCGAACCAGACGCTCCGCGCCGGTGTGTCGCGCCGGCCAGCGAGCGCCTTGCCGATCGGATCCGCCGGCTCCGGCGCGTAGGCGGTGGCCGACATGCGCACGGTCTCGCCGCGCGACTGCGTGCCCGCATTCCACATGAAGCTCTGGAACATGTCGGCCTGATCGGCGACGAAGCGGCGTCCATCGGCGTGAACTTGACCGGCAAGATCATCGAGGCCGGCCTTGATGCCGGACGCATTGAGCGCGGCGAGGGTGTTGATCGCCGTGGTCAGCGTCCCCGATGCGCCGCCGAGCTGCGCCTGGTCCAGCGCGCCGGCCACCGCGCCCTGATTCGGCGTCAGACCCGACAGCGTGCCGAAGCCACCGATCTGCTGAAGGATGAAATAGACGTTGTTGACGTCGTAGCTGAGCTGCCCCGAAACCAGCGGGCTGCCCGAGGTCGTGAGGCCGGCGAAAGTCCCGTTGACGCCGCCCGTCGCGGTCAGGATCGTATATTGGGTGTTGGCGATGAAGCCGGCGCCAAGCGGCACGATCTGCACGGTGCCGCCATTGAGCGTGGCGGTCCCGGTTGCCGCGATCTTGTCGGACTGGCCGGCGGCATTGATCTCGACCTGATAGGTCGATCCGGCGTTGAACGCGACGTTGCCATTGACGTTGAGCGTGCCGATCGAACTGCCGGGTGCGACCGTGGCGCCATTGTTGATGAGGAGACCGCCCACCGTGCCGGTGCCGCCGACATAGCCGCCATTGATCGTGACGACCGAGGGCAATGTGCCGTTCACGATCAGGCCGCCCGCGTCCACCGTCGTTGCGCCGTTGAAGGCGGTGGTGCCGGTCAGCGTCCAGACGGAGTTGCCGTTCTTTTTCAGTTGCTCGAACTCGTCATATTGCAGGCCGGGGCCGAGATTGCCGAGGTCGAACGAGGCGCTGCCAACGCTGCCGAGGTTCAGCGTGTCGGTACCGCTCCCGCCGCGAACATTCCCGGTGATCGTCGCGCCCGGAGCGAGGCCGAGCAGATCATCGCCCCCATTCAGCTCGATCGCTCCGCTGCCGCCGCCCGAGATGGTGCCGGAGTTGAAGATGGTGTCGCTGCCGGAAGAGCCCTGGATGGCGATGAAGAAGCCGCCGGAGATCGTGCCGCCATTGATGAGTGTATTGCCGCCGGCGATGAATTGCACGCCGGTATGGCCGCCGCCGATCGATCCGCTGTCATAGACGAGGATGGCATTGCCGCTCGACGTCCCGCTGATCCGAAGTCCCGTCGTGTTTGCTCCGGTGCCGACTGCGGTCCCGCGGATGTTGATGAGATTGTTGTTCGAATTGTCGATGACGATCGCCGCCTCGGCGTTGCCCGTACCCTCCGCGATCCCGCCGGCCGCGATCGTCACGGTGTTGCTGTTCGATCCGTTGGAGAGCAGAACGGTTCCGCTGTAGGTCGAGACCGTCGCCTGATTGTTGACGGTGATATGCGAGCCGATGGTGCCGTCGAAAACGACCGCCGGTATGCCTGCGCCCGGCAGCAGCGATGTCGTCGTGCCGTCGCCGACGTTGACCTTGACGTTGCTGCGGCTGGTGGCGTTGATATGGTCGGTATTATTCGCGCCGGTGCAGGTCGCAACGTCGCCCGAATTGAGCGCGCCGATCGTGCCGGAGCCCGCCACTGTGCAGGCAGCGAGAGCCTGATCGGGGATCACGACGAGAAGCGAGACGAGCGCCAGCGCGGTGGTGACGAGCAGCGTGTTGCGCAGGGCGGCGGCCTTCATTGTGGTATGCGCACAGGCCGGTATTGCAGTCGACATCGACGATTCCCTCATTCCAGCACAATTGCTAGCGGGGACGTCGTCGCGTTTCTTGGCGTTATGCGAAATGCCTTATGACGAAAGGCGCAGGACGCCGGTTTGCGTCACTCTGTTGCGGCGATGCCACGGGTTGTGCCGACAGCGGCGCGGCCCGTCGCGGCTGGAAATGGACTCAAGCGAAAAATCACCTGGCCTGACGCGCAATCTCATTTGAAGCGTATTGCGCACTGCAACAAACGCGATATTGCTGGGTCTGGAATGAGCCCGGAGACGCGCCTTCATGGCGGCCGATGACCAATCGATCCACGGTGCGCCGCGCCTCGGCTATACCGGCGAACCGCATGGGCCGGCCTATGAGATGTGGCGAGAGGAATTTTGCCGCCGCGTGATGGCAGCCGATCTTGCACCTTTGTCCGACGGCTCTTTTCACTGCGAAGTCAAGGCGTTGATGTTGCCGCAGGCGACGATATCCTTCTGCAGCGGCACGCCGATCAGGTTTATGACGCTCGCCGCCAGCGACAATCTGGCGTTACTGATGGCGCCGGATTCGCCGTTGCAAGCCGTCATGGGCCGTCGGGCGCTCGAGGTCGCGCCGCTGGGCATCAGTCTCATCGACGCCTCCATCAAGGGCGCATTCGTCGCGCAGCTCGCGAAGGGCAGCAACAAGGCCGCCTTGTTCGACCGCAAGACGCTGCTGTCTTATTGCCCCAATGCCGAAGACAGCGTTGCGCGGCCGCTCGATCATGACCCCGCGCTCACTGCGCTGCTGCATCGATATTACGACTTCGCGGTTCAGCACGCTCCGGGACTGAATGCGCTGGCGCAGCACGCCGTTTCACAACACCTGATGGATTTGATGGTGCTGGTGCTCGGCGGCCGGCGCGACGCCACCGAACAGGCGAAAGAGCGCGGCCTCGCCGCGGCTCGGCTGGAAGGCGTCAAGGCGGATATTCTGGCGCGGCTCGGGGACGGCAGCCTCACGCTCGCCGACCTCGCGCGGCGCCATCGCGCCAGCCCTCGCACCATTCAATTGCTGTTCGAGCGCAGCGGCGCCACGTACTCGGAGTTCGTGCTGGAGCAGCGGCTGCTGCGGGCGGCGCGGCTGCTGTGCGATCCGATACACCGGGCGGGCAAGATCAGCGACATCGCCCATCTCTCCGGCTTCAACGACGTCTCGTATTTTCACCGGACATTTCGGCGGCGCTTCGGCGTGACCCCGATGGACGCGAAGATGCGGCACGCCGAAACAGGCAAGAAACCTTAGTCGGAAGCATGTCTTCGGTCCGTCCTGGACGTGTGGTTCGAGCGGCGGCGCGGGAGTCGTTTGCCCCTGACATCGCGGGCGATTGCGGCTGTGAAGCTGATCGGCAAGGTGGAATAGGTTCCTGCAGGCATTTCACATTTTTTTGTTGGTCCAGAACCGGCTCTCGCCTCATTGATTGATGAGATTTGTCGGATTCGAGAAGGACCGAACATGCGAACAGAGCGGATTGCGCTGGGTATGGCGCTCGCGATCGGCGGCATCCTCGTTCAGGGCACGGCTTCCGCGCAAGAATATCGCGGCACGATGGAACAGCAGATGGCCTGCACACCGGACGTTTGGCGGTTGTGCAGTGACCAGGTTCCGGATGTGAATCGCATCGTGGCATGCCTGCAGCAGAACGCGCCGCAGCTCTCGAGCGGCTGCCGTGCCGTGTTCCAGTCCAACAATCAGGCGCAATCGCCGCAGCCGGTGCCGCGCAATCGCGCGGCGCCCCCACCGCGCTACAACACCGCCCCGCCACCCGGTATGGCACCAGCACCGGGGCCCTACGACGATGACGACTAGAGCCGAGTGAAATTTGGCTAGGTCGGTCGTTCGGGTCCACCTCTCCCCCGGGAGAGGTGAAGTCGCCGCCACCATCGATTCAGCCCAAACTCATTCCGCACTAACCCGCTCTAAGGTCGGTGTTCGCAGACGTCGACCCATTCAGCCGCTGTCAGCTCCGCCAGCCGGTCAGGCGTGATGCGCACGGCGCTGTGGGTCGACCCTGCGGCCGGCACCACCACATCGAACGTCTTCAGCGAGACGTCGCAATAGACCGGCAGCGGCGACTTCAGCCCGAACGGGCAGACGCCGCCGACCTCGTGGCCGGTGATCTCTGCGACCTCCTCCACTCCCAGCATCTTCGGCTTGCCGCCGAACTGCGCCTTGACCTTCTTGTTGTCCATGCGCGAGGTGCCCGCGGCGACGATCAGGATGACGCGCTCGCCGATCCGCAAGGACAGCGTCTTGGCAATCCGCCCCGGCTCGACACCATAGGCTTCGGCCGCCAGGGCCACGGTCGCCGAGCTGATCGGGGATTCGATGACGGATATGTCGGGGGCTTTCTCGGCGAAGAAATCACGAACGGATTGAAGGCTCATTCCAGGCAGCTCATTCCAGGCGGCTCATGACGAATTCATAGGCGGGCCGCGACGCCTAGGCGATCCCGGGCAGCTCGGAGAGCGCGCGGACACGATGATCCGGCGCAAAGCCGAGCTCATCCATCTGGGTGCGGATCGCCTTGAACATGGTGAGCGGTGCCACGAGTTCGTTCTCGACGCAAGCCAGCGCCATGGCTTCGGGCGTGACGCGTTCGATCCAGGCAACGTTCAATCCGAAGGATTTCGCGCCAGCCACGTCCCAGGGATTGGAGGAGACGAACAGAACTTCATGCGGCGCGGTACCGAGCACCTCGCCGACCAGCTCATAGGCTTCCGGGCTGGGCTTGAAGATCTTCCTGGCATCGACGCTGATGGTGGCATCGAGCAGGCCGTCGAGGCCGGAATTGCGCACGAGCGCGTTCAGCATGTCCGGGCTGCCGTTGGAGAGGATCGCGAGCTTGCGCGGCTTCAGCGCTGCGAGCGCTCCCGTCGCGTCCGGATAGAGATCGAGCTGCAGATATTTCGCGATCACGCGCTCGAATGCGTCGTCCTCATATGCGAGCCCCAGGATGCGCAGCGTATAGGCGAGCGAGTCGCGGGTGACGGCGGCAAAATCCTGGTAGCGTCGCATCAGCGACCGCAGCCAGGTGTATTCGAGCTGCTTGATGCGCCAGACTTGCGTGATGATCTCGCCATAGCCCGGAAACGCATCCTCGGTGATCTCTGCGACCGACTGGATGTCGTAGAGCGTTCCGTAGGCATCGAAGACGACGGCTTTGATGGTCATTGGCTGTTCTTCCAGGCAGTTGTGGTCACAAGAACTCCGCTTGGGGAATTGCGCATGATCGTCAGCTTACCAGAGCACAGCGGAAGTCTGCCACTGCAAGTGTGTTCCAAAGCGGACCTTTGCAGGCTTCGCTCGCGAAGTGCCGGGAAGCGAATGCGGTCAGTCGTTTGCTCCATGGATGGCGTCGATAAGGGCAGCCGTAACTTGCTCTGTCTTGGCTTGGCCGCCGAGATCCGGGGTGTGAAAGCGCGGTTGCGCGGTGACGCGTTCGATCGCTAGCATCAGACGTGCCGCAGCAGCGGGCTCGCCAAGATGCTCCAGCATCAGGACCGAAGACCAGAAGGTTCCTACAGGATTGGCAATGCCCTTGCCGATGATGTCGAAGGCGGAGCCGTGGATTGGCTCGAACATCGACGGATAGGTCCGCTCCGGATTTAGGTTGGCGGTCGGCGCGATGCCGAGCGAGCCCGCGAGCGCGGCGGCGAGATCCGACAACACATCCGCATGCAGATTGGTGGCCACCACTGTGTCGATGCTTTCCGGCTTCATCACCATGCGCATGGTCATGGCGTCGACCAGCATCTTGTCCCAGGTCACATCGGCAAACTCGCCCGATATTTCGGTCGCGATCTCGTCCCACATCACCATGGCGTGGCGCTGGGCATTCGACTTGGTGACGACGGTGAGCAATTTTCGCGGCCGCGACTGCGCGAGCCTAAAGGCAAAGCGCATGATGCGCTCGACGCCCGCCCGCGTCAGAATCGAAACATCGGTTGCGACTTCCAGCGGCAAGCCCCGGTGCACGCGGCCGCCGACGCCGGCATATTCGCCTTCGGAGTTTTCGCGCACGATCACCCAGTCAAGCTCCTTCCCGTGCACGTTGCGCAGCGGGCTGGTGATCCCGGGCAGGATGCGGGTCGGCCTGACATTGGCGTATTGGTCGAACGGCTGGCAGATCGCGAGCCGCAGACCCCACAGCGTGATGTGATCGGGCACGTCGGGCGCGCCTGCCGAGCCGAACAGGATGGCGTCGTGCTTTCTGATCTGGTCGCGGCCGTCTTCCGGCATCATCACGCCGTGCTTCTTGTAGTATTCGGAGCCCCAGTCGAAATGGTCGACCTTGAAGTTGAACTTTGCTTCCCGCGCGGCAAGCGCATGCAGCACCTCCACGCCGGCGGAAATGACTTCGGTGCCGATCCCGTCGCCGGGTATTGCTGCTATCGCGTACGTCTTCATCGTGTTTAGTTTCCTTTGACCCCGGCGGCCTTGATCACGGCACTCCACCGCGAGACTTCGGCTTCCAGTTGTGACTTGAGGGCAGCGGGCGTTGCCTGTGCGGCCGGAACGGGCTCTGTTCCGAGGCTGGCAAGCCGCTCGATCACCTTGGGGTCCTTCAGCGCGACCTGAAGCGCGGGGACCAGCTTGTCCGTTGCGTCCTTCGGCAATCCCTTCGGCGCCCACATGGCGTGCCAGGCCGTGGCCTCAAAACCCTTGAAGGCGGTGGCATCAAGCGTCGGCAGGTCGGGCAGTGACGACACCTTGGTCTTGGTGGTGACGGCAAACCCCTTGATCTTGCCTTGCTTGATTTGGTTGGTCGTGTTGGTGGTCTGATCGCACATCACGTCGAACTGGCCGGCGAGCAGATCGTTCATCGCTGGTCCGGTGCCGCGATAAGGAATGCCGTTCATCTGTATGCCGAGTTCCTTCATCAGCACCAGCATGCACAGATGCGAGGCGGAGCCGATGCCGGCATGTCCGTACGTCGCTTTCTCGCCATTGGCCTTCATCCACGCCACGATCTCGGTGACGTTCTTGGGAGGCAGGTCCAGCTTTGACACTAGCGTCATCGGCACGTCGGTGATGCGGCCGATCGGATCGAAATCACCGACGACGTCGTATTTGAGGGAGTCGTAAAGCGCCGGCGCCGTGGCATGCGCGATGTGCCAAATCGCGAGGGTGTAGCCATCGGCGGCCGACGTTGACACGCGAGCCATGCCGAGCGTTCCACCGGCTCCGCCAACATTCTCAACCAGTACAGTTTGGCCGAGCGTTCTACTCATGGATTCGCCGATCAGGCGCGCGACCGTATCGGTGGGGCCTCCCGCGGCGGCGGGAACAATGATCGTGATCGGCTTAGTCGGAAAGGAACTCTGCGCCGTGGCGGTGTACGAGACCAATATCGACGCCGCCGCGATTGCGCCGGAGAGCATTGTGCGACGATTGAAGCGCATGTGGTCACTCCCTGCGGATTATTGATTAGCTGATATCACCCAAGGATTGAGCGAGATCGGTCAAGCTACGGCCAAGTGTCTCGCCCCGGCAACCGGCATATGTTTATACAAATATTTGATATAATCGGCTGGCAGGAGGACGGGAGATGGAATTGCACCAGCTTCGCTGCTTCGTTGCAGCGGCCGAGGAGCTTCATTTTGGACGCGCGGCCCAGCGGCTCGAAATGCTGCCCTCCGCGCTCGGGCGTCACATTCGACTGCTGGAAGACAACCTCCGCACACGGTTGATGACGCGCACCACCCGCAGCGTGACGCTGACCGATGATGGCGCGATCCTCCTCGAGGAAGCCCGTAGTTTGCTGGCACAAGCGGACGGTCTTGCGGCTAAATTTCATGCCCGCGGTCGGAAACAGCCCGCAACCATCCGCGTTGGCGCGATCGATAGCGCTGCCGCCGGACTTCTTCCGATGCTGCTTCACGATTTTCGCGCGCGGCGGCCGGATGTCACGGTCAAATTGACCGAGGACAAGACGATCCGGCTGCTGCCTCGGCTGATCTCCGGACGGCTGGACGTTGCACTGGTGCGTCCTCCCGAGAACCCCGATAAGCGGCTAGAATTTCTGTTTCTCCTTCACGAGACGGCTGTCGTGGCGGTTTCCGAGCGTCATGCTCTCGCATCGAGAAGACGAGTGACCATTGCCGATCTTGCAGAGCAGCCGTTGATAGTACCCGAGCGTCGTTCACGTCCGCATAGTCACGATCTCACTATGAAGCTTTTTGCTCAAGCTGGACTGCACGCACGCATCGTTCAACTAGCCGATGAAAAGCAAACCATCGTCAATCTTGTCGCCGCCGAACTGGGAGTTGCGATCGTTCCACGATGGACATCCCGAATGGCGGCGCGTGGGGTTCGTTACGTGCCGCTCCAAGCATCTGACATGGACAGGTTGCCACTCGCGGCGGCCTGGGCTCGCGGCACACGCGATTTTATCAGGGACGAAATGCTCGACGTTCTCAAGGCTTCTCTCAAGCGCTATTCTCGGGAGGCTTGAAGCAGGACGCCAGGAGAGCGGAGTGTGAGCTAACATGGCGGCGTCGGCTATGGGATATGTCCAGTGCGGGACTGGATGGTGCGCCTCTGACCCACGCTATGGGCAAAGCAACCAGGTAGCCTGTCGCAACGATGTCGACTGTTGGCCCACCGCTTCCGCTGAGGCGGTGCAGCCAAATGTCGGTTGACGGGAGCAGACCGGAAGTTGCCGCTGAGCGCCCAACCGACTCTTTTTGACCCACAGCGCACACCAGGGTGCAGGAATTTCCCCCGGCTCGGGCTTGCTGCACTTCCAAAGCTTCACCAAGCTGTTACATTAAATGTCACTCTCGGCCAAGCAATGCTTGCTGCAAATTTCGATGGAGTCGTCAGAAGAAACGGTGGAGCAACACCAGTGCCAATTTTCCTCGACCGACACGATCTCTCGGGTCTGACAGCTTCCGATATCGCCGAAGCGCATCGAAAAGACCTGGAAGTGCAAGATCAATACGGAGTTCGTTTCTTGACGTATTGGTTTGATGAATCGCGCGGCACGGGCTTCTGTCTCATTGACGCACCGGATATCCAAACTGCGATGCGAGTTCATGACGAAGCTCACGGCGAGGTGGCGAAAGATGTGATCGAAGTAGACCTCTCAGCCGTCCAGGCATTTCTGGGGAGAGTGTCTGATCCGGAACCGAGCGGCGAGGCAACCAACGTCAGAATCGATTCGGCCCTGCGGGCCATTATGTTCACCGACATCGTTGGATCTACCAGCATGACAGAGCGTCTTGGCGATGCTCGATCTGTAGAGATGGTTCGGGCGCATGACGCGCTGGTCCGCCGCGCATTGAAGGACAGTGGTGGGCATGTGGTGAAGCACACTGGCGACGGCATCATGGCATCCTTCGCCGACGCGGCCGCCTCCGCGCAATGCGCCCGCTCCGTCCAGCAAGCGTTTGAAGCCTTCAATCTGGCAAGCAAGGAGAAGCTTCAGGTGCGAATTGGCATTGATGTCGGAGAACCGATTGCGGACAGCAACGACCTTTTTGGTGCGACGATTCAACTGGCTGCTCGCTTGTGTCAGTTGGCCGAGCCCGATGCCATTCTTGTGTCAAGTGCCGTTCAGGATCGCATCCGGGATCGCTTGCATGTCAAGAACATCGGTCCCTGCCATCTTAAAGGCTTCCTGCAGCCTATCGACGTATACGAGATCGAATGGCGCTAACTGTCGCGGCTTTGCCGAGGACGTATCGATTGAGACGGACGATGTCCGCTGCTGGCCCGAAGGGGCCCACCTGGCACCTCCGTTGGATGTCAGCTGCTTGGGGGTGCAGCGGACTCGATATGCCCAGCCTGAGTTTTTCCGCGCGTTACCCCTAGCGGATATCACCGACCGGGCTGTCGGTGTCGGCCCGGCGAGCTTTCCGAGGCGAAGACCACTATGCTTGCAGCCCAGATGAGCGCAAATCCGAGCAGCACCCATTTGAATTCCGAGTTGATCATGAAGTTGACGGCGGCCATCCAACCGATCGAGGCCAGGCCCGCAACGGTGGCGCCCGCCGCGTGGCGCACCGATGATGCGCCCGCCTTATAGGAGTAACTGGCATGACCAAACTCCCCTATGTGCGAACTATGTTCGCAACATGCATGCTGTTTCAGATGACCTACGTTCTTTGCGTGCTTCTCTGGTTGGCCTTCCCGGAATTGAAGGGCCATGAATTCCTGCCGATTGTCTTTCCCGGTTTCGAAATGATTGCGGTCGGCAGCTTCATCTACGGCCTTGTCGCCAGCATGATCTACGGGTGGGCCTTTGCCATCATCTACGTCTTCTTCTTCAATCTTTGGCCGCAACTCGCGGCTGCTGTTATTGGACCGCGAGCGGTGCAACGCACCTAAGAACGGACATCGGAGACCACTGACGAACAGTTCCGCCCGGCTGCGAACGACTGACTGGTTGGCTCGAACCAGATGTCAGCCTTTGGCCCTCAGGCGAAGGTTGCTTGAAGATCGTCATGTTTGCTGTCAGGGGGCAAACCGGACCACCGTCTGGCTTGCATCTACCGCCGCTTTGGACCCGCAGCCGACGTTGTCTCTTCCCAAACGTGTCTTCAAACCAGACCCGGCCATTTTGGTAGGAGCTCGCCTTTCCTCCCGCCCTGATGAGAGTTGGGACGCCTTGCCTAAGCTCATCGTCTTCAAGTTAGCTATTGGTTTGGCCGGGGGGCTCGCCGATTCCCGCAAGCACGCCATCGATGAAGGCTTGGCATTCCGCGTGAGTCTTAAAGGTCCCCTTGTACTTCCCAAATAAGAAGACGGTTCGACCCTGCCCCTTTCCGAAAAAGTATTGGCCGACAGGCTGGCCGCGCTCGTCCTTGAGCTCAAGGCTGCCAAGGGTCTGCACGGACTTGAGGTCTGTCTCGGGAAGGTTGACCTTCACATTTGTCTCCGGCTGAACGTGGTTCAGCTTTTAGCGGGTTGGCGGAGGAGACATCAGCAGGCACCGAGCGGCAACATTGATGGAACAACGGAGTGATGCTCTCGCGAGTTGAGGTCATGGTCAAGTTGTAACAAATGCCGTCTGCCCGAAAGATCCGTCGGGATGTGAGCCCAATTCGGACCAGCAGGGAAAGTCCGCTTGGCTCCCAACGGCAGTCGAAGCGGGTGCGACCCGCGTCCGCATGCCGCAGTTTCTTCCCCTGCCTTAGCGTCCCCTCATAAGAAATAGAGCACTTGCCCGACTTCATCGCCAGCGCGGGTACAAACCTTTGATTTTCCAAGATTCTGAGCATCGGAAAGGAAGGAAAACGGTGTTCGGTTGCGATTGAGCCCCGGCTTTGCCCGCGGGAAAATGTGGTCGTCGTTGTGGCGTCCAGGTGACACGCTCAGTGCGAATCCTGGGCTATGTTTGCATCATCAAGTTGATCGCATTCCATGTCTGAAAATTGGGGAAGATAATGAAGAAGCTCGCCATCGCCGCAACCGCTCTCGTCCTGGGCACCGCCGGCGCGTCAGCGGCCGATCTGGCCGCCCGGCCTTACACAAAGGCGCCCGCGCCCGTGGCCGCCATTTACAACTGGACCGGCTTCTACATCGGTGCGCAGGTCGGTTACGCCTGGGGTGACAACAGCACCCGTGAGTTCACCGACGCAACGGGCCTCCCAACGGGCTTCGTCCAGGGCTTCAACGCTGATGGCGTCGTTGGCGGTGGTCACATTGGCTACAACTGGCAGTTTAGCCAATTCGTCTTCGGTCTCGAGGGCGACATAGAGGGCGCCGACCTCAAGGGCGGTTATCGCCTCGGTGGAAGCCTCGACGGCACGGACTTCCGGATCGATACTCAGGCCTCTATCCGCGGTCGCCTCGGTGTCGCTTTCAACAATTCGCTGCTCTACGTGACCGGCGGTGTGGCCTGGGCGAATATGGACCACACCTACGTGAACGCGAACACTCTGTTTGAGACCGTCTCCACCACCCGCACCGGATGGACCGTCGGTGCAGGCTGGGAATACGGCTTCACGCCCAACTGGTCGGCCCGTGTCGAGTATCGCTACACCGATTTCGGCTCCTTCCGGAACAACTCTACCTTCTCGTTCCCCGCCTTCTCGTACGAACATGATCCGGTGTTCCACACCGTGCGCGCGGGCGTCAGCTATCGCTTCGGCGGACCGGTGGTCGCGAAATACTGATCTGCCAAACCTGATCAAAGTCAGCGGCTCAAAGCCCCGGCATCGTCCGGGGCTTTTTGTTGTTCGGTGGTGTCGCTGCTGACGGGCCCTGGGCGGCTTCAAGGAGGTTCAGACCAACGATGGATTGGGGCTGGCGGAAGCCGTGGCGATGTCAGCTCTTGGCCTATCGCTACCGTTGAAGCGGTGCCGCCACATGTCGATTCTCAGGGGTAGACCGGAAGTTAGCAGTCGAGCGCTTGACCGAGACTTTTGACCCAAGACAGACACACGTGCCGAGCTGAACCTGAAAGTCACAAGCCTACCGCCGCCAGCGCGGCAGCAGACTTGTCCTGCTGTGCTGATATCGCGTCGAAGTCTCCGCGCAGCGCTTTCAGCGCCGTGCGTTCCTGCTCAATCTCGTGAGCCGTTCGGAATCCCATGCGGCGCAAGACCGGCACCGGAGGACACCAACCTTGTGTGGCATGCTGAAACAGAAACGCCGTTACAAGTACTGGAAGCGCCAACCATCTGCTATCTCGGGTGGCGCCAAGGACAACACCCGCGAAAGCGAGAGTGGATGCGTTCGCCTCAATGGCCCGCTCGATGTCCCATTCCTCGCGGAGTTCTCGGAGCCGACCTGGTATAGCGTCGGGATGCGCCGCGAGATGGCGCACGCGTTTCCGAATGTCGTTCTGGATTCGCTGATTTATTTCCTCGCTCGTGTGAGCTGGGACGCGATGGAACGTACTGGGCACCGCTGCTCTCCTTCACATAAAAAATGCAAATGTTCTCAGAGCATGTAGGTTCCAGTGAGGCCTTGGCCTGTAAGTGCGCGGTTCGATGAGCTTAATCTAGAAGGCGTGGATACTGCGCTTCAACACGAGTAGGCGGCTTGTGTCCCGTGGGGAACTAAACGTTCCGCAGCAACGTATCCGACGGATTCTCTCCGAATAGATTGCGGTAATATCCCGCGAAACGACCGAAGTCTGAAAAGCCCTGCTGGAAAGCGACTTCCGCCACCGTGATACTCGCTGCAGCTTCCCGAATCAGGCGGAGGCGAGCTTCGCAAAGACGCCTGTGCCGCAGATACTGCATGGGAGGAATGCCGAGAACTTCGGAGAAGGCTCGGTGCAAGGTACGTCTCGACACCCGAAGCTTCGAAAGTAGCTCGGAGATATGAACGGGAGTACCAACCGAATCGTCGAGATACTCCTGCGCTCTGTTAACCAGCCGTGCTGGCGAGGAGATGAACTGATCGGAATGCTCCGAGTTCGCAATCGCAAAACATGCACTCTCGAGGATGGCTCGCTTCCAATACTCAGCCTCCGACAGCGTAAGCTTGCTTCCGTGG
Organism: Bradyrhizobium cedriense; assembly: GCF_054602315.1. Lineage (NCBI taxonomy): Bacteria > Pseudomonadati > Pseudomonadota > Alphaproteobacteria > Hyphomicrobiales > Nitrobacteraceae > Bradyrhizobium > Bradyrhizobium cedriense. The sequence goes on along the minus strand of NZ_JBTSWB010000005.1, from coordinate 92,270 downwards.
CGATGGAAACCGGACATGATGCTTCTCAACGCTCGTGACGACACGCTCCCTGCTTCCGCGGTGATGCGGGACGAGTTCGGCGCTAGCCATGCAGTCGGTTCGCTGAAGCGACTGTCAGGTCCGAAGAACCGTGCCACATCCTCGGTCGAAACTGAGATGGCGCCGAAAGACACCCCGGCGGAGTACCGGGTTTGATGCTCCATGCCGGGAGACCAAATTCGCAAGGTACCGATGTCTCCTCGGCGACTGTCGCGGCTGCTAGTCTTGGTGAGAAAACCAACGGTCACGCGTTCATTGCTGTAGACGCCTTGGGAAATGACGCCGTGCGAAAAGGTACCGAACCCGACTGACAGTCCAGCCACGTTCGCGTGCCTCAGGCGACCATGCATGCGGCCAGCCTGGATCTGAATGATCTCGGAGTTGCTAGTCGGTGTCGCCGCGCGAAGTTGTTCGAATCCATCTATGCTGAGATCGCGGCATCTCACGATCCCGTCGCCGTCCGGATCCATAGTCGCAACAACGCGCCGCATGTGCCGCTCGACGATCGTCCAAAGGTAAGCTTTGACCAAATTGCGCCCAAAAAACGGCCTCGGCATTTTTTGCTAAATTGTGCTCGCTCTACCCTATTGGCATGCAACGACTTTCGGGCAGAAAGCGGCACGGCGTCGCATCGGCACAAGCTGCGCATCACATCCGCATATGCGTGAGGTAGCATGCTTATGCAACCGGTACGTGATTGGCTCATCTGAAGCATACCGAACATCAGGGAGCCAAAAGAACTAGGACCGAAAAACTGACCTATCTGCTCGCACAGGCGAGCCAATCAAGAAAGGATGGAGGAGCCGACAATGCCGTCGTATCGGATGCCGCTGCTTCGCATGAACGTCGATCGACTATTCTCCAAGAGGTTTGGTTCAGCGTCCTCTATCCTCGCCCTTGCGGTTTGTTGTGCCGTCCCGAGCCCGCTTCATTCAGCGCCGCTGGCGCCTACCGCATCCTCCTTCCAGTTCGAAAACTATGTCGCACAGGTACGCGCTACCGTGCATCGGGGCGGTGGAGTAGTGGGGCCGCGCGGTGGAGTCGTGGCGCGCCGCGGCGCCGCAGTAGTCGGCCCACGTGGCAACGTCGCGGTGCGCCGAACGACGGTAGTTCGGCCCGGCTATCGCGGAGGTGGCGTGCGTTGGGCGCGTCCCGGTTGGTATCGCTGGCCGGTCGGCGGTGCCATCGCAGCCGGTGCAGCGATCGGCTTCGTAACAGCAGCGACTGCAGCCACATGGGCAGGCGCAGCGCCGGCACCCGGAATGTGCTGGTACTACACCGATCCGTCTCGCACGCAGGGGTTTTGGGATTACTGCCCGCGGTAGCCGCGCGATGGTGCACCCGTCCACCATCTTCATGCCGTGATGGCCAAACAAGGAGTCCCTATCGTGAACATCAGATTAGCCTGGATCGCATTGGCTCTTCTGGTCTGCCCGCCCGCAGCACTTGCACAAGCGCCTGTTGGGGATCGGCTGCTGCACTCCCGTGCTGTTGAAGCCGCAATCTGGGGCATGCCTGTCATCAATTACGATTTGATGCTGCAGGAGATGCTCACCAAGACCAATGGCAAGATCAATCAGGTCGTCTATTGGGGGCGGCCGCTGGACTGGCGAAATCAGACTCTAACCCCAAATCCGGACACGCTCTACTTCATGGCGTTCTTTGACACTAAAGACGGTCCAATCGTGCTTGATGTTCCGCCGGCTTCAGCAAGTGGATCTTTCAATGGAAACATCGTCAATGTTTGGCAGACGCCGCTTGAGGACGCCGGCCTTCTCGGCGCAGACAAGGGCGCGGGCGGAAAATATCTAGTTCTACCTCCTGGATACACCGGAGCAGTTCCGGACGGCTATCTTGCTCTGCGGTCGGACGTATTCAAAGGCTACGGGCTAATTCGTATCAACCTCACGAGTCACGCGGACTTCGATGTTCAAAAGGCAATCGCCTACGGCAAAACAGTAAAGGTCTATCCGCTTGCTCAAGCGGCAGACCCTTCACCGACCGTTTTTACCGATGCGAAAGACGTGCTTTTCGACTCAACCATTCGATACGACGCAAGCCTATTCGAAAACCTAAATCGCGTCGTCCAGAGCGAGCCTTGGCAAACGCGAGACAAGGCGATGATCGATCAGTTGAAATCGATCGGCATCGAAAAAGGCAAGCCGTTCAGCCCTGACGATAGTACAAAGGCAGCTCTTGCTGCCGCGGCGCGAGAAGCTGGTGCGTGGCTGGAAAGAAAATACGATGCTGGACTTCCGCGGTTTTTCAACGAGACCAGCCGATGGACGTATCCTGCAACTCTGGAATTGATCAAGGCGCAGCAGAACGCGTTCTCAGAGGCCGACTCCTATCCTGTAGACGATCGGGGACTCGGCTACAGCTACGCCTATGTAGGTATCGAAAGGCTCGGCGCCGGCCAGATGTATCTGATCTCTATTCGGGATCAGAATGGTGACGTGTATGATGGAGGCAAGACTTATCGTCTGCGGGTGCCTCCAAATCCGCCGGTCGAGCAGTACTGGTCTGTAACAGCTTATGACCGGCAGACCCATGCTCTGATCAAGAACGTCTCTCGGGCAAGCCGATCGTCGCAAATCCCGGAACTGCAAAAGAATCCGGATGGATCGGTTGATATCTTCTTTGGCCCGAAAGCTCCGGCCGGAAAGGAGACGAACTGGCTTCCCACCGATCCCACCCGAAAGTTTGAATTAATGTTCCGGCTCTACGCGCCAACGGCTCCGCTTTTCGAGAAGAAATGGGTGCTGCCTGATGTCGAGACGTTCGCCGTAAACTGAAGGACTCTATCCATGATGCTGGGCCGACGATTTGCTAAATGGGGCCTTGGCTTCTTCGTGTTCGGCCTCTTTCTCACCTTCGGCGTCATCGGACATTACTGCGTTGGGGCCAGCGCCGACGTGGGCGAGCTGTTCAGCCGGAACGTGACGCTGTGGTGGGCATGTCCGTGGACGCTCTCCGTTGCGATTGTGCAAGGGGGTGGTCTCGGGATGGTTGCGCTCGGGCTAACGCTGCTGGCCGCTGGCGAGGCTGTGTCTACTGGTGATGGGCGTTCGCTGGCACTGCAGCTCTGCATCGTTGGCCTGCTTGGCGTGTTTGCGGTCGGGTACCCCGGCTATTTCGTTTTCAATTTGATCTGGCCTAATTTCTACTACCAGCCTGATCTAGCCGGCAAGAACGCTTGGCTGTTGGGTCAGACATTCTTCTTTGCCGTCTACTTCACTGGAGCCCTCCTCACATTCAACGTGGTCCGCCATGCACTCAACCGCGTGAACGCGCAGCATTTTCGACCGGAGATTCAAAGATGAAGCGACGCGCAACCGCCGGCATCGCGAGCATCCTGATTGCCAGTTTGTGGGCAAGCGCTTCTCCGGCGCAGAACCACAAGTTTAGCGGCGGCTATCCAGACACTGATACTGTTCAGAAGGTCTACGATGAGCTTGATTTGAACCGGGCTGTGCAAGCGTACCGGTTCTTTTATCCCACAGTTTCAAGCGCGGCGATCTTCAGAGAGAACATTCGACTTGGCGTCCAGCCGAACAAGGTCTTCAGCATTCTTGATACTCAGCCAAAACATGTCGGGTTCACGCTCAATTCGGACACGCCGTACGGTGGCATTCTCCTCGACCTGAATGCCGGTCCTCTCGTGATCGACGTCCCGGCGGGACCGTTGCTTGGTGCCGTCCTCGACATCAACCAGCGCTGGATCATGGATATGGGCATACCCGGTCCCGATGCCGGCAAGGGAGGCAAGCATTTGCTCTTGCCGCCGGGTTATACCGGCGACCTTCCGGCCGGATACTTTGTGGGCCGGGCGACGTCGTACCGCGTCATTGCCGGAATGCGGGCCATTTCAGAAGGTGGCGACGTACGTGGCGCCTTCGAACGCTTGAAAACCATCAAGGTCCACCCCTTGGATCTGTCGGCGGCATGGTCCGAGCCAACCTGGATCGATCAGACGCCGATGCCACAGGACCAGACACCGACGAAATTCGAACGGACGTTGCAGTATTGGCAATCACTCCATGAGGTCGTCAACTCGGAGCCTCCGCTTGAGGACTCGCGTGCGCAGTACGGCGACCTCGCCGCGCTCGGGATCGCGAGGGGCCAGCCCTTCGAACCCGATGAGCGCATGAAGCGTATTCTCGAGCGAGCTGCCGAAATGGGATCGGCGCACATGCGCGTGGAATCGCTGGCCGACCGCCGTCCTGACCGTATCGTGTGGAAAGACCGGCAGTGGCAGTGGGCCGCGCTTCGTTCCGAAAACGGCTCGTTCGATACGGCGGACTATCGCGACACATACGCCATGGACAAGTGGTTTTACCAGGCCATCGCGACGTCCCCCGCCATGTTCCGGCGCGATCCGGCCGCTGGCTCGCTCTATTGGCTTGGCCTGCGGGACAAGGGCGGCGCATATCTGGACGGCGGCAAGACATACAAGCTCAGCGTTCCTTTGCCGGTGCCGGACAGGCTGTTCTGGTCTGTGACGGTGTACGATGCGGAAACGCGCAGTCAGATACAAACGGACCAGGGCAAAGCAGCGCTGCGTTCTCTGTTCGAACTCAAGAACCTGTCCGGAAACTCTGCCGATCTTTACTTTGGTCCGACAGCGCCTGCTGGGCGCGAAGACAATTGGATCAAGACCACCCCGGGGAAAGGGTGGTTCGTATATTTCCGCGTTTACGGGCCGCAGCAAGCAGCGTTCGACGGAAGCTGGAAGCCTGGAGATTTCGAGGCGATGCAATGATGAGGCAGCGTGAGCCCCACCTAGCTTCTGTCCAAACATCATGAACGGCCTCGACCTCTTTGCGTGGGCCGTTCTGGCCATCCTGCTCGCGGTCATGGTGTCCGTCATTTGGCTGATGGGCTCGCTGCCGGGGCACGTTGCCAAGAGACGCAGCCATCCCTGGGCCGAAGCGGTAACCGTCGCCGGCTGGGTCACGCTGATGTTTGGTTTGGCTCTCTGGCCGCTCGCCCTGATCTGGGCCTATGTCGACGTTCCTGCCGCCCGATCGGAGGAACGCCAGCCATGATGATCGCGCTGATGGGGCTGTATCTTGTCTCACTGTTCACGCTCGTCTGGCTCGGGATCATCCGGTTCAATGGCTTCTGGAAGGTCTCGCCGCTCCTCGTGCTTCTGTTGCTCAACGTTTGTCTCTTCATCCCGATGGGCTGGGGCGCTCCGCAAGGTTCGGTCTTAGTTGTCCGCAACTCCGTTGCCATTGTGCCTGACGTCGCGGGCGAGGTGATCGACGTGCCGGTTTCGGCCAACAAGCCGCTGAAGACCGGCGATATTCTGTTCCGGATTGATCCAACGCCCTACGAAGCGCAGGTGAAGGCGATCGATGCACAACTCAAGCTCGCCATCACGCGGCTCGCCCAGATGACGCAGCTTTTCGAACGTGAATCCGGCCGCGGCTTCGATGTCGAGCAGCGGCAGTCCGAAGTCGATCAGCTCAAGGCGCAGCTGGAAGCCGCGCGTTGGAACCTGCATAAGACGACCGTTCGGGCGCCGGCCGACGGCTACGTGACCAATCTGGCACTGCGCAAAGGAGCGCGGGTTGCGAACTTGCCTCTGTCGCCTGCGATGGCCTTCATTGACACGTCCGACACGCTCATCGGCGTCGAGATCGCGCAGATAGATGCCCGCTATGTCGAACCGGGCCAGGAGGTCGAGGTCACCTTCAAGTTTGCACCGGGCCAAGTTTATTCTGGAAAGGTGGAGAGTGTGCTGCAGGCGATCGCGACTGGGCAGACGCAGACGTCAGGCACGGCCGTGATGCCTAAAGCGATTGAGACCGCCCCGTTCGTGGTTCGCGTCAAGCTCGACGATGCAGCTCTTGCTCAGTATTTGCCAGCTGGAAGCACGGGACAGGCTGCGATTTACACCACGCATGTTCGGGCTTCTCACTTCATCAGGCGGGTGTTGTTGCGGCAAGTCGCAATCCTAAACTACGTAAGTCCGTTCTAGACAGGGGACATGTCATGAAAGGTAGAGCGACTCCCTATGGCGCACTGGTATCGCTTGGCATCGCGACGGCCGCTTGTCCGACGCAAGCATTGGCCGACGCCGGTGGCGTGGGGTTCTGGCTGCCAGGCATCTTCGGAAGCCTCGCGGCTGCGCCGACCGTCCCGGGCTGGTCGTACGCCTCCATCTATCTGCATCTCCAAGCCAAGGCCGGAGGTACGCAGAACTTCGTCACCAGCGGAGGAGCACGTGGCTCAGTCGTCACCGGCCTCAATGCTCACGCTGACGCTCTCGCTCTCGGCATCACCTACACGTCGCCGATGTCTGTCCTCGGCGGTCAGGCCGCTCTATCGATCCTTACCGCTCCCGGCAACGTCGGACTTGGCATCGATGCGTCCCTTACGGGTCCGCTTGGCAATGCCATCTCGGGAGCCAGGACGGATAATCGGACGACGCTCTCCGACGTGTACTATCAGGGTACGCTGAAATGGAACCAGGGCGTCCACAATGGGATGGTCTACATCACCGGGAATATCCCGAGCGGCACTTACGATCCCAACCGGCTCGCCAATCTCAATCTCGGCTTCGTCGCCTACGACGCGGGTGCGGGTTACACCTATCTCGATCCGAAGACGGGGCATGAGTTCTCAATTGTCGGCGGTCTCACGTACAACTTACCGAATCCGTACCTGCAGTATCAGAACGGCATCGACTTCCACGTGGACTGGGCAGCGTCGCAATTCTTGAGCAAGAATTTCCATATCGGAGTGGCCGGATATTTCTATCAGCAGATTACCGACGATAGCGGCCCCGGGGCGAAGCTCGGCGGTTTCAGAGGACGCGCGGTCGGCATCGGTCCGCAGGTCGGGTTCATCATTCCGATTTCCAAGGAATACCAGGGCTATCTGAACGTCAAAGGCTATAAGGACGTCGAGGTCGAAAACCGCGCCAATACCTGGAGTACCTGGGTCACGTTCGCGGTCTCTCCTGCAGCCCCGGAGCCGGCGGCAAAGCCACTCTCGCGGAAGTATTGAGGCTACAGGTACGGGAGGTCTGCTGCGCGTCTACTGCTTCTTATGGCCCGTGGCTGACTTCCCCTCTTGGCCTCGCACGGTCCGCTTCCGAGGGCTGAGCGGAACGCAATTGTGGAGCCGCCGAGGGCAGCCTTTGGCCCTAACCGGACAGTTCAAATGGCATTTCGCAGGTTCTTGCTAGGCTCTCCAGCCCTGCCATTGCAGACAGGCGAACGGGTCGTCTCCAGCGCATGAAGATACTGGCGGCTGAACTCGGCCGCGTCCTCCAACCTGGCCCGGTCAAGTAGCTGCACAGTGTGATTGTGCCATTCAATGAGGCCTTCGCGTCTGAGTTCCTGAAGTGTCCTATTCACATGTACGATTGATAGCCCACATGCATCGGCAACATCCTGTTGTGTAAAGGGCAGATGGAAACTGCCGTTGTCGAGTAGTCCAACGAGCTCTAGCCGGACCGCGAGTTCGCAAAGCAGATGCGCGATTCTTCCCAAGGCTTGCCGCGCGCCAAGGTTTTCAATCCATTCGCGATAAATGGCTGCATGTATCAACGTCTCGCGCCAGAATGCGTGCGTAAGTCCCGGAGATCCGCTCATCAGTTCCCTGAGATGAGCATGAGACACAGAAGCTACAGTCGAACTGCCTACGCTGCAGAGCTCATGGTCCATGACGGGCAGGTGTAACGTGTGAAGATCCGGCATATCGCCAGCGATATAGAATGATGAGATTTGGTTGCGGGCGGAGATCACCCTCTGGCGAGACACAAACCCACTGACCACAACAATCGAGCTCGTGGGGCTGTCGCCTTCGCGCACAAGATATTCGCCGTCATTCAACGTCTTGAGCTTGTACGGCATGCGTGCGAGCTTGGCCTGATCCTGCTCAGATAGTCCAGCGACCGCCTGCAAACGCGCGATCAGCCTGCGATGTGGCATGATACGTCATCCCTCCATGGCCCAAGACTGCCACCGGCCGCCAACCGGCTAAAGCGTACTCGGTTGTTCGCCTAGCAAGTGCCGGTGCTGGTCTTTGACGGTTTCGTAACACTCGCAGGCTCCCTCCCGCAGACCTTCGACATCAATGACTTCGATCTTGCCGCGCGTGTATTTGATCATTCCGGCTTCCTGGAGAGTCCGGGCGACGGTGGTCACGCTCGTCCGTCGGACGCCAAGCATCTCAGCGAGAAACTCCTGCGTAAATGGAAGGTGATCGTTTCCGGACAGGTCGCGGGCTCGCAACAACCATCGGCAAAGGCGAGCATCAATCTCATGATTTGCCATGCAAGCCGTTGATTGCTGCGCTTGCGCAAACAAGGTTTGCTCGTGGCGCATGATCTTTGAAATCAGGGTTTCTGATTGCAGGGCAGCGCCCTTGAATGCAGCGGGATCGCACATCATCGCATCGCCACCTAGTTGGACGATCGCTCTGCTTAACGCGATCTTTCCATCCAATGCCGAAGCCATGCCGATCGCGCCATCCCTGCCGACCATTGCGGCCTCCGTCGTTTCGCCAGTCGCAAGCGTCACGACCAGAGACACCACGGCGCTGAGCGGGAAGTAAACGGAATTGATCGTGTCGCCAGCTTCGTACAACACGGTCTTTTGCTGCAGATGAGTGGCTTTGAGGTGAGGTCGCAAGGCGGCCGTGTCGCTGGCGGACAGAGACGCGAGTATCGCGTTGGCGTGCATGATCATCTTGGCGCTCCCAGTTTCAGGCGGGAGTGCAAGAACTCTCAGTTGCCGACGCCCAGTGTTATGGCCAGCAATAACGCACACTAGCACGGTAGCTGAATCGGTTATGCCCGCTACGCGACTCAGCGGGGCCTTTTTCCGCGATTTCAGCGGCGCTACGTTTCAGCGCTGGTCTGACCCAAGTGCGCAGGCGCATCAAACATACAATGAGCTTCGAAGAACGGTTGGCCGAGGAGGCCAGGAGGTTCAAGGAGGCAGCCGAAAAGGAGCTGCCCGGCAGCCATGTCCGCAAATTGCTTTTGCGCCGGGCACGCCAAGCCGAGACAGCCTCGCACATAAACGATTGGCTCACCTCGCCGGGGCTGGTCCAACCAAAGTGAAGTGAGTACCGTTATGTCATAGATGCTGACGGCACATCTTGCAGCGGATCGATTGGTTTGCGCCGATGCTGATGAAGGCTCGCGCGACAGCAAGCTGGGGCAATCGGTAGACGGTCGCGATGTGAGCGAAGGCAATTCAATCCCGGATCGCGACATTCAGCACGAATATAGGGCCGCCCCTGCGCTTCGGGTTGCCCTTGTCACGAACCTGGATGTCTCCTGTTGGCCCGTCGCGTTATATCGCTCCGATGCGGAATTTGATCGCTACGGGGACATAGCGGACTCTCGCGAGCGATCGGCTCGGCCGATTTAGGGTTCACGGCTTAGACGGCCGGCTGACGTCCTCGACGCGTCCAGCCCTCCCGCTCAGCGAAGACCCGGCTCACCTCCGTCATGTGCTCCGTGCCCCACGCACAGAGCGGCACGAGCGCCTCGGCCAGGCTGCGGCCCAAAGGCGTGAGGCTGTAGTCCACCCGCGGAGGCACCTCCTTGTAATCGGTCCGCTTCACGAGGCCATCGGCCTCCAATTCCTTGAGCTGCTGGATCAGCATCTTGTCACTGACATCGCGCACGGCGCGCCGAAGCTCGCCGTAGCGGGTCGGACCGTCCTGAGCGACGAAGTAGAGGATGAGCGGCTTCCACTTGCCGGCGATGACCCGCAAGGTTGCGTCCAGGCCACACGTGAAGCCAGGCAAAGTCGGCGTGCAACTCTGGGCTGGCGACGAAGTGGGCGCCGGCGCTGTGGTGGGATCTGAAAGACCTGAGGACATTTTTGGAGTACTTACCAAAAGGTGCATACTTGTCGATAGGTGGGTACGCCGCCAGCTCAGTGCAACCTCAGTGAAGGAGCACATCATGAGCAGACTACAAGGCAAGACGGCGGTGGTGACGGGCGGCGGAACGGGCATCGGATTTGGAGCGGCCAAACGGTTCGTCGACGAAGGTGCATTCGTCTACATCTTCGGGCGGCGGCAGGAGTTACTCGACAGCGCCGTGGCGAAGCTGGGCTCCTCGGCGCGGGCCGTCCGGGGCTCGGTCTCAGATCTGTCCGACCTCGACCGGCTCTACGCGACGGTCAAGGCCGAACGCGGCAGCGTCGACGTCCTGTTCGCCAATGCGGGGACCGGAGCCTTTGCGCCGCTCGGCGAGATCACGCCCGAGCACTACGACCAGATCTTCGACGTCAATGTGAAGGGGACGGTGTTTACCGTTCAGAAAGCGCTGCCGCTGATGAGCAAGGGAGCATCGATCATTCTGACCGGCTCGAGCACTGGCGTGATGGGAACGCCGCAATTCAGCATCTACAGCGCGACCAAGGCCGCGATCCGCAATCTGGCGCGCAGCTGGGCGCTGGATCTGCGCGGCACGGGCATCCGCGTCAACGTGCTGTCGCCGGGGCCAACCAAGACTGAGCTGGCGCTGGAGGTCGTTGGTGAGGAAGCATTCGATGCGCTCGGCAGCTCGACCCCCATCGGGCGCGTGGGCGACCCGGCGGAGACCGGGGCGGTGGCCGCGTTCCTGGCGTCGTCGGACAGCAGCTACATGACCGGCGGCGAGGTCTTCGTCGACGGAGGCCTTGCGCAAGTCTGAGGCCGCCAGCGTCTGAGCGTGAGGGCTTCGTCCGTTGGATCGAAGCCCTCAATTCCCTGCGGCGAAACGCGCCTAAACTAGATTCCCAGCAGCTTGCGCGCGTTGGCCTTCAAGACCTTCGGCCGGATCTCGTCGCGGATGTCGATCTTGGCGAAGTCCGACAGCCAGCGGTCCGGCGTGATCACCGGCCAGTCCGAGCCGAACAGCATCTTGTCCTGCAGGATCGAGTTGATGTAGCGCACGAGGATCGGCGGGAAATATTTCGGCGACCAGCCGGAGAGGTCGATATAGACGTTCGGCTTGTGGGTCGCGACCGACAGCGCCTCCTCCTGCCAGGGAAAGGAGGGGTGGGCGAGGATGATCTTGAGGTCGGGGAAATCGGCCGCGACGTCATCCATGTACATCGGGTTGGAATATTTCAGCCGCATGCCCATGCCGCCGGGCATGCCCGAGCCGACGCCGGTCTGGCCGGTGTGAAACAGCGCGATCGCACCGCCATTGTTGATCTCTTCGTAGAGCGGATAGGCCATGCGGTCGTTGGCGTAGAAGCCCTGCATGGTCGGGTGGAATTTGAAGCCGCGCACGCCGTATTCCTCGATCAGCTTGCGCGCCTCGCGTGCCCCTAACTTGCCCTTGTGCGGATCGATCGAGACGAAGGGGATGAGGACGTCGAGATGCTCGGAGGCCACCTCCAGCATCTCGTAATTGTTGTAGCGGCGGAAGCCGGTCTCGCGCTCGGCGTCGACAGGGAAGATCACGGCGGCGATGTTCTTGGACCGGTAATAGGCCGCAGTCTCCGGCACGGTCGGCGGATGCTTGTTCGGCGACTTGAAGTACTCGGCCATCTGCGCCTGGAAATCGTCGTAGCCATCGTCGGGATGGCAACCGCACGGCTCCTCGGCATGGGTGTGGATGTCGATGGCGACGACATTGTCGATATCAGGCAGCTTCAGCTTCGGCATTAGTTTCCTCCCGACCGGTTGCCAAATTGATTATAGTATATAACGAATTTGGCAAGGCGTTGCCGCAGCCTATCGGCCGAGGGAATCAGGCCGATCCGGGCGCTTCACCTGTGCATGGGGTTGTTTTCCGGAATTTGCTGGCCCGGAACCTGGCGGTTAACATTGACATCACCTCCTGCCATGCCTTAAGAACCGCCCCGTCCCGGGCGGTTGTCCGCCAGCGGGGAAAATCTGATTTTGCCACATTCGCGCGTGCCGAAACGGTAGTGCCGAACACGGCCTTTCGAACGTTCAGGATTCTGTCATGAAGGTCCGTAACTCGTTGAAATCGCTGCGCGGTCGCCATCGCGCCAACCGCCTGGTCCGCCGCAAGGGCCGGGTCTATGTGATCAACAAGGTGCAGCGCCGCTTCAAGGCGCGGCAGGGCTGATCGAGCACAGGGCTGATCTCGCCCGGCCGGACTCCTTCGCGCGCTCCGCAAGACCACGTTCACACGAGTTTGACGCCGCCTTTGCTTTGCAAGGGCGGCTTTGCGCGTTTAGACTTTCACCATGGCAGTGAGATTCCTTTTCGCGCGTACCCTGTGCCTGGCCCTCGTGCTGGGAACCATCGGCCTTGCTCCAGGCGTGGCGCAGCAGATTGAACCGCCTGGCAAGCAGAAGAAGCTTCCCGAAGCGCCGGCCAAGCTGCCGAAGGTCGATCGCGGCAAGAATCTCGATTTCCTGTTCGGCGCGCTGAAGGCGGCCCCGGATGAAGTGAGCGCCAAGCATGTCGAGGCGCGGATCTGGGCGATCTGGCTCCAGACCCCGAGCGACACCGCGGCGCTTCTCATGTCACGCGCCAAGACCGCGGTCGATGCGAAGAAGATCGAGGTCGCGATCAAGCTGCTGGATTCCGTCATCAAGCTCAGGCCCGATTATATCGAGGCCTGGAACCGGCGTGCGACGCTCTATTACATGCAGAACGACTACGGCCGCTCTCTCGCGGATATCCAGCAAGTGCTGATCCGGGAGCCTCGCCATTTCGGCGCGCTCGCCGGTCTCGGCATGATCATGCAGGAGGTCGGCGACGAGAAGCGCGCGCTCGACGCCTATCGCAAGGCGCTTGCGGTCAATCCGCACCTCGAAAAGATCCCCGATCAGGTCAAGGCGCTGACCGAGAAGGTCGAGGGGCGCGACATCTAGCTGAAAAGTTGATCATTTCCCGAGCGATCGAAGCCTGCGCCGATTAACCACATTCGCATGCGCTGCGTTGGAAGGACTATTGCCAGCGCCGCCGCAGGCCTACCTGCATGGCAGGAGCGAAAGCCATGAAGCGTTGGGTAGTCGCAGCTGTATTGCTGCTTGCGTCCGGGACGGTGAGCTTCGCCGACGGACTGTTCTGGGTGGTCGGTAACCGCGCCACCGGCAAATGCACCATCGTGACCAGCAATCCGGTCATTATCGGCGACATCTGGTTCGGCGACGGTCCCTACAAATCGAGGGCCGATGCCAAGATTGCCCGCTCGACGATCCGCGTCTGTCCCGCAGTCACGCCCGAGGAGGAAAAGGAGGAGGACGGTACGAACTAGCTCTGCTCAATGCAGGACGCTGCCGCCGCGCTCGGCGAGGCCGCGATCGGCGACTGCGGCATAGGCCTTTGCCAGCTCGGTCTCGAGATGCTCGTTGATCAGGAGCAGCGCCCGCACGGCACCGCGCAGGTCGCCGTTGCAACTCGCGACGATTTCGTCGATCGCAGTGTCGTTCGATCTGAAGCTCATCGAAATTCTCCGGTTCAAACCAGGACAAATCCTGCCGGTCTTTCTCGCATCGCCCGAGGTTGCGAGGAGGATCGGCGCCCACCCGCGCCTAGATGGCGGAACCGACCGTGGCGATTATATGGAAGCCCTGATGACGGTCGCATGAAGCTGTTCCGGGGCTTGTGCGCTCGCCAGAATACCATTGATTTCATTATGTTTTTTCGTCCCGCAATTATGCACATATCCACAGCCCCCTGATTTCGGTGGAAGCATGCCGAGCAGACGGCGAAACTGCCGCCCAATCAGAGCCGTAACTGTCCTGTGCCCTGGATCACCCGGATACTCTCCATGATCGTGATGTCAGTCGTGACGGCGCTGGTCCTGCTGGCGCTCGTCACGCAGGCGGGGATCGTCGCCGTGCAACGCACCTATCCGCCGCAGGGCCGCATGATCGAGGTCGACGGCGCGAGGCTTCATGTCGTCGATATCGGTCCACGCGATTCGGGCCTTCCTATCGTGATGCTGCACGGCGCGAGCTCCAATCTCGAAGCCATGCGGCGGCCGCTCGGCGATATCCTTGCCGGTGATCGACGCGTGATTCTGATCGACCGCCCCGGCCATGGCTGGAGCACGCGCGGGCGGCGCCAGGACTCGACGCCGCAAATCCAGGCGCGAATGATCGACGAGGCGCTTCACAAGCTCGGGATCGATCGCGCGGTCTTCGTCGTGCATTCCTGGAGCGGCGCCCTCGGCGCGCGGATCGCGCTCGATCATTCGCACCGCGTTGCCGGTCTCGTGATGCTCGCGCCCGTCACTCATCCCTGGCGCGGCGGTGTCGGCCGCTACAACGAGATCATCGCAACGCCCGTGATCGGTCCGCTGCTCGCCTACACGATCACGTTGCCGCTCGGCTACGCCCTCGCTGAAGCCGGCGCTCGCAACGTCTTCCTGCCGCAGATCATGCCGGACGGCTTCGTCAAGGACTCTGCGACGCCGCTGCTGCTGCGTCCGCGCGAGTTCATCGCCAACGCCCATGATCTGGTGACGCTGAAGGAAGCGGTGGCCGCACAAGTCGCGCGCTATGGAGAGATATCGGTGCCGGTGACGATCATCGCCGGCGAGCCCGACAAGACCGTGAAGACCGACATCCACGCACGCCCTTTTGCCGCGACCGTGCGGAATGCGAAGCTGATCGTGCTGCCCGACCTCGGCCACATGGTGCAGAACGCCGTGCCGGATCTCGTGAAGTCGGAGATCGAGACGATGATCGGGAGGATAGTCCCGGCGCAGGCGGCCGCCGACTAGAGCGTTTTTCGAGCCAAGTGGATGGCGGTTCGCGCGAAGAAAACGCGTCGAAGCAAAAAGCTACAGCTTCGGTTTGATTCAATCAGAACCGAAGCTGTAGCGGCCGCCTTTTGCGCGCCTACTGCTTGATCTTCCCGTCCTTGTCGTATTGGGCGAGGAAGGCCCAGAGATTGTTGATTTCGGTCTCGTTCTTGATGCCGGCGAACGCCATCTTGGTGCCGGGGATCTTGGCCTTGGGATCCTTGATGTATTCCTTGAACGTGGCCTCGTCCCAGGTGATGCCGGAATTCTTGTTCGCATCCGAATAATTGTAGCCATCAGCGGTGCCCGACTTGCGGCCGTTGAGGCCATTGAGCTCGGGGCCGACCTTGTTCTTGGCACCTTCGCCGATCGCGTGGCAGGCCAGGCACTTGTTGAACGATGTCTTGCCGGCGGCAACATCCTGCGCCATCGCGGCGGGTGCGGTGGCAATCACGGTGAGGATCGTCAGTGCGCCAAAAGTCAGTTTTGTCATCGGGTGCTCTTCGTCTCTTCCCTGGTGGGTCTGGTCGGTCTCTTGCCTGTTCGACAATCGCCGGCCCGCCGCTTTTGGCAGGCCTGCTCGGCTTGGACAAGCCGGCAAACCATGACAGGTTTCACGATTTCCTACTTGTCCCAGAGCGAACTCGCGGAACATCTTCGATCCGACTTTCGGATGGCCTATCCAAACACACGCGGACGTGGTTGATTTGCCGTGACAAATTTGATCGTGGGCTTTGAGCCGGAAGGATATGTCATGGCCATCATGATGCCTGCGAGCGACCAGGCGGTGCTCGCGCGCCGCGCGGAGATCATTGCTGCGTTGCGCGCAATCGTGCCTGGCGAGGGCGTGATCGACAGTGCAGCCGAGATGCGCGCCTACGAATCCGACGGGCTGACGGCCTACCGACAGCCGCCGATGGTCGTGGTGTTGCCGGATACGACCGAGCAGGTCTCGCTGATCCTGAGATATTGTGCTGCGCAGGGCATCAAGGTGGTGCCGCGCGGGTCCGGCACGTCGCTGTCCGGCGGCGCGCTGCCGCTGGAAGACGGCGTGCTGCTCGGGCTCGGCAAGTTCAAGCGCATCCGGGAGATCGATTTCGACAACCGCGTCGTCGTCACCGAGCCCGGCGTCACCAATCTGGCGATCAGCCAGGCGGTCGCGCATGCCGGCTTCTATTACGCGCCCGATCCGTCCTCGCAGATCGCCTGCTCGATCGGCGGCAACGTCGCGGAGAATTCCGGCGGCGTGCATTGCCTCAAATACGGCATGACCACCAACAACGTGCTGGGTTGCGAGATCGTCCTGATGAGCGGCGAGATATTGCGCATCGGCGGCAAGTCGGCCGAGACCGCCGGTTACGATCTGATGGGCGTCATCACCGGTTCCGAGGGCCTGCTCGGCGTCATCACCGAGATCACGGTGCGCATCCTGCAAAAGCCGGAGACGGCACGCGCGCTCATGGTCGGTTTTGCCGAGGTCGAGGCGGCCGGCGAATGCGTCGCGCGCATCATCGGCGCCGGCATCATTCCCGGCGGCATGGAGATGATGGACAAGCCGGCGATCCACGCCGCCGAGGCTTTCGTTCATGCCGGTTATCCGCTCGACGTCGAAGCGCTGCTGATCATCGAGCTCGACGGTCCCAAGATCGAGGTCGACGAGCTGATCACGCGCGTCGAGACCATCGCCAATGCCTGCGGCTCGACCACCTGCCAGATTTCGACCTCGGAGACCGAGCGCAACCTGTTCTGGGCCGGCCGCAAGGCCGCATTTCCGGCCGTGGGCCGCATCTCGCCCGACTATCTCTGCATGGACGGCACGATTCCCCGCGGCGCACTGCCGAAGGCGCTCGCCCGCATCCGCGAGCTCTCGGAAAAATATCAGCTCGGCTGCGCCAACGTGTTCCACGCCGGCGACGGCAATCTGCATCCGCTGATCCTCTACGATGCCAACAAGCCCGGCGAGATCGAGCGTGCCGAAGCCTTCGGCGCCGACATCCTGCGGGCCTGCGTCGAGTTCGGCGGCGTGCTCACCGGCGAGCACGGCGTCGGCATTGAAAAGCGCGATCTGATGCCCGAGATGTTTTCCGAGATCGACCTCAACCAGCAGCAGCGGCTGAAATGCGCCTTCGATGCGCAGGGCCTGCTCAATCCCGGAAAGGTGTTCCCGACACTGCACCGCTGCGCCGAGCTCGGCCGCATGCACGTCCATGCGGGCAAGCTGGCGTTCCCGGATTTGCCGCGGTTCTAGGTCCGCGACGAACGAATTGCTTTCCCTTGGAAACTTCGATACCGGCTCAATCGTGGATACGCTCAAGGTCAGAGACGCCAAAGACGTCGAAGAGGTGGTACGCGCGGCGATTGCCAATGAGCAGCCGCTCGAGGTCATCGGTCATGGCAGTAAGCGCGGCATCGGACATGCGATGGCAACCAATGCGGTGCTCGACGTTTCCGCGCTGAATGCCGTCACCTCCTACGAGCCGAACGAGCTGATCGTCACGCTCCAGGCCGGCGCACCCCTCGCCGACGTGCTGTCGCTGATCGATGCCAAGAACCAGCAATTCGCCTTCGAGCCGATGAACACCGCCCCGCTGCTCGGCACCCCCGCGCTCGGGACCATCGGCGGCATGATCGCGTCCGGCCTGGCCGGCCCGCGCCGCATCAGGGCGGGCGGGGCGCGCGATCACCTGCTCGGGGCGCACGCTGTTTCCGGCTTCGGCGACAGCTTCAAGACCGGCGGCAAGGTCGTGAAGAACGTCACCGGCTACGACCTCTGCAAGCTTCTCGCGGGGTCCTGGGGCACGCTCTCGGTGATGACCGAGGTCACGCTGAAGGTGATGCCGAAGCCGGAAGCCGAGCGGACGCTGCTGCTGCGCGGGCTCGACGAAGCCGCGGCCAACAAGGCGATGACCGCGGCGCTTGGCTCGCCCTTCGACGTCTCCGGCGCGGCGCATCTGCCCAATTCGGCGTTCCGGGCCAAGGCCGACGGACTCGACGATATCGCGGGCGGGGGTGAGGCGCTGACCGTGCTGCGGCTCGAGGGCATCACCGCGTCCGCGGCACACCGCGCCGGCTCGCTGCGGGAGTTGCTTGCGCCGTTCGGAACCGCGACGCTGGTCGAGGATGCGGCCTCCGCAGCGCTGTGGGCCACGATCCGCGACGTGCTGCCGTTTGCGGCCAGCGGCGCGCTCGGCGCCTGGCCGGTCTGGCGGATCGTCTGCCCGCCGGCTTCAGGTGCGGCACTCGGGACCCAATTGGTGCGCGATACCGGGGGCGATGTGATCTACGACTGGGGCGGCGGATTGATCTGGGCGGCGCTACCCCCAGGGCCGGATGCGCATGCGCCGGCCGTGCGCCAGCGCAGCGAGGCGTTCGGTGGGCACGCCACGCTGATCCGGGCGGCCGAGGACGTCAGGCGCGATGTCGATGTATTCCATCCGCAAGCGCCGGGCGTGGCTGCGCTGAGCGAGCGGGTGCGCGCCAGCTTCGATCCGAAGGCCATTCTCAACCGGGGACGCCTGAGGCGGGGCGCTTGCTGAATGAAGACCGAATTTTCACTGGCGCAGCTCGCCGACCCCGACATCGCCGAGGCCGACAAGATCCTGCGCGCCTGCGTCCATTGCGGCTTCTGCACCGCGACCTGTCCGACCTATGTGCTGCTTGGCGACGAGCTCGATAGCCCGCGCGGCCGCATCTACCTGATCAAGGAGATGCTGGAGAAGGATCAGGCGCCGACGGCCGAGGTGGTCAAGCATATCGACCGCTGCCTGTCGTGCCTTGCCTGCATGACGACCTGCCCTTCGGGGGTGAACTACATGCACCTCGTCGACCAGGCCCGGGTCCGGATCGAGCAGCGTTATCAGCGGCCGCTGACCGAGCGGATGCTGCGCCAGGTGCTGGCCTTCGTCCTGCCGGACCCCCGGCGCTTTCGCGTCAGCATGCGGCTGGCGCGGCTGGCCCGTCCGCTGAGCGTCTTGCTGCCAACGCCGCGGCCTTCGGCGACGCCCGGATTGATCCAGCGGATCAAGGCGATGCTGGCGCTGGCCCCCAACCGGCTGCCGCCGGCAGGGCCTGCCTCGGGCAGTGTATTCGCGGCGCTCGGCAAGAAGCGAGGACGTGTGGCGCTGCTTCAGGGCTGCGCCCAGCAGGTGCTGGCGCCGCGCATCAACCAGGCTGCCATCAGTCTCCTGACCCGCCACGGCATCGAGGTTGTCCTGGTCCGCGACGAGCAGTGCTGTGGTGCGCTGACCCATCACCTCGGCGACGATCAGGATGCGCTGGCGCGAGCTCGCGCCAACGTCGCGGCATGGCGGAAGGAAGCGGCGGGCGAGGGGCTCGATGCCATCCTGGTGACGACGTCCGGCTGCGGCACCGTGATCAAGGATTACGGCTATCTCCTGCGCGAGGACACCGCGTTCGCGGCCGATGCGGCGAAGGTGTCGGCGCTCGCCAAGGACATCACCGAGTACGTCGCCGGCCTCGGTCTCGCGACGGCTCCGAGACAAGACAACATCGTCGTCGCCTATCACTCAGCGTGTTCGTTGCAGCACGGGCAGAAAATCACGGCCCTTCCGAAAGAATTGCTTTCCAAGAACGGATTCGTGGTGAAAGATGTGCCCGAGAGCCATTTGTGTTGCGGTTCGGCGGGCACCTACAACATTCTCCAGCCCGAGCTTGCGGGCCGGTTGCGCGATCGCAAGGTCGCCAACATCGCCAGCGTCAAGCCGGACATGATTGCCGCGGGCAATATCGGCTGCATGGTGCAGATTGCCAGTGGCACGTCAGTCCCGGTCGTACACACGATTGAGCTTCTCGATTGGGCTACGGGCGGGTCGCGGCCGACATTGAACGCGCAAGTTTGAGCTTTCAAGGCTGAGCTTTCGTCCGGAGGTGGCGGCACAACGACGCCCGATCGACCATTGTTCGGCGCAACAGGAGGACCACGATGGCGAAAGCGAAGAAGAAGAAAAGCAAGAAGGCCAAAAAGGCGAAGAAGGCCGTAGCAGCGAAGAAGACCGCAAAGAAGGCAGCCAAGAAATTCACGAAGAGGCCTGCCAAGAAGGCTGCGAAGAAAGCCGCGAAGAAATCTGCCAAGAAGGCTGCGGCAAAGTCGGCCAAAAAGGCCGCCCCCAAGAAGGCCGCCAAGAAAGCCGCAAAGAAAGCCGCCAGGAAAGCGGCACCGAAGAAGGCGAAGGCAGCACCTGCTCCGAAGCCGTCAGCACCGATGGAGGCTCCGGCTTCCGAGCCTGCCGAGACAAGCTGGGCGATGCCTTCGTCTTCTGCGGAATCGGCGCCGGCCGAGGGACAGGGATAGGGACCCGGCCTCTCATCCGCTCTTGGATGGATATGGAAACAGAAGGGCCGCAGCACTGGAGGCTGCGGCCTTTTCGCATCATCGCAAGCCGATTTGCTCGCCGCCATCTCCGGCGCCAGTCTGATTCGTAGCCTGGGTGTCACGCTGCTCGGCGATCCCCGGACTTACACGGGACTCTGCGCAGTTTGGAATGCAAATAATGTGATCAAGAAGCAACACAGGCCGACAACCTTTCGTTAAACCGTCAAAACGCCTAAAAAGTCGGCAGATGCCCGCGCTTTTTGCTTCACGGTTCGCGTCCCCCGATCCAGATTGTCGCAGTAACGCGATTGTGCAGACACATCGTTTGCCCCGGGGGGCTTCCGGGTCCGACTGGTAAGAATTGGTGATGGGGATCGAAATGAAAAAAGTGGCTTTGTTGGCAACGGCGCTGGCAATGGTGACGACGGGTTCGGCTTTTGCGGCAGACTTGCGGGTGAAGGCGCTGAAGGCTCCCCCGCCGCCGGCCTTCGATCCCTGGGATATCGCTTTCGGCGCCGGCATCATGAGCGATTACATCTTCCGCGGTATTACCCAGTCGAACCACAACCCGTCGGTCACGGCCTATTTCGAGCCGCGCTACAACGTCAACAAGGACCTCCAGCTCTATATCGGTACGGCTGCCGCGAGCATCTCGTTCCCGAACCGCGCCGCGGCGGAAGTCGACATCTACGGCGGTATCCGCCCGACCTTCGGCATGTTCGCCTTCGATTTCGGTGTCTGGGGCTACCTCTATCCGGGCGGAAGCTGCTTCGGTTCGCAGGGTACCCTCGCGCAGGGCAATTGCGGTACCACCCTGGATAATTCCCAGGGCGCGATCGGCCTGCCGATCAACGGCAACTTCGCCAAGAAGGACGCAAGCTTCTTCGAAGCCTATGCCAAGCTGAACATCGCCATCAATGACCAGTGGACGGTCGGCTTCAACGAGTACTATTCGCCGAACTTCCTGAACCTCGGCGCCTGGGGCAACTACGCCTCGGTCACGGCCAAGTGGACTGCGCCGAGCACGACCTTCGGCGCCAGTGGTGTCGGCATGTATGTGTCGGGTGAGTTCGGCCGCCAGTGGCTCGGCACCTCCGACATCTTCTACGGCATCGCAGGCGATCCGGTGTACGCGAACGGCATCAAGGAGCCGAGCTACAACACCTGGAACGTCGGTGTCGGCTTCACCTACAAGGTGCTCACGCTCGACCTGCGCTACTATGACACCGATCTGTCGAAGGGCGACTGCAACGCCTTCACCAGCGACTTCTCCGCGACCAGTTCGAGCCCCGGCTTCGTCACCCCAATCAACGGTGGCGCGAACGCAGCCACGGCTTTCGGCTCAAACTGGTGTAGCGCTGCTGGCGTCGCCAAGCTCTCTGTCGACCTGACGGCGATGACCAACCTGAAGTAAGCTTCGTCTCGATCGGATTAGCGAGGGCGGCAGGGCAACCTGCCGCCCTTTTGCTTTTTGGCCACGGCGAGAGTGTGTGGAAGCGGTGGTTCGGACCACGCTCAATCGAGCGCGGTATTGCCTCAAGCATCAGCCCGCCGCACTCGGCTCCTTCTCGGCCGGTGCTGCGCCGCCGACAATGTGGATCGCACCATCCTTCACCAATGCCACCTTACGCGTGTGGAAGGCATCCAGCGTCGAGCGGTGGCCTATCGAGACGATGGTGGCCTGTGGCAGCTTCTCCATCAGCAGCCGATAGAGCCGGGCCTCCGACGGCTCGTCCAGTGAGGCAGTCGCCTCGTCCAGGAACAGATAGTCCGGCACATGCAGCAGCGCGCGCGCAAGCCCCAGCCGCTGCTGCTCGCCGAGCGACAGCATCCGGTTCCAGTGGCCGTCCTCCCCCAACCGCCCGGACAGATCAGGCAGCCCGACGGCGATCAGCGCGTCGCGGACTTGCACGGGGTCGAACGCGCCGGGCGCTGCCGGATAGACCACGGCGTCGTGCAAGATGCCGACCGGAAAATAGGGCCGCTGCGGCAGCATCATCAGCTTTGCCTTCTCCGGGACGAAGATCGAGCCGGTCCCGAACGGCCAGATTCCGGCAATGGCCCGGAACAGCGTCGACTTGCCGGAGCCGGATGGTCCGGTCACCAGCACACGCTCCGGCGCTCGGATGGCGAAGGCGTCGGCGACCACCAGCGGCGTGCCGTTGGGCAGGTTCACGCAGAGCTGCTCGAGCTCGATACTGCGGCTGCCGCCGGCGGCCTTGAGCGCGATCGCCGGCTCGTGGGCCGGCAGGTTCGCAGCTGATTCGACCGACATCTCGAAGCCGTCGAGCCGCGCAACGATCGAACGCCACTCCGCCAGCGCTCGGTAGGCCGTGACGAAGAACGACAATGCGCCCTGTACGCTGGAGAAAGCGGATGCGGTCTGCATCATGTCGCCGAGCTGGATCTTCTTGGCGAAGAAGGCCGGCGCCACCAGCACGTAGGGAAAGATCACCGCGGCCTGCTGGTAGCTGGCCGTGAACGCGGTGAGGCGTTTGGTCCGGCTCATGATGGCGTACCAGTTGGCGATCACGAACCCAAAGCGATCGAGCAGGCGGGCGCGTTCGGCGCCTTCGCCCTTGAGCAGCGCGATCTGCTCGGAATTCTCGCGGACGCGGACGAGGTTGAAGCGGAAGTCGGCCTCATAGCGTTGCTGCTCGAAATTGAGGTTGACCAGCGGTGCGCCGATCCAGTGCGTCAGCGCCGTGCCGAAGATCGCGTAGATCAGCGCGCCCCAGCACAGATAGCCGGGGATCATGACATCCGTGCCGAACAGGCGCAGCGGCGCGGCGTTGGAAAGGCCCCAAAGGATGATAACGAAGGAGAACAGCGTCACGATCGATGAGAGCAGGCCGAGCCCGATGGTCAGGGTCTGCTCGACGAAATTCTTGACGTCCTCTGTGATGCGCTGGTCCGGGTTGTCGGCCGCATCGCCCTTGAGCTGCATGCGGTAATGCGTGGCGCTCTGGAGCCATTCGCCGAGATAGTGCCGGGTGAGCCATTGCCGCCAGCGAATCTGGAGCCACTGGTTCAGGTAAAGCTTGTAGACGGCCAGCGCGATATAGGTGAACGCGAGCGCGACGAAGATCCAGATCTCCCTGACGAAATTGTCCCAGTCGCTGTTCTGGAGCGCACTGTAGAACCTGTTCTGCCATTGGTTCACCAGCACGTCGATCGCGACCAGCGTAAGCTCCATGGCGACCACGGCGGCGAGCAGGCCGCGGCCCGCCCATTTGTCCTCGGATCGGAAGTAAGGGGCGGCGATTCGCCAGACGATCGCGAGCGTGGCGCTGATGTTCTTCACAGAGCAGGATCTCCTCGGGGAATGTGCGCAACGGTCCAGAGCCAAGTCGCTGAAGCAATGGCGGAAACGCGCGCGCTTAGACTAAAGTCGAAAGTTCTGCAATTTGCGTTGGATTGTCGCAGGCTGCAACCTTAGCATGGGCGCGACGGTGCGGGGCGGGGTGCCTCCGGGTTTCGCGAGCTTGTGAGCGGACGGGAACCGCCCGCATCGCGGGACGTTCGTCCGATCGGGGTTATCGCTTTTGGCGTCAAGCAGGACCGGCTCTCCACGCGGGTGGCCTGCGGTAACATGCGTGGGAGGAAGACCATGTGGAATCAAATCTATGATCCGCTGAACAGCCCGGTGCTGTCGACCATCGCGGCGGCGGTGCCCGTCGTCACGCTGTTGGTGCTGATCGCGAGCGGCCGCGTCCAGGCGCACATCGCGGCCATCATCGCCGTGATCGTGGCCAACCTGATCACGATCTTCGTCTTCACCATGCCGGCGAACATGTCGATCCGGGCCTCGGTGCTGGGCATCGTCACCGGCTTCTTTCCCATCGGCTGGATCGTCCTCAACGTCATCTTCCTCTACCAGGTGACGGTGTCGACCGGGCGCTTCGAACTCCTCAAACGCGCGATCGGTGGCGTCACCGAGGACCGGCGGCTGCAATTGCTGCTGATCGCATTCTCCTTCGGTGCCTTCTTCGAGGGCGCCTCGGGCTTCGGCACGCCGGTCGCGATCACGGGTGCGGTTTTGATCGGCCTCGGCTTCTCGCCGCTCGCGGCAAGCGGCCTGTCGCTGATCGCCAACACCGCGCCGGTCGCCTATGGCGCGCTGGGCACGCCGATCCAGGGGCTTGCTTCGGTCACCGGGTTCGATCCCTACATCCTGGGCGCGATGGTCGGACGGCAGCTGCCGTTCTTCTCGTTGATCGTGCCGTTCTGGGTGATATGGGCTTTTGCCGGATGGAAAGGGATGAAGGACGTCTGGCCGGCGATCCTGGTCACCGGCGTATCCTTTGCGATCCCGCAATTCGTGATCTCGAACTACATCAATCCCTGGATCGTCGACATCGGCGCGTCGCTGATCTCGATGGGTGCGCTGATTCTGTTCCTGAAGGTGTGGCAGCCGAAGCAGCTCTGGCTGTCCCCGGCGCTACGCGGCAATGATGAATCGGCCTCCACCATGGCCGCGGCAAAACCGCTCGACAAGACGCCGCTCACGCAGAGCGAGCTGTTCAGCGCGCTGCTGCCTTGGATCATCGTCTGTATCGTGATGCTGATCTGGGGCAACGGCGGCTTCAAGACCTGGGCGAACTCGATCTTCACCTGGAACTATCCCGTTCCAGAACTGCACCAGATGATCAACAAGATGCCGCCGGTCGCGCCAGCGCCGACGAAAGAGAGCGCGGTGTTCGGCTTCACCTACCTCTCCTTCACCGGCACGGGCATGCTGATCGCCGCGATCATCTCCGGCCTCCTGATGGGTGTCGGTCCCGGACAACTCGTGACCCAGTACGGCCGCACCATCCGGCTGTGCGCGATCTCGCTGATCACGATCTCGGCGATGCTCGCGATCGGCACGCTGACGCGGCTCTCCGGTGTCGACGCGACGCTCGGCCTCGCCTTCGCGGCCACCGGCGTGCTCTATCCCTTCTTCGGCACGCTGCTCGGCTGGCTCGGTGTTGCGCTGACGGGGTCGGATACGTCGTCGAACATCCTGTTCGGCAACCTCCAGAAGATCACGTCCGAGCAGCTCGGCCTGTCGCCGATCCTGATGGCCGCGGCGAACTCGTCCGGCGGCGTGATGGGCAAGATGATCGACGCGCAGTCGATCGTGGTCGCCTCCACCGCCACCAATTGGTACGGCCACGAGGGCACCATCCTGCGCTTCGTGTTCTGGCACTCGATCGTGCTCGCGTGTCTCGTCGGTGCGCTCGTGACGTTGCAGGCCTATGTCTGGCCATTCACGGCGATGGTTCTGAAGTAGCGGTCGCCGGCCTCGCTTCGACGCAAATCCCCGCGAGGTCCGCCCCGCGGGGATTTTTGCGCCGCGGCTGCGCGAACCTTCTCAACGGCGCAGCCGTCTTATAGAAGGTGCCGCAGGTCAGGTCGTTCGAGAGGTCTCATGGTTTTGCTCAGTCGGTTGGCATGTGCGGCACTTGCAATGCTCGCGATGTCCTCGCTCGCTCGTGCCGAGGAGGGGTTCCCCTTCGGCACCGAGATGACGCTGGAAGCGCTGCCGCAGCCTGGCTCGAAGCGAATTCCGAACATCGAGATCGGCGACCATGGCGAGGTCGTGCTGGAGCTCTGGTGCAAGGGCGGCAAGGGCCAGTTCTCCGTTGCCGGCAACACCGTGATCTTCGTCCCCGGTCAGATCCAGGACCGTTCCTGTCCGCCGGCCAGGGCCCAGGCTGACGACGAGCTCGTGTCCGCGCTCGGCAGCGTCGAGACCTGGAAGCGCCAGGGCGATGTGCTCACGCTCGTCGGTCCCAAGCCGCTGCGCTTTCGTACGACGGGGAACTAGGTCTCTGTCATTCCCCGCGAAGGCGGGGAATCCAGTACGCCGCAGCCTATCGATTCCATCACTGCTGTCTCGGAGTACTGGATCGCCCGGTCAAGCCGGGCGATGACAGCGGTGGGTGTCTCCGCCTATTTCCACTCCGACTTGTCGGCGTCCCAGTGCTGCCCCTTCAGCTCCTTGGCGAGCGCCTCGATCGAGCCGTTGTCGTCGGGCAGATCGCCTTCTTCGTCCAGGCTCGCGTCTTCGGACAGATTGAGCTTGGGACCGCTGCTCTCGTCGGCGGTCGTGGTCGCGGGGCTGCCGATCCACAGCATGAGCTTGTCCGTGGAGCCGGGCTTGTCCGGCGAGACGAGCCCTGCGACCTCGATCGTGTCGGTGAGCTCGAGCGCCGGAAAATCCTGGTTGGGGCGCTTGAATACGAGCTTGAGCTTGCCGGTCGACGGGCTGAAGCTCTGCGAGACCGGCTTGGCCGCGAGCGTCCTGCTCAGAACGCTCGCCACCTTGGTCGCAAGCTTGCCCTTGTCGATCTTGTCGCCCTCGCGCCAGTCCGCCGCGGGGAAGCGGATGGTACGGTCCATCTCGGTCATGCCGGCGGTCCAACCTGCGGCCGTGACGCCGGGCATCGCCTTGAATTTCGACAGCAGCGCGCCGGCGCGCTCGGGATCGACCGACATGTTGATGGTCTGCTCGCCCGCGCGCAGCGCATCGCAGCCGACGGTGAGGCTGGCCAGTGTCACCTCGACATCCTGGCCCTTCAGGCTCTTCAGGAAGTCGGTTGCACCGTCGAGCTTGACCTTGACCGCGATCGCTTCCGGCGAGACGTCGGTGAAATCCTTCGGCTGCGGCGTGATGCCGTCGTCGGAAGTCTGGTTGTCCAGAAATTCCCTTTCACTGAGATCGGAATTGTCGGAGGAGGTGACCTCGGTCACCGCCTGGCCGATCGCGATCTGGCCGCGGAATTCGAACGTGTCGCCGGACTGTTTGCGCAGCAGCTTGACGCTGACTGGCGACTTCTCATTGATGCTCTGCGTCGTTCCCGTCAGCGTCTGGCCCGCGACCTGGAGATTGACGACGAAGCGGTCCTTGCGGTCGGAATTCTTCGCGAGCGGATAACAGACGTCGAGCACCGCCGCGGTGACCGTCTTGCCCTGGCGCGTCTCCTTCAGGATCACGTCGGCATTGCCGTCCATCAGCCCGTCGAGCGAGGTGAAATAGCGTGTCTCGGTTCCGCCCGGCGCCGCGGCCTTTGGTGACAGCTTCATCTGCGCGGGCGCGGGGTGCGGCGAAACGGTGAGCAGGGCCGCCAGCACGGCTGTCGAACAAACCAGAAGCGCACGCATTGATGGATCCTCGCGCAATCGAATCGGCGCGCCACCGTAGTGGGTTTTGCGCGCAGGTTGAATCGGAAAGCGAACGAGCAGGGTGGGCAAAAAAGAAGGCCGCCCGGAGGCGGCCTTCGCAACACTGTCTTGCTTGGGAGGCTTAGAAGCCGCCCATGCCGCCGCCGGCTGGCATGGCGGGCGGGGCTTCCTTCTTCGGCGTCTCGGCAACCATGGCCTCGGTGGTCACCAGCAGGCCGGCCACGGAGGAGGCGTCCTGGAGCGCGGTGCGCACCACCTTGGCGGGATCGATGATGCCCTTCTCGACCATGTCGACATAGTCCTCGGTCTGGGCGTCGAAGCCGAAGGTCTCGGACTTGTTCTCGAGGATCTTGCCGACGACGATCGAACCCTCCACGCCCGCGTTCTCGGAGATTTGGCGGATAGGGGCTTCCAGCGCCTTCAGCACGATGTTGATGCCGGCCTGGACGTCCTCATTGGCGTTGGTGAGACGGCCGACCGCCTTCTTGGCGCGGAGCAGCGCGACGCCGCCCCCGGGGACGATGCCTTCCTGCACAGCGGCGCGGGTGGCGTTGAGCGCGTCCTCGACGCGGTCCTTCTTCTCCTTGACCTCGATCTCGGTGGCGCCGCCGACGCGGATCACCGCGACGCCGCCAGCGAGCTTGGCGAGGCGCTCCTGGAGCTTCTCGCGGTCGTAGTCCGAGGTGGTCTCCTCGATCTGGGCCTTGATCTGGCCGACGCGGGCCTCGATCTCGGGCTTCTTGCCGGCGCCCTTGACGATCGTGGTGTTCTCCTTGTCGATCACCACCTTGCCGGCGCGTCCCAGCATCTTCACCGTGACGTTCTCGAGCTTCATGCCGAGGTCCTCGGAGATCAGCTGGCCGCCGGTGAGGATCGCGATGTCCTCGAGCATGGCCTTGCGGCGATCGCCGAAGCCCGGCGCCTTGACCGCCGCGACCTTGAGGCCGCCACGCAGGCGGTTGACGACCAGGGTGGCCAGCGCCTCGCCCTCGACGTCCTCGGCGATGATGACGAGCGGCTTGCCCGACTGCACCACGGCTTCCAGCACCGGCAGCATGGCCTGCAGGCCCGAGAGCTTCTTCTCGTGCAGGAGGATGTAGGCGTCCTCGAGCTCGGCGGTCATCTTCTCGGCGTTGGTGACGAAGTAAGGCGACAGATAGCCGCGGTCGAACTTCATGCCCTCGACGATGTCGACCTCGGTTTCGAGCGACTTGTTCTCCTCGACGGTGATGACGCCCTCGTTGCCGACCTTCTGCATCGCCTGGGCGATCATCTTGCCGATGGCGGCGTCGCCATTGGCCGAGATGGTGCCGACTTGGGCGACCTCGGAGGAGGCGGCGACCGGCTTGGCGCGCTTCTCGATGTCCTTGATCACGGCTGCCACCGCGATGTCGATGCCGCGCTTGAGGTCCATCGGGTTCATGCCGGCGGCGACCGCCTTTGCGCCTTCGCGCACGATGGCCTGGGCCAGCACGGTCGCGGTGGTGGTGCCGTCACCGGCGAGGTCGTTGGTCCTGGAAGCGACCTCGCGCACCATCTGGGCGCCCATGTTCTCGAACTTGTCCTCGAGCTCGATCTCCTTGGCGACGGTGACGCCGTCCTTGGTGATGCGGGGCGCGCCGAAGCTCTTCTCGATGACGACGTTGCGGCCCTTCGGGCCGAGCGTCACCTTGACGGCGTTGGCGAGAATGTCGACGCCGCGCAGCATGCGATCGCGCGCGTCTCCGGAAAACTTGACGTCTTTGGCAGCCATGTCTGCAATCCCTCGTGTTTCGTGATGTGTCTGCCGCTTGTCAGTTGCACCAATTCCGGGACTCGTGGAGCGAGCCGGGTGGAACGATGGATGCCCGGATCGCGCGATCCGGGCATGACATTCAGCGGCTGTTCAGGCAGATGGCCCTAGGCCAGCACGCCCATGATGTCCGACTCCTTCATGATCAGGAGCTCTTCGTTGTCGATCTTGACCTCGGTGCCCGACCACTTGCCGAACAGCACGCGGTCGCCGACCTTGAGATCGATCGGAATCAGCTTGCCGGTCTCGTCGCGGCCGCCCGGGCCGACGGCGACGATCTCGCCCTGGGAGGGCTTTTCCTTGGCGGTGTCGGGAATGATGATGCCGCCCTTGGTCTTTTCCTCGGCGTCGATACGTTTGACCACGACACGGTCATGCAGCGGACGAAATTTGGATTTAGCCATGACGTTTCCCTTTGGAGGCTCGCTTCGGAAGTAGTGGAAGTCGGTGGGGCGGCGCTTCCGTCCACCCCCTCCTCGAGGACTGAACGGCGCGCTTAGCAATCGGGCTTTCCGAGTGCTAATAGTGGGCCCGGAAATATGGCTTGGCCGCGATCCTGTCAAGCAAAGGTGGTTAAGCGATTGTTGAGGCGGATATAGGATGGTGGCATTGGAAACTCGTTCGGGGCGCCGGCGCATACAAGGACGTCATTGCTCCGGCAGCGGTTTTGCGCTTGGCTGCGGGAGGGGTGCGGCCATGGTTTTGTTCGGGGGGAATGCCATGATCAGTTCGGCTCACGCGCGCACGGTTGCCAATCTGGCAGCCGCCTCTTGTCTGGCGCTGTTGCTGGGCGCCTGCGGCGGTGGCATGAGCCTGCCGTCCTTCTCGTCGTCCTCGCCGCCGCCCGAAGCCGAGCCCGGTACAGCTCCGGAAATGCCCGCCACCATCCGCGCCGACGAGATCGTCGGTCGCTGGGGTCTCGCCTCGTTCCAGAACCCGGCCGACCGCGCCCGCACCGAGGCCGCCGCCCGTGCCCAGTGCAAGAACCCCTATGTGATCACTGCCGGTTCCTCCGGCGGCGTGATCATGCATCTGGCCGACCAGGCGACACCCCAGGAGCTGCGGCTGAAGGGCTCGCCGAGCGGCAAGAACTACATCGGGCCCGCCGGTCCCACGCCGGGCGACCAGGACCGCGAGATCATCTCCTTCGACGGCCGCGTCCTGATCACCCGCTTCATCGACAAGGACGCCGCCACCCGCTACGGCAACATGGTCTACGTCCGCTGCGCGCCGCGGGCATGATCGTTGTGATTGTCGTTCCGGGGCGGTCCGCAGGACCGAACCCGGAACCTCGAGATTCCGGGTTCGATGCTGACGCATCGCCCCGGAATGACAGCTTCAGATGAAAAACAAGAAACGCCGGCTCTCGCCGGCGTTTTGCTTTTTCCGTGATCCGCGTCCGCTCAGTCGAACAACGCGTCGATGTCGTCCTGGGAGGCATGGCCGACTTCGCCGGCGAGCTTCGGGCCGTTGAGGAGCTTCTCGTCCTCGCTGCGGTTGTCGACCTGCGCCGGCACATGGGCCTTGATCGCGTCGACGCCACCCCAGATGTCCATCATCGCATTGATGTGCTGCTCGATGAACTTCATGGTGGTCATGACCTTGCTGATGCGCTGGCCGGTCAGGTCCTGGAAGTTGCAGGCTTCGAAGATCGAGATGACGCGTTCCTGGATGTCGTCGGCGAGCCGCTTCTGCTGATCGGCCGAGTCGACCTTGGACATTGCGCTGGCGGCCTGGTCGATCGATTCCGCGGCTTCGAGAATTTGCTGGGTCGCCTGCTCGGTGCCGCCGACCACCGCGCCGAGCTCGCCATTGACCTTGGCCATCTCCCCTCCGTCGAAGCTCTTGCCGTGCAGCGTCGCGATCTCGCGCTTGGTGCGATCGATGGCGTCATGGATGAGGTCGAGCTCGACCTTCAGCTTCTCGCACTGCTCGATCTGTGCTCGGTAAGTGTCGAGCATGGTACGCGCTTCAGCGAGCTCGTGGGCCGTCGAGGCGTCGATCGCCGCCATGGCCGCGCTTCCGGACAGCGGCGCCGCGGCGACGCCCTTCGCCATCTGTGCGCGGATCGCGCGCAGCTCGGCCATGATCTCGCTGTGCATCGGGGGTGCCTCTTCAGCCACGTCTAGAATGGGCATCTCGCCACCGACGATATCTTCGACACGAAAACGTTTGCGGTGAACAGCCATCAGGATACTCCCCCCACCTCACTCACGCGCCTTTGTAGGCAGAAGCGATTTAACACGAGGTTCACAACCGGAACTGTCGGGGGCGGCTGCGTGCGACGCTGCGCAAAGAAGCGATTAACCATGTATGCGCGGCGTTCATCGAAAATAAACGCTGATCGCCAAATTGCGCCGCCGCTCGCGACGTGGTGAATCCAAAAGCCCGTTTCGTTTACCAAACAAAACGGCTTTTGCTCTTTATTGACCACGTCGCGGGCGCCGTCCAGCCGGGCACCTTCCAACGGCGCATGCGATCCAGACGAAACAGTACAGAGTACGTCGATGTTCAAGAAAATGTCCGTCGCGCTGCTCGGCAGCGCTTGCAGCTTCATTGCCGGCGTGAACGGCGCCAGCGCCTTCGACAACAGCGTTCCGAACGATCCGCCGGCGGTGCTCTATGCGCCGCAGGTGCCGCCGGCGCCGGTGCGCGTCGCCTCCAATGCGAACATGGGCGGCGGATTCATCGAGTTCCTGTTCGGCGATGGCCCCGGCCGAGGTCCGGCTTACGCGCCTCAGCAGCCGGTGTATCAGCAGCAGCCGGCTTACTACGACCAGCGCCGCCTGCCGCCGATGGGTGAGCCGCAGATACAAGGCGCAGCCCTTCAGCAGGAGGCGGTCGACCCGCGGCAGCGCCTGCTCGATCCGAAATTCGAGAAGCAACTCGTTGACTATAACGGCAACGAAAGTCCCGGCACGATCGTGGTCGATACGCCGAACAAGTTCCTTTATCTCGTCGAGGGCAATGGCAGGGCGACGCGCTACGGCATCGGCGTCGGCCGTCCCGGCTTCACCTGGTCCGGCGTGAAGTCGATCACCGCCAAGCGCGAATGGCCGGACTGGACGCCGCCGAAGGAAATGCTCGCGCGCCGTCCCGATCTGCCCCGGCACATGGAAGGCGGTCCGGAAAATCCTCTTGGCGCCCGCGCGATGTATCTCGGCTCCACGCTCTACCGCATCCACGGCTCCAACGAGCCCTGGACCATCGGCACCAACGTCTCCTCCGGTTGCATCCGCATGCGCAACGAGGACGTCATCGACCTCTATGGCCGCGTCAATGTCGGCACCAAGGTCGTGGTGATGTGATCGGCTTTATCCTCTCCCCTCGTTGGGGGAGAAGGAGGGCCTCCGGGCAAGACACGTCTCGTGAAAACGGCCGCCTCATCGGCGGCCGTTCGCGTGGATGCGCTGGAGAGCGGCGTCAGGCGTAATCGCTGCCGCCGTCGTCTCCGAAATCGCTGTCGTCGGCCATGTCCATGTTGTCGTCGTTATCGTCGTAGTTCTGATCGTTGTTGTTGTTCCGGTCGTCGTTCGACGCCTGGTCGAAGAGGCCCTGGCGGGAATCGCGGTTCGATCCGATGTCGTCGGCGCCGGCGTCGCGCGCGAGCGATCCGCCCGACTGGTCGCTGCCGCCCCAGGGGCTGCGGTCGCCCGAGGCGTTGGTGTCGCCAAAAGCCTGCTGATGCGATCCGCCCATCATGCCGCGGATGCTGGAGAGCAGCAGCGAGCCGCCGACGACGCCGGCCGCGGCCGCCGCCGCCGTGCCGAGGAACGAGCCTCCGCCACCGCCGATCGGCGGCGCGCCAAAGCCTTGGCCGGGAGGTTGGCCGGGAGCTTGGCCCGGACCTTGGCCGTAAGCCTGACCGTACGGCGGCTGGCCATAACCCGGCTGACCCTGTTGCATCGCCTGGCCGCTATTCCAGGTGGGGCGCGAATCGCGCGGAGGCACATTCGGAACTGAGCCCCGCGACGGGCCTCCGCCGAACAGCGTATCGCGCATGGAATCCAGGAAGCCGCCGGACTGGGCCTGCTCGGGAGCCTGCCCTGCTTCCAGCTCCTGGATGCGGTTATGGGCGCGCTTCAGCGCTTCGTCCTGCAACAGCGTGGTCTGCACCAGCGCGTAGACTGCGCCGGGCGCCTTGCGCAGGCCGTCGGAGATCGCGGCGATCGCGTCGGGATCGCGCGGTGCATTTTCCAGCTTTGAAAGCCGGTCGAAAAGGTCGTCGACGAGCTGGCGTTCCTGCGGCGTCATGATCTGTCTCCTTCGCGCAAAATCAAGCGCGCAGGAGATGTAGGGTTCCATTGTGGCCCCAACAGTGCCGGCCGGATTAAATTTCCGTATGCGACAAGCTGCCTCCCGGCCCGCCTTTCGCCGGTTTCATCCCAGCGTCACGTTGCTGTCCGTCAGCAAACGCGCAAAGGCGTCTCCGGCCAGATAGGCGTGCTCGCGCTCGCGCACGTCGGTCATCGGGTCGAGGCCGGCGAGGACGTCATCGACGAAGCCGGGGTGGCACATCACGAGACCGCCGTCGGGCAGGCCTTCCAGGAACTGCCGCATCAGCGCGCCGAAATCGGCGGCGCGTGAAAAATCATAGGCGCCGGCGAAGCCGGGGTTGAAGTTGAGGCCGGCGCTGCGGGCGCGGCGGCGGAATTGCGCGCTGAGACTATCGAGCACCAGCGCTTTTGGTGAGGCCAGCCGCTGCCCGAGCGGCAGATCGCGACCGCCCTGACGCACCCAGGCGTTCGGCGCAGTCTCAACGACCGCATCGACGAAGCCGTCGCGCACCTGCGGGTAGAGCTGCACATGCTGGTGGCCGTCGACGAAGTCAGGAGTGCGCCCGAATGCGTCCGCAAACGCGGCCAGCTGCGCCTTGACCTCATTGCGGAAGAACTCGCGGTCGAGCCGCCGCAATACACCCGCGCGCAGCAGCTTCGGAAACGGCATGAACATGTCGCCGTCGAGCGGGCGGAAATGCATGGTGAGCGGCCTGAACGGCGCCGACAGAGTCACGTGCAATCCGATCGTGCAGCGCGGGCTCGTCTTGGCGGCGGACTGCAGCGCCTCGATCTCGCTGCGCTCGATCGCCGGACCCACCATCATCACCGAGGTGGCGTTGAGGCGGCGGCGCTCGATCAGGTCGCGGATGGCGCGGTTGACGCCCGGGCTGATGCCGTAATCATCGGCGCAGAGCCAGATCCGCCGCGGCCTCGCCGCCGCGCTCATTCGGCCGCCGTCCTCTTGGAGACGTCGTCGGCCTTGTCGGCCTCGAAATGCTTTTCGCTGTGCTCGGCAACGAAGTAGATCGGGCGCGCCTTCAGCTCGGAAAGGATCTTGCCGATATACTCGCCGACGATGCCGATCATGATCAGTTGCACGCCGCCGATGGTCATCAGCCCGATCACGAGCGAGGGATAGCCGGGCACCTGCTTGCCGGTCGTGAACACCTCCCAGAGGATCGAAAGGCCGAACAGGAAGGCACCTCCGGCGAGAATGACGCCGAGGAGGCTGGCGAAGCGAAGCGGTGCCACCGAAAACGAGGTCAGGCCTTCGATCGAGAGGCCGAGCAGGCTGGCGGCGTTGAAGGTCGTGACGCCGTGGACGCGCGCCGCAGGCTCGTAGTCGACGCGGATCTGGCGGAAGCCGATCCAGCTGGCGAGGCCCTTGAAGAAGCGGTTACGCTCCGGCAACTGCCTGAGTGCGGCGACCGCGCGCGGGGAGAGCAGGCGGAAGTCGCCGGCGTCCTCGGGGATCTTCTGGCGCGCGCCCCAATTGACCAGCGCGTAGAAGCCGTGCACCGCGACCCGCCGCAGGAAGGGCTCGTTGTCGCGATGGGCCTTGGCGGTGTAGACGACGTCATAGCCGTCCTCGATCCAGTGCCGCACCAGCTGTTCGATGAGTGCCGGCGGGTGCTGGCCGTCGCCATCCATGAACATGACGGCGCCGAGCCGGGCATGGTCGAGGCCCGCCATCAGTGCGGCCTCCTTGCCGAAATTGCGCGACAGCGACACCACCTGGACATCGACGGCGTCGGCCGGCAGCGCCCGCGCGATCGTCAACGTCGCATCCGCGCTGCCGTCGTCGACATAGACGACTTCGCAAGACAGGCGATAACGCTGGCGCAAGGTCTTCGCGAGCTCGCAGATGCGCTCGTGCAGGGCAGCGAGCCCCGCCGCCTCGTTGTAGACGGGGACGACAATCGACAGCCCCTTCGCGGCGGCGCTGACCGCCGTGGTCGTCATGCCGGAAACGTCAGAGCCCAGCGTCATCGATCAAGGTTCCAGAGGTGTTTAGGTCTTCTCAACAGCATATGGTAGCTGCCGTTTGCTGTCGCTACGCTGAACAAACCCGAGACTCACAGGAACGCTTCGAGCTTGGCGAACAGCGGATTCTCGCGGTCAAATACGTAATCGAGCGAGACAACCGAGACGGTCTCCGCGCCATGCTCGCGCAGGAAGCTCGCCAGTGCGTAGAGCTGCCCCGGCGGGCAGTGCAACGTCAGCATGCCTGAGGAGGTTGGCGCGCCGAACGGTGCCTCGACACCGAAACGGCTGTGGGCCTCGGCGAGCAAAGTCGCGTCGCATTCCCGGAAGCGGGTGCGGACCTCGCGGTATTTGTTGGCCCGTGCCCGTGCCGCGATGTGATCGAGGATGACACGCGCCGTCTCCCGTGCCTGCGGCGACCAGTCGGCTTCCTTCGAGGCGACCAGATTGGCCTGGCTGCGCAGGATCACGCCGTCGTCGAGCACGCGAAGGCCATTGGCGGCGAGCGTCGCGCCCGTCGTGGTGATGTCGACGATCAGCTCGGCGCTGCCGGCTGCCGGCGCGCCTTCGGTCGCGCCTGCACTTTCCACGATACGATAATCGGTGATGCCATGCGCCTGGAAGAAGCCGCGGGTGAGGTTGACGAACTTGGTCGCGACCCGCATCCGCATGTGATGCTGCTCGCGGAAGCCGGTGGTGACGTCGTCGAGGTCGGCCATGGTGCGGACGTCGATCCAGGCCTGCGGCACCGCGACGACGACGTCGGCATAACCGAAGCCGAGCCCTTCGATGAGAGACACGCGCTTGTCGGCATCCGCGATGTTCTCGCGCACCAGGTCCTCGCCGGTGACGCCGAGATGCGCAAAGCCGCGCGACAGTTGCGAGGCGATCTCGCTCGCCGAGAGATAGGCGACCTCGACATTGTCGAGGCCCGCGATCGTTCCGCGATAGTCGCGGGCGCCGCCGGCCTTCGACAGCTTGAGCCCCGCGCGGGCGAAGAAGGCCTCGGTATTCTCCTGAAGGCGGCCCTTTGAGGGAACGGCCAATACGAATGGCGCGCTCATCACTTAAGCTCCCACCTTGCGGCCGATACGCGTCAGCGCGTCCACCCAGACCGAGAAGCCGACCGCGGGGATCGGCGCTGTCGAGCCGAGCTGGGTCATCAGGCCGTCATAGCGGCCGCCGGCGACCAGCGGCTCGGCTCCGTTGCCCCTGTGATGAAGCTCGAACTCGAAGCCGGTGTAATAGTCGAGGCCGCGCCCGAACGCCGTCGAGAAGCGGGTCTGCTTCACGTCGATACCGCGCGCCGCCATGAAGCCGACCCGGCTCTCGAACTGATCGATCGCCGAGGCGAGATCGAGCTTCGCGTCGGCGGTGAGAGCGCGCAGCTCGGCGATCGCCTCGTCGGGATTGCCCGCGATCGACAGGAAGCGCTTGAGTACGGCGATCGCCTCGCGAGGCAGCGCGCCGCCCTTCAGCGTCGATTGCTCGAGGAAGCGATCGGCGATCTCGGCCGTGGTGCGCCCGCCGACATTGGTGGTGCCCGCGATCGACATCAGATCGGTGACGAAGGCGAGCGCCGCCTTGCGGTCGGAGCCGGCGAGGGCGGCCAGCACGCCCTCATATTCGCTGCGCGTCGCGGTGGTTGCGGCCGCCAGTCGCTCCAGATCCTTCTCCAGGCTGATCTTGCGGTTGAAATCCTTGACCAGGCGGCGGCGCCAGACCGGATAGAGGTTGAGCGCGTCCAGCAGGGCATTGAACAGCGCGACGTCGCCGGTGCGGATCTCGACATCGCGGACGCCGAACGCGGCGGTCGCCTCCAGTGCCAGCGCCAGCATCTCGGCATCGGCGGCGGCACGGTCCTGGCGGCCGAACGATTCGATGCCGGCTTGCAGGAATTCGCTGGCCTGGCCGCTGCGGTAGCGAAACACCGGGCCGAGATAGCTGAACCCGGCCGGCTGGCCGGCGCGCCCAGAGGCCAGGTAGTCGCGCGCGACGGGAATCGTCAGGTCCGGGCGCAGGCAGAGCTCCTCGCCCGTGAGGTCCGTGGTCAGATACAGACTCTT
Source organism: Bradyrhizobium cedriense (assembly GCF_054602315.1). NCBI lineage: Bacteria > Pseudomonadati > Pseudomonadota > Alphaproteobacteria > Hyphomicrobiales > Nitrobacteraceae > Bradyrhizobium > Bradyrhizobium cedriense. The sequence continues at coordinate 54,910 of NZ_JBTSWB010000005.1, read as the reverse complement.
GCGGATGTCCTCGCCGGAGAGGTCCAGGAACGGCTCGGCCGGCTGCAGGATGGCGGGCTCAGCCCTGACATAGCCGGCCTGCGCGAACGACAAGAGCAGCGTATCCGCCCAGGCGGCGGAGCCGGCAGCATTTGAGGTGGCAGTCGCGGTCATCTCAGGGTCCATCATCCCGGTGGAACCGGGCAGGGCAAGGAAGGAATGGGAGTTGGCGCAGCCCTTAGCATGGCCCGAAAGCGGTTTCGACCTCCAAAGGATCAATCGCTTAATGAGCTCGGCGCGGCGCCGGCCCGTCGCCAGGGCGTGACACGCAGCGTCGCTCGCATCGCGCTTTAGGTAATATGGCACCTCATTCCGGGTGCGCTCGCCTTTTCGTCGCGGGGGCGCCGCACGAGACGATTCGGGTTCATTCGGTTGGGCCGCGGACTGGGACTGCCTCGGTCGTCGCGCGGGTCGCGCCTGCTGCGGCGGACACCGCATCTGCCGCAAGTTGCTCCGCCAGGTCGAGGACCCTTCCCCTTCTGCCGGGGTCCGTGAGGCGGAGAAACGCCTTGATGAGTCGCAGCGCCTCGTATCGTCCCGCCCCGGGCACGACATCGTCATTCGTCGCCAAGTCTTCCATCACCAAGTCTTCCGTCACCAAGCCTTCCATCGCCAAGTCTTCCATCGCGATCGCCGCCTCGACGGCGCCGGCATCGTCGAAATAGTTGGATGCGTGGTCGCGCAACAAAGACTTGGCGGTCACCGCTCCGGCAGGCACGCCGAAGGTCCAACCTTCAATGCTGTTCGCGAACTCGTCGGCGAACGATGTCCGATGCAGCCGAAGGCCAGTGTCACCATGAGAAATTGAAGATGGCTGGCAAGTCGTCGCATACTCATTCTGGGTATGGCGGATGATCCGTTCGCTGCTGCAGTTCGTTACAATGCAAATCATGGTTTGAGATTCATGCGCAATGCCTCAGATATTATCCGGACGGTCTCGCGACACACGCTGGCCTACATGCTGTTCTCGATCAGCGAGCTATTCCGGCATTACGAAGAGTTCGATCCGCTGGACCTTCTGATCGTTCATGCGGTCCTGAATGCGAACGTCATTCACGTGATGAACAATCCGGCGCTGGACGAGCAATTCTCGAGCATTCATGCGGTCGAGCCGGATTTGATCAAGCAGGGAGTTTCCCGGGCGGCACTCTCCCGTTTCCTCAGCCTGCCACTCGAGACGGTTCGCCGTCGCGTGACAGGGCTGAAGAGACGGAAGATTCTCGCCGAGACGAAGGCCGGACTCATCGTGACCGAGCAGAACGCATTCAGGTTTGGAAACAACCACGAACTGCAGAAGACGAACATGCTGTTGCTCACGAAGCTGCTTCGCGATCTCAGGCGTGCCGGCATCAATGGGCCGGATGATCTGCGCGCTTCCAAGGGAGCCACGTCCGCAAAGAAGACAAAGTAAGCAACACGACATGGATCAAGGCCATCTGGATACTGTGCACGAGGGAGCGCGAGATCTGGCGACGGATGGCTTGATGTCCTTCCGGGACCTCAAGCCATCATCAGCCCTCGAAGTCAGGGCGTATGACATCGACCATTTCGGCGAGACCGAGCGATATGCCGGCGCATCCAGCATGCCGTTGTCGGTCGGGGCGACGGCAATCATGCGGGCCCGGCTCAGCCTGCCGACCCTGACCCTCTCTCTGGTGAAGACCTTCCCGAGGATCGTTCGCGGCTACCAATTGAACAATGCCGCCGCCGTCGTCGTGCCGATGGATCACGTGACCTCGCCGCGCATCAATGGGCGATCGATGGGCCGTTCCATCGTCGTCCTGACGGGCAGCTCCGATTGCCTGGTCTATGAGCCGGAGGGCCGGCTGATGGCTGTGGTGTATTTCAGTCCGCCGCAGCGCGAACCCTGGACGCAACTGGGTGACGGATATCGCCTGGTAAACCCGCCATCGGACGTCCTTGCCTCGCTGCGCCGCCTGATCTCCGTCACGCTGGAAATTGCGGCACATGACCCGGACTTCCTGAACCAGCCGATGTCGCTGGCCGCCGTCGAGCAGGCCCTGCTCAGCACGATGGAGGTTGCGCTGCGCACCGGCGTGAGCGGCGGACCTGCGTCGTCCGCCACGGATGGCTATCGGCGGATCGTCGCGGACATGGAAAGATTGATGCGGCAAGATCTGACGGTCTGGCCCAAGACGACCGAACTGGCCGCGCAGGTGGGCGTGTCCGTCCGGACTCTCCAGAGCGCGACGCAGGCCATTTGCGGCATGAGCCCGCATCGTTATAGCCGGGTCCTGCGGCTCTGGTCGGTGCGCAAGCAGCTGCGCATCGGACCCGGGCGGCGCAGTGTGAAGGCTTGCGCAATTGCGCACGGCTTCTGGCATCTGAGCGAGTTCGCGGCGAGTTACAGGGCGGCCTTCGGAGAGCTGCCGTCCGAGACCCTGCACCGCGCCATGCAGGAAACGATCTAGCCGTTTCCACCGCCCCAATCGCCCAGCACCGCCTGCACCAGCGCCAGGGCCGCCACTGCGGCGGTGTCGGCGCGCATGATCCGGGGGCCAAGGCCCAGCCGCAGGACCTTGGGCTGCCGCAGCAGCAGCGCTCGCTCCTCATCGGCGAAGCCGCCTTCGGGGCCGATCAACACGTCAATACCTCCGCCGGCCTCCTCACGGGCGCGTTGCAGGCTCTGAACGGGGTCCTGGACCTCCGCCGCCTCATCGCAGAAGATCAGCAGCCGGCCCGCGGCGCGCTGGCTCAAGAAGCGCTCCAGCGGCACCGGCTCGGCAACGGCGGCGATGCTGAGGATGCCGCATTGCTCGGCCGCCTCGACGACATTGGCGCGCATCCGCTCGGTGTTGACCCGGGTGGCCTGGGTGTACCGGGTGAAGACGGGCTGCAGGGCGGCGGCGCCCATCTCGATGGCCTTCTGCACCATGTAATCCAGCCGGGCATGCTTGAGCGGCGCGAAGGCGTAAACGAGGTCGGGCAGCCGGTCCTGGGGCCGGGTCTGCTGCAGGATGACGAGGCCATCCGGCCGCCTGCGACCTTCGAGGGCGGCCTGCCATTCGCCGTCGCGGCCATTGAAGGCCAGGACCTCGGCCCCGGCGGCAAGCCGCAGCACATTGCCGAGATAATTGCTCTGGTCGCGGTCGAGCTCGACCCTGGCGTCCTGGGCCAGGGGGGCGTCGATGAACAGGCGAGGGGCGCGAAAATCGTGGGAAGGCATCGTTCAGGGTCCGATTTGCCGCCGTTCTTAACCGAAAGCCGCCATCTCGGGGTTAAATATTGCCGGGATGGTGCGTCCCGGCGCCGCGCTCTTGCCCTATTCAACGGGTTGTTAAGCGCTGGCGGGAATCGTAAAAACGCGAACACGCTGGTTGCGCTTCAATTGGGAAGACGCCGAACCCCGTAAGCTCCTGCCGGAGAGACTCTCTTGATGATCCGTCATTTGATGGTTCCGATCACCGCGGCCATGATCACCATTGGCACTGCGGGCGCCTACGCGCAAAGCGCGTTCCCGGCGCCGCTGCCCAATCAGGCTCCAACCAGTTCGGCCTTTCCGCCGGTGAACGGTTCGGCGCCGACCGCCTCGGTCGGTACCGCTCCGCAATCCTCCTTTCCAGTGAACGGCGCTGCGCCGGTCGGTGGCGCGGGCGCTTTCAGCGCGGCCCCGCCGACGCAAGCCGGTCCCGGCGAGGATTGCATGAAGGCCTTCGTTCCTCTGCGCGAGGAGGCCGAGAAGCGCGGCAAGCTGATCAAGGCCGCGAGCGACCGTCACGCGCCGCCCGACGAGGCATGCAAGCTGATCCGCAACTTCAGCCAGGCTGAAGTCAAGATGATCAAGTACATCGAGACCAATGCCGCCAAATGTGGAATCCCGCCGCAGATCGGTGCGCAGATGAAGGATGGCCACAAGAACACCGAGGCCATGGCGACGAAGGTCTGCAACGTTGCGCTGCAGATGCAGCAGCAACAGGCGCGTCCGGCCGGTCCCTCGCTGAGCGAGGTCCTGGGTTCGGGCTCGGCGCCTGAAGCCAATGCCGGCAAGAAGGGCGGCAGCACCTTCGACACGCTCAATGGCAACGTCCTGACCCGATGAGCGATACATCCGCCCGCGTTGCCGATTCCACCGGCAACTGGGTCGATACCGTCGCGCCGCATTGGGCGCGACCCTACCTGCGTTTGTCACGCTTCGACCGTCCGATCGGCTCCTGGCTTCTCTTGATGCCGTGCTGGTGGTCGGCTGCGCTGGCCGCCGGCATGGCGCATGACGTCCGCGGCCTGCCGCTCACTATCGCGCTGTTTTTCATCGGCGCCTTCGTGATGCGCGGGGCTGGCTGCACCTGGAACGACATCACCGACCGCGACCTCGACGGCAAGGTCGAGCGCACGCGCTCGCGGCCGCTGCCTTCGGGCCAGGTGACCACGAGGCAGGCGCTGGCCTTCATGGTCGCGCAGGCCCTGATCGGTTTGCTGGTGCTGCTCCAGTTCAACCGCTTCGCCGTCCTGACCGGCATCGCCTCGCTTCTGGTCGTCGCGATCTATCCCTTCATGAAGCGCATCACCTGGTGGCCCCAGATCGTGCTCGGGCTGGCCTTCTCCTGGGGCGCCCTGATGGGATTTGCCGTCACCTTCGGACGCATCGACGTCACTGCGCTCGTGCTCTATGCCGGCGCGATCTCCTGGGTGATCGGCTACGACACGATCTACGCGCATCAGGACGCCGAGGACGACGCGCTGATCGGTGTCAAGTCGACCGCGCGCCTGTTCGGCGCGCATACGCACCAGGCGCTGATCCTGTTCTACGGGCTCGCGGCGATGCTGATCGGCGTCGCGCTCGCCTCAGGCGATGCGCGCTGGCCGGCATGGCTCGGCCTTGCCGCCTTCACCGCGCATTTGGCATGGCAGATCGTGCGGCTCAGGATCGATGATCCCGAACTGTGCCTTCGCCTGTTCAAGTCGAACCGCGATGCCGGGCTGCTGCTGTTTGCGGGATTGCTGGCCGACGCGGTGCTGCGGGCGGCCTGATTGCCACTCAATTCCTTGCGATGATCTCGCGTTCGCCGCGATGAACCGATAGCGCACGCGCGAGGCCGGTACGCCGGCGCATCAGGAATTTCGGCCTGCGGGCGCGGATCGCGTTGGCGCGGCGGCGGCGCTGCGCGGGCTTGCGGGCGCCTTCATCGAGCTGCGGCAGCGCGAAGATCTCGCTCCAGACCGCCCAGGCTTGCGCGATCTCGTCGGCATCGGCGCCGACCAGCAGCGGAATGGACAGCGAAGGATCGCGATGCACGAGCACGAGCGTCCGCGCCTCGTCGTTGCCGCGCAACGCAACGCCGGTAAAGTCGGCAACGCGCACGTTGATCGCCATCTGCATGCCGCGCACGGCACGGCGCAGCACGACACGCTCGCGATGAAGCTCGATCTGCCTGACATGTCCGTCGGCGCGCGGATCGTGCGCATCGAAGCGGACCGGAAGGGAAAGAGGGTCGAGCCGCAAGGAGCGGCTCGACCCGGCGGGAGCGATCCCGCATGTTGCTGTTTGACGCCTCACGGCTTGGTTCTCCCCGCCGGGATTATGTTCCCGGTCGATGCGAGGACCCTAGCGCGCCCGTTTCCGAAACCGCTTAAAAAGGCTGGTTAACCCACCGTCACTGCAGCTCATGATTGACAAGACCTTGGCGCGCATGATTGACGAGACGTTGCCCCGAAGCCGCGAATCTGAACTTTGGCGAGCTGAAAATGCTTGAAGTCCCCGCTATCAGGGCACATGTGTGGGTTCCGGTCCCGAACCCCGCCCCAACAGGATTTCGTTCGTGAACTCTTCACAAAGCTCGACGACCACGGCCAATCGCGACCTGTTCGACCAGTCCGCGCTCTCCGATCTCGCGCAGCGGCTGGTCGAGGCGGCCAGGCGCGCCGGCGCGGATGCGGCCGATGCGGTCGCCGTGCGCGGCGTCTCGCAAGGCGTCGAGGTACGCGACGGCCGTGTCGAGGAATCCGAGCGGTCCGAGGGCGACGATGTCGGCCTGCGCGTGCTGGTCGGCCAGCGCCAGGCGGTGGTCTCGACCAACGACGTCAGCGGCGATGCAGTCACCAAGCTCGCCGAGCGCGCGGTCGCGATGGCGCGTGTTGCGCCCGACGACAAATATGTCGGTCTCGCCGATCCCGCGCTGCTCGCGCGCAACTTCCCCGATCTCGACCTGCTCGATCCCGACGTGCCCGCGACCGCCGAACTGGAGCGCCGCGCGCTTGCAGCCGAAGCTGCGGCGCTCGGCGTGAGGGGCGTGACCAAGTCCGGCGGCGCCTCGGCTTCCGCCGGCATCGGGGGCATGGTGCTCGTCACCTCGACCGGCTTCCACGGCTCTTATCTGCGCTCCAGCCAGGGCATTTCCGCGACCGCCATATCGGGCGAAGGCACCAGCATGGAGCGCGACTACGACTTCACCTCTGCGCCTCACGGCGCCGATCTCTTGTCGCCGGAGACGGTCGGCCGTTCCGCCGGCGAGCGCACCGTGGCGCGCTACAATCCGCGCAAGGTCGAGACCTGCAAGGTGCCGGTCGTGTTCGATCCGCGCGTTGCCGGCTCGCTGGTCGGCCATCTCGTCGGCGCCATCAACGGCGCCTCGATCGCGCGCAAGACCAGCTTCTTGAAGGACAAGCTCGGCCAGCAGCTGTTCGCGAATAACATCCGCATCGTCGACGATCCGCTGCGCAGGCGCGGCCTGCGCTCACAGACCTTCGACGCCGAAGGCGTCGCGGTGAAGAAGATCGCGCTGGTCGACGAGGGCGTGCTGACGACCTGGCTGCTCGATTGCGCGACCGCGCGCGAGCTCGGCCTCACCACCACCGGCCACGCCCATCGCGGCGTCTCGTCTTCGCCGTCGCCCGGACCGTACAATCTGCATCTCGAACCCGGCACGCCGACGCCCGCCGAGCTGATCTCCGACATCAAGCAAGGATTCTATATCACCGATTTGATCGGCTCCGGAGTCAACGGCGTCACCGGCGACTACAGCCGCGGCGCCTCCGGCTTCTGGATCGAGAATGGCGAGATCACCTATCCCGTCAGCGAAGTGACGATCGCTGGGCATCTGTTCGAGATCTTCAAGTCGATGCAGCCCGCGAACAATCTCGAGTTCCGCTACGGCATCAACGCGCCGACTGTGCGCATCGAGGGCTTGACGCTTGGCGGACGCTGATCGAGCAGATGCTGTTTGGCTTGCCTCTCCCGATGGGGAGAGGTGGTCCTCGCGTGTGGCTCGGTTGCGCCGATGACGCCTGTTCTCGATGAAACCATCCTGACCCGCGACGCGGCGCTGCTCAAGGACACGGTGCGGGAGGCGGGCGCGCTCGCGCAGTCGATGTTCCGCACCGAGCTGAGGAAGTGGACCAAGGGTGCCTCCTCGCCGGTGTCGGAAGCCGATATCGCAGTCAACGATCTGCTCGAGGCGCGCCTGCGTGCTGCGACTCCCGACTATGGCTGGCTGTCCGAGGAAAGCGCCGACGATGCGGCGCGGCTGTCGCGACGGCTGACCTGGATCGTCGATCCCATCGACGGCACGCGCAATTATCTGGGCGGGCATGACGAGTGGTGCGTCAGCGTTGCGCTGGTCGAGGACGCCTCGCCGGTGCTTGCCGCGGTGTTCGCGCCGAGCAGCGACGAGTTCTTCTTCGCGGTGCGCGGGCAGGGTACGACGCTGAACGACAAGCCGGTGCGGGCGACGTCCGGATCCGCGCTCGACTTCGCCCGCGTCGCCGGCCCGAAGCCGCTGGTCGAGCGGCTGAAGCCCTCACTCGGCGAGATCACGCTGCATCGGCGAATCGGTTCGCTCGCGCTGCGTCTGTGCCGGGTCGCCCATGGCGCGCTGGATGCGGCTTTTGCGGGCGGCAACAGCCATGATTGGGACCTTGCGGCGGCCGATTTGATCGTGCAGGAAGCGGATGGTAGGATGAGCGACCTCTCCGGAGAACCCATCCTCTACAACCGCCGGGAAGTGGCGCACGGGGTGCTGGTGGCAGCGGGACGCGATCGTCATGCGGGCATTGTCGCGCATTTTCGCAATCGTCCCTTGCCGTGAAGCGCTTCGTCGTGCTTGTCGGACACTGCTTTGCCGGGCAGCCCCTTAGGAACAGGACCCATGCCAGATAGCGCCCCGCAACAACTGCTTCACCTCGTCATCGGCGGCGAGCTCGTCGATCTCGAGCGCAACACCTTCAAGAATCTCGACGACGTCGAGATCGTCGGGCTCTATCCGAACTATGCGGCCGCCCACGCCGCCTGGCGGGCCAAGGCGCAGAGCACGGTCGACAACGCGCAGATGCGCTACTTCATCGTCCATTTGCATCGGCTGCTCGACCCGAATCAAGATTCGGCGCGTTGAAAAAGCTGCTTCGCAATACGCTGCGAAGCAGCTTCGTTCAGCGTGCCGTCGGGGTCCTGGCGGCCGAATATCTGCGTCTGGTCTGGCGGACCAACAAATTCACGTTCGATCCGCCGGACGTCTATGAACGCGTCGAGCCCCAGATCCCCGCCATCTTCGCCTTCTGGCACGGTCAGCATTTCCTCACGCCCTTCATCAAGAACAAGGACTGGTACAAGGCCAGGGTGCTGATCTCCCGGCATCGCGACGGCGAGTTCAATGCCATCGCCGCCGAACGGCTCGGCATCGGCACCATCCGAGGTTCCGGCGACCATGGCGGCGCGTTTCACCGCAAAGGTGGCGTCGGCGCCTTCAAGGAAATGGTGCGGACGCTGGAAGCCGGTTGTAATGTCGCGCTGACCGCCGACGTCCCCAAGCGCTCGCGCGTGGCGGGACTCGGCATTATCATGCTGGCACGCGAATCGGGGCGGCCGATCATGCCTTTCGCGATGGCGACCAGCCGCTTCGTCCGGCTCAAGAACTGGGATCGCACCACCATCAATTTGCCGTTCGGGCGGGGCGCGCTGGTCGGCATCAAGGAGATCCACGTTCCTCCGGATGCCGACGCCGCCACGATGGAAGCGTTGCGGCAGGAGCTGGAAGACACGTTGAACGAAGCGACCCGCCGCGCCTACGCGCAACTCGGCCGTCCGGGACCGGAAGATGCCTAAATCCCTGCCCATTGCGCTGCCGATCACGCTACGGATGTATCGGCGCCTGGCCTCCGGCCTGGTGCCGCTCGCGCCTGCGCTGATCAAGCGGCGGCTGAAGCAGGGCAAGGAGGATCCCGCGCGCGTCGGCGAGCGGCGAGGGCTATCCCGGGACGTGCGGCCGCATGGCCCCCTCGTCTGGATCCACGGCGCCAGCGTCGGCGAGGTGCTGGCCGCGGCGGCGCTGATCGAGCGCCTGCGCGATCTCAATCTGCGCATCCTGCTCACCTCGGGCACCGTCACCTCGGCGGCCGTGGTGGCGAAGCGCTTTCCGCCCGACGTGATCCATCAATACGTGCCGTACGATTCTCCGCGCTATGTCGCGCGCTTCCTCGATCACTGGAAGCCGTCGCTGGCGCTGTTCATCGAGTCCGACCTGTGGCCGAACCTGATTCTCGCCGGCGCGGCGCGCCGGGTGCCGATGGTGCTGATCAACGGGCGGATGTCTCCGCGCTCCTTCCCGCGCTGGCGACGCATGCACGGTACCATCTCGGCGCTGCTGTCGCGGTTCGACATTTGTCTCGCGCAATCGAAGACCGACGCGGAGCGTTTCTCCGCGCTCGGCGGCCGCGACGTCGTCACCACGGGCAATCTGAAGCTGGACGTGCCGGCGCCGCCGGCCGATCCCGCAAAGCTCGAGCGGCTCATGGCGATGACGCGCGGCCGTCCGATCATCGTCGCGGCTTCGACCCATCCGGGCGAGGACGAGATGCTGATCGCGGCGCATCGCAGTCTCTGCGGCTTCTTCCCGCAGCTCCTCACCGTGATCGTGCCGCGGCATCCGGATCGCGGCTCCGCGATCGCAGGCCTGGTCACGGCCTCCGGCCTGAAGCCGGCGCTGCGCTCGCGCGAGGAGCTGCCGACGGCGACGACCGACGTCTATGTTGCCGACACCATGGGCGAGCTCGGCCTGTTCTATCGCCTCTCGCCGATCGTGTTCATGGGCGGATCGATGATCCAGCATGGCGGCCAGAATCCGATCGAGGCGATCAAGCTGGGCGCCGCGATCGTCCATGGTCCGCACGTCTTCAACTTCGCCGACGTCTATGAGGCGCTCGACGGGAGCGGCGGGGCGCGGCAGGCCGATACGCAGGAGGCGCTGGTCAAGCAGCTCGGCTTGCTCCTCGCCGAGCCGACGGTGCGCGACAAGATGCAACGTGCGGGCATCGGCGTGGTCGAGCAGCTCGGCGGCGCGCTCGATCGCACCATCACCGCGCTCGAGCCGTATCTGTTGCAGTTGCGAATCGAGATGGGGGCCGCCAATGCGTGAGCCGGCCTTCTGGTACCGGCCACGTTCCCCGCTATCGCATGTCCTCCGTCCCCTCGGTGCGCTCTACGGCGCCGTCACCGCATGGCGCATGCTGCGCAACGGCGTGGACGCCGGCATTCCCGTGATCTGCGTCGGCAACTACCATGTCGGCGGCGCCGGCAAGACGCCGACCGTGCTGGCGCTGACGAAGCTGCTTCGCGGGCTCGGCGAGACCCCGGTGGTGCTCAGCCGTGGTTATGGCGGACGCCTGAAGGGCCCGGTGATGGTGGATCGCGCGCGTCACACCGCTGCTGACGTCGGCGACGAGCCCCTGATGATGGCGAGCGACGTCCCGGTCGCAGTCGCGCGCGACCGCCTCGACGGCGTCGCGCTCTCGAAATCGCAGGGCGCCACCGTGATCCTGATGGACGACGGTTTTCAGAATCCGCGCCTTCTGAAAGACGCATCGCTGATCGTCATCGACAGCGAACGCGGTCTCGGCAACGGCAATGTGTTTCCCGCCGGCCCTCTGCGCGCGCCGCTGGCGGCGCAGCTCGCGCGCACCGACGCGCTGGTATTGATCGGTGATGGTCGTGCCGCCAACGACGTCGCTGCCGAGCTTGCCAAGCGCGACAAGCCGGAGCTGCGCGCACGCCTCAAGCCCGTTGCTGCATCGCTCGCGCAGCTCTCAGGCAAGCGGGTCTTCGCGTTCGCCGGCATCGGCGATCCCGACCGCTTCTTCCGGACTCTGCGTGCGAGCGGTGTCGATGTCGCGCGCACGCGTGCCTTCGCCGACCATCACATGTTTTCGGATGAGGAGCTCGCCGCCCTCGCCGTTGAGGCCCAGCGCGAGCAGCTCACGCTGGTGACCACGGAAAAGGATCTCGCGCGTCTGCGCGGCCGTGAAGGCGTGCCCGACGGCATCGTGCCGTTCGCAGTGCAACTCGAGTTCGACGATCCGGCAAAGCTGCGGCAGTTGATCGGCGATCATCTGTACAGGGCGCGCGAGCGGCGGTTCAGCGCGCGTTGATCTCGTGTATTAGGCAAGCGTCTCTGCCGTAGCTCATCAAGCGAAGTGCCGCGGCTGACGAATTCTCTTCCGCACTCTTGGCAGTTGATGTAGCCTTTCATGAGAGCCGTCACCAGGACGTGCCGAACTCCCGGCAATCATAGACGGCGTTTATGCCCACGGCGGGCGCGATCTTCATTCTTTCAGATGCGACGGCCGCAACGACCAGTTCGGAGCGGCGGGAGAGTCATTGCCAAAAGCAGAGGAGAACATGCCATGCATTTTTGCCTCACCGGCCAATACACACCACGCGCTCTCAACGCCATCTTGGAAAACCCGGGAACGAATCGCCAGGAGGCAGCCAGGAAGCTCGTTGAAGCGGCCGGCGGAAAGCTGATTTCGATGTACAGCGTTGCTGCCGACGGTCCAGGCGTTCTGGTGATCTTCGATGTGCCTGATCCCAGTGCGGCTCCAGCCATTTCCGGCCTGACCGTCACGGCGGGCACGCTGCAGAACGTGAAGCTGACTCGGCTGTTCACGCAGGACGAGATCAAGCAGGTCCGCCAGAACGCGGCGAAGCTGCGTTCTTCGTACACCCCGCCTGGAAGCTGACATCCGGATCTAAAGCACAGCCGCCGCAGTCGAACGACGCGGCGGCTGTGCTCATGTCGGAGTCGGAGCCATGTCTGCAAAGAAGCGCTGTGTCCTGCTCACCACGCTCCGACGGCCATCAATCCGACGATGGTCAGGCACGAGATGCAGGTCACGATGACAGTATAGCACTCGGGTGTATTCATTGCTGCCTCCCAAACTGCTGTCAGTTGCTTGGTCACTGCTACGCGGGAGAGATCGCCGTGTTGGATCGCTTCAATTCGGCAGGACGCGACCGGTCTTGCCGAGTGCCGCGGTTCTCTCATCGTCACTCTGCTCCGCAGGACGATGATCCGCTTCGAACGCTTCAGAGCGTTTAGCTGCGATCAGAAGCTGTTTGCGCATTTCAGCGAGACGGGCGCGGCAATATTCACGATAGAGCAAGTCTAATATGGTGGGCATGATCACCCCCATCGTTGCCTTCGATTTACATATTCCACCGCGAATTTCCGAGGCGATCGTAGTCCGCCAGTTGGCTCTTCGGTATGAGCCCGTTCACAGACGGCGGCAAATCCAAAGCTCGATGGCCGTCTGGTCGCTCGATTGCCTGCGCGTCGGAGGATCAGGGCCAACGACCTGACTTGCAATATAGCAGTGCTGTGTTTCACCGAGACTTCGTCGAACAACTTAAGGGCGCCAAGGCGCGGCGAAAATCCAACTACAGCGCGAAATGACTAACCACGGAGTGCATGCGCTCTTCGATGCAACGCAGGCCGATACGACGGAGACCATTTCGGTTGTAGCCGCGCATCTCAGATGCGCGCGAGCAATGTCCGCATCTCCACGATGCTGGAGAAACTGCACCGCGTGCTCTGGCCGGCCGGAGAGTGCGCTTCGCCGGAGCTGCAGCATCCCATCATTCAGGCGACATTCATCGCAAAAGGTCTATCGGCTCCAGACCATCAGGAGAGTTCGATGAAGCTGCCGTCTGCCGCTGTCGCCGCGAGCCTTGTGTGTCTGAGTATTGCGCCGGTGCTTGCACAAGCGAGTCCGCCGACTGCTCCGGAAAATCCGGCCGGCACAGTGCCCGTTCCCGCGACCAAGCGGGTCGCGTGCCTGGCCACGACCCAAGCTCTGCAGGGACAGGACAAGCGCGACCAGATGCAGCTCTGCATGGCGCAGGCGCGCCTGGATTGTCTGAAGCAGGCGATCGATCAGAAGATCGTTGGGAAGACCCGGAAGGACTTCATCAAGACTTGCGCAGGCTCATCAGATGGCACGCAGCAGCGATAGCCGCGCGCCATGGGCCTCACGGCTGCGGCTTGAGCGCGCCGGGGAAATGCCGCTGCAGCACGGCGGCGGGCGTGGCGTAGGCCTCCTGCAGGTCCACGCTCCAGTACTTCAGCTCGTCGAGCGGGATTCGCGTGTCGGTGATCGCGCAGCGCACGAAGGTCCCCGGCGAGATCACGCGGAAATCGCCGTCGAGATACTGCACCTGCGCTTCGCCATGGCCCGAGGGGCCGAACTTGTTCAGCACGGTCGAAAGTCTCCGCGGAAGGCCCTCCCGGGAAAGAGCCTGGAGGGCACGATGTGTTGGACGGGATGTAGCATAGATGGGGTGGCTTGTCCGCCCGTCAAACCCACCGGTTTGTGATGTTTTACCGCCGTTTCCGCGTGATAAGGCTTCGAGCGAAGGATCGCCGGTTCCGGCATCTTCTCCGGCAGAGTCCGATGCGTCTTCGGCTGACCGTCCTTTTCCTGATCCTGCTGCTGTCGGCGGCGCGAGCCGCGCCGGTCCCGCAGCCGGTCGACATCCCGCTCGCGTCCGGTGTCCTCCATGCGCAGCTCTACAAGCCGGACGGCGCAGGTCCGTTTGCGACCGTGATCGCGCTGCATGGCTGCGGCGGCCTCGGCAGCCATGCCGAACCCGTACAGCCGCACTATCGCGATTGGGCCGAGCGCCTGCTCAGGGCTGGCAATGCGGTGCTGCTGCCCGACAGCTACGGATCGCGCGAGCTCGGGCCGCAATGCCGAGTCAGGGAGATGCATGTCAAAGCGCGCCGCCAACGCGTCGCCGATATCGCGGCCTCGCGCGCCTGGCTGATGAAGCAGGCCTGGGTGGCGCACGACCGCGTCAGCCTGGTCGGCTGGGCGAATGGTGCGAGCGCGCTGCTCTGGGCCGTGCGCCCGCAGAGTGCGGCGCGCGATCTCCGCCCGGATTTCCGCGCCGCGATCGCGTTCTATCCGGATTGCAGGATCTCCGCCGGCCTCGGCTGGAGCACGCGGGTGCCGACGCTCGTGCTGATCGGCGCCGATGACGACGTGTCGTCGCCGCCGGCCTGCCGTCAGATGGTGGACGGCGCGCGCGGCCGCAGCGCGCTCGCGCGCATCGTGGTCTATCCCGGCGCCGATCACGATTTCGACCGGGGCGGCACCGGCGTCGCCGCGCCCGAACGCGGCCATTTCGGCATGGACGCCGAGGCGCGTGCGGAATCGCAGAAGGACGTCGCGCGATGGCTGGCGCGGTGAACGGTGATGGAGCTCCAGTAGCCCGGATGAGCGCAGCGACATCCGGGAAGACTGCTCCCGCGCATCGCTGTGCTCATGCGGCTACGGACTTGTCCCGCCATAGCTCGGTAGAAGCGAAGCGGGAGCGGGGCCGCCCGAGGAACAACGTGGGCGGGCAGCCCCGCATCGACCACCGCCCTGCACGGAGTATGGCCGACCGTGAATCTACGGACCCATGCCGCGCCGGTTTCAGCTGTGACTGTGCCATCATTCGACCACGATAGCGGTTAAACGGATCTCACATGCGCAACCGCATCGTCCTGTTCTCCTCCGCCCTGATCGTCTTCACCGTCGCGATCTTCCTGTATGAAGCCCGCGCCGGTGCGCCAATGCGCGCGCCGGAGCATTGCGGCTTCTGGACCACGATCGACGCGGGATTGTCCTGCCGATAGGGTGCCGCACACTCCGTCATTGCGAGCGCAGCGAAGCAATCCAGAGTCCCTGGGCGGAAAGATTCTGGATTGCTTCGCTACGCTCGCAATGACGAATTCGTGGAAGCACCTTCCCTCACCCCTCAGAACAAGCTGCCCTGATCCACCGGCTTGGCCATGCGCTTCGGCGGCGGCTTTGTCTCCTGCGTGGCCGGCTTGGCTTGCGCTGCCGCGCGCTTTGGCGCGGGGGGTGGGCGGTCCGCATCCGCGGTTGCGCCAACACGTCCATCTGCAAACTCGATCTCGACGCGCGCGCCAGGGCCGATCGCGTCTGCCGAATGCAGGGGATGGCCGGCCTCATCCCGAACCAGAGCGAAGCCGCGGGCAAGCACGCTGCGATAGGACAGTGCGGAGAGCAGCTTGCCGCTGTTCTCGACGCGGGCATCCAGCCGATGCAGCAGCGTTGCGAGCGCGCGTTGCGCCCGTTCGGCGAGACGATGCGTGCGCTCGCGCTGGCGCGCAATCGCGTTGCGCTGCGCCTGCGCGTTGGAGAGCTTCGAGGCACGCAGGCGCACCTCCAGCCCGGCAAAGCGGTCGCGCCGCCGCCGCAGCAGTGAGCGTGCGGAAAGGCCAAGCCGCTCGCCGCACACGGTGAGGCGGTGATCGGCCTGCGATATCTGGCCGTGCAGCACCCGCAGCGTCAGCTTTGAACTGGCGGCGGTGAACCTGCGGAAATGCGCATGCGTGTTGGCCTTGAGGCAGCGGGGCAGGGATGCACCAGCCGAATCCAGCCGCTGCCGCGGGATCGCGAGCAGATCGCCGGCCGCCGGCAGCGCGCGCGCGGCGGCGCGCAGCTCGCTGCGGCGGCTCTCCTGGCTGCGTTGCCAATAGGCGCGAGTGCGGCGGCCGAGATCGGCGACCTCGACGAACAATTCGCTGCGCACCGGCACCGCCATCTCGGCCGCGGCCGTCGGGGTCGGCGCGCGCTTGTCGGCGACGAAGTCGATCAGGGTGATGTCGGTCTCGTGTCCGACGGCGGAGATCAGCGGGATCATGCTCTCGCTTGCTGCCCGCACCACGATCTCCTCGTTGAACGACCAGAGGTCCTCCAGCGAGCCGCCGCCGCGCGCGACGATCAGGACGTCGGGGCGCGGAATCCTGCCGCCCTCGGGCAGCGCGTTGAATCCGCGGATCGCGGCCGCGACCTGCTCGGCCGAGCCTTCGCCCTGCACCTTGACCGGCCACACCAGCACGCGGCGGGGAAAGCGGTCCTCCAGCCGGTGCAGGATGTCGCGAATCACGGCGCCGGTCGGCGAGGTCACGACGCCGATCACCTCCGGCAGCCAGGGCAGCAGCTGCTTGCGCGCCTCGTCGAACAGGCCTTCGGCAGCGAGCTTCTTCTTGCGCTCCTCCATCAGCGCCATCAGCGCGCCGATGCCGGCCGGCTCCAGCGCCTCGATCACGATCTGGTACTTCGATGAGCCCGGATAGGTCGTGAGCTTGCCGGTGGCGATCACCTCGAGCCCCTCCTGGGGCTTGAAGCGCATGCGGCCGTGCACGCCCTTCCAGATCACCGCCTCGATCTTCGCGCTCTCGTCCTTGAGCGCGAAATAGCAATGGCCGGAGGAATGGGCGCCGCGAAACCCGGAGATCTCGCCGCGGACCCGGACATGGCCATAGGTGTCCTCCACCGTCCGCTTCAGCGACTGGGAGAGCTCGGAGACGGTGAATTCGAAGGCGTTGTTGAGTTGTTCCGCAGGCGGCATCTAGCAAACGATTCGGCGTTTCGGGGCGAGGGCGACGTTAGAGATTTTTGCGGCGCGGCGCCAATCCCCAAGGGCCCGAGAGAGACATGCCGTATATCACAGCTCGCAGGACGGGTTGAGCCCTTGCGAAACCCATCGCCTTCCGATTCCCGCAACGTGCGGGACTGCACCCATCCCGGAATTGCGAGTTATTGCCCGAAAAGAAAGGGCCAGCGTGTAGCTGACCCCTTCGGCAGCACTGTAGCGGTCGAAAAAGCGCTTACTTCTTGCACTTCTTGGCCGACTCCTTGTCCGCATACGGACCACAGTTATAGGCGTTGGTCAGTTCGTCCATCGTCTGCGGCCAGCTATCCACGGAGCCCGCCCGGGCACCACCTTGGGTCGTGCTGAGCTGGCTGGTTCCCCCGCTTTTTACCTGCGGGGAACGATGTGGGTCTGCTTGTGCATCGACCGCGAAAGATGCGGAGAGAAAACCGGCTGTAAGAAGCCCGGCGAACAGCGTCTTTGCAATCATGGTTTAGTCCTTTCAGAGTTTGAGTTCAGGTATCCGTTGGTGGTCAAGCAAAGCGCAGGCGTTCGAAATCAGCGCGGGATAAGTGTGCGCCGGATCACACCGGCCTCGCGGCAACTCAAACTGCAGCGCGTATGGAACGCATCCCCAGCGCGCAGATCATGTCGATATGCGAATGCATTTCACGCGATCGATCTCGGCAAACATCCAAATGGACTTTGGGTTCGCGGACATCGGCTTCATGTCCATCGCGACATATTGAGCTGCCGCACGAAATCGGTCGCATTAAGGAAAAGCAGTTCGTAGGATGGGTTGAGCCCTTGCGAAACCCATCGCTTTCCTCTTCCGGCTCTCGATCATCGCGGCTGTCATCCGACTGCAAGTGAGGACGAAGCGGACGGCGCCTGATCGTTTAGCTCGTAGGATGGGTTGAGCCTTGCGAAACCCATCGCTGCTCTATCCCCGCTCACCGTAATCGCGGCCGTCATCCGACTGATCGCCGGCCCAATCGACCGGGTCATTGCCAAGCTTGACGTGGCGATGAAACGAGGAGGGCGCCCAGTCACGTACTCTGTCGACAAGCCCGTGCTTGACCGGATTGATGTGAACATAGTCGACATGCCGCGCGAAATCGACGTCGTCGCGAATGGTGTGCTCCCAATATCGACGCTGCCAGATGCCCCGTTCACCTTTGGCCGCGCGGCTTCGGGATATCCTCTCGTTGCGCGCCAGACCGCGCGAAAAGGCGGACTTGATCAGCTGCCAGCGCATTGCAAAATCGGCATCACCTTCCGGTAACGTCCACACCGTGTGAAGGTGGTCAGGCAGCACCACGATGGCATCGATCCTGAATGGATGGCGCTGATGCGTTTCGCGAAACGCCGTGCGCAACGCCTCGACATGATCCGTCAGCAACGCCAGCTTCCGCTCCGCCAGGTTGACGGTGAAGAAGAAACACCCACCCGGAACGAAGTTGCGGCGGTACGCGGTCATGACGCGATCTTATCACAGAATAAGTTCGATGGGTTTCGCAAGGGCTCAACCCATCCTACGGGCTTCTTGTCTGAGCCGGCGGGCAACCTGCAGAAAGTGCCGTTCCGTTAACCCTCAACCTTTGGCGGTATGTTATTGGTTCCGGCGGGGAGCTGACCGCATGGCAAAAAAGGAAGTCAAATTCGATCCCGACGACGGGCTAATCATCGGCGAGGTCGGCCCGTGGGCGGTCGAAAAGCACGACCGCGTAAAAAGGTACATTCAAGCCGCGCGCGGTGCCCGCGCGAAGTTCTTGCCTCCAAAAGGAAACGGCGGCGCGACATACATCGAGCTGTATTCGGGCGCTGGGCGTTCACTCATCAGTGGCACAAATCAGATCATCGAGGGCAGCGCCGTGGTGGCATTCAACGCCGGGCGCGCGAGCGGTCAGCCGTTCTCCGAGATGCACCTGTCTGATCTGGAGGCGCAAAACTCAGCTGCGTTGGCCCAACGCATCACGCAGTTGGGTGGATCCGCAACAAGCTACGTCGGCGAGGCAAGTGTCGTCGTCGATCAGGTGATGAAGGCGATCAACCCGTATGGTCTTCACCTTGCCTTTCTCGACCCCTTCAACCTCGCACAATTGCCCTTCTCGATCATCGAGCGAATGCTGCGCGTGAAGCGGATGGACATGATCATCCACGTCAGCCTGCAGGACCTGCAGCGCAACCTTGACGACTATACACGTGAAGGCGGAACATTCGACGTCTTCGCTCCCGGTTGGCGCAACGCGGTGAACGCACGACAATCAATGGCGGCTCTCCGCGCGGCACTCGTTGAGTACTGGCTCAGCTCCATTCGCTCGCTTGGCACAAATCCTGCGACAGGCATACCATTGATTGTCGGCTCAAAGAACCAGCGCCTCTACTGGCTCGTGTTCTTGAGCTCAAATCCGTTAGGACACAAGCTCTGGAACGACGTACAAAACCTAGGCGGCCAAGGGTCGCTTTTAGAGGGATTGTGATGGCTGATACCTCAATCGAGTGGACGGACGCGACGTGGAACCCCGTCGCTGGTTGCACCGTGCTCTCGCCAGGCTGCACGAACTGCTACGCGATGCGCATGGCGGCGCGGCTGGATGCGATGAGCATGCCGAAGTATCGGGGTCTCACGCGCAAGAGCGGCAAGCGCGCCGTCTGGACCGGCAAGATCAGGCTTGATCGCGCCGCGCTTGGCATCCCGGCAGGCTGGAAGAAGCCTCGCCGAATTTTTGTGAACTCGATGTCGGACCTGTTTCACGAAGGCGTGCCACCGGAGTTCGTTGCGGCTGTCTGGCACACGATGCAGGCGACGCCGCGGCACACCTATCAAATTCTGACGAAGCGGCCGGATCGGATGGCGGCGATCACCACGTCGCTGCCGGTGCTTCAGAACGTGTGGCTCGGGACAAGTGTCGAAAACGCCGAGTACGTCGGTCGCATCGATGATCTGCGCAAGGTCGATGCCGCGGTCAGGTTCGTGTCGTTCGAGCCTTTGCTCGGGTCGGTCGCCCTGGCCGATCTGAAAGGCATCCAGTGGGCCATCGTCGGCGGCGAGAGCGGCCCGCGTGCGCGCCCGATGGCTGAGAAGTGGGTTGCAGAAATTGAGGACGCATGCCGCAAAGCGAGAACGGCGTTCTTCTTCAAACAGTGGGGTGGGGTTCGCAAGAAGAGCACAGGCAGGCACTATCGCGGACGCACGTTCGATGAAATGCCGCGCGACGTCGTGATGTCGTGATCCGGAAGTGCGGTGACGATGCTGGATAGCACACTAAACAAATTTACACTGACGCTGTAGAGATCAATGCACCGTCAGCGGAATCCGTAGTTGGAGGGTGTAACAGATTAGGATCAGGAGGGCTGCATCGTGAAATTTTATGTGTCCCACATGACTCCCCATAAGCGCGCTCGCATTCATAAGGGCTCGTGCGTTCATTGCCGTGAGGGGCAAGGTCAAGAAAAACAGGAAAAAACTGGCTCGGGGGCCACAGGCTGGTCTCCGCCGTTAGCGACCCTTGCCGAAGCTGAAGCTTACATGGAAAGACAATTTCCTCGATTCACCGACCGGGGGAAATGCTCGCATTGCAAACCTGGCGTCGATTGAAGGAAACGTCACGATTCACTCGGGTATGCGTTCTGTTGGGTGACCATTTTGCGGTGGATGAAACCCCTCATCCGGGGCTTTGCGCCAATTTGCTCTCATAAGGGGAGAATGGGCGGCAGCAACTCGACGCGGAATGACGGGGAGTGTGGGCCCAGCCCCCTTCACACCTGCCCCGATATGTGCGACCTCCGGCTCCAGCAAAACTCCTCATTCTGAGCCTTCGATGCACATTCTCCTGCTCGGTTCCGGCGGCCGCGAACATGCCCTTGCGTGGAAGATCGCGGCCTCTCCCCTGGTGACCAAATTCTGGTGCGCGCCCGGCAATGCCGGCATCGCGAAGGAGGCGGAATGCGTGGCGCTCGATGTCGCCGACCATGCCGCGGTGATCGACTTCTGCAAGACCAACGCGGTCGAGCTCGTCGTGGTCGGGCCGGAGACGCCGCTGGCGGCCGGCATCGTCGACGATCTCACCGCCGCCGGCATCAAGGCGTTCGGGCCAAGCAAGGTCGCCGCGCAGCTCGAAAGCTCCAAGGGGTTCACCAAGGCGCTGTGCACCGAGTTCGGCATTCCGACCGGTGCCTACAAGCGCTTCACCAACGCCGATAACGCGCGCGCCTATGTGCAGAGCCAGGGCGCGCCGATCGTGGTCAAGGCCGACGGCCTTGCCGCCGGCAAGGGCGTCGTCGTCGCCAAGACCGTGCGCGAGGCCGAGGAGGCCATCGCCATGATGTTCGAAGGCGCGTTCGGCGAGGCCGGCGCCGAGGTCGTGATCGAGGAATTCCTGCCGGGCCGCGAGATCAGCTTCTTTGCGCTCTGCGACGGCGAGACCGCCATTCCGCTGGCCTCCGCCCAGGACCACAAGCGCGTGTTCGACCACGATGTCGGCCCCAACACCGGCGGCATGGGCGCCTATTCGCCGACGCCGCTGGTCACGCCCGCCATCCACGACGCGATCATGGCGAAGATCATCCTGCCGACGGTCGCAGGCATGAAGCAGCGCGGCACGCCGTTCCGCGGCATTCTCTATGCCGGCATCATGCTGACGACGCAGGGCCCGAAGCTGTTCGAGTTCAACGTCCGCTTCGGCGACCCCGAGTGCCAGGTCCTGATGCTGCGCATGATGAGCGACATCGTGCCGGCCTTCCTTGCGGCCTGCGACGGGCAGCTCAGGAATTTCGACCTGCGCTGGCATCCGGACTCCGCGCTCACCGTGGTGATGGCCGCGAAGGGCTATCCCGGCGACTACCAGAAGGGCAGCCGCATCGGAGGGCTCGATGAGGCCGCCAGGGTCGAGTCGGTCGAGATCTTCCACGCCGGCACGGTCGCAAACGACGGCGCGATCCTCGCCAATGGCGGCCGCGTGCTCAATGTCTGCGCGCTCGGCAAGACCGTGACCGAGGCGCAGAAGCGCGCCTATCAGGCCGTCGACCGCATCGACTGGCCGGAAGGCTTCTGCCGCCGCGACATCGGCTGGCAGGCGGTGGAAGCGGAGAAGGCCAAAAATTAGCTCGTCATTCCGGACGGCGCGCAAACGCGCCGAGCCGGAATCTCGAGGTTTTGGCCACCGCGCCGCCACATCTACGTTCGAGAATGTACAATTAGCTGTTGGGGTTAGTTACCCCTCCGATAATACCGCTACTGTGCATGGGGTTGTTTTCGACGTTTTTGTTTGTCGGGGGCGGTTCCGGGACTGACCAGACAAGGATGCGGAAAGATGTCCGACCTCGCCGACCTCTATCCGGGCTTTGCCGCCGAATGGATCGACACTGCCTTCGGCCGCGTGTTCGCCCGCGTCGGCGGCAAGGGCCCGCCGCTGCTCCTGCTCCACGGCTTCTCCGAGACGCATGTGATGTGGCACCGCGTGGCACCTGAGCTCGCCGACGCCTTCACGCTGATCATCGCCGATCTGCCCGGCTATGGCTGGTCCGACATGCCCGCGAGCGATGCGCTGCACATGCCCTACAGCAAGCGCGCCATGGCGAAAGCCATGGTCGAGGCGATGGAGCGGCTCGGCCACGTCCACTTCGCGCTCGCCGGCCATGACCGCGGCGGCCGCGTGTCCTACCGCCTCGCGCTCGATCATCCCGGCCGGCTGTCGCGCCTCGCCGTGCTCGATATCCTGCCGACCTATGATTACTGGGAGCGGATGAACCGCGCCTATGCGCTGAAGATCTATCACTGGGCCTTCCTGGCCCAGCCCGCGCCGCTGCCGGAGACGCTGATTTCGAGCAATGGCGAGTTCTTCCTGCGCTTCAAGATGGCGAGCCAGACCAAGTCGAAGACGCTCGATGCCATCGACCCGCGCGCGCTCCAACACTACCTCGCTCCGTTCCGCGATCCCGCCCGGGTGCATGCGATGTGCGAGGACTATCGCGCCGGCGCCTATTTCGACTACGAGCTCGACAAGGCGGATTTCGAGGCCGGCAAGAAGATCACGATCCCGATGCTGGCACTGTGGGGCAATGCGGGCATCGCGCAGGCCGCAGCGACGCCGCTGGATACGTGGAAGCAATGGGCGACGAATGTGAGCGGCATGCCGGTCGATTCCGGCCACTTCCTCACCGAGGAGAATCCTGACGCGACCGCGAAGGCGCTGCGCGAGTTCTTCTCCGCGGGTTAGCGCCGCTCGCGAAAGAACTCCCGCAGCAGCCGCGCCGCCTCGCTCTCGCCGACGCCGGAGTACACGTCCGGTGCGTGGTGGCAGGTCGGCGAGGTGAAGAACCGCACGCCGGATTCCACCGCGCCGCCCTTGGGATCGGCCGCGCCGTAATAGAGTCGCCGGATCCTTGCAAAGGAGATCGCGCCCGCACACATGGTGCAGGGCTCCAGCGTCACGTACAGGTCGCAGTCGACGAGGCGCTCGCTGCCAATCTTGCTCGCCGCCTCGCGCAGCGCGACGATTTCGGCATGGGCGGTCGGGTCATGGTCGGTCAGCGTCCGGTTGGCGGCGGTGGCGATGACCTCGTGATTGCGGACCACCACGCATCCGATCGGAACCTCGCCCGATTTCCCGGCGTTTCCCGCCGCCAGAAGCGCCAAATCCATGAAAGAAGGGGCTTTCATGCCTCGTATCATCGCCAGAAACCTGCTACTAGCTCCGCCTTCAGCAAGAGTGGATACCGATTTTGCCTGAGCATGCGGCTCGGAACGAGCGCGCACAATGCTTTCCGGCTACCCCTTAAGTGAGATCATTCATGCCTCGCGACAGCGACAAAGACAACGACTCCCGCGGCCGGCGAGGCCCGCCCAGAGGACGCGCCGCCGGAGGCCCGCCGAAGGGCCGGTCCGGCAAGCCGCGCGGCCCCGAGAAGAAATTCGCCAAGCGCGGCCCTGAGGGCAGGGGCGACGCCCGCCCGCCCCGCGGCGACCGTGACAGCCGCCCGCCCCGTGGAGATCGTGACAGCCGCCCGTTCCGCCGCCGCGAGGAGGGCGATGCCCCGCGCCGCGATTTCAGTGACCGTCCCCGCGTCAAGCGCGACGATCGCAGCAGTGAAGGCCGTGGCGAGCGCAGCTTCAAGCCGCGCGGCGACCGGCCGTTTTCCGATCGCAGCTCGCGCGATGGCGAGAAGCGGCCGTTCAAACCGCGCAATGATCGCCCCTCCTATGGCCGCGACGACCGTCCGCCGCGCAGCCGGGATCGCGACGAGTCCCGCCCCGCCGGCCGGACCAGTGACAGAAAGTTTGGCGACAAGAAGCCCTACGCGCCGCGTGGCGATCGTCCGGAGCGCAAGTTCGAGGGCGAGCGGAAGTTTTCGCGGGGTGGACCGGATCGCGAACGCGACCGTGGGGATCGCGGGCCGCGTGAGGATCGTGGCGAGCGCAGCTTCAAGCCGCGTGGAGACCGTCCGAATTTCGATCGCGGCGATCGGACGCCGCGCGGCGACCGTCCGGAACGCAAGTTCGACGGCGAGCGAAAGTTTTCACGGGGCGGACCGGATCGCGAACGCGACCGTGGGGATCGCGGGCCGCGCAAGGATTTCGGCGGCCGTGACCGCGGCGCAGACAAGCCCTGGCAGAAGCGTGAAGGCGGTGGTGATGACCGTCCGCGTTTCTCGCGTTCGCGCGACGATCGGCCGTCGGGCGATCGTCCGTTCCGCGAGCGTCCGAAATTCGATCGTCCGCGCGAGGATCGTCCCAAATTCGATCGGCCCCGTCGCGACGGCGATGGCGAACGCGGTGGGCGCGGCGATGACCGTCCGAAATTCAATCGTCCGCGCGAGCGCGCCGAAGGACGCTCGGACTGGCACGAGCATCCCCGCAGCGAAGGCGACCGTCCGCGCCGTGAAAACGAGGACGAGAGCAGGATCTTCGAGAAGCGTCCGGCGTTCGGCGGCCGCGGCGCCTATCGCAGCCGCGAACGTGACTTCGAGGGGCGACCGCGTCGGGAAGAAGCGCCGAAGCCGAAGAAGGCCGGCGAGCGCATCGCCAAGGTGCTGGCGCGTGCGGGCCTCGCCTCGCGTCGTGACGCCGAAGAGATGGTCACGCAGGGCCGCGTCTCCGTCAACGGTCGCGTGATCAATTCGCCGGCGCTCGACATCACCTCGAACGATGTCGTCACTGTCGACGGAAAGCCGTTGCCGGAGCGTGAGCGCACCCGGCTGTTCCTCTATCACAAGCCGCGCGGCCTGATGACGACGCATGACGATCCCGAGGGACGTCCGACCGTTTTCGACAATCTGCCCGAAGGCTTGCCGCGCCTGATCAGCGTCGGCCGGCTCGACTTCAACACCGAGGGCCTGTTGCTGCTCACCAATGACGGCGGCCTCGCGCGCACGCTCGAGCTGCCCGACACCGGCTGGCTGCGCCGCTACCGCGTCCGCGCCCATGGCGACGTCACGCAGGCCCAGCTCGACGAGCTCAAGAACGGCATCGAGGTCGAGGGGGTCAAATACGGCCCGATCGAAGCGACGCTGGAGCGCGACCAGGGCGCCAATGTCTGGCTGGTGTTCGCGATCCGCGAGGGCAAGAACCGCGAGGTGCGCAATGTCTGCGCCCATCTCGGGCTCGAGGTGAACCGGCTGATCCGCGTCTCCTACGGCCCGTTCCAGCTCGGCGAGGTCCCCGAAGGCCAGGTCGAGGAGATCAAGTCGCGCGTGCTGCGCGACCAGCTCGGCGACAAGGTGATCGAGAAATCGGGCGCCCAGTTCGACGTGCCGCAGAAATCTTCTTCGCAAGACGGCGAAACGCCGCGCGAGAAGAAGCCCGCCAGCAAGCGTGACGTGATCGCTGACCGCAAGGGTCGCCGCGTGCTGGTGGAGCGCACCGGCAGCGACGAGGCGCGCGAGCGCAATGAGATGGAAGCGGGCGGCTACGGTCCGCCGCGCCGTCCCAAGCGCGGCTATCATGGCAAGCGCGACCTGACGCCGAAGGACGGCGAGTAGGCTCAATGCTTAGAGCGACGCCGACACCGCGCAACAGGTCGTCATGGCCGGGCTTGACCCGGCCATCCACGTCTTCCTTGGGTCCACGGCTGCAGAGCGTGGATGCCCGGGACAAGCCCGGGCATGACGGAGTCGTGTAATGCGCGTCGTCGGCGGTCGCTTGAGGGGGCGCAACCTCGCCTCACCGTCCTCGCGCGACATCCGCCCCACGGCGGACCGGTTGCGCGAGTCCGTGTTCAACATCCTCGTACACGCCTATGACGATCCGATCGCGGATGCACGCGTGCTCGATCTGTTCGCGGGCACGGGTGCACTCGGCATCGAAGCCTCCTCGCGCGGTGCGAAGTTCACGCTGTTCGTCGACAATGGCGCCGAGGCGCGGGCGCTCCTGCGTAGCAATGTCGAGGCGCTGGGCTTAGGCGGTGTCACCAAGGTCTATCGCCGCGATGCGACCGATCTCGGCCCCGCGCATCCCGTCGAGCCGTTCTCGCTGGCGTTCCTCGATCCGCCCTATGGCAAGGGATTCGCGGAGAAGGCGCTCGCGAGCCTGCGCGACGGCGGCTGGCTCACGCCGGGCGCACTGCTGGTGGTGGAAGAGGCGAAGGCCGCGCAATTCGTCACGCCTGAAGGATACGAGGAGCTGGAGCGGCGCACGTATGACGATACGGAGTTTGTGTTCTTGAGGAAGCCGTAGAGATCGCAGGACATCCATCGGCTCGGTGGCTACCTCCGCCCGAACAGCTTCTCCACATCGCTCAGCTTCAGCTCGACATAGGTCGGGCGGCCGTGATTGCACTGGCCGGAGTTCGGCGTCTCCTCCATCTCGCGGAGCAGCGCGTTCATCTCCTCCGGCCGCAACCTGCGGCCGGCGCGCACCGAGCCGTGGCAGGCCATGGTGGCGGCGACGTGCATCAGACGGCGCTCCAAGGGCAGCGCCTCGTCCCACTCGGCCATGTGTTCGGAGAGATCGCGCAAGAGGCCGCCGGCATTTGTCTTGCCGAGCAGCGACGGCGTCTCGCGCACCGCGACCGCGCCGGGGCCGAAGGATTCGATGGCAAGGCCGAACGAGGCCAGCTCGTCACTGCGCTCGAGCAGGCGCTCGACGGTCGCTTCGTCCATTTCGACGATCTCGGGGATCAGGAGGATCTGCCGCTGCACGCCGTTGGCGGCCAACGAAGCCTTCAGCCGTTCGTAGACGATGCGCTCATGCGCGGCATGCTGGTCGACGATGATCAGGCCGTCGCGGGTCTGCGAGACGATATAGGTTTCGTGAATCTGGGTGCGCGCGGCGCCAAGCGGGCGGTCGACGAGGTCGCCGGTTGGCTGCGATTCCAACCGCACGTCCGCGCTGGGCGCGCCGACGTCGAAGGCAGCCTGCGCGCGCTCGGCGAAGGCGGGCGCCGCAGAGCCTTCGAAGGACGGCATCGGCGCGACCGGGGCGGCTGGCGATGCCCGCCAGTCCCAGCTGGCGGGGCGCGCCGTGAAGGCAGGCCGGAACGAGGACAATGCGCTCTCGCCGCCGTTGGCTGCCGTGCGCCGGCCCTCGCGCGCGAGGGCTTCCTTCAGTCCGTGCACGATCAACGCGCGCACGAGGCCGGCATTGCGAAAGCGGACCTCGGTCTTGGCCGGATGCACGTTGGCATCGACCTCGCGCGGATCGAGCGTGACGAAAATCGCCAGCACGGGATGTCGATCGCGCGGCAGGTAGTCGGAATAGGCCGCGCGTACGGCGCCGAGAATGAGCTTGTCGCGCACCGGTCGGCCATTGACGAAGAGATATTGCCCGAGCGCGTTGGCCTTCGTGAGCGCCGGCGCTGCGGCATAGCCGGCGACCACGACGCCCTCGCGCTCGGCATGGACCTCGATGGCGTGGCTGCGGAATTCGGCCCCCAGAATATCGCCGAGCCGGGTCAGCCGACCGGCGGCGCCGGGCAGGGCGGCGGCCCAGGTCACCGGCGCGCGCTCCTCGCCCGCGAGCGTGAAAGCAACGTCGGGCCGGGCCATGGCGAGGCGCCGCACCACCTCGCGGATGGCTTCAGCCTCGGTGCGGTCGGTTTTCAGAAACTTCAGCCGCGCCGGCGTCGCATAGAAGAGGTCGCCAACCTCGACGCGGGTGCCGTGGGCCAGCGCCGCCGGCATGATCTCGGACTTCTCGCCGCCCTCGACGCTCAGCGCCCAAGCGTGCGGCTCGCTCGCATGCCGCGTCGTGATCGACAGCCGTGCGACCGAGCCGATCGAGGGGAGTGCCTCCCCGCGAAACCCGAGCGTGCGAATCTGCAGCAGATCCTCGTCATCGAGCTTGGAGGTCGCATGGCGCTCGACCGCGAGCGCGAGGTCCTTCGCGGTCATGCCGCTGCCGTCGTCGGTGATGCCGATCCGTCGCCGCCCGCCGCCATCGGTGAAGACGTCGATCCGGCTCGCGCCGGCATCGATCGCGTTCTCGACGAGTTCCTTGACCACGCTCGCCGGCCGCTCGACCACCTCGCCGGCGGCGATGCGGTTGACGACCTGCTCTGGCAATTGACGGACGGGCATGAGTTCGATCGGGCTCGGTCTTGGATTCGCTGAGAGTGCTATTCTATGCCGTGTTGCGTCAAAAGCATGTGTTGGGCAACAGCCGCGTCACGGTTGGGGAAGAAGGTCCCTATCACATTGAAGACATTGGACGTTCGGGAATATCCCGCGGCATCTGAGCCGGCTTTCGACGGTGGTTGTGATTGTTAGGCGCCGGACAGCGGTGTAGCATCGTGAAAAAACGGCAACAGGACGGGAGGACGCCATGTGCCATCTCTTCGCGCATCAGCCCCAACGCGACTACGAATCCCAGACCCGGTCTTTGCGGATCGGTGGGCACTGCACGTCGATCCGTCTGGAAATGGCGTTCTGGGACACGTTGGAGGAGATCGCGGCCAAGGAGAGCATGAGCCTCGGCAAGTTCCTGACCACGCTCTACAACGAGGTGCTCGACCATCATGGCGAGGTCAACAATTTCGCCTCGCTGCTGCGCTGCTCCTGCCTGATCTATCGCTCTCGAAGCGTTGCGCCGGTTCAGGAGTTCAAGCCAACCGTTGCGCCCATTCTCGACGCGGCCGAATAGTCCCTACAGCGGGAGCCACACCCGCTTTATCGTTGTCGCTCCGGCCTGATACGCAATCGCGTGACAGGCCGGGACGTCACCTGAGCGTGTGAGTACGCAATCCACCTCAATGTCGTCCTGGCAATGCCAGGTGGATCAAATCTCCCTCTTCTGCATTGCACCGGCGATGTAGTCGGCCTGCCGGATCGCGAGCGCAACGATGGTCAGCGTCGGGTTGCAGGCCGCGCCGCTGGTGAACTGGCTGCCGTCGGAGACGAACAGGTTCTTGATGTCGTGGCTCTGCCCGAACTTGTTGACGACGCCATCCCGGGGCTTTTCGCTCATCCTGTTGGTGCCGAGATTGTGCGTGCTCGGATAGGGCGGCGTCGGATAGGTCACGGTGGCGCCGACGGCGTCGTAGACCGCGGCGCCCTGCTTGTAGGCATGCGTGCGCATCGCGAGATCGTTGGGATGATCGTCGAAATGCACGCTCGCGACCGGCTGACCGAACTTGTCCTTCACGACCGGATCGAGCGTGATGCGGTTGGTCTCCTGCGGCATGTCCTCGCCGACCAGCCACATGCCGGCCATGCGCGGGTAGCCGTCGAGCGCGGACGTAAACGTGCGTCCCCAGGCGCCGGGGTTGAGGAACGCCGCCATGAACGGCAAGCCGACCGACAGCGTCTCCATCT
The DNA here is from genome assembly GCF_054602315.1 of Bradyrhizobium cedriense. Lineage (NCBI taxonomy): Bacteria > Pseudomonadati > Pseudomonadota > Alphaproteobacteria > Hyphomicrobiales > Nitrobacteraceae > Bradyrhizobium > Bradyrhizobium cedriense. The sequence continues at coordinate 25,449 of NZ_JBTSWB010000005.1, read as the reverse complement.
CGTAGCCGCCGACGAAGCCGCGCTTGGGGTTGTTGGCGGCCTCGTCGCGAATGATGCCGGCCATGGTGGTGCCGCGATACATGTGCACCGACTTCTCGAACACGGCATAGACGCTGCCGGTCATGTGCCGCATGTAGTTGCGGCCGACCTGACCACTGGAATTGGCGAGGCCGTCGGGGAACATGGGCGAGGCGCTGTTGAGCAGCAGCCGCGGGCTCTCGATGGAGTTGCCGGCCACCGCAACGATTCGCGCCTTCTGACGCTGCATCGCGCCTTGCTCGTCAGCGTAGACGACACCGGTGACCTTGCCGCTTGCATCATGCTCGATCTTCACCACCATGCTGCCGGGGCGAACCTCGAGATTGCCGGTTGCCTCGCCCTTCGGGATCTCGGTGTAGAGCGTCGACCATTTCGCACCGGATTTGCAGCCCTGGAAGCAGAACCCGATCTGCTGGCACGAGCCCCGTCCGTCGCGCGGCTGACTGTTGATGGCCATGTTGCCGGTGTGCACGGTCTTGTAGCCGAGCTTCTTCGCGCCGGCCTCCAGCACCTTGAAGTTATTGTTGCCGGGAAGGCCGGGAATGCCGTTGGTGCGGGTCACGCCCATTTTGTTCTCGGCCTTGCCGTACCACGGCTCCATCTCGGCGAGCGTGACCGGCCAGTCCAGCAGATTTGCGCCGGGAAGGTTGCCGTAGGTGCTCTTCACCTTGAACTCATGCTCGTCGAAACGCAGCGAGGCGCCGGCCCAATGGGTGGTCGAGCCGCCGACCGCCTTGACGATCCAGGCGGGGAGACCAGAGAAATCCTTGGCGACGCGCCATGTGCCCGACGTGGTGCGCGCATCGGTCCATGCGAGCTGGGAGAAGCTTTCCCATTCGTCGTTGACGAAGTCGTGGTTCTCGATGCGGGGGCCAGCCTCGAGAATGACGACCTTGACGCCCTTCTGCGCAAGCTCGTTGCCCAGCGTGCCGCCGCCGGCACCGGAGCCGACGATCACCACAACGCCGGAGTCGTTCAGATCGAATTTTGCCATATGCGTTCTCCTGAACCGTTGGGTGACGTTTAAGCCTTGGGCAGCCAGTCGATGTCCGCGAAGCCGCGATTGATGTAGCCGCCGAGCTCGGCGGAGGAGCCCTCGTATCCGAACCGCGGCCAGACTTCCTTCTGGTTGTAGAGCGAGACGACGAGGTCGCCGCGCACCTTCTGGAAGAAGTCGCTCTGCTCGATCTCCTTCAGCAGAACCACCCGGTCGGCTTCCCAGGGCACTTCGGCATAGGGGGCCTTGTGGCGATCCCGTGCGTTCTGGTCGAGCCGCGCGATGCCGCCATTGATCAGCGATTTGACCGACGCATCCTTGGCCGCCTTGCCGTCCCACGGCTTGATCGCGGTGATGTAGTAGCTGTCGCCGAGGACATCATGCGGATAGATGTCGCGTGCGACCTTCAGCAGCGTCTTCATCGTGGCCGGCGACAGGGTGCTCGCTTCATCGGCCCAGGCGTCCTCGATGCTGACGGCAACGCTGGTCGCCACGGCGACGACCGGCACGGCGGTTGCCGCGCCCTTGAGAAAGACGCGGCGGCTGTGCTTGCTTCGACGATCGATTTCTCTCATGGCATGTCCTCCGTAAATTTTGATTTTGGTTTGATCAGTTGAAACGGCCGCCCCGCTGGATCACCTCGATCTTGTAGCCATCGGGATCACTGACGAAGAAGAAGCGTGCCAATGTTCGGCCGTCGTGCTTGAAATCGCGTAAGGGTCCCGGTGCGAGCTTCTCGCGTTCGAAGCGGGCATGCTCGGCATCAATGTCTTCAACCACCACGGCGAGATGGCCGTAGCCGTCGCCGAGTTGGTACGGCTCCCTGCGATCGAAATTCACCGTCAGCTCGACCTCGAAAGGTGAGGAGGGGTGACGCAGATAGATCAGGGCGAAATCCGCGAACTTCAAATGGTCTGTGACCTCCAGGCCGAAGGCACGCTTGTAGAAGTCGAGCGAGCGCGCCTCCTCCAGCACGCGGATCATGGAATGGACTGGCTTTGCCATTCAGTTCAGCTCCTTGAGGTAAGTGATGATGGCGGCGCGCGTCTCGGGCCTGGCCTGGCGAAAAGCCATGATCGCGCCAGGGATGACGGCTTGCGGATTGGCCAGCCACGCGTTCAGCCGGGATTCGTCCCAGGTGAAGTCAGCTTTGGCGAGACCGTCTGAATAGTGAAAGCCTTCGACCTTGCCGGCAGCGCGGCCCACGATCCGGACCAGCGGCGGACCTTGCCGCATCGGATCCGACAGATTGGTGGTATGGCACACCGCGCATTGCTGCCTGAACAGCGTCGCGCCATCCGGCGGCTTTGCCGCCGGCAGCGGCATCTGCGCGTCGGCGCCTCGCACCATCAGCACCATCGCGGTGCACAATCCCAGCACGATCGTGCGTATCGCCAAGAGCTCGCTCATCCACGTCAAATCCAGCGTGTTGCAAACTCTAGTCGGCGTCAAAGACATGGTGGTAGTAGCGGGCTGTTTCGCGGAAAGCGGAGATGTGCGGGGCGCGTGTGATGTTCCGCGCGCCATATATGCGGAGCACAATTCCGCGAAACCGCCGTCAAATCCCTAAACGATCACCACACCATCCGGATTGCATGACGGTCACGCCGCTCGAACTCTCTACGCGATGACATGGCCGGTGCAGATGAGCGGTGTGGGGAGCCGCCGAGCCGTTCCTCGCGAAAGAATCCAGGAGAAATGGATGAAGTTGGTCAAGACCTCGATGATCGCATGCGCTCTATCGGCTCTCGTTGCCACGCCCGTTCTCGCGCAAGGCGCGCCGCCTGCCAAGACAGGCGGCACCGTGCAGAGCAAACCGATGCAGGGCAGCACCATGGGCAGCGGCGACGAAGAAATGAGTCCTCAGGCGGGCGCGGCGGGTGAGAAGACCGGCATGAAGTCGACCAAAGGCACCAGGGGCACTGTCGGCACCACGGGCAGCGCTACGCACAAGGGAACGGCGGACGATGCCGCGACGGGCGGCGCAGCCCCGTCCAAACGTTACTGATCTCGCCGGTGAATCGGCAAAGCTCCGGTCGCCTCGCGGCCGGAGCTCTTTGCCGCGCCAGTTAGTCGTCGAAGCTCCGGCCGCGTCCTGCCTTGACGTCACTGCGGCGCTTCTTGCCCTCGAGCCGGCGCTGCTTGGAGGCGAAGGTCGGCCGCGTCGCGCGCCGCGGCGTCGGTCTGATCATCGCCTCGCGCAGCATCTCCGTGAGACGGTCGATGGCATCCTGGCGGTTGCGCTCCTGGGTGCGGAAGCGCTGGGCATGGATGACGATGACGCCATCCTTGGTCATGCGCTGGCCGGCAAGGCGCGCAAGCCGCAGGGTCGCGTCCTCCGGCAAGGTCAGCTTGCGCGTGTCGAAGCGCAGCTGTGCCGAGGTTGCGACCTTGTTGACGTTCTGCCCGCCCGGGCCGGAGGCGCGGACAAAACCGATCTCGATATCGTCCTCGTCGATGACGAGATTGCGGGATATCCGCAGCATGTAGGCACCATCCGTGATGTCTGGACATATCGCGGACGTTCAGGTTCGGCAATGGCATCTGCAAACGCAAATGGCCGGGACGAGCCCGGCCATTCAGGAAAGTTGAGGGGGCGTCAGTTCGACTTGGTCGCCGCTGCCGGCTGCGCGGCGGCCTGCGGGGCACGGCCCACGACGACGGTGAGGAGGCCCTGGCCCCACAACCGCTTGGCCGCGGTCTTGGCGTCATCCAGCGTCACCGCGTCGACGATGGCGTTGCGCTTCTCGATATAGTCGATCGGCAGCTTGTCCTGCTGATATTGCAGCAGCGCCTGTGCCAGCTTGGAGGAGGTGTCGAGCGCCAGCATCTGCGAACCCTTGAGGTAGGACTTGGCCTCGTCGAGTTCCTTCTGCGTCGGGCCCTCCTCGGCCATTCGGCGCACCTCCTTCTCGATGGCGTCGATGGTGTCGCCGGCGCGATCGGCGCGCGTGCCAGTGTTGCCGATGAAGATCGCCGAATGCTCCATCCATAGCAGCGATTCGAACACCGAATAGGCCAGCCCGCGTTTCTCGCGGACCTCGCGATAGAGCCGGGAGGACAGTCCGCCGCCGCCGAGGATGTGGTTGACGACGTAGGCTGCCATGAAGTTGGGATCGCTGCGTTTCACTCCGGGGCCGCCGAATGTGATCACGGTCTGCGGTACGTCGAGCGTCAGGAAGGCGCGCTGCGGCGGCTTCGATGCCTCTATGTCGGGGACCGGCACGAGATTGGCCTTGGCAGGCAGGCTACCGAACGTGTGGTCGAGCAGCTTTCCGAGGGTTGCCGGATCGACGTCGCCGACGACCGCGATCTTCAGCCCATCCTTCGCGAGGACGCGGCGGACATAGTCCTTCATGTCGGCGACAGTAATGGTCGGCACGCTATCCAGGTTGCCGTTGGTCTGCCGGCCATAAGGATGGTCGCCGAAGGCGACCTCCAGGAATTTGCGGCTCGCCAGCGAAGTTGGATTCGTGGTCTCGCGGCGCAGGCCCGAGATGACCTGCGAGCGGATGCGCTCGACATCCGCCGCGTCGAAATGCGGCGAGGTCAGCGCGCCCCTGAGCAGGTCGAAAGCCTCATCCTTGTTGTCGCGAAGCATGCGCAGGCTGCCGCGGAACGTGTCGCGCGTGGCGTTGAAGGAAAGCTCGATGGCACGGCGGTCGAGCCGTTCATGGAAGGTCTTGGAGTCGAGATCGCCGGAGCCTTCGTCGAGGAGATCGCCGACCAGATTGGCGACTCCCGGTTTGTCCTTGGGATCCTGGGACGAGCCGCCGGCAAAGGAATATTCCATCGCGATCAGCGGCACGGTTGCGTCCTGCACGAACCAGGCTTCGATGCCGCCCGGCGAGACCAGGCGCTGGATTTTTGCGGCGGCCTGTGACGGCGAGATCGCCGCCAGCGCGAGCGCGGCGGCGGTGGCAAGCGAGAATGCGGCGCGTCGAAGGAAGGGATAGGTCACGAACGCTTCTCCTCGCGTTTGGCAGCGGCGGTGTCCTTGATCAGATAGCCGGTCACCGAGCGCTTCTTCTCGAGCCATTTCTGCGCCACGGCGCGAACCTGCTCGGCAGTGACCGCGCGGATGCGGTCGGGCCAGCTCCTGATGTCCTCGATCGAGAGGCCCGTCGTCAGCGCGCCGCCATACCAGCGTGCCAGCACAGCCTGATTGTCCTGGGCGTAGATCGCCTCGGCGATGAGCTGGGTCTTGACCCGTTCGAGATCCTCGGCGCGGATCGGATTCTGCGCAACGCTCGCAATGACGCCGTCGACCGCCTGCTCAACTTCTGCGAAGCTGACGCCGGGCTTCGGCGCAGCCGAGATCGCGAATTGGGTCGGGTCGAGCGAGATACTCGAATAGCTGGCGTTGGCGGAGACCGCGAGCGGCTTGTCGACGACGAGGGCGCGGTACAGATAGGAATTGCTGCCGCTGCCCATCAACTGCGCCAGCACGTCGAGGGCCGCGCTCTCGCCGGCTGCAGCCGTGGTCGCCGAGGGGACGAGATAATAGCGCCGCATGTTCGGCTGCTCGACGCGCGGGTCGGCCAGCGTGACGGTGCGCGGTGCGGCCGGCTCAGGCTCCTGTGGACGAACGCGCCGCGCGGGAATGGCGGGCTGCGCCGGGATGGAGCCGAAATTGCGCTCGACCAGCGGGCGGATCTCGGCGGCGTCGACGTCACCGGCGATCACCAGGATCGCGTTGTTCGGCGCGTAGAAGCGGCGGTAGAAGGCGAGCGCATCCTCGCGATCGAGCTTCTCGATCTCCTGATGCCAGCCGATCACCGGACGCCCATAGGGATGGTTGAGATAGAGCGCGGCCATGATCTGCTCGTTCAGCCGCGCATCCGGATTGTTGGCGACGCGCATGTTGTACTCTTCGAGCACGACGTCGCGCTCGGGCAGTACGTTCTCGTCCTTGAGGATCAGGCCGGTCATGCGGTCGGCCTCGAATTCCATCATGGTCGGCAACTGCTCTTTCGGCACACGCTGGTAGTAATTGGTGTAGTCGACCGAGGTCGAGGCGTTCTCGTTGCCGCCGACGCGAAGCACGGTCTGGGAAAATTCTCCGGCCGGATGCTTCGAGGTGCCCTTGAACATCAGGTGCTCGAGGAAGTGCGCGAGCCCGGACTTGCCCGGCGTCTCGTCCGCCGAGCCGACCTTGTACCAGATCATCTCGGTGACGACGGGGGTGCGGTGATCCGGGATCACCACGACCTGCATGCCGTTGCTGAGCGTGAAGCTGGCGGGCGGAGCCGATGTTACCGTGGTCTGGGCGAGGGACGCTCCGGCTGAGAGGACACTCGTCGAAAGCAGCGCGGCAAGGAGGCAGGCAGCCGATCGGTGAGAGGACATCATGATCCTTTTGAAAGGCCGAGCCCGGACGTCCGGCTCGGAGGCACGGCATGCTACACCGTGCGGCTGAGGCTTCGCGTCACGAAGCAGAGAACGCAACTCGTGGGCAAGTTACTGATGGGCAATATACGGCTGCGCCGGGCGTACAGGGAGACGCCGGCGCCGGCTTCGCTGTTGTCAGGATGCCGCAGTGGAAGGAACGCTATTGTTCCTTCTCCTTGCCGGACATGATGTCGTAGTACATCCGCCGCGATTTGTCCGGTCCAGCGCCATAGGCGTAGTTCGGTGAGGGCGTCTGGTAGCCCGGCGGCGGCTCGACCAGCGACTGGCGCGGCGGCTCCGACGTGAACGGCTTGGACTCGGAGCTGTTGCCGCCCTTCATCATGTTCCACAGACCGCCGGTGAAACCGAGCTCGGCGGGGCTCAGCGAGGGGTTGCCGTTGGTGCCCGGCTGAATCGGATCGTTGCTCGTGCGGGGCGCTGCGGCGACCTGGCCGGCCTTCATCTCGGCGGGCGTCAGCGGCTGGGCGGCCTGCCAGTTCTCCGTTGCCTTGGTGGCCTTCTTCCGCGCGGCGATGGCCTCCTTGCGGCGCTTTTCTTCGGGGTCCTTGGGCCAGTTAGGCGCAGCCTTGGCTTCGGTCGCAGGCGGCGGCAGATCGAGCTTGGGCGGCACGACCAGCGGCGAGCGCTCGCGGTATTCGATGCCCTTCTTCTCCATGCTCTTGGCGCCGATGCCGGACATCAGGTTGTCGATGAGCCTCTCTTCGAAGGTCATATCGTCTTCCTCGTCGTCGTCTTCGGCGCGGGCCGCGCCGGCCGACATGACGAGACCGATGCCGAGCGCGACAGCGGACAATTTCAAAGCCCGCCAGAACCCCCATCGGGTGTCTCGAACCATCGAACCGCTGGTCTTCGAGCTGCGCATCACTTTACCTGTTCCATATTGTGGCAGATTGCCGCTCGTTTGCGGCTCCAACCGTCGCAAATGCAGGTTCCGCCTGCCGGTCCGTATCGGCCGGGATCAGGGCGCTTTTGCGGCGGGTACTCCCAGGAAGGAATCATACAATAGCGCTGCCACCCCAGCAACGATGGCCACATCGGCGAGGTTAAACACATACCAATTATAGGTATTTCCCGCGATTTCGATGTGTAACAGGGCGAAATCGACCACCGCGCCATAGGCCAGACGGTCGATGCCGTTACCGAGGGCGCCGCCGATGATCAGGCCGAGCGCGACGGTCGCAAGCATGGTGTGCGAGCGGGCCATCCAGATCGCCAGCGCAACCACCGCGATACCTTTGACGGCCATCAGCGCAAGCTGCGCCGCCTGGCTGTCGTTCTGGAGCCAGCCGAAGCTGATGCCGATGTTCCAGGCCAGCACCAGGTCGAGGAACGGCGTCACCCGCACTGCGCCACGACGGGCGAGGTCGAACACGTTCAAGAGCCAGAGCTTCGAGGCCTGGTCGGCCACCAGCGTGACCAGGGCCGTGAGGATGCCGGCGCGGAGCGGGGTCATGGTCGGGGATCAGACGCTCACCCCCAGCGCCTTCCATTCGCGCAGCGCCTTCGCATCGCGAGGGGTGACGTCGGGGTATTCAGGGTCTTCGCCGACCATCGGCGAAATCTTCCAGGAGCGGGCGCATTTGGTGCCGACCGCCTTCTCCACCACGACCGCGACGCCGGGCACGGCATCGAGGCGGAACGCCGAAGCCGGCGCCTCGCCCTCCCGTACCTCGTAGTTCGAGGTGATGCAGATCTCGGCGAGATCGGTGTCGAACAGCGTCATCAGCATGTCGCGGTCGGCGACATAGATCACCGGCGAGGCTTCGAGCGAGGAGCCGATGTTCTTGGCGGCGCGTTCGAGCTCGAGCGCCCCGGTGACGACACGGCGGACGTTGCGGATGGTCTCCCACTTGGCGGCGAGCTTGTCGTCGCACAGGTCTTCGAGATCGGTCGGGAACAGCGTCAGATGCACCGACGGCTCGGCGTCGGGCCGGTACATGCGCCAGCCTTCCTCCGCCGTGAAGCTGAGGATCGGCGCCAGCCATTTCAGGACCGAGGCGCACAACAGGTCGATGGTCGTCAGCGCTGCCTTGCGCGTCAGCGACGACGGCGGATCGCAGTAAAGCGTGTCCTTGCGGATGTCGAAATAGAACGCCGACAGCTCGCTGTTGAGGAAGGCGGACAGGATCGCGACCACGCTCTTGTAGTCGAACTCCCGATAGGCCTTGTCGATCGCGGCGGCGCGCACAGCGAGCTCGTGCAGCATCAGGCGCTCCAGCTCGGGCATGTCGGCGGGCGCGACTGCGTCAGCCGGCTTGTAGTGATGCAGCGTGCCCAGCATCCAGCGCACGGTGTTGCGCAGCTTGCGATAAGTCTCGACGGTGTTCTTCAGGATCTCGGGCCCGATGCGCTGATCGTCGGTGTAGTCGCAGGACGCGACCCAGAGTCTCAGGATGTCGGCGCCGGACTCCTTGATCACGGCCTGCGGTTCGATGGTGTTGCCGAGCGACTTCGACATCTTGCGGCCGTCCTCGGCCTGGGTGAAGCCGTGGGTCAGCACGATGTCGTAGGGCGCGCGTCCGCGCGTGCCGCAGCTTTCCAGCAGCGAGGAGTGGAACCAGCCGCGGTGCTGGTCCGAGCCTTCCAGGTACATCACCGTGTCGGTGCCGCCGTCGACCTTGCGCTTGATGCCTGATAGCCCCGGGAAATGCACGGGGTCTTCGAGCACGAAGGCGTGGGTCGAGCCGGAATCGAACCAGACGTCGAGAATGTCGTCGACCTTCTGCCAGTCTTCGCTCGCGCGCGACCCGAGGAAGCGCTCGCGCGCGCCCTTCGCGTACCAGGCGTCGGCGCCTTCTTTCTCGAACGCCTCGCCGATGCGCGCATTGACGGCCTCGTCCTGGAGGATCTCGGCGGAGCCGTCGCCCTTCTCGCGCACGAACACGGCGATCGGCACGCCCCAGGCGCGCTGGCGCGAGATCACCCAGTCGGGGCGCGCCTCGATCATGCCGTTGATGCGGTTTTCGCCTGATGGCGGCACCCATTGCGTCACCGAGATCGCGTGCAGCGCGCGGGCGCGCAGCGTGTCGCCGCTCTTGGTCTTGCCACCCTGCGCCACGTCCTTGTCCATCGCGATGAACCATTGCGGCGTGTTGCGGAAGATGACGGGCTTCTTGGAGCGCCATGAGTGCGGATATTGATGCTTCAGCCGGCCGCGCGCGAGCAGCATACCTCTTTCCACAAGCGCCTTGATCACGGCCTCGTTGGCATCGCCCTTCTCGCCCTTGTCATTGATGACGCGCTTGCCGGCAAAGCCCGGCGCATGATCGGTGTAGGCCCCATTCTCATCGACGGTGTAGGGGATTGCAGTGTTGATGCCGCGCGCATCGAGGTCGCGCCCTTGCGCCGTCCATACGTCGAAGTCCTCGCGGCCATGGCCGGGCGCCGTGTGCACGAAGCCGGTACCGGTATCGTCGGTGACGTGGTCGCCGGGCAGCAGCGGCACGATGAAGTCGTAGCCGCCGCCAAGGCCCTTCAGCGGATGAGCGCATTCGACCGCGTCCATCGTGTCGCCGGGGACCTCGCGGACCTTCTCATAAGCCGTCACGCGCGCCTGCTTGAACACCTCGGCAGCGAGGGCGTCGGCGAGGATCAGGAGGTCGCCGGTCTTGGCCCAATTGTCGGCGGGCGCGTCCGTGACCCTGTACAGGCCGTAGGCGATCTTCGGTGAGAAAGAGATGGCGCGGTTGCCGGGCAGGGTCCAGGGCGTGGTGGTCCAGATCACGACGCTTGCGGAGGCGAGCGCACCGTGCGCGGGCGAGGTCACCGGGAATTTCACCCACACCGTATCGGAGGTGTGGTCCTCGTACTCCACTTCGGCTTCGGCCAGCGCGGTCTTCTCGACCACGCTCCACATCACCGGTTTGGAGCCGCGATAGAGCGTGCCGTTGGCGGCGAACTTCATCAGCTCGCGTGCGATCTGGGCTTCGGCGGGATAGCTCATGGTGGCATAGGGATGGTCCCAGTCGCCGATCACGCCCAGGCGCTTGAACTCCTCGCGCTGCACGCCGAGCCAGTGGGTGGCATAGGCCCGGCACTCTTTCCGGAAATCGATCATTGCGGCGCTGTCGCGGAAGTCGGGCTTCTGCTTGCCCTTCTTGCGATAGTGCTCCTCCTCGACCTTCCACTCGATCGGCAGGCCGTGGCAGTCCCAGCCCGGCACGTAGTTGGAATCGAAGCCGAGCATCTGCTGGCTCTTGGTGACGAGATCCTTCAGGATCTTGTTCAGCGCCGTGCCGATATGGATGTTGCCGTTGGCGTAGGGCGGGCCGTCATGCAGCACGAACTTGGCGCGGCCCTTCGCACTCTCGCGCAGCTTCTCGTAGAGGCCGATCTCGTACCAGCGCTTGAGAATCTCCGGCTCGCGTTGCGGCAGGCCGGCGCGCATCGGGAATTCGGTCTGCGGCAGGAACAGCGTCTTCGAATAGTCCTTGGCTTCAGACTTTTGGGACTTTTGCGGCTTTTCGGACATGGGGCTGACTGGCTCGGAAGGGCGCGGAAAACGGATGGCGATAGGGTAATCGCGGGGTGAAACGACGACATCCCGGTCTTGCGCCGAGCCATTAGGCTCAGGCGGAAGCCGGGCCGCTAATCCCTATGATGCGCCGCGCAAACATGGGCCCTCCATAGCAGGGGGCCAAGGGAAGCGCAAAGGTTCGGGTGGCCCGGTTTCGGGCTCAATCGAACGCGCCCAGCCTCGGAAAGGCGTCCGGGGCGGCGGCCAGCATGGCGCGCGCCCGGGCGGAATCGTCGTCCATCTGCCGGATCAGGGCCTCCAGGCTGTCGAATTTCAGCTCCTCGCGGATGAAGCCGATGAAGGCGCAGTCGAGGAGCTGCCCGTAGAGGTCGCGCTTGAAGTCGAACAGGAAGATTTCCAGGAGTGGGGCGCCATTGTCGAAGGTCGGGCGGCGGCCGAAGCTGGCCACCCCGTCCAGGCGCTCGGCACCGCGGCCGACCCGCACCGCGTAGATGCCGTGCTTGAGTCCGCAATTCGCGTCCAGGCGGATGTTGGCGGTGGGATAGCCGAGGTCGCGGCCGCGCTTTTCGCCATGGATGACCTCGCCGGTGATGAACCAGGGCGCCCCCAGCATGGTTGTGGCTTCGTCGAGCTGGCCCTCGGCGAGGGCGATCCGGATCGCGCTGGAGGAGACGGGGCGCTCGTCGATGTCGACATGCGGCTGCACGTCGACCTCGATGCCGAGCCGGGGTGCCTCGCTGACGAGAAGGCTCGGCGAGCCGACCCGTCCCTTGCCGAAATGGAAGTCGTAGCCGACCGCGATGCCGCTGACGCCGAGACGCCCGATCAGGTCATGGTGAATGAAATCTTGCGCGCTGGTACCGGCACGCGCCTTGTCGAAGGTCATGACCACAGCGCCGGCAAGCCCGGTGCCGGCCAAAAGACGCAGCTTGGCCCGCTCGTCCGTCAGGCGGAATTGCGGGGTGTTGGGGCTGAAAAACCGCCGCGGGTGCGGCTCGAAGGTCAGTGCAAGGGCAGGGCGGCCTTGCGCCCGGCCCATCTCCAGGGCTGCCGCGATCACGGCGCGATGGCCGAGATGAACGCCGTCGAAATTGCCCATGGCGACCACGGCACCCCTCGGAATCGCGGAATCCGGCGTCGTGTCGCGGATAACGGTAAAAGGCGGGGCCATCAGGGGAATTCTCGAAGGGGCAGGACCGGCCCGGACCGTGGCTCGACCCGCCCGACGAAGTCAAGCGGTGGGAGTGCAGACATTGAACGCGCGATTTCAGTCCTTTGGGGGCGTCCGCAGTTAACGCGCTGTTTAACGCCTTGATGCTAGTCCTTGAGACGTGGAACTGCCGGGCTCCGGCCAGGCAGGTCCGGTCCTAATTATTCCTGGGTTTGCGTTGGGGGAGTCGAGATGGCGGTTGATTTGTCGATGCCGGTTCTAGTGGTGGATGACTACAGCACCATGATCCGTATCATCCGGAATCTGCTGAAGCAGCTTGGCTTCGAGAACATCGATGATGCCAGCGACGGTTCGGCAGCGTTGAACAAGATGCGCGGCAAGAAGTACGGGCTCGTGATCTCCGACTGGAACATGGAGCCGATGACGGGCTACGATCTCCTGCGCGAAGTCCGCGCGGATCCGAACCTCGCCACCACGCCGTTCATCATGATCACGGCGGAATCGAAGACCGAGAACGTGATCGCGGCCAAGAAGGCCGGTGTGAACAATTACATCGTCAAGCCGTTCAACGCGGCGACGCTGAAGACCAAGATCGAGGCGGTCTTCCCGGACATGGCGAGCGCGTAGGGCGCTCTTCGCCAGACAACAATCTTCCATTGTGATCGTCATGCCCGGGCTTGTCCCGGGCATCCACGTTCTGGGATCCGCAAAGAATGACGTGGATGGCCGGGTCAAGCCCGGCAATGACGGCTCTCAGCCGTCAGCAATTGATCTGAGCTGGGGGGCCCGCTCGGCCGGCTCTCTACCACTTCAATTCGCGCATCAGCGCCTTCGGGGGGTGGCCGAACAATTCCATCACCGAATTCGGGTCGAGCTGGTCGAGGCCCTCGAACTCCTCGGCATGGATGCCGCGGGTCACGAACAGGCAGTCGATGCCGAATTCGCGCGCGCCGGTCAGGTCGGTGCGGACGGAATCGCCGATCGCCAGCACCTTTTTCCGATCGATCTGGTAGCCTTGGCGTTCTCCGGCGAGCGCCATCGCGCGCTCATAGATCGGCCGGTGCGGCTTGCCGTAGAAGATCACCTCGCCGCCGAGCTCGCGGTAGAGCTCCGCGATCGCGCCGGCGCAATAGATCAGCCGGTCCCCGCGTTCCACCACGATGTCGGGATTGGCGCAGACCAGCGTCAGCTTGCGCTCGCGCGCCTTCAGCATCATGCCGCGATAGTCTTCCGCCGTCTCGGTCTCGTCGTCAAAGAGGCCCGTGCAGACGATGTAATCGGCTTCCTCCAGCGGCGCCGTCACCGCATTGAGGCCGCGGTAGATCGAGCTGTCGCGCTCCGGGCCTAGCCAGAACATCTTGCGGCCGGGATGTTCGGCGACATAGAGCCGCGTCAGGTCGCCTGACGATACGATCGCGTCGTAAGTCTCATCGGGGACGCCGAGCTTGCGCAATTGCCGCTGCACGGAGTCGGCCGGGCGTGGCGCGTTGGTGATCAGGATCACCGTACCGCCGCGGCTGCGATAGGTGTGCAGCGCCTCGCAGGCTTCGGGAAAGGATTCCAGCCCGTTATGGACCACGCCCCAGATGTCACTGAGCACGACGTCCACGCCGCCCACGAGCTCGCGCAGGCCTTCGGCAAAATGCAGCGTGGTCATGACGTGCGTGGCCGATCAGATGCGGCGCGCAAGCGCCGCGTTGCCGGTGATGCGTTGTGGCGGAGGCGCAGAGGACGTCGCGCCTGAGCTGGGTGTGCCGGAGCCATGAGGTCCCTGAATGTCTTTCGCCTGGTTCGACGGGGCCCCGGCGGTAGCAGATGCCCCCTCCGGTCGCAATGGCCGCGGCGGCGCGAAAAGGAAGCCCTGTCCGAACCGCACGTCATAGTCGAGCAGGTCCACGACCGCGCGTTCGCCCTCGATCCGCTCCGCGATCAGATCGATGCCGAAGCGGCCGAGCAGGTCGGAGAGATCGGACGGGTGGATGTCCGAGGTCGATGCCCGCCGGGGGTCCAGCAGCAGCGAGGCCGGCACCTTGATGAAGCGCACGCCGTGATCGGCCAGCTCGCGCGGCTCGATGCGCAGATCCGTGACATGGTCGATCGAGAAACGGAAACCGCGCTGGGCGAGCGCCGCGAGATTCTCGGTCTCGGCCGGGCCAAGATTGCGGAACGTCGACTGCTTGAACTCCAGCACCAGCGAGGGCGCCAGCGCCCGGTTGGCTTCGAGGAAGTCGAGGCATTGCGCGAAGGTGGTGGAATTGCCGAGCGTCGAGGCGGCGACGTTGCAGAACACGCCGACGTCCTTGTTGCGCACCATCAGGCGCCGCAGCACTTGCACGCAGCGCAGCATCACCATGTTGTCGATGCGTCCGATCAGGCCGGAAGCCTCTGCGATGCTGATGAATTCCTCGGCGGCGATCAGCTGGTCGCGTTCGTCGCGCAGACGCGTCACCGCCTCGTAGAACCGCACCTTGCGTTGCGGCAGCGTCACCATCGGCTGTAGGAATATGTCGATGCGGTTCTCGTCGATTGCATTGCGCAGCGTCGCCAGCAGCTGGGTCTGGTTGCGTCCATTGGCGGTCTGAACCGGGCCGGCGGCTTGAGCCTGAACCGCCGGCGCCGGCCGTGGCAGCGGCGCGGAAAGCGGCGGCGGGGCGACCGGCTTCTCATCTAAGGGGCCAGCCAGATCAATCTGCGTCTCTGGCTCGGGCCTCGCGACCGGGGCGGGAGCCGGCGCGTTGCCGGCCAGCAGATCCTCATGGGTCGACACGGTGGTGGCGAGCTGCCTGACCAATCCGCCCAGTTCGTTGATCTCGCCGATGACCGACTGGATGCGGTCGGAGTTGGTCGAATTGGACGAGGCGATGCGGCCCTCGATCGCGGCAAGCCGGCGGCCGAACTCGGCTACCTGCCGAGCGAGGTCGGCGGTGCCGCGCGAGAGGTCGGCGATCTGGCCGCCGACGTCGCTGCGGTCGCGCAGCCGCATCGACACCGCGTTGTAGAGGATCAGGAAGGTCAGCGTGGTCAGCGCGACGATCGCCGATTCCATTCCAGTGATGCCGGCGACCGAATAGAGCACGAGCCCGAGCGAGGCCGCGACCAGGACCATGCAAATGGCGATGAAGATCGTCGAAATACGAATCATGCCGCGCGTTCGCCTCAAGAGCTGACTGCCTCACCCGGGAAAACACGGGTCGCGTTCCGAACCGGTCGCGCCTCATGCCCCCCAAGCACGCAAGACCCTAACATCATTGTTGATTCGAGGGGATAGTGAGTGTCTGGCAGCCGATGTCGGGCCCGCCGCGGCTGTCCGTCCGGAAATCAAGGCGCTCTCAGCGTAAAATAACGCCGCTCTCAAGGCCAGCGAGCCGCATGCGTCCTATCCTGCCGGCGTTTTCAACCCCAGGAGATTGCCCATGTCGACATCCGCAGCCCTCAAGCAGCCCATAGCCCAGCCCGACCTTGCCGCCGTCAAGCAGCGCCAGCACGGCGCCTGGGCGTCGGGCGACTATGCCGTTGTCGGGACCACCTTGCAGATCGTCGGCGAGCAGCTGTGTGAGGCGATCGACCTGCGCGCCGGCAGCAAGGTCCTCGACGTTGCCGCCGGCAACGGCAATGCGACGCTGGCCGCGGCGCGGCGCTGGTGCGACGTCACGTCCACGGATTACGTGCCGGCGCTGCTCAAGCGCGGGCAGGAGCGCGCGGCGGCCGAACATCTCATGGTCGAGTTCCGCGAGGCAGATGCCGAAGCGTTGCCGTTTGCCGACGCCAGCTACGACGTCGTGCTCTCGACCTTCGGCGTGATGTTCACGCCGGATCAGGATAAGGCCGCCTCCGAGCTCGCGCGGGTCTGCAAATCCGGCGGCAAGATCGGTCTCGCCAACTGGACGCCGCAGGGATTCATCGGCCAACTGTTCAAGACCATCGGCAAGCACTTGCCGCCGCCCGCGGGAGTGAAGTCGCCGGCGCTCTGGGGCACGGCGGCGCGACTTGAAGAGATGTTCGCAAGCCAGGCTTCCGAGATCGCCGCCGAGCCGCGCATGTTCGTGTTCCGCTATCGCTCGCCGGACCACTGGCTCGAAATCTTCAAGACCTTCTACGGGCCTACGTTGAAGGCGTTTGCCGCGCTTGACGAGAACGGCCAGGCCGCGCTGAAGCGCGATCTCATGGCGCTGCTCGAGGAGTTCAACCACGCCGACGACGGTACGATCGTGGTGCACAGCGAATATCTGGAAGCCGTGATCACCAAGCGCTGACAGCGCCTGAGACGCGGTCAGGCCGGTCTCCGGCCTGACCGCCACTGATCAAAATGGCGCGGTGGCGCCGACCGTGTCGGCCGAGACGGCCTCGCGGCTCCCAAGCGGCTTCGACCGCCCGGTGGTCGTGTCGCGCAGCGTCTGCCGCTCGATCTCCGAATTCAGCTCGGCGCCGAACATGATGACGATCGCCGACATCCACATCCACATCATCAGGCCGATCGCGGCGCCCAGAGAGCCGTAGGTTGCATTGTAGTTGGCGAATTCCGAGAGGTACCAGGACAGCAGGGCCGAACCGGCGATCCAGAGGATCGCGGCGGTCAAGGCACCGAGGCTCAGCCACTGCCAGCGCGGCGCGTCGCGACTGGGCGCGAAGCGGTAGAGGATGGCGAGCGCCACCAGCAGGATCAGGAACAGCAGCGGCCATCGCGCCAGCGCCACGATCAGCTTGCTTTCGGGCGCCATGCCGAGATGATTGAGCGCGAGCGGGAAGGCGACGACGGCTCCCACCATCAACAGCAGCGCCACGATGCCGCCGATGGTGAAGGCCAGCGACACCATGTTCAGCCGGATGAAGCTGCGCTTCTCGCGTTCCTCATAGGCGACGTTGAGGGCGTCGAAGATCGCCTTGACACCGGCATTGGCGCTCCAGATCGCAAGCAGCAGCCCGAAGAGGAATGTGACCCCGAGCGTCGCACTGCCGTTCGAGACCACGCGCGCGACCTGCTCCTCGACGATCTGGAACGAGCCCTCCGGCAGCATGGTCGCAAGCGTGTGGAGGTTGGCGCTGATCGTCGCGGGATCGGCGAACAGGCCATAAGATGAGACGAGCGCGGTGACCGCGGGGAAGATGGCGAGCAGCCCGAAGAAGACGACGCCGCCGGCCGTCGCGAGCAGGCGATCCTCGTCGATACGCTGATAGGTCCGCCAGAAGATATCCTTCCAGCCCGCCCAGGGGATATCGAACGGACTTTTCGCCCGGCGGCCCCGGCCGGGCTGCATTGCCGCACCGGCCGGATGCGTTTCCGGTGAATTCGCTTCGCCCTTGCGACGGTCTTGCGGAGGCCCCGGCCGGATCACGCCGGAGTCCTGAAAGTAGCGCTCCGCCGTCAGCACGAACACGGCCGTGGCCGCCACCAGCAGCCAGGAGTCGATCTGTTCGGGGCGCCGCGCCAGCATTCAGGCGTCCAATCTTTGACCGTGACGCCTTCGTCGCGCCGCCGTGTATCCCGCCAGCCCAATCGCCGCGAGCATCAGGCCGAGCTGCACGGGCCGGTTGGTGCGAACGGCCCGGGCCATGCTGCCGTGGCCACGCTCGCCTGGTGCGAGCGGCACCAGAGGAATCGTCGTCGCGACCTCCTTGACGGCCTGCTTGACCGTTCCGCGCGGGATACGCGGGGTCGCGATCGCAACCCGCATCCGGCTGGCGAGCGGCACGATCGCCTTGGTCGGCCGTTTCATCATCGCCATGGCGACGCCGACGCAGATCGCGGCAAGTACCAGCAGCACTGTGCCGACGGCACCAAACCCCCAGAATTGCCCGTAGGTGATTGCGATCCAGCGGTAGAGCGCGATCAGGCCGACGAAGAAGGTCGCGACCACGAACAGTCCGGCGACTGCGAACAGGCCGGCCGCGACCGCGTAGGAGGTCGCGCGTCCGGTGGCCTGGCTGGTGCGGTCGCGCAAGTATGACTGCGTGGCGCGCTTGAGATGGTTGAGCTTGAGCGCCACGCCGGCGCGCAGCAATTCGCCCGATGGCGCGAGCATGCGGACATCCTCCGAGAGTGAGAACCTGGTCGGTGGATGAACGTGGCGGTATTTGACTTGTTCCGACGGAGCGTGACTCGCCGTGCTGAATCAGCCGAGATCGGCGGCCGCGATCCAGAACACCTCGCCCTCGGAATCTTCGGTGTCCAGCCAGAGCAGCGGCAGTTCCGGAAAGGCTTCGTCCACCAGCTCGCGGCCGCGGCCGATCTCGCAGATCAACCCGCCGTCCGGCGTCAGGTGATCGGGCGCATCGCGCAGGATGCGGCGTACCACGTCCAGACCGTCGGCACCGCCGTCGAAGGCGAGCTTTGGCTCGGCCCGGCATTCCGGCGGCAACGCCGCCATGCCTTCGGCATCGACGTAAGGCGGGTTGGTGATGATCAAGTCGTATCTGTTGTCGCCGAGCGGGGCGAACAGGTCGCCGCGATAGAGGGTGATCCGGTCCTCGAGCCCGTATTCGCCGACATTGCGCGCGGCGACTTCAAGTGCACCCCTGGAGATGTCGACGGCGTCGACGGCGGCATTCGGGAAATGATGCGCCGCGAGGATGGCGAGGCAGCCCGATCCCGTGCAGAGGTCGAGCACGCGCGCGACGGCCGAGGGGTCGTCGATCAGCGAGCCGGCGGCTTCTTCGCCGCCGAAATGCGACTCCAGCAGTTCGCCGATGAAGGAGCGCGGAACGATGACGCGCTCGTCGACATAGAACGGCAAGCCGCGCATGTAGATCTTGTTGACGAGGTAGGCGGCCGGTTTGCGCGTGGTGACGCGCTGATGGATGAGATCGAGGATGGCCTTGCCCTCGGCGGCCGTGACGCGCGCGCCAACGAAAGTCTCGAACTGCTCGGGATTGAGGTGCAGCGCCTCGCTCACCAGGAAGGCGGCCTCGGCGACCGGATCGGTCGTGCCATGGGCAAAGGCGAGCTCGGCTGCGACGAAGCGGCTCACCGCATAGCGGACAAAATCGAGCAGCGTGAGAAGCTCGCCCGGACCGACCTTGGCAGGTCTTGGCGCGGCGCGGCCGCGCGCGGGCTTTTTCGATGCTTTTGCCATCAGGATCGGGTCCAGCGTGCGGCGGCTTCGTCGTCGCGGGCCTGCGCCTCGACCCAGCCGGTGCCGGCTTCGCTCTCTTCCTTCTTCCAGAACGGCGCGCTCGTCTTGAGATAGTCCATCAGGAACTCGGCCGCCTGGAACGCGGCCTGGCGGTGCTGCGAAGCGGTCAGCACCAGCACGATGTTCTGGCCGGGCAGGAAGCGGCCAACCCGATGAATCACGGTGACGCCGTTCAGCGGCCAGCGCGAGATGGCCTCATCGACATGACGCCCGATCTCCTCTTCGGCCATATCGGGGTAATGTTCGAGCGTGAGCGCGGCGATCTTCGCGCTGTCCTCTTCGGCCCGGCAGATGCCGGAGAAGCTCACGACCGCGCCGATGTCGGTCCGGCTCTTGGTCAGGATCGCGATCTCGCGCGCGAGGTCGAAATCGTCCTCCTGGATGCGGATGGTGACGGGACAGGCGGCGACAGGGGAGGTCATGGCCTAGCCGCCGGTCATCGGCGGGAAGAACGCGATCTCGCGGGCGCCCGCGATGGCGGCGTCCGGCTTGACATGGGCGTGATCGATCGCGGCGCGGATCACCTTCGGCTTCTCGAAGGCGTGAGCGTAAGCCTCGCTTTGGCCGGACAGCCAGGCGATCAGCTCCTCGACGGTGCGCACGCCCGCGGGCGGCTCGATGGTCTCTTCGGCCTTGCCGACGCGCTCGCGCACCCAGGCGAAATATTTCACCTTCATCCCTCGTCCTCCTTGATGAGGTGATGGATGCCGGCGCGGAAATAGTCGTAGCCGGTGTAGATGGTGAGCATCGCCGAGGCCCACAGCAGCGCCAGACCGATCATCGAGACGACGGGCACCACCTGGTCGGCAGCCGGCCCCGCGAGCAGGAAGCCGATCGCGACCAGCTGGACCGTGGTCTTCCACTTCGCAAGCTTGGTCACCGGGACGCTGACGCGGAGCGCGGCGAGATATTCGCGCAGGCCTGAGACCAGGATCTCGCGGCACAGGATCACGATGGCAGCCCACAGCGACCAGCCGTGGATGATGCCGTCCGCAGCGAGCATCAGCAGGCAGGAGGCGACCAGCAACTTGTCGGCGATCGGATCGAGCATGCGGCCGAACGCCGATTGCTGATTCCATATCCGCGCATAATAGCCGTCGAGGTAATCGGTCACCCCGGCCGCGATGAAAATGGCGACTGCGAGCCAGCGCAGCCAGAGCGGCTGATCCAGAATCGACTGCGCATAGATGCATCCGACGACGACCGGGATCGCGGCGATCCGGCCATAGGTCAGAATGTTGGGGAGGGACATCGCGCGGCTGGTCGTCCCTCGTGTCGTGGCGATGTTCATCCGTCCTACCAATACCGCTCGAGCCTGAAGGTCAACCGTCCCGCTCCCAAATGGGACGCGGGATGCGACGACCATATGACTACGACTCCCTTTAGTTCACCCCGGCTGGGGATGGAAATACTCGAAAATCCTGCGGGCGCTCTCGGCGCTGACCCCCGGAACCTTGCCGAGATCGACGATCGAGGCCCGTTCGATCTCCTTCAGGGTCCCGAAGTGATGCAGCAAGGCACGTTTGCGTGACGGGCCGATGCCCGGGATCTCCTGCAAACCGGCCTCGCGGATGTCCTTCTTGCGCAGCTTGCGGTGCGAGCCGATGACGAAGCGGTGGGCCTCATCGCGCAGACGCTGGATGAAATAGAGCACGGGATCGCGCGGCTCGAGCTTGATGGCTTCGCGTTCCGGCATGAACAGGGTCTCGCGGCCGGCATCCCGGTCCGGCCCCTTGGCGACCGACATCAGCGACACCTGGGTCAGGCCGAGATTTGCAAAGATCTCGCGGACGGCGTTGAGCTGCCCGCGGCCGCCGTCGATGATCACGAGGTCCGGCCATTGCGGGAAGTCGTCGTCCTTCGTGGCTGCCCCATCCTCGGGCGGATTGATCAGGCGCTTGAAGCGGCGCTCCAGCACCTCGCGCATCATGGCGTAGTCGTCGCCGGGCGTCAGCCCTTCCGACTTGATGTTGAACTTGCGGTACTGATTCTTCACGAAGCCGTCGGGCCCCGCGACGATCATGGCGCCGACCGCATTGGTGCCCTGGATGTGGCTGTTGTCGTAGACCTCGATGCGCTTGGGCGGGTGCGGCAGGTTCAGCGTCGCGGCCATGGCGTCCAGCAGGCGGCTTTGCGTCGCGGTGTCCGCGAGCTTGCGGCCGAGCGCCTCGCGCGCATTGGTCAGCGCGTGGGTGACCAGCTCCTTCTTCTCGCCGCGCTTGGGCGCAGTGACCTCGACCTTGTGCCCGGCCTTGATCGACAGCGCATTGGCGAGCAGTTCGCACTCCTCGATCTCGTGCGAGAGCAGGATGTTCTTCGGCGGCGGCTTGTCGTCGTAGAACTGGGCAAGGAACGAGCCGAGCACTTCCTCAGGCGTATACGTCTTTTCCGCACGCGGAAAATAGGCGCGGTTGCCCCAGTTCTGGCCGGTGCGGAAGAAGAACACTTCGACGCAGGAGAAGCCGCCCTCCTGGTGGATGGCGAATACGTCGGCCTCTTCGACCGTGCGCGGATTGATGCCCTGCTGCGACTGGATCGCCGACAGCGCGGCGAGGCGGTCGCGGTAGAGTGCGGCGCGCTCGAATTCGAGCTCATTGGCCGCCTTCTCCATCTCTCCAGCAAGCTCCTGCTTCACCGCGTGGCTCTTGCCGGACAGGAAGTCGCTCGCCTCGCGGACGAGCGTCGTATAGCCCGGAAAATCGATCTCGCGGGTGCAAGGGCCGGCGCAGCGGCGGATCTGATAGAGCAGGCAGGGCCTTGTGCGGCTCTCGAAAAAGGAGTCGGTGCACGAGCGGATCAGGAACGCGCGCTGCAGGGCGGTGATGGTGCGGTTCACGGCGCCGGCGGATGCGAACGGGCCGAAATAACGCCCGGGCCGGCTCTGCGCGCCGCGATGCTTGAGGATCTGCGGCGCCCAATGGTCGCCGGTGATCAGGATGTAGGGAAACGACTTGTCGTCGCGCAGCTGCACGTTGAAGCGCGGCCGCAGCTGCTTGATGAGATTGGCTTCCAGCAGCAGCGCTTCGGTCTCGGTGGTGGTCGAGACGATCTCCACGGTCACGGTGGCCGCGATCATGCGCAGGATGCGCGCCGGCTGCGGCGCACTCTGGCGCGCGTAGCTGGACAGGCGCTTTTTGACGTTCTTGGCCTTGCCGACATAGAGCACGTCGGCGTTCGCATTGAGCATGCGATAGACGCCGGGCGAGGTGGGAGCGAGCCGGACCGCGCGCTCGATCGCCTCGTGGCCGATCGCCAGCGGCTCCCCGCCGATCGAGCCGCTCTCTTCGAGGATATCCGGCAGGAGCGCCTCGTCCTCGTCGTCGGCGCCTGCTGCCGCGGGATCGACGTCCGGCGCTGCCAGCTCGGGAGGCGCGTCGCTCGCAGCCGCCCGCGGTGACTTACGCGCGTGGTCGTCCGGATTGTCGGAGGAATCGTGAACCATGGTGTGAATTTAGGCGCTGGGGGTGCCGATTTGAAGTTCCGGCCATGCGCCACGCACAGGATGGGCGCCGGGTTCCCGGTAACGCTTGCTTAAGCCTGTTAACAGCGCAGTAACCCGGCTTAACAGCCCTTTAACTTAAAACTCTCGATAAATCCTACGCGAAAAGTTCTGGGTTCCGTAACCTTGCGACGGGGTCGGCGCGGCGGCGCGGATCATCGCAACGGGTTGCGGCAGTTGCGTTGGAGTGTGTGATGAAGAGGCTCGTTGTGGGCGCAGCCGCGTTGGTTGCAGCCGGCTGGACAGCTTCGGCAAAGGCCGCCGATCTCAGTTACGGGCAGCGTGCGCCCTATACCGTCAATCAGCCGCTCAATGCCTATAGCTGGGCTGGCCCGTATCTCGGTGGCAACATCGGCTATGAATGGGGTTCGGTCGACAACAACCCCTCGAAGCCGTCGGGCTTCGTCGGTGGTGTGCAAGCCGGCTATAATTTCCAGAATGGCCCGTGGGTGTTCGGTGTCGAGGGCGACATCCAGGCGACCGGTGCCGACGACACCTTCGCGCCGTGGAAATTCTCCAACCCGTGGTTTGGCACCCTGCGCGGCCGCGCGGGCTATGCGTTCAGCAACGTGCTGTTCTTCGGCACAGCCGGCCTCGCCTTCGGCGAGCTGCGCGGGCAGACCTTCGGCTGGACGGAGTCGCACACCACCGCGGGCTGGACCATTGGTGCCGGCGCGGAAGTCGGCCTTGCGCCGAACTGGAGCGCCAAGCTCGAATATCTCTACATCGATCTGTCGACGAGTCAGTTCGCAATCACAGGCGTGTCAAACGGCTACAGCGCCAGCGTTGTCCGCGCAGGCGTGAACTATCGCTTCTGACAATCTCGAGAAGAAAATACCGAACCAGCCTCCCGGTCGCTCGCGGCCGGGATTTTTTTTGCGTCAGGCTCGCCAAGGCATGATCGGGAAAACTGCGCAGCGGTTTTCCGGAAGGATCGTGCTCAACCCACAGCCTGAAGCGCGTTGACGATACATCCCGATCGCATCTCGCCTTAGGAGAGGATCACCAGATTGACCGCCTTCGGCCCCTTCCCCTTCTTGTCCGGCTCGACCTCGAAAGTAATACGCTGTCCTTCGGCAAGGTCCTTCAGTCCCGCCCGCTCCACAGCGGTGATGTGAACGAAGACGTCTCGACCGCCGTCGTCCGGCTTGATGAAGCCGTAGCCGCGCTCGCCGTTGAAGAACTTGACCGTTCCCGTCATGGCCATCGGGAAACTCCCCCTCATTGCTCCTCCGTCGCGACGCAGACTCACGTCACGACATGACCGGGCCTTACGGAGCCCGGGAGCTGGCCATCCTTGGACGAACCTCATCGGTCCGACCGGATCTTTCTTAGGCCTTCACTCCGCCGCAACCATTCGCGGAAGCGGAACGTAAAGCCAGTCACGGAAACAGCATAATACGGTTCGTCGCAGATTGACTACCGTTCCTGCATATTTTTCCCAAGAATGCCGGAGCGTTAAGGCCTCGGCATCTCCAATCGGAATCTGGCAGCTCCACCCTGGCCGAGCGGCATCTCCAGTTCGGGCAGGATGGTCTTGAGCTCGCCGTGCAGCGTGTAGGGCGGATTGACGATCAGGAGCCCGGTGGAGGTGAGGACGGCGCTGTCGGTCTGCGGCGCGACGCTGAATTCGAGGCGCAGACATTTCCCGGGCGGTTTCGCTGCAGCTGCGAGCCGCGCGACCGTTTCGGCCAGCGTGTCGGTGGCGCGCCGGTTCTTGGCCGGATACCAAATTACGTAGATACCGGTGGGCCATTTCGCGAAGGCGGCCGAGAAGGCTTCGCCGAGCCGTTCGAACTCGTCCTTCGCCTCGAAGGAAGGATCGATCAGCACGAGGCCACGCCGCTCCTTCGGCGGCACGAAGGCCGGCAGCGCCATCCAGCCGTCGAGATCGACCACACGGGCCTGTTCGTCGCGGCGCAGCACGTCGATCAGCGCTTTCCGCGCCTTCGGCTCGATCTCGCAGGCGACGAGGCGGTCCTGTGGACGCAGCAGGCCGCGGGCGATCAACGGTGAGCCCGGATAGGCCTTGAGCTCGCCCTTCGGATTGAAGGCGCGCACGATGTCGAGATAGGGCTTCGTCAGCGCAACGGTCTCGTTCGACAGGCGTGCCTGCATCAGCCGCGCGATGCCGGTCAGCCATTCGCCTCCGCGGCGCGCCTCGTCGCTGTCGAGGTCGTAGAGCCCGGCGCCGGCATGGGTATCGATGACGCGGAAGGCAGCCGGCTTGTCCTGCAGATAAGTGAGGATGCGCGCCAGCACGATGTGCTTGATGACATCGGCGAAGCTGCCGGCGTGGAAGGCATGACGGTAGTTCATGGCGGAGAGTTACGACATCGCGCGGTGAAAGTAACTCCCGTCATTACGGGATGATGCGGAGCATCGAACCCGGAATCCATTTTGCCGCGGACAGTGTTCTGTCCCGGACAACGTGGATCGACGGATTCCGGGCTGACGTGTTGCGCGTTCGGACTGACGAACCGACGACCTTGGCCTGGAGACTTTCCCGTTCCGATGGAATCGTAACGGGGCTCTGGATTCCTATTTTGTCGCGTTTTCTTGACGCGAACCGGTATCCACTTCGCTCGAAAACGCTCTAGGGTCTGTACTCAATAGGGATTCCATCCGGAATTCGGCTGTGATTCAAGCTTCTCAGTGGAAGGGAGGCTTGAATGGCAAAGCAGGTCTACTGGCTCAGCGATGCGGAATGGCGGCGGATTGAGC